>NZ_JBHZCF010000017.1:186813-196084 GCF_042755225.1 Streptomyces sp. NPDC059169 | reverse complement strand
GGGGGGGGGGGGGGGGGGGGGGGGGGGGGGGGGGGGGGGGGGGGGGGGGGGGGGGGGGGGGGGGGGGGGGGGGAGGGGGGGGGGGGGGGGGGGGGGGGGGGGGGGGGGGGGGGGGTGTCCTCCCCCCCCCCCCCCCCACCGCCCCGGATCCGAGGAGCAGGAGGAGCCGCCGTCCGGCAGGGACGGCTCTGCGATATCCGTGAGGTGTACGGACTTCGGGCGGCCCATGGGGGTGACGGGGTGAGTGGGGTGTGCGGGCCGTGCGGCCGTGGTTGTGCACCGGGCGGGAGTGCGGCTCCGTGAGATCCGTCGGCTCTGCACGTCCGTGCGGTCCACGGGACTCATGGGGCTCATGAGGTCCAAGCGACCGTCGAGCTCCAAACGTTCAGCGAGGTCCATGAGGCCTGTGCGGCCCGTGCGGCCCGTGCGGTCCGTCGCGCCGTGCCCGGACGGCGTCGCTTCCCCGCACCACGTCCGCTACGCTCCGTGACGATCGTGGCGCCCGGCCTCCGTTCGTACGGTCCGCGACGGGTTCCTGGGCGACCTCGCCCGTCGGGGATCCGCACGCTCCGTGACCATGTGTCCACCCGCTCGTCGCCTCCCGCACCGTTCCCGGGGCGAGCCTCGCAAAAAGTACCGAGACACCCCGATACCGCCCCGGGTTCGCAACCGTCGCCTTCGGCAGGAACAATCAGGTGGCGACGGGGCCGTACCACACGGCTCCTACGGGGAGGTGGCAGGCGAAGTGGAGCAGCTGACGCAGCACGACCCGAGGCGGATCGGCCCCTTCGAGGTGCTGGGACGGCTCGGGGCCGGCGGCATGGGGCTGGTCTATCTCGCACGGTCGGCGTCGGGCCGGCGTGTGGCGATCAAGACGGTGCGCACGGAACTCGCCGAGGACCAGCTCTTCCGGGTCCGCTTCACGCGCGAGGTGGAGGCGGCACGGGCGGTCTCCGGTTTCTACACCGCTGCCGTCGTGGACGCCGATCCGCGCGCTGCGGTGCCGTGGCTCGCCACCGCCTACGTCCCCGCCCCATCGCTCGAAGAGATAGTGAACGAGTGCGGGCCGCTCCCGGCCCAGGCGGTCCGCTGGCTGGCCGCAGGCATCGCCGAGGCGCTGCAATCCATCCACGGCGCCGGCCTCGTCCACCGCGACCTGAAGCCGTCGAACGTGCTCGTGGTCGAGGACGGCCCGCGCGTCATCGACTTCGGCATCGCTTCGGGCGTCTCCAACACCCGGCTGACCATGACGAACGTCGCCGTCGGCACCCCCGCCTACATGTCGCCCGAGCAGGCCCGCGACTCGCGGAGCGTGAGGGGCGCGAGTGACGTCTTCTCCCTGGGGTCGACCCTGGTCTTCGCCGCGACCGGACACGCCCCCTTCCACGGCGCCAACCCCGTGGAGACGGTGTTCATGCTGCTGCGCGAAGGCCCGGACATCGAGGGACTGCCGGACGAGCTGCGGCCGCTGATCGAATCCTGCATGCAGACGGAGTCCGGGCTGCGGCCCTCCCCGGAGGACCTGCAGGCCCAGCTCGCACCGCACCTGTTCTCGTCCGGCGGGGACGACGACAGCGGTACGGCCTCGGCCTGGCTGCCGACCACGGCCGTGTCGATGATCGAGCAACGCCGCGGCGGCCGCCCCACCACCGGTGCGGCCGGGGCGACGAACCGTCCGCCGGAGCAGCCCCCCGCCCCACCCGCCCCACCCGCGCCGCCCAGACCCGATCGCGCCCCCGACTTCGACGGCGCCCCGCACGGCGGCGGTGACCCGCGGGCCGGGCGGGCGGGCCACGGAAGCCCGCGGTCCGTCCCCGAAGGCCCCGTGCGGCTGCCCGGTGCCAAGGTGCCGATCGGACCCGGCCCGCGGGTCGCCGACCGGAGCGTCGTCGGGGTCGATGCGGGGCCCGCCACCGGCTGGATCCGTCCGCCCGGCGGTGAGGCGGCCACCAGTGCCGCACCGCCCGTACAGCCGGTGCCCGCCCCCGCTCAGCCGCCGGGCGGCGGACCCGGGCGCTGGCGGCCCTGGCGGTTCCGCATGTCCAACGACGTGTGGGGTACTCCCGTCGTGGACGCCGGTCTGCTCTACGTCACGTCGTTCGAGGTGCACGCCCTGGACGTCGCCACGGGCCGGCGCCAGTTCAAGACTCGCGACGTGGCCTGGTCGATGGCCGTCGAGGGGGGCCGCATCCACGCCTCCGACGGGCCCACGCTCTACGCCCTCGACGCTGCGGACGGCAGCGAACGCTGGCGGCTGCAGACCGATGCCTGGGTGTACTCGCTCCAGGCGGTCCGTGGCACCGTCGTCACCGGCACCCGTGGCGGTGGCGTCCAGGGATGGGAGGCCTCCAGCGGAGAGAAGCTGTGGGAGGTCACCGGCGCGCAGACCGAATTCGAGACCGCCGAGGCCGGCCCCGTACTGAGCGACGACACCGTGTACGTGTGGCGCAACGCCCGTCTCCAGGCCCTGGACGCCCGGACCGGCACGGAACGCTGGTCGTACCCCGTCGGCGACGCGGCGTCCTGCGGCGGCGTTCCGGTGCGGGTCGCCCAGGCGCCCGACGGCTGTACGTACGTTGCCGCCGGCACCCGCGTCCTCAGCGTCGACACCGCGAGCGGGCACGTGCGCTGGCACTTCGAGGCGCCCGCCGTGTTCCTCTCGCCGCCCGCCTTCGCGCCCGGGGCCGCGGTGACCGGCGGCGGTGTGTACCTCGCCGACTACCTCGGCACCGTGTACGCGCTCGACGCCACGACCGGCAAGGACCGCTGGCGGATCGCCACGGAGGCCCGCCAGTCGATCGAGCCGGTGCTCGTCGCGGGGGGCAACGTCCACGTGGGCAGTGGAAGCGCGCTCTACACGCTGGACGCGGTCACCGGTACCCCGAAGTGGCGGTTCGCCGCGGGCGGCGAGGTGGTCGGCGCCCCGGTCGTCGCCGAAGGCCGGGTGCACTTCGGTTCCGCCGACCACGTGCTCTACACGCTGGACGCCAGCGGCGGGCAGCTCCGCTGGAAGCTGGCGACCGGCGGGGAGATCACCGGCTCGCCGGTGGCCCGCAACGGTGTGGTGTACGCCTGCTCCAAGGACCGCTGCGTCTACGCGCTCGACGCGGTCAAGGGCACGGCGACGGGGAGGGGAGCCTCCGCCAACTGAAGCCATGTCGCGCACGAGCGCGCGGCAGGTCAGGTCTCCTGTGACCGCCCGGGGTCCTCGTACCGATCGTCGTGCGCGCTCCCCCGGGGGTTCTCGCGGGGGCGCCGGTACGGTCCCCGGTACGCTCCGTTCGAACCCTGGGCCGGTCCGTACGGGTCCTGGGCCGGACCCGTCCCATAGGGGTCCTGGGCCGGTCCGTACGGGTCCTGGACCGGACCCGTCCCATAGGGGTCCTGGGCCGGTCCCGCTCCGTACGGGTCCGGGCGCGGACGCCGCGGCAGGTCCGTCGACAGGGGCATCGTCTGCGTCGTCTCGTCGTCCTGGGCCGCCCAGCCGTACGGCTCGGGGCCGTCGGTCCCCCGGTACGGCGCCGGTTCCTCGGCACGCTCGAGCCGTGGAGCGCGGCCGCTCATCACGGCCGCGGCGAGCAGCAGCAGGATGCCCCCGCCCAGCGCGGCGGCGACTCCGTCGCCGAGGGCGGGGCCGCGACCCCCTACGGTGAGGCTGCCCGCGGCTTGGCCCTGGCGCACCATCCACAGGACGGTGAACCCGAGGACGATCACTCCGGCGAGCGCCACCAGCAGGCGCGACCGCAGCACCAGGCCGATCAGCGTCACCAGAGCGGCGAACGCGAACGGCAGGAGGATCGAGGTCGCGAGCTCCGTCTGCGCGCGGGTGACGCCCTGGAAGAGGTCCTGAACGCGGTACGCGCTGCCCTGACGGCCGTCGTACCAGACACGGAAGGGGCTCCAGACGGCGGCCGTCGCTCCGACGAGAGCCATGACCGAGCCGATGACGTTGCGGACCATGGCCGGCCTCCTCTCGCAGCAGACGCTACGCCCGGCGCTCCGGGTTCGCGACCCCTTGGCCCACCGCTGACGGCGCGCCGACGAGCCGGTCGGCTCCGCTGCCGCTCGGGCCGGCCGGCCCCGTCAACCCTGTTAGGGTGACGTGTGCCCGTCAAGCACTTTGGGCCATTCGTTTCCAGACACTTCCAACGGGGGTTGAAGTGAAGATCCGTCATGTCCGGGCAGTCGCCGTTTTCGGAATCGCCGTCGTGGCCCTGACCGGAGCCCGCGGCTCCCACGGCGCCGGTTGCTCCGGTGGTTCGCACTCGTCCTCGTCGTCTTCTTCGGGCTCCTCCGGCTCCTCCGGCAGCACCGGCGGCAGCGACCACGACGGCGGTTCGTCGGCGGGTTCCACGACGGGTGACGGCAGCAGCTCCGGCTCGAGCTCCGTGAGCGGCATCGGAGGCAAGAAGTCCAAGAGCCGTCCCGAGGACGACGTCCGGATCGAGTCCTGTGCCTTCGACCCGTCGCGCGGAGTGGTCGCCCGGGTCAGTGCGACCAACAAGAGCGATTCCGAGCGCTACACCTACACGTTCAGCGTGAAGTTCACCGATCCCCAGGGCGCCCTGCTGAGGGAGAGCAACTCCACCATCCCGTGGGTCGGTCCCGGCACCACCGACACCATCGACGTCGCGGCCTCGTACTCGCCGAGCAGCGGCGACGGCAGCGGCGGCAAGTGCCGGCTCACCAAGGTGAGCCGCGCCACGGCTTCGTAACCCCCGTCCTGCCGCGCGACCTTCCCCCTTCCCCCTTCCGCCGCGCCCGCACCGACCACATCGTCTCGGGCGGGCGCGGGCGCTCCCTCGAGCCGCCGCTGCTCGGCGGGGCGCGACCCAGGAGCCGGCCGACGTTCCGGCCGGCCCGCCCACCCTGGATGGCGCCCGACGCACTCACCGTGGACGCCGCACGCACCGCGTCAGCGCAGCCTGAACCCCGAGCGGCGGGCAGCGAACAACTCCGCCTGCCGCTCGGGGGCCAGATTCCCCAGTGCGATCAACTGCGGCGCCTGCGCGAGCGCCTGGGCGCGCACGGCTTCCTTGGCCGCCCAGAGGGCCCGTACCGTTCCCTGCACCGCAGCCGTCGGGTACGAGGCGATCACCGCCGCGCTCCGCCGGGCCGCCGCCAGCTCCTCGCCGGGCGGGGTGACCTCGCTGACCAGTCCGATCTCGTACGCGCGCTGTGCGGAGACCCGCTCCGCCGTGCCCATCAGCGCCATCCGGGCCACCTCGCCGAACGGCATCCGCGCCGCCATGTACACCGATTCATAGGCGCTGACCATCCCGTAGGCGGTGTGCGGATCGAAGAACTGGGCGTCCTCGGCGGCCACCACGAACTCCGCTTCTCCCAGCAGGTAGAACGCCCCGCCGCAGGCCAGCCCGCGCACCGCCGCCACGACCGGCTTCCACAGGTCGTTCGCCTTCGGCCCGATCGCGATCAGCGGATCGTCGACCGAGTACGGGGACGACGGCTGCGGTACCAGCACGGACCGGTCGATGCCCGTGCAGAAGGCCCGGTCCCCCGCGCCGGTGACGACCGCCGCGCGCACGGAGTCGTCGAAACGGAATTCCTTCCACACGGCGGCGAGTTCACCGGCCGTCGCCAGGTCCACTGCGTTGTGCCGGCCGGGCCGGTCGAGGGTGACGACGGCGACACCGCTCTGCGCGTCGCGATCGACCCGGATGCTCACGGACGCTCCAACAGCCAGCACGGGACGGGCGTGCCGCCGTCCGCGGAAGGTCCGAAGGCGACCCGCACCGGTGCTCCGATGCGGAGCCTCGCCGGATCGACCGAGTTGAGCGTCGCACCGGGTGCCGCGACGACGTTGCCGACGAGCCTGATGTGCGGGGCGTCGACGAGCTCGACGACGACCGCGTTGTACGGGGCCTGGGCGGCGTACCAGGGGAGCAGCGGCGGGTGGGGGAGCACGTACGACCAGATCCGGCCCCGCCCGCTCATCCGGTGCCACTCCGAGTCGAACGACCGGCAGTGCGGGCAGCACGGACGGGGCGGGAAACGCAGTGCGCCGCAGGAGGCGCACGACTGGACGCGCAGCTCGCCCCGGGCCGCGTACTCCCAGAAGGGGGCACCGTCCTCGTCGGGTACGGGCGTCAGGCGCCGGACGGCGGTATCCGTCAAGGGGCTCAACTCCTCAGCAGTAGCGCGGATGTGGGGACTCCCTCGCCTGCCGTGACCAGGCAGGTCGCGGCATCCGGAACCTGTGCGGTCGAGCTGCCGCGCAATTGCTTCACGCCCTCGTTGATGAGGTTGAAGCCGTGGACGTACGCTTCGCTGAGTCCGCCGCCTCCGGTGTTCAGGGGCAGCCGGCCGCCGATCTCCAGGGCGCCGCCCTCGGTGAAGGACCCGCCCTCGCCGCGGCCGCAGAAGCCGTAGCCCTCGAGCGACAGGGGGATCAGCGGGGTGAAGGCGTCGTAGATCTGGGCGACGTCCACGTCCTGCGGCCCGAAGTCGGCCGACTTCCACAGCTGCCGGGCGGCCGTCCAGGCGGGGCCGGTGAGCGGGTCGACGTTCCAGTAGTTGACCATTCCGTGGTGCTGGGCGGGCAGGCCCTGGGCGACGGAGTGCACGTAGACGGGCCGGTGGCGTAGGTCCCGGGCGCGCTCGGCGGACACCACGACGCAGGCGAGCGCCCCGTCCGTCTCCAGGCAGTTGTCGAACAGGCAAAGGGGCTCGCTGATCCACCGGGAGGTCATGTACATCTCGCGGGTCAGCGGCCGTTCGTACATCATCGCGGCCGGGTTCTGGTTGGCGCGGTTGCGGCAGGCGAGGGCGACGTTGAAGAGGTGGTCGCGGGTGGCGCCGTACTCGTGCATGTAGCGCCGGGCGAGCATGCCGATCTCGTCGGCGGGGCGCAGCAGCCCGAAGGGCCGGGTCCACTGGCCGGGGGTGGGCAGCTGGACGCTGGTGTTCTTCCAGGGGCGTGGGCCGGAGCCGCGTTTGCGCGACCGCCAGGCGACCCCGACGCTCGCCTGGCCGGTCGCGATCGCCGCGGCGAGATGGGCGACGGTCGCGCAGGAGCCGCCGCCCCCGTAGCCGACCTTGCTGAAGAACGTGACGTCCCCTGCGCCGATGGTCTTGGCCACCTCGACCTCGTCCGTCTCCTCCATCGTGTACGAGGCGAAGCCGTCGACGTCGGCGGGCGACACCCCGGCGTCGTCGAGTGCGGCGAGGATGGCCCGGCAGGCCAGGGTCTTCTCGGATTCGGGAAGGTGTTTCGCGAAGGCGGTCTGCCCGATCCCGGCTATCGCGGTTGCGTCCTTGAGGCTCGCCATGGCGGTGAGGGTACAGCTAATCTGACGGATAGTCAGCTACGTTGGGGGAGGGCGAATGATGCGCGGCGACCTGGAATGGGGCTCCATCCCGCGGCTGGTGCGGAGTGCCGGGGAACGCTTCGGGGAACGGGAGGCGGTCGTCGACGGTCGCCACCGCATCTCCTACGCGGAGCTCGGCGAGCGCGTCGAGCGGGCGGCGGCCGCCTGCATCGCGGCCGGCACCGAGCCCGGTGACCGCGTCGCCGTCTGGGCGCCGAACTCACTCGACTGGATCGTCTCCGCCCTGGGCGCCGTGACCGCCGGCGCGGTGCTCGTCCCCCTCAACACCCGTTTCAAGGGCTCGGAGGCGGCGTACGTCCTGGAGCGCTCCCGCGTCAGGCTGTTGTTCATCACCGGCACCTTCCTCGGGACGTCGTACGTGGCGTCGCTACGCCGCTCCGGGGCCGAACTCCCCCATTTGGAACAGGTGGTGGTGCTGGCTGACGGCGCGCCGGAGGACTACCGCACCTGGAAGGACTTCCTCGCGGGCGGCGACGGGGTGGACGCGGCCAGGGTGCGGTCGCGGGCGGACGCGGTCGCCCCGGACTCCCCTTCAGACATCGTCTTCACCTCGGGGACGACGGGCCGTCCCAAGGGTGCCGTCATCACCCACGCGCAGACGCTGCGCTGCTACGGCGTCTGGAGCGAGCTGGCGGGGCTCAGAGAGGGCGACCGGTACCTCATCGTGAACCCGTTCTTCCACACCTTCGGCTACAAGGCCGGCGTCATCGCGTGCCTGATGCGGGGCGCGACGATGGTGCCGCAGCCCGTTTTCGACGTCGACACGGTGCTGGCGAACATCGCCTCCGAGCACATCTCGGTGCTTCCGGGACCGCCCACACTCCACCAGTCCCTCCTGGACCACCCGGCACGGGCCTCCTACGACCTCTCGGCGCTACGGCTGGTGGTCACGGGCGCGGCGGTGGTCCCGCTGCGGCTCGTGGAGCGGCTGCACAGCGAGCTGAAGATCGCCACGGTCCTGACGGCGTACGGGCTCTCCGAGGCCAGCGGCATCGTCACGATGTGCCGCCGCGGCGACGCCCCGGAGACCATCGCCGCCACCTCGGGCCGCGCCATTGCGGACACGGAGGTCCGCGTCTCGTCCGCCGTGCCGGGAGAACAGGGCGAGATCCTGGTGCGCGGCCACCACGTCATGCAGGGGTACTTCGAGGACCCGCAGGAGACGGCGAAGGTCATCGATGCGGACGGATGGCTGCACACGGGTGACGTGGGCGTCCTCGACGCCGCGGGCAACCTGCGCATCACCGACCGGATCAAGGACATGTTCATCGTCGGCGGCTTCAACGCCTACCCGGCTGAGATCGAGCAACTCCTCGGTCTGCACCCGGACATCGCCGACGTCGCCGTGATAGGCGTGCCGGACGGGCGGCTCGGTGAAGTCGGCAAGGCGTACGCGGTGCGGCGCGCGGGGTCGACGCTGACGGCGGACGACCTCATCGCGTGGTCGCGCAGGGAGATGGCGAACTACAAGGTGCCGCGGCAGGTGGAGTTCGTGCCGGACCTCCCCCGGAACGCGAGCGGAAAGGTGCTGAAGACCGAGCTGCGAGCGCGGAGCGCAGGGGCGGATCAGCCCTGATCCTGGGAGTTGTCGCCCCGGTCGCCGGCGGTCGGACCGCCGGCGCTGCGGTCGGCGGCACGCGGCGGCACCGGGGTGTGGTTGTCGGCTGCCGCTGCGGTGGCCGACGTTCCGGCCAACGTCGCGGCCACGACGGCCGCCACTGTGACGATGCGGCCCGTGCGGGTCATGTTCGTCTCTCCTGACTGGTGAACCGGGCTTCTTCCGGATGCCTCTGGTGTGGATGTGGACGTGCCGCGGGGGGGGGGGGGCTCCCCCCTGTCGTCGGGGTATGCCCCCCCCAAAAGGGGTCTTAGTTACTCCCCGGGGGGGGGGGGGGGGGGGGTGTTTTGTTTTGATGGGATCC
>NZ_JBHZCF010000017.1:147699-186803 GCF_042755225.1 Streptomyces sp. NPDC059169 | reverse complement strand
TCCTCCCCGAAGGGGAACCCTTCTCTTTCCCGGGCCTCTTTGGCGGGGCGCCCGACCTCCCCCCCCCCCCCCCCCCCCCCCCCCCCCCCCCCCCCCCCGCCCCCCCGAAAGGTGGCTCTGGATCACTCCATGGGCGGAAGGGGCGTGTGGTTGTCGCTCTGGACGATCATCTGTCCGCTCGGCGGTGCCGGAGTGTGGTTGTCGCTCTGGGGCGCGAGCGGCTTCTTCGGCGGCGCGGGCGTGTGGTTGTCGCTCTGGACGACGATGTCGTCGTTGTTCTGCTCGATGCTCATGGTCCTTCAGCTCCTTACGGATGCCTGTCTGCACGGTCGGTGACGCCCGTTCGGCGACTCCCCCGAGGACCGCCGAACGGGCGTTTTAGGACCGCTCACCTTAGCGGTGAGCCCCCTGGCGACCCGCCTGCCCCCCGACGCGACGGACCGATGGTAAGAGGATGCACCGCAGGCATAAACGAATGCTGAACGGCAAGGTCGGCCGGGGTCAGGCCGCCGCGACGGGCCTCAGCAGGCTCTGCACGGTGCTCGCTTCGGGTGCCCCCAGCTGCTCGTAAACGCCGAGGGCCTCGCGCCAGCAGGCACGGGCGCGATCTCCCTGGCGCAGTGCGTCCAGTGCCTTCCCCAGCACCGTGAGCACATGGCCGCGGATGCGGTCGCCGCCGATGCACCCCATGGCCAGTGCCTGTTCGGCGTGCTGTGCCGCCCGGGCGGGACGTCCGGCCGACAAGTGGGCCTCGGCGATGCGGAAGTGGGCGGTTCCCGCCCAGAGGTGCTGACGGTTCCGGGCGAAGATGTGCAGCGACTGTTCGAACTGGTGCAGGGCGTCCGAGTGGCGTCCCGCGTAGGAGAGGGCGATGCCCAGGGCGTACCTGCCGTTCGCCAGCCGGAGGGTGAGTCCGATCCGGTCGTAGATGTCGACGCCCCGCTGGGCCAGGTCGATCGCACTGCTGGCCGGGCGCTTCGTGAGGACGTGCACGCGCGAGAGGTTGCACAGGGCGCTCGCCTCCCCCGCGAGATTGCCGTCGGCGCGCGCACCTGCCAGCGCGTCGAGCAGGTGCTGTTCCGCCTCGGGCTGCCTGCCGTCGACGGTGGCGATGATCCCCCGGTCGTTGTCCGCCCAGTACACCGGGGCGGGGTCACCGGCCTCCACCGCGAGCTGCCTGGCCCTGCGTGCCTCCTCGTCCGCCTCCGCGTACCGGCCGGCCACGAGGTGGACGTTGGTGAGCGTGGTCCGTGCGCGCCCCTCGGCCTTGGAGTCGCCCACCGCACGGGCCGCGTCGCGCGCCGTGAGTGCTGCTGCCCGGTACAGCTTGCAGTTGGCACCCGAGTCGATCAGGTCCTTCGACGCCCACAGCAGGTCCACGGCCCGGCGCAGCATCCCGCCCTCCGCGCTCTGCCTTGCGCACGCGAGGAGGCAATTGCCCTCCGCGTACAGCCAGTCCAGCGCCACCTGGCGGTCGTCGAACTCCAGCCCAGCGTGCTGCGTGCGTTCCAGGTGGTCGACGGTGCAGTCGCCCGGCCGCTCGATCGCGAACACGCGCGCCGCCGTCGCCAGGTAGAAGTCCAGCAACCGTGACAGTGCCGCTTCCCGCTCCGCCGGCGGCTGTTCGTCGCGTTCCGCGCAGGCACGCGCGTAGAGCCGCACCAGATCGTGGAAGCGGTAGCGGCCTGGAGCCGCCGATTCCAGGAGGGACGTGTCGACGAGGGCCTCCAGGAGGTCTTCCGTCTCGTGCAGCGGCAGGTCCAGCACGGCGGCTGCCGCGGCCAGGGAGACGTCCGGGCCGTCCGCGAGGCCGAGCAGCCGGAAGGCCCGGGCCTGAGCCGGCTCCAGCTGGCCGTAGCCGAGCTCGAAAGTGGCCTTGACCGCGAGGTCGCCGGCCTGGAGCTCGTCCAGGCGCCGCCGCTCGTCGGCGAGCTTCGCGGCCAGCACCGACACCGTCCAGGTGCGGCGGGCCGCGAGCCGGGAGGCCGCGATGCGGATCGCGAGCGGGAGGAACCCGCAGGCGGCGACCACGTCCAGGGCCGCCTCCCGCTCGGCGGAAACCCGTTCTTCGCCCACGATCCGGGTGAAGAGCTGGAGTGCCTCGTCGGGAGACATCACGTCGAGGTCCACCAGATGCGCACCGGCCAGGTCCACCATGCGGATGCGACTGGTGACCAGGGCCGCGCAGCCCGCCGTGCCCGGGAGCAGCGGGCGGACCTGCGCGGCGTCGCGGGCATTGTCCAGCAGGACGAGGACACGACGGCCGTCGAGCGTGGAGCGGTAGAGGGCGGCCCGCTCGTCCAGGGAGTCGGGGATCGCCGTGTCCTCCGTGCCGAGGGCCCGCAGGAACGCCCCCAGCACGGTCTCCGGCTCGCCGGGGCGCGGGCCGGCCCCCTGCAGGTCGACGTACAGCTGACCGTCCGGGAACTGCGGCCGTGCGGCGTGCGCGACGTGCACGGCCAGCGTCGTCTTGCCGACGCCGCCGATGCCCGCCAACGCGGAGACGGCCATCACGGATCCCTCCGCCGTGCCGAGTTGTTCGCTCAGCTCCCGTACGAAGGACTTGCGGCCGGTGAAGTCCGGGACGGTGGCCGGAAGCTGGGCGGGCTTGGTGATGCCGGGCGAGGCGGGTTCCGGTTCCTGGGCCGGACGGGCCAGTTCCTGGTCCGCCTGGAGGATCCGCTGCTGCAGCCTCGACAGTTCGGGCCGCGGGTCGACTCCCAGCTCGTCGGCCAGTAGCCGTCGGGTGTCCGCGTAGACCGCCAGGGCCTCCGCCTGCCGACCGCTGCGGTACAGCGCCAGCATCAGCAACTCGCGCAAGCGCTCGCGCAGAGGTTGGGCGGCGGTCAGTGCCGTGAGCTCGGAGACCGCCTCCGCGTGGCAGCCGAGGTCCAGGTCCATCTCCAACCGCGTCTCCAGCAACTGGAGCCGCCATTCCTCGAGGCGCACCCGCTGGGAGTCGGCGTACGGGCCGGGCACCGAGGCGAGCGCCTCGCCGTCCCACATGCCGAGCGTCTTGTTGACCAGCGCCCTTGCCCGCCCGCGGTCGCTGCCCGCCCGTGCCTTCTCGGCTTCGGCGATGAGGTCCTGCGCGACGTGCAGGTCGAGGGAATCGGCCCGGGCGCGGATGGCGTAGCCCCCGGACTCGCTGGCCAGTACGCCTGGCCCCAGCACCTTGCGGAGCCGGGAGGCGTACGTCCGCAGTGCAGCCAGCGCCTGCGAGGGCGGTTCCTCGCCCCAGATGGCGTCGATCAGCTCCGCGGCGGTGGCCGTACGGCCCTCGCGCATCAGGAGGGCGACGAGGAGCGCGCGCTGCTGCGGCGAGCCGGACGGCAGGGCCTCGTCGTCGCGCCAGGCGCGCACGGGTCCGAGCACGCCGAAGCGCAGGCCGTCGCCACCGTCCGCCCGGCCCGGAGCCGGTTGCTCCGCAGGTCCCCCCGGAGCCTCTTGCTCCGGGAAGTGCGTGGGTGCGGAGGGCCCGTTCTCACGGTGCATAGCTACCCCCTGCTCGTACCGCTCGTTTCGCCGGTATCGACCCCGACAGTCTGCCCTGTACGAGGCCGGATCGTCAGCAATGGGTGACGCCCTGCACAGGATCCACCCCCGCGTTAGCTGACGGTTCGTCAGATTGACGCTACCGTAGGAGGATGGAGACCTTCCCGATGATCATCTCGGTGGACGACCACACCGTGGAGCCCCCCGGCGTCTGGCGGGACCGGCTCCCGTCGAAGTACCGGGACACCGGGCCACGTATCGTCCGGGCCCCCCTCAAGGAAATGACCTTCCTGGGAGGCAAGTTCGCCCCCGTGATGGGCGACCCGGGGGACGACGGCCCGATCGGTGACTGGTGGGTCTACGAGGATCTCCACCGGCCGCTCACCCGGCTCGACACAGCCGTCGGCTACGACCGCGACGCGATACGGCTGGAGGTCATCACGTACGAGCAGATGCGGCCCGGCTCGTACAGCGTGCCCGACCGGCTGGCCGACATGGACGTCAACCACGTCCAGTCCGCGCTCTGCTTCCCCACGTTCCCCCGCTTCTGCGGCCAGACCTTCACCGAGGCGAAGGACCGCGAGCTGGGGCTGCTCGGCGTCCGGGCCTACAACGACTGGATGGTGGAGGAGTGGTGCGGTCCCGACGCGCAGGGACGGTTGATCCCGTTGACGCTCGTCCCGCTGTGGGACGCGGACCTCGCCGCCGACGAGGTGCGGCGCAACGCGGAGCGCGGGGTACGGGCGGTGGCGTTCTCCGAGATACCGCCGCACCTGGGGCTGCCGTCGATCCACGGAGACGCGTGGGACCCGTTCCTCGCGGCGTGCGACGAGACCGGCACGGTCGTTGCCATGCACATCGGTTCCTCCTCGAGGATGCCGTCGACCTCGCCGGACGCGCCGCCGGCCGTGGGGTCGACGATCACCTTCGCCAACTGCTGCTTCTCGATGGTCGACTGGCTGATGAGCGGCAAGTTCGAACGCTTCCCCAACCTGCGGATCATGTATGCGGAGGGGCAGATCGGATGGATCCCGTACATCCTGGAGCGGGCGGATGTGGTGTGGGAGGAGAACCGCGCCTGGGGCGGGGTCGCGGACAAGGTACTGCGTCCGCCGTCGGAGCTCTTCGCCGAGCACGTGTACGGGTGCTTCTTCGACGACGCCTTCGGGTTGAGGAATCTGGACGCCATCGGCACGGGGAACGTGCTGTACGAGACGGACTACCCGCACTCGGACTCCACGTGGCCGAAGTCCCGCGAGGTGGGCGAAGCCCAAATGGGGCACCTGGAGCCGGAAGCGGTGGAACGGATCGTGCGGGGAAACGCGATCGATCTGCTGGGGCTGACGCCGGAGGGGCTCTGGGCGGGGGCGTGAACGCCCCGTAGCCGTCCGGCCCGCGCATTGCGGGACCACCGGCGCGTCCCCGCCCGGCGTGGGAGGGAGGAGCGGGCCGGTACGGGGGAGACCCCGGCCGGCTCCGGGCGCTTGTCCTCGTGACCCGTCCCGTCAACCGTGCCGTAACTCGTCCCGTCACCCGTGCCGGGGCAATGCGCGCGTTCGGTACCGGTGTGCGCCGACCCCGCGGCACCATCAGGCCATGACGCTCACGCCTGCTGCCGCCGACAAGGTCCTTTCCGACAACTTCGCCCCCTGGGTCCTGGAGCTCGGCCTCTCCGTCGTGGAGACGGGCGAGCTCCACGCCGTCCTGCGCCTCCCCTGGGCCGACGGGCTGGCCCGCGAGGGCGGCGGGCTCTGCGGCCAGGCGCTCATGGCCGCTGCCGACACCGCCACCGTGATCGCCGTCTCGGCGGCCCGCGGTGGCTTCGTCCCGATGACCACGGTGCAGCAGTCGACGACCTTCCAGCGTGCCGTGGTGGGCGCGGACGTCCTCATCGAGGCCCGGCTGTCCAAGCTGGGAAGACGGATGGCCTTCGCGGAGATCACGATGACGGCGGAGGGTGCCGACGGCCCCGCCGCCCGTGCCTCCACGGTCTACGCGCTGCTCGGCTAGAGGGGTGTGACCCACGGGGCACGCGCCCGTTGGCGAGCGTCGGCCGCGGAGGGAAGCTTCCGCCGAATCCCTGCCATCCGGACAAACCCCTGACTACTCTCGGAACACGCGTCATCACGCCGACCCGGGGCGCCGGGCCGCGTCAGGCGTCGGCACGTGACACGCGTCGGTCTGCCGTGCGTCGAGGGGGATGGAATTCCGATGGTGAGTCATGACGGTGCACAGGGCGAGAAGGACAAGGCCACGTACCACGTGACGGTGCGGAACGTCACCGGTCACACGACCGTCGGCCAGGGCAACAGAGTGGTCGGCGGCATCGGCATCCAGCCCGACCCGGCAGCTCCCGTGACAGACGGTCAGCTGGATGCACTGCACGCGGAGTTCGCTCGGGTACGGGAGCTCATCGAAGGGCTCGACGGCGCCGGGGAGCGGGAGAAGGGCGCCGCGGTGGACCGACTGGAGGAGCTGGAGGAGGCGGTCACCGACGGCGAACCCGACGTGCGCACCATGGCGAAAGTGCGTGACTGGTTCGCCCAGCGGCTCCCTGCCGCGCTCGGCGCTGTCACCGCCCTGCTGTTGCATCCCACAGCCACACTTCTGGCACAGGCCGCGGGCGAGGAAGTCGCTTCCGGGTTCGACGGGCTCCTCCAGAGCCTCGGGTCCACCACCTCGGGTGAGAACTGTTGACCGGCCCGATGACGTCCGTGGAGATCAGCGACGTACGGGGTCACGTCACCATCGGCGACAACAACGTGGTCGTCTCGGGAGACCGGTCGTTCGTCCAGGTCGTCCATTCCGGGAAGCGCCCGGTCCCGGTCGTCCGAGAGGACATGACGCTGCTGCCCCGGCGCCCGCGCGCCGCTGTCGGACGGGAGAGGGAGGTCGGCGAACTGGTCAGCGGCCTGGCCGCGCACGACGCCTGGCAGGTGCACGGGCCGGGCGGCATCGGCAAGTCCACCCTCCTGCGACTGACCGCCCATCGGCTCGCGGACGAGCGCGACGCGGTCGTGTTCGTCGATGCGGCGGGCCGCGACACGGGCGACGTACTCCAGGACGTCTTCGAAGCCTGTTACGACGCCCCTGGATACCGCCCGTCCCCCACGGAGTTGCGGCGCCTCATGGCCGACGTCACCGCGGACGTCATCCTCGACGACCTGGAGGTCGACGCGGACGACCTGGACGCGGTGCTGGACGCGCTCCCGTCCTCCGCGCTGCTGTACGCGGGCGGGCGGCGCACCCTGCTCGGCCAGGGCAGGGCCCTGGCACTCGGCGGCCTCGGGCACCAGGACGCCCTGACGCTGCTGTCGCAAGGGCTCGGACGCCCGTTGGAAGCCGCCGAGGAGACGGTGGCCGAGGAGCTGTGGCGGGCCACCTCGGGCGCGCCGCTGCCGCTGCTGCGGGCGGCCGGCACGGACCGGCTGACGCCCCCAGCTCAGCTCGACGGCCTGCTCCCGGAGCTGCTGGCGGGACTGACGGGCGCCGAACGCGATGTGGTCGAGATCCTCTCGGTCGCCCGGGACGGCGGGGTGAGCACACGACTGCTGACCGTCCTGCTCGGTGGCATGACCGGGCTCGCCACGGCATGCGAGCGGCTCGCGGCGCGTGGCGTGATCGTGGCCACCGAGCGGGGGTACCGACTCGCCCCGGAGATCGGCGGAGGGCTCCTCGCCGGGCTTCGCCCCGGCCCGGCGGAACTCGCCGTGCTCGCGGGCCGCCTGACGCACTGGGTCACCGCAACGGCGACGGCTCCCGCGGCCGTTGCGGGCGACGCCGCGCTGCTCACAGCCGTCATCGACGCGGCCGGCGGGGCCGGCCGCCCGGCGGAAGCAGCCCGTCTCGCGCGTGCGGCTTCACCCGTCCTCGCCTGTTCCTTGCGTACGGGTGCGTGGGGGCGGGTCCTGGAACACGGCATCGAAGCCGCCGAACGCGCGGGCCTCCGGGACGTCCTGGCCTATCTGACGCACGAGGACGGCGTCCGCAAGCTGGTCACCGGCAAGCGACTCCTCGCGTCGGTCGCCTTCGCGGCCGCCGCGGCCTACTGGCGGGAACTCGGCAGCGCCGACCACGCTGCGGCCGCCGACGACGCCGCCCAGGCGTGCGGCGGGGACCCGGCCTCCGGAGCCGACTCGGCGGCATCGCCGGACGGTGGCACCCAAACGGACTCCGGTGCTCAGCCCGATTCCGGTGCTCAGCCCGACTCCGGGACCCAGCCCGACACCGGCAGCCTCGACGGCCCCGGCCACTCCGGTGGCGACGTCCCGGACGTCGGTGACCCCGGCTCACTCGGCGACATCGGTCAGGAAGCGGGCAACCAACTGGTCTCCTCGCTGCCGCCCGGCGACCCCGGCTCGGGGGTGATGGCCACCAAGGCCGGTGCGGCCGCCACCAAGGGAGGTCTGAGCGCGTCGGCCAAACTCGTCATCGGTGGTGGCCTGGCGGCGTCGGTGACGGCCGGCGGAATCGTCCTCAGCCAACAGGCCGACGCGGACACCGTACCGGTCAAGGTCACCGTGGCGACCCGCGTGCTGGAGGCGAACATGCCCGGCGACCCCGAAGGCACCTGCTCGATCAGGGACGGCGCCACGAACTGCACGAAGGTCGTGAAGTCCAAGAAGGGCGAGTCGGGACCGGTGTCCGTGGACCCGGCCCAGCCCCTCCCCGAGGGCGTCAGCCTCGTCTACTGGGGCTGTGACCAGGGCCCGCAGGCGGACTCCTGCTCGGTCACCGCCGACAAGGCCCGCCATGTGTGCGCCACCACGACCAGTGCCGCAGACGAGGCCGCCCGCCGCCGGTGCGCGGAGCTCACCGGCTCACCGGCGCCGACCGCGGTGTTCCGGCCGCTGGCCTGGACCACGAAGACCGAGGTCAACGTCCTGTCCGAGCCGGACGGCCGGCCCCGGACGCTGGCGACCATCGGCGCACCGTACAAACCGGGACCGGTGGTCTGGTCGCAGGACGCCCGACGGATGGCCTGGACGGAGGTGAACAACGCCCCAGCCGGGACCGAGGACTTCCCGTACGACGTGGTCAAACTGCACGACCTCAAGACCGGGACCGAGCACTCCTGGAAGTGCTTCGCCTGCACGATCGCCTTCGTGGACGGCGAACTCGTCTCCGGCGGCGCGGACATCGTCCGGTACCCCGCAGACGGCGGCGATCCGATCGCGAAGGACCTGCCCGAGATCCCCAACCGGCCAGGCCATGACGGTCCGCCCGACACGGCGCTCCTGAACACCTGGAAGGGCGACCGGCTCCAGACCTTCGCTGTGTCACTGGTGGGGGCGACCGGCCAGCGGAGCGTCCTGTCCAGGCTGGAGTCGCCCACGAAGGCCCGGAAGATCAAAGAGCTTCCCCAGTCCGGCTACCTCGGCGTCACGGCTGTGAGCGCGGACGGAGCCAGGGCCGTCTTCTATCCCCCCACGGGCCAGCCTCCGTACAACTCCTGCGGCGAAGCCGACTATGGCGTGGCGGGCCTCGACGTTGCCACTGGTGCCCAGGTGCCGGTGGACGGTCCCGGCCTCGGCTGGCGCGTACACGAGACGTGGTTCGACTCCAACGGTACGGCCCACGTGGTGTACCGGGCGGAAAAGGGTGCCGACGCCGCGTCGTGCTCCGTCGACACCCGCCGCGCCCCCGTCCACTTCACCCTCGCCCCGGGCGCCGGCGCGTGGAAGCAGTCGCGGGAGGAACCCGAGAGGGTCCTCGCCGTCATCGGCGGGAAACAGATCACACGGGTGGCCGACGGGGGCGGGCTCGCCCTTGTGAGCGTCGGCAAGGACCGCAAGGACACCCTCGACACCGGCGTCGACTGGGTCTTCCCCTCCATGGGCGGCTAGGGCGCGTATCGAGTCGTGATCAATTTGCGGAATGTGCCTTCGTGGCACGGTCCGGTCCGATAGGCGGTCTTACGTGACGCGAGTGCACGGACCGATCCGGATTGGGAGTTCATCGAGCCGTGCCTGCTGATCGGCGAGTACCGCCCGTACCCCGAGCGACTGCGGCAGCGTTCGAGGGCGTGATCTGGCGGTTCAAGACGGGCGGGCAGTGGCGGGAGCTGCCGGCGGAGTTCGGCGCCTGGTCGACCGTCCACAACCGCTTCCGGGCGTTCATCCTGACCACAGGCCAGGCAGCGGAAAGCCCGCAGTTCATCCCCGTCCCGAAGACGGTACGGGTGCGCGGTCCCCGTCGGCCGACCCCGCATCCGGCCGGACGCGGTCGCTGGGGACAAGGCGTACTCGTCCCGCCCAAACCGCGCCCACCTGCGCGAACGCCGTATCAAGGCGGTCATCCCGGAGAAGAGAGACCAGGCCGCCAACCGGAAGAAGAAGGGCTCCAGAGGTGGCCGACCCGTCAGCCACGACGCCGATCTTTACAAGGAGCGGAACACCGTCGAACACCTGATCAAACAAGCTCAAAGCAAGGCGAGGCATCGCCACCCGATACGACAAGACTCCCGACAGCTACCTCGCCGGTCTCCACCTGCGCGCCTCGATGATCCGGATCAAGGACCTCACCAGGACCACCCGACGATCACGACTCGATATGCCCCTAGGCGACGCGCTGAGGTGCCGGACGCCAAGGGCAGGCAGGAGTTGAGAGTCAACGGTCGACTAGTCGTGGACGCGGGGCCTCACCCGTGGATTCCGCGTCGGTGTCGTCGGTGCCGACCGGGCCGCGGGGAAGCGTCCAGTCTAGCCACTTCGGCAGCCACCAGTTGGTCCGGCCGAGGAGTGTCATGGTTGCCGGTACCAGCACCATGCGTACGACCGTGGCGTCGATGAAGATCGCGGTGGCCAGGCCGAGCCCGAACATTTTGGTGGAGGGGTCCTCGGCGACGGCGAAGGACAGGAAGACCGCCACCATGATGAGGGCGGCCGAGGTGATGATCCGGGCGGTGCGCGAGACGCCCTCAACGATCGCCGTGTCGTTGTCGCCGGTGCGCAGGTACTCCTCGCGTACGCGGGAGAGGAGGAACACCTCGTAGTCCATCGACAGGCCGAACAGGATGGCGAAGAGGAACATCGGGATGAACGACACGATCGGAACCGTCGTTTCCAGCCCGATGAGTGCGCCTCCCCAGCCCCACTGGAAGACCGCGACCATGATGCCGTAGGCCGCGCCGATGCTCAGCAGATTCAGCAATACCGCCTTGAGCGGTACGAGTATCGAGCGGAAGACCAGCATCAGCAGCAGGAACGACATCGCCAGCACGGCGGCGACGAACACCGGCAGGCGTTGGCTGGTGCGTTGGCCCACATCGGACAGGCTCGCGGCGGCGCCGCCGACATGGGCCCTGGCCGTGCCGTGCCCGATCGCCGTGGGCAGCACGTCGGTGCGCAGCCGGGCGATGGTGTCGGCCGTGGCCTTGTCCTGAGGGCTGGTGGTCGGGAACACCACGAGGGTGGCGATGCCGGTGGCCCGATCGATGTGCGTCGGCGCGACGGATGCGATGCCCGGATCCGCCGCGACTGTTGCGACGAGTCGGTCCAGCACTCCCGGATCACCGGTGGGGTCCGCGGCGATGACGAGGGGACCGTTGGTGCCCGGGCCGAACCCCTCGGCGACGAGGTCGTAGGCCCGGCGCTCGGTACGGCTGTGGGGCAGTGAGCCGTCGTCGGGCAGGCCGACGCGCAGGCCGAGCACGGGCAGCGTCGCGGTCAGCAGCAGCCCCGCCGCGCCGACCGCGTACGGCACCGGGTGCTGGCTGACGTGCCCGATCCAGCGACGCCACCCGGCGGTGTGGGCGGCGCCTGCCGCCGGGTCCCGCCGCCGTGCGAGTCGGCCCAGCTTCCTGGTCTGCAGAGCCCGGCCGATCCGGCCGGCCCGGGCCAGGCGCGGGCCCGCAGCGCCGAGGAAGGCCGGCAGCAGCGTCACCGACGCGAGCACCATCGTCAGGACGACGATCGAGACGGCAACCCCGCCCACCGTCATGAACGGTACGTTCGCGACCGCCAGGCCGAGGATCGACACGACGACGGTGCCGCCGGCGAAGACCACCGGCCGCCCCGCCGTTGCCACCGCTCGTCCGGCCGCCGCTTGCGGATCGAGCCCGCACGCGAGGTACTCGCGGTGCCTGGCGAGCACGAACAGCGCGTAGTCGATGCCCACTCCGAGCCCGACCATGCTGCCCAGGACCGGTGCGAAGGCGGGGACCTCTGTTACCCCCGCCAGTACCGTCATCGTGGCGACCCCGACGGTCAGCCCGAAGACCGCCATGCCGATCGGCAGCGCGGCGGCGACGAGCGAACCGAACGCCAGGAACAGGATCGCGCCCGCGGCGAGGAGGCCGATCAGCTCGCTCGCGCCGCCGTCGGGGTCGGAGAAGACGTAGAAGAGGTTCCCGCCCATCTCGATGCGCAGCGGCAGCTCGGCACGCAGCCGGTCGCCGAGATCGACGAGGGCGTCGAGGTCTTCGGCCGACAGCCGGCTCTGGTCGGGGTACTGCACCCGGACGACCGCGATCCGCCCGTCGGCCGAAACGAGGCCGCCGCGCACGGCGGTGTCCCCGCCCGCGTCGAGCGCCCCCGCCGGGTCGCTCGTGCCGAGCACGTGCGGCAGCCGCTTCACCTCGGCCCGCAGCTGCGTGAGAGCGGTGCGCGCGCCGTCGTCGTCGAAGAACGTCGCACCGTCGTCGAGGGGGGTGACGACCACTTGGGCGGTCATCCCCTCCTGGCCGGTGCCTGCCCGCTCGATCAGTTCCGCGGCCCGTCGGGAGTCCAGTCCCGGAGCGGTCATCGAGTCCGCGGTCCGCCCGCCGAAGGCGACGGCGGCGAGGACGGCGAGCGTGGCGGCGATCAGCCATGCCGCGATCACCCGCCAGGGATGGCGAGCGGCGCTTGCGCCCAGGCGCAACAGGGCTTTCGAGAGCATCGGGTCCTCCAACCACCTCGTCGGCCGTCCTTGTACGGCCGCCGATGCCGAGGCTCGTCGCCACGGCGCTCCGCGGCATCGGCCCGCGGGCCGCGGATCCGTCGGCCCCGGGGCGGAGTGACGACCCGTCCTTTCGGCCGATGCGCGGCACGCCGCGGTCCCTAGGCTGAGAACCGTGCTCCGAGACGACCTGCGAGCCCTGTGGACCGAACCCCGGCCGCCCGACGCGCCCGCCCGGGTGCGGCGGGACTGGGCGCTGCTCGCCGCGGGCCTTGCCGGTGTGGCGCTGGAGGCCACCCTGCGCGAGAACGTCGTGTGGCGGCCGGTGGCCGTGGTGTTCGCCGTATGGCTGTGCCTGCTGCCCCTGTGGCGCCGGACCCGCCCGCTGGCGATGGTGACGCTGGCGTTCGGCTCGGTGATCCTGCTTCCGGTGGCCTCGCTCGTCGCCGCACCGCGCGAGCCCGTCGGCCTGTACACCGGCGCGGTCGTGCTCGTGCTGGTGTACGCGCTTCCCCGGTGGGGGTCGGGACGCGAGATCGTGCTGGGCGGCGCGGTGATCCTCGTGGTCGGCGCGCTGTGTGTCGTCACGGACGAGACCCCGGTCGTCGAAAAGGTCGTGGGCTTCGTCTTCCTGCTGCTGCCCGGCGTGGTCGGGGCTGCCGTGCGGTTCCGGGTGACCGCTCGCGAGCGGCAGTTGGAGCAGGTGCGCTCCCGCGAGCGCGAGCAGCTCGCCCGGGAACTGCACGACACGGTGGCCCACCACGTGTCGGCCATGGTGATCATCGCCCAGGCGGGCCGGGTGCTCGCGGGCACCGACCCGTCCGCCGCCGTCGAGGCGCTGGAGGGGGTCGAGGAGGAAGGGGCGCGCACGCTGGAGGAAATGCGCGCCATGGTCGCCGCGCTGCGCGACCGCGGGGTCGGCGCCGAGCTGGCGCCCCCTGCCGGAGTCGCGGATCTGGAGCGCCTGGTGCGCACCCCAGGTGGTCGCCTCAGGGTCGACCTGGGGCTCGACGGCGAACTGGACGCGCTGCCCCCGGCCGTGGACGCGGCCGTCTACCGGATCGTGCAGGAGTCGGTGACCAACACGCTGCGCCATGCGGTCGACGCGACCGAGCTCGTCGTTCGGGTCGCCGCGGAACGGCACACGGTACGGGTGAGCGTGCGCGACAACGGTCGGCGCACCGGCCGGGGTCGCGACGGATACGGACTTACCGGACTGCGCGAGCGCGCGACCCTGCTCGGCGGCACACTACGAGCCGGCCCGGGTATCGACCGGGGCTGGTATGTCGAAGCCGAACTGCCGAGAGCGAGGAGCGAGAGCGGTGTCCATTCGCGTCCTCGTCGCTGACGACCAGACGATCATCCGCACCGGGTTGCGGATCATGCTGAACGCCCAGCCCGGCATCGAGGTGGTCGGCGAGGCCGCCGACGGGCGGGAAGCGGTACGTCTGGCCCGCGAACTACGCCCAGACGTCTGCCTGTTCGACATCCGCATGCCCATACTCGACGGGCTCGAGGCCACCCGGCTGGTCGCCGGCCCGGGCGTCGCCGACCCGCTGGCCGTGGTCGTCATCACCACGTTCGACCTCGACGAGTACGTCTACGGCTCACTGCGTGCCGGCGCCCGCGGATTTCTCCTCAAGGACACGGGACCGGACCTTCTGGCGCAGGCCGTACGGTCGGCGTCCGACGGTGAGGCGCTCATCGCGCCCAGCGTCACCGTCCGTCTGCTCCAGGCATTCGCGGACCTGCCCGCCGGCCGGCCCGTGGCCCAGCCGGTCTCCCCTGTCACCGCCCGCGAGGAGCAGGTGCTCCTCGCCGTCGCTCGCGGGCTGACCAACACCGAGATCGCCGATGCACTGCACATCAGCCTCAGCACGGTGAAGACGCATCTGGCCAGCCTGATGGCCAAACTCGGCGCCCGCAACCGAGTCGAGATCGCGATGTGGGCCTACGAGACGCGCCGTATCCTCCCCGGAACCTGAGCCGGGTGCCGAGCCATGTCCCATGAGTCCCGCCCGGACATCGGTGCACCGGTCGGCTCACGTCGGCTCCACGTGCCTCACCCGCCCCAGAGTGTGACGTACCAGGAGGCCGGAACTGGGACGGTGAGACACCCGATATCGGCGCTTGCGCCGTCCGGCTGTCAGTGGCGGCTGCGATGCTGGCGGCATGACCCCCTGGAGCCTGCTCGATCTGGACATGGCGCTGCGCGCCAGCTGGGCCGCCGACACCTGTTCGCCCGATGACCAGGCGGACTGGCGACCCGGCAACCCGGCAACCCGGCCTGGGGCACTGTGACATCACGGCTTTGATCGTCAATGACGTCTTCGCTGGGGTCTCATCGTGGGGGAGGTTCATCGTGACGGGATCCAGCGTGGCTTCCACTGGTGGAACCGGCTGCCCAGTGGTGTCGAACTCGAGCTGACGCGCGGGCAGTTCCAGCAGGGACAGACCGTCACGGCTGCCCGGGCCGTTGAGCGCCCGCCCGGCCGGCTGCCCCGCCGTTGGGAGGAGTACCTCCTGTTGCGTGAGCGTGTCGTCAAGCGCCTCGGTCCGCTCCCGGGACCCGACTGAGGAAGCCGGGACCCGCCATCCCGGCCGCGGCGATCACGCTGTAGGCCCCCGGCCGGCCGACGCGCCCGAGGGCCGCGTTTCCCGGCCTGCTCGCGGTCGGCCGCACCGCCCGACCGCCGGCGGTGCGGTCCGACCGTGGCCGCGCACGCCCCTTGCCTGCTGGGTCGGCAGCCAACACCATGACCCCAACGACGATATGACGTATCGTCAGATCGAGGGGATGGGTCATGGTCACCTACGGCATGCAACTCCCGGTCCAATCGCAGAGCGCCCTCTACGCCGAGCCCTGGGAGGCGTCCGCGGGTCCGGCCGACCTCGTCGGGATCGCGCGCACCGCGGACCGCGCCGGCTTCGCGTACGTCGCGGTCTGCGACCACGTCGCCATTCCGCGCCGCCTGGCCGCAGCCATGTCCACCGTCTGGTACGACCCCGTGGCCACGCTCTCCTACCTCGCGGCCGCCACCGAGCGGGTGCGGCTCCTCAGCCACGTCGCCGTCGTCGGGCTGCGCCATCCGTTGATCACCGCGAAGCAGTACGCGACCCTGGACCACCTCTCCGCGGGCCGGCTGGTCCTCGGTGTCGGTGCCGGGCACGTGCGGGAGGAGTTCGAGGTCCTGGGTGTCGACTTCGAGCGTCGCGGCACGCTGCTGGACGAGACGGTCGACGCGCTCAGGGCCGCGCTCGGTCCCGAGGAGTTCCCGCGCTTCGCCGGCGAGCGCGTCGCCTTCGACGGCCTGGGCCAGCGGCCGAGACCCGCCCAGGCCCGGGTGCCACTCTGGATCGGCGGGTCCTCACCGGCCGCCGTGCGGCGGGCCGCACTCAAAGGTGACGGCTGGCTGCCGCAGGGCGATCCGCGCGACCGGCTCCCGACGCAGATCGCGAAGATCAGATCACTTCGCGCGGCAGCGGGCATCACCGAACCCATCGAGATCGGGGCGATCACCGAGCCGCTGTACGTCGGCGACGCCTCCTGGCACGTGGGCGGGCGCACCCTGACCGGCAAGCCCGATCTGCTCGTGGAGTCGCTGCGGGCGTACGGCGCGATGGGCGTGGACCAGATCCAGGTGCGCTTCCGCAGTCGGAGCCGTGCCGAACTCAGTGACCAGATGTCGGCGTTCGCCGCCGACGTGGCTCCGCACCTCGACAGTTAGGAGTACGGGCATGGGGAAGGTCGGGAAGCTGGACGGGCGCGTCGTCCTGATCACGGGGGCGGCACGTGGTCAGGGCGAGCAGGAGGCGCGGCTCTTCGCCGCGGAGGGCGCGCGGGTCGTGCTCGCGGACGTCCTCGACGACCGCGGCGAGGCGCTCGCGAAGGAGCTGGGCGAGGGGGCGGCCCTGTACGTGCACCTCGACGTCGGCAGCGAGGAGGGCTGGGCCGCTGCCGTCGCCGCCGCAGGCGATGCCTTCGGTCGGATCGACGGGCTGGTCAACAACGCGGGCATCCTGCGCTTCAACGAACTGGTGAGCACCCCGCTGGAGGAGTTCCAGCAAATCATCCAGGTCAACCAGGTCGGGGCCTTCCTCGGCATCAAGACCGTCGCACCGGAGATCGCGGCCGCCGGCGGCGGGACGATCGTCAACACCGCCTCGTACACGGGGCTCACCGGTATGCCGTACGTCGGTGCCTACGCGGCCACCAAGCACGCCGTCCTGGGGTTGACCCGGGTGGCGGCGATGGAGCTGGCCGCGCGGAAGATCCGGGTCAACGCCGTGTGCCCGGGGGCGGTGGACACCCCGATGAGCAATCCCGAGGGGGCCGATCCGGGGGCGCTGGACGAGCTGTACCGGAAGCTGGTGCCGCTGGGGCGGGTCGGGCAGCCCGAAGAGGTGGCGCGGCTGGCGCTCTTCCTGTCGTGCGACGACTCCTCGTACGTCACGGGGCAACCCTTCGTCATCGACGGCGGCTGGCTCGCAGGGGTGAGCGTGCTCTGACCCGACGGGTCCGCCGCTGCGCCCGCGTGCCCTGACCGGCCCTGCCGCAACGCCTCCGATATCTGACGACTCGTCAGCTATTGACGGTGGGAGTGCGCGGTGGAACAGTCGGTGCATTCAGATCTGACGAAGTGTCAGAAACTTTGGGACGGTGAACCCCATGGAATTCGGGCTCTTTGTACAGGGCTACGTCGGCAAGCGCGCCGAGACCGACCCTCTCGCAGAGCACAAGGCACTGATGGAGGAGACCGAGTACGTCATCCAGGCGGACAGGTCGGGCTTCAAATACGCCTGGGCCTCCGAGCACCACTTCCTGGAGGAGTACTCGCACCTGTCGGCGAACGACGTGTACCTCGGCTACCTCGCGCACGCGACGGACCGGATCCACCTGGGATCGGGCATCTTCAACCCCCTCGCCCCCGTCAACCACCCGGTCAAGGTCGCGGAGAAGGTCGCCATGCTCGACCACCTTTCCGCAGGACGCTTCGAGTTCGGCTCCGGACGGGGAGCGGGCTCCCACGAGATCCTCGGGTTCCTCCCGGGCATCACCGACATGAACCACACCAAGGAGATCTGGGAGGAGACGATCGCCGAGTTCCCCAAGATGTGGCTCCAGGACGAGTACCCGGGCTTCCAGGGCAAGCACTGGTCCCTGCCGCCCCGCAAGATCCTGCCGAAGCCGTACGGGACGTCGCACCCGGCGATGTGGTATGCCGCCGGGTCACCGTCCTCGTACGCGATGGCGGGCAAGAAGGGCCTCGGGGTGCTGGGCTTCAGCGTCCAGAAGGTCTCGGACATGGAGTGGGTCGTCGACTCGTACAAGACGGCGGTGAAGGAGGCGGAGCCCGTCGGCGACTTCGTCAACGACAACGTGATGGTCACCTCGACGGCGATCTGCGCCGAGACCCACGACAAGGCCGTCGAGATCGCCGTCGGCGGCGGGCTCAACTACCTCCAGTCACTGCTCTTCCGCTACCACGACACCTTCCCGCGGCCCGAGGGCATCCCGGAGTGGCCGGAACTGCTGCCCGAGTACACCGCGGAGGTCATCGAACTCCTCATCGCGGAGGAGCTGATGATCTGCGGTGATCCCGACGAGGTGCTGGGCCAGTGCAGGCGCTGGGAGCAGGCCGGGGCCGACCAGTTGTCCTTCGGCCTGCCCATCGGGATCGGTTACGAGGACACGATGACCACGATCAAGCTGATCGGGGAGCACGTCATCCCGGAGATCGACACGGACCCGGTACACCGGACGACCCGCTTCCGCCGGGCTGCCGCCGGCTGACCCCGCCCCTGGCCCGTGCCGGCCCTCCGCCCCAGCAGGGTACGGAGCCCGTGCGCGGACGGCTGCGCGACACCGCCGCTCGGCACGGCGCTCCGCCGAACGCCCGGCCCGCTGAGGGCTCCCGCTCCCGGCGGGCCACAGGAGGCCGCCGCGGACGAGAACGAGCGGCCCCGGCACCCGGGGGTGTCGAAGGCCCCGGGGCTCCGGCACCGCGGCTGCTCCTGCAGCCGGGAACGGCACGGCGGGAGCGCCCGCCCCAGAACGCGGACGGCGCCTTCCCGGACCGTCGTCCGCACCGCCCCGGCCGGGGCCGCCGCCGCTGCGGCCAGCCACGACGGCCTCCGGCCGGGGGCACGTCTCCATGACCGTCCGCCGCACGAAAGGGACGCCCGCCCATGCTCGACCACCTCATCAAGCACGCGACAGTCGTCGACGGGACCGGAGCTCCCGCGTACGTCGCCGACGTGGGCCTGCGCGACGGTCGCATCGCCGTCATCGCCGAGCCGGGCAGCACCACCGAGGAGGCCACGACCAGCGAGGACGCGACCGGCCTCGTCCTCGCCCCGGGCTTCGTCGACCCGCACACCCACTACGACGCCCAGCTGTTCTGGGACCCCTACGCCACTCCCTCCATGAACCACGGCGTGACCACCGTGGCCGGGGGCAACTGCGGCTTCACGCTCGCCCCGCTCAACCCCGAACGCCCCGAGGACGCCGACTACACGCGCCGCATGATGTCCAAGGTCGAGGGCATGTCCCTGGTCGCCCTCGAAGAGGGAGCGCCCTGGAACTGGCACACGTTCGGCGAGTACCTGGACGCCCTGGACGGTCGCACCGCCGTCAACGCAGGCTTCATGGTGGGCCATTGCGCACTGCGCCGGCACGTCATGGGCCCGGCTGCGATCGGCGGCCGGGCCACCCCGGACCAACTCGACGCGATGCTGCGGCTGCTGCACGACGCGATGGACGCCGGGGCATGGGGGCTGTCCACCACCCGGTCCGCCACCCACACCGACGGCGACGGCAACCCGGTCGCCTCGCGCCACGCCGACCCCGCCGAACTGCTCGCCCTCTCCCGGGCCGTCGGCGAACACGCAGGCACCCAGCTCGAGGCGATCGTCGCGGGTTGCCTGGACCGGTTCTCCGACGACGAGATCGACCTCCTCGTCGACATGAGTGCCGCCGCCGGCCGGCCGCTCAACTGGAACGTCCTCACCATCGACGCCGCCGTCCCCGAACGCGTACCCCGCCAGCTGCTCCCCGGCGAACGCGCCCGCAAGGCCGGAGGCCGCGTCGTCGCACTCACCATGCCCATCCTCACTCCCATGAACATGTCCCTCGGCACCTTCTGCGCGCTCAACCTCATCCCCGGCTGGGGCGAGGTCCTGGGGCTCCCCGTGCCCGAGCGCCTCGCGAAGCTCCGCGACCCACAGGTCCGGGCCGGGATGCTGCGGCGCGCCGCGTCCAAGGAGGCCGGGGTCTTCCGTCGCCTCGCCGACTTCGAGAGGTACGTCATCGGCGACACCTACTCCAAGGAGAACGCAGGGCTCACCGGCCGGGTCGTCCGTGACATCGCCGTGGAACGCGGCCAGGACCCCTTCCAGTGCCTCGTCGAGATATGCGCCAACGACGAGCTGCGCACCGTGCTGTGGCCCATGCCCACCGACAACGACCCCGCATCGTGGGCGATGCGGGCCGAGGCGTGGCAGCACGAGGACGTGATGCTCGGCGGCTCCGACGCGGGTGCGCACCTGGACCGGATGTGCGGGGCGCCCTACACGACCCGGTTCCTCGGTGACTGCCTGCGCGGGCGCAAGCTGGTCGCCCTGGAAGCGGCGGTGAAGATGCTCACCGACGACCCGGCGCAGCTCTTCGGCCTGTGCGAGCGCGGCAGGGTGGTCGAGCAGTTCCACGCCGACCTGGTCCTGTTCGATCCGGCACGCATCGATGCGGGTCCGGCCACCCTCGTCCACGACCTGCCCGGCGACAGCCCCCGGCTGGACTCGCGAGCGATCGGCATCGTCTCCGTGCGCGTCAACGGCGTCGAGACCGTACGGCACGACGAGGTGACCGGCGCTGTGCCCGGTCGGGTGCTGCGGTCGGGGCGCGACACCAGGACGGTGAGCACCCGGTGACCGCGGCGCAGCGCCTGTACATCGCGGGGGAGTGGGTCGAGCCGGCCCGCGGGTACTACGAGGTGATCGACCCGGCGACCGAGGAGCCGGTCGGGCTCGCCCCCGAGGCGACCCCGGAGCAGGTGCACGAGGCCGCGGCGGCGGCCCGGGAGGCCTTCACCTCCTGGTCGCGCACTTCGCCCGAGGAGCGCGCCGCCGTCCTGGACCGCGCGGCCGACGTGATCCAGCGTGAGTTCGACCGGTACGCCGAGCTCGCACGCCGTGAGACGGGGGCGACCACCGGCACCGCCCGCGGGATGCAGGTTGCGGTCGGGGTCTCCCGCTTCCGGCGGTACGCCAAGGGTGCCCTCGAACCGGTCGAGCAGGGACTGCCGCCGCAGGTCAATGAGGCGGGTCCGATGGGCCGGGCCGGTGTCTTCGGCGCGCTCGCCGCCCGCCGCCCGGTCGGCGTCGTCACCTGCATCACCTCGTACAACAATCCGTGGGCGAACCCGGCGGGCAAGGTCGCCCCGGCCCTCGCCATGGGCAACACGGTCGTCGTGAAGCCCGCCCCCCAGGACCCGCTCTCCGTCTACCGGATGGCCGAGGCGCTCGCCGAGGCGGGCGCACTGCCCGGTGTCGTGAACGTCGTCTCGGGGACGCGTACGGAGGTCGGCGAGGCCGCGGTCGACTCCGAGGACGTCGACATGGTCAGCTTCACCGGTTCCACCGCCGTCGGGCAGCGCATCGGCGAGGTGTGCGGGCGCGCGGTGAAACGGCAGCTGATGGAGCTGGGCGGCAAGGGAGCGGCCCTGGTCTTCGACGACGCCGACCTCGACGCCGCGGTGCAGGGCATCGGCACGACCTTCGCCTTCTACAGCGGCCAGATCTGCACGGCCCCGACCCGTGTGCTCGCCCAACGAAGCGTGTACGACCGGCTGGTGGACAAGCTCTCGGAATACGCGGGCTTCATGCGGGTCGGCGACCCGGCCGCCCGGGGGACGATCGTCGGACCGGTCATCTCCGCAGCGCACCGCGAACGCATCGAGTCCTACGTCGAGTCGGGGAAGAAGGCGGGCGCGCGGCTGGTCGTCGGCGGTGAACGCCCCGATCTGCCCCGCGGCTTCTACGTCGCGCCGACCCTCTTCGCTGACTGCACCAACGAGATGCGGATCGTACGGGAGGAGATCTTCGGCCCGGTGGTCGTCGTGGTCCCCTTCGACGACGAGGAGGAGGGCGTCGCACTCGCCAACGACAGCGACTACGGCCTGCTCGACTACGTCTGGTCCGGTGACGCGGCACGGGCCTTCCGGGTGGCGCGGCGGCTGCGCGCCGGCGGGGTCGGCATCAACACGGTCGGCCGGAACATGGAGGCGCCGTTCGGCGGGTTCAAGAAGAGCGGGGTCGGGCGGGACGTGGGCTCGTACGCCCTGCACGCCTACAGCGAGACGCAGGCGATCGTCTGGCCCGGCGGCTGACACGTCAGCCGTCCCGGAGCACTTCGGCCCCTCCGGCGTGCGAGCACGGACGTGCGGGGGCGTCCGTGGGCGGGTCTCCGGGGTGCGGCCCCGGTCGTGCGGTCGAGCCGGCCGGGCGGGTGAGGACGGACACCCGGGGCGCCCCTTCCGGCGAACCCGGGGGAAGCGGGCGCAGCCCCTCCCACCTGCTTACGCGTCCTTGTGCGCCTTCAGCTTCCGCCACACCGCGCTCAGCGCCTCGAGGTCCTGCTGGTCGAGGACGTCGGTGAAGACCGGGGCCAGACAGGCGCGCCTGGTCTCGTCCGCCTCCTCGAAGAGCTGACGGCCCTGGTGGGTGAGCGCGACCTCGATCGAGCGGGCGTCCCTGGCGGAGGGGGTACGGGTGACCATGCCGCGCGCCTGGAGCGCGTCGAGGACGCGCGATACCTGGCTGCGACTGAGCATGGTGCTGTTGCCGAGGACCGACGAGGCGACCGGCTCGTTGCTGCTGGCGAGCCAGAGCATCACCTCGAACCAGGAGACGGGCAGGTCATGGGCCTTGCTCAGGGCGCGGTCCACGCGTTCGGTGAGCACGGTCCCGGCCCAGACCAGACCATAGAAGGCGTGGTCGGCTTCGTTCATCTCCGCCGGGGTGAGTTTCCTGGTCGCCATGGAGTCGAGCATACCGGCTTGCGTGTGTGCGCACGCAATGTTTAAGGTGTGTGTACACGCACCAAACGGTTGGCGGTGCCGAACCTTCGGCGCCTCCCGGACGAAAGGCCCCCCATGTCTTCCAAGGTTGTTCTGATCACCGGCACGTCTTCCGGCATCGGCCTCGCCGCCGCCGTGGCCGCCGCGCAGGCCGGATGGCGCACGGTGGCCACCCTCCGCGACACCGGCCGCGCCGGCGCACTGCGCAAGGCCGCCGCCGAGGCCGGGGTCGAGCTCGACGTCCGCCAGCTCGACGTCACCGATGAGGGTTCCGTAGCGGCAGCCGTCGACGGGGTGATCGCCGACTACGGTCGCCTCGACGCCGTCGTCAACAACGCGGGCGCCGGTCACCTCGGCACGTTGGAGAACGAGAGCGTGGCGGACGTGCGCGACGTCATGGAGGTCAACTTCTTCGGCGTCCTCAACGTCTCCAAGGCGGCCATGCCCCACCTGCGTTCCGCCGGGGGCCGGCTCATCACGGTCACCAGCGTCGGTGGTGTCATCGGGCAGCCCTTCAACGAGGCGTACTGCGCTGCCAAGTTCGCCGTCGAGGGCTACATGGAGAGCCTTGCGCCGGTTGCCGCCAGTGTCGGTGTGACCGTCTCCGTGGTCGAACCCGGCGCCGTGGCCACCGAGTTCGTCAACAACATCGGCCTGGACGTGGAGTCCGAGGTCGCCGCCGCCGGACCGTACGCGGACGCGCTCCGGGCCTACCTGGACCGAACCGTCTCCCAATTCCTCAACGGTGCGCAGACCCCGGCCGAGGCGGCGGCGCCGGTGGTGACGGCCCTCACCGACGACGGTCCGGCCTTCCGCATCCAGACGTCCGAGTGGGCCCGCGGCTTCACCGGAACCAAGCTGCTCGACCTCGACGGCTCGGCCGTCCTCGGGATGACCAACGGCTGGGTCGGACGCTGAGGACCGGGTCCGGGCCGGTGCGTCCCGGGGCCCGCTGACTCCCGGAGCAGCCCCGTACGCCGTCCCGGGCCCTGGGCGCCGGTCGCCCTGCCGGCAGCCGGCCACGAAACCGGGGCGTCCGCGACGCCCCGGCTCGTGGTCGACGGGCCCAGGCGGGGCGGCGGGCCCGGTGCGGGTCCCGCGCGGCGACGAGCGACTCCACTCCTGCAGCGCCGGGCCCGGGGCGCCGGTCCGGGCGCGTCCCGACCGTGACGGTGGTCGACGGCAGGCCCCGAGGACGGTGGTCGATCGGGCGGGACGCCGGACGTCGGCGTCCCGACGGCCCCGGCTCAGCGGACCTTCAGGACGATCTTGCCCTGTGTGCGGCCCTGCTCTCCGTGCTCGTGCGCCTTCGCCGCCTCGTCCAGCGGCAGGACGGTGTCCACGTGGACGCGCAGCTGCCCCGCCTCGACGAGGCGGGCGATCTCCTGGAGGCCCGCGTTGTCGGGTTCGACGAGGGTCCACCCCGTCCGCACCCCGAGGGCCTCGGCCTCGCCGGCGGGCGGCACGTCGTCCGGCGAGGGCAGGGTGGCGAGCACTCCGCCCCGGCGCAGCACGCCGAGCGAGCGTGCACCGTAACCGTTGCCGATGCCGTCGAGGACGACGTCGACGTCCCGAACCTGCTCGGTGAAGTCGACGACCCGGTAGTCGATCAGCTCGTCGGCGCCCAGCTCCCGGAGGAAGTCGTGCTTGCCGGCGCTCGCGGTCCCGATGACGTACGCGCCGCGCGCCTTGGCGATCTGGACGGCGAGGTGGCCCACGCCGCCGGCCGCCGCGTGGATCAGCACCCGCTGCCCCGCCTCCAGCCCGGCGGTGTCCACCAGCGCCTGCCACGCGGTGAGCGCGGCCAGCGGGAGGGCGGCGGCCTGGACGTGGTCGACGCCCTCGGGCTTGCGGACGACCTGCCGGGCCGGGGCCACGACGTACTCCGCGTACGCTCCCGCCTGCCGCGGGAAGAGCGGCATGCCGAAGACCTCGTCCCCGGGGCGGTGGTGCGTCACTCCGGGGCCGACGGCCTCCACCACGCCGGAGACGTCCCACCCGGGGACCGGTACGGCGCCCCAGGAGATGAGGGCCCCGGAGGCCCGGGTCTTCCAATCGACGGGGTTGACACCGGCGGCGTGCACGCGGATCAGGACCTCGTTCAGGCCCGGCTCCGGGCGGTCCACCTCGACCGGGACCAGGACGTCGGGGGAGCCCCACTCACGGGGGCTGATGGCACGCATGGACTTGCTCATGATCCGTCCTCTCTGGTTGAGCGAACACCAGGGTGCGACAGAATGATCGATCAAAATACTGGCTTTTTGGTCATGATGTGACAGAATCTGGCCATGGCCGTTTCCGCACCCCCCGCAACCCCACCGGTCCCCTCCACCGCCGGCTCCCCAGTGGCGCCAGCGGCGCCACAGGCCCTGTGTCCGGTGCCCAGTGCGCCCACCGCGCCCGGCGTGCACCGCGTGGTGGTCCTGGCGCTCGACGGCGTACCCCCGTTCGAGCTGGGCATCCCGTCCCGGATCTTCAACTGGGCCAACGACGAAGAGGGCCGAGCGCTCTACGAAGTCCTGGTCTGCACGGCGGACGGCCGGCCCGTGCAGAGCAACGCGGGTTTCGCCGTGGCCGTGAGCCACGGCCCCGAGGCGCTCGACACGGCGGACACCGTGATCGTCCCGCCCTCCTACGCCCTGGGCCACCTCGCCGAGGGAGGCCCCCTGCCGGCCCCGCTGGCCGCCGCGCTCGACCGCGTCCGCCCGGGCACACGGCTGGTGTCCATATGCACGGGCTCCTACGTCCTCGCCGCCGCCGGGCTGCTCGACGGCCGGCCCGCGACGACGCACTGGCAGCAGGCCAGGGACTTCCAGCGCGCCTTCCCCCGGATCAAGGTCGACGAGGACGTGCTCTTCGTCGACGACGGCGACGTGCTGACCTCGGCCGGCATCGCCGCCGGCGTCGACCTGTGCCTGCACCTCGTGCGCCGCGACCACGGGACCGCGGTGGCCAACCACGTCGCCCGCCGTTGCGTCGTACCGCCGTGGCGCGACGGTGGCCAGGCGCAGTTCATCGACCGGCCGGTGCCAGAACCGGCCTCGACGACCACGGCCGCCACCCGGGAATGGGCGCTGGAACGTCTCCAGGAGCCGCTGACACTGGCGGAGTTGTCGTCCCACGCCCGTATGAGCCTGCGCACGTTCACCCGCCGCTTCCGCGACGAGGTGGGGATGACACCCGGCCGCTGGCTCACGACCCAGCGCCTCGAACTCGCCCGCCAACTCCTGGAGTCCAGCGACCTGTCCATCGACCTGGTCGCCCACCGGGCCGGATTCGGAACGGGCAACTCCCTGCGGCAGCACATGCGGTCACTGCTCGGGACCTCACCCGCGGCGTACCGGCGCACGTTCCGGTCGGGCGCCCGGGTCTGACCTGCGGCCGCGGTCGGCCGTGCAACGCCACGTCTAGACAACCCGACCAGCCGCGAACGCGTACCTGTTCGGCCACGTCACCACGCCGCCGGCCGTGCACGCGGGGCAACGGGACGCCGAAGCGGCCCGCCGGGGGGAGAGGGGCGGCGGGCCGCTGATCCAGGGAACCCGGGAACCAGGCGAACGGAGAACCAGGAGGACCCGGGGGATGCGGTCAGGAGATCGAGGCTCCCGTGGGAATCGCGTGCAGTGCGACGGGGGAAATGCTGGCGATCCTGTTCCATGCGAAGTGGTACTTGTCCATGGCTGCGGGGCTGGTGATCCACCGCTTCACGCCATTGCTCACGAGATAGACCTCGGGTGCGTTCGGAGCCTTGCCCAGAAATGCGCCGTCGGAGAGCGGGTCGCCGTTGTCGATTGCCGCGGCGTCGACCACGTGCTGAATTCCGTTCCAGTCGCGGAAGAGGTTGTTGTACGTCTCCGGATTCGGGACGTGCCTGCGCTTCCCGTCCAGGACGAGATAGATCGCCGGTCCGCTGATGTCCTTGATGCGCAGGCCGTTCAGATCGGGCCTGACCCTCGGCGGCTGGGCGATCGCCGACTGATCGGCGGGTGCGGGTGCGGGTGCGGCTGCTGCGGGGACGGCCGCGGATCCGGCGAGAGCCGCGACGGTCGCGAGCAGGATGGCCAGGACGGCTAACCGCGGGCGTCTGGGCACAGTACCTCCGTGAAAATCGAGGGATGTGAGAGGAGCCGGCGCCAACGTTTCACCCCCTGCGGCCCGGCTGTCAACGATCCTTTTCCGCCCGTGGTGCCCGTTCCGCGACTATCAGCCAGAGGTTGAATCCGGGGATGTCCAGCATTCACGCTCCGGGAATCGTGCCCAGGAAAACGCTCACCCCAGGAAAATCGGATTCGTGAACGCGGCCAGTGGACCGGGGAAGAAGGGGACCACGGCGACATGCCGCACCTCCGCGCGCACGTACGCCGCGTTCGCGGCGGTCGTCCGCCACTCCACCGTGCCCGCACCCGACTGCGGCAGCACGGTGGTGTGGAGCACGCCCTGGTCGGTGATGAAGCGAGTCGTGCACCCCGGCGCCCCGCGGACGTCCAGACGCACGGTGACCGGTTCGTCGGCGCGGGTGCGGAGCCGCCCGCCGATGTCCGCATGGTGGCCGCGCCCGCCCGTCGCACCGAGCGACACCGACAGGTCCTTGGACTCGGCGACGTAACTGCGCCCGGCACGCAGGCCGTCGAGGATCGCGTCGCGCGTCAGGTCGTCGGCGAGCACCACCGTCTGCGGGGTACCGACCGCGTCGGGCTCGCGGTGCGCGTCACTGCCGCCCATGGCCGGGGTCCAGCGGCCGGAACGGGCCGCGGCCACGAGCGTGCCGTCCCAGTCCATGAGGGACACCTCGTCGTCGGGGGTGTACGGCCCGTTCCACACCTCGATCGCATCGGCCTCGGCGAAGCCGAACTTCCAATTGCAGCCGAGGCAGGTGGCGTGCGGATGGGCCGGGACCACCAGACCCCCGGCACGCCTGATGTGCCGGGCGTAGTGGCCGAAGCGGTCGTCGCGGGCACGGTAGCGCCAGTCGACGAAGGTGCCCGGGTCGGTGCCGACGGCGACGACGTGCCCGTTGCGCGTCGTGACCTCCTCCCCGAGGAGGACGAGCAGGTCGTCACCCGCCGCGTCCGCCCATGCGCCGTGCCCGGCGTGGGTGTTGTGCTCGCTGCTGTTGATGAAGTCGAGCCCGGCGGCGCGGGCGAGGGCGGCGATCTCGCCGGGGTCGCGGCGGCCGTCGGAGTACCAGGAGTGCAGGTGGCAGTCGCCGCGGTACCAGGTCCGGCCGCGCCCCTTGGCCCGCTCCGCCGGGTAGACGGGTTTCGGCGTGGGCGCCGGAGTCCCGTGGGTGAGCGTGATGGTGACGGTGTAGGCGAGGCCCTGGGGCGCGACCGTGTACGGGCCCAGTGCGATGTACCAGGTGCCGGCGCGGATCGGCCCGGGGACGTAGCCGGGCGTTGCTTCGTCGCCCCGGATGAAGAACTCGCTGCGCGCCCCGCCCGACCACCCGCGGAAGCCTTCGCCGCCCAGCGCCGTACCACGCTCGTCGAAAACGCCGATGTCCAGGGCGTTGCCCTGGGTGCCCGGCGGGACCTCAGGCTTCTCGTAGGCGTAGGCCACCCGGATCTCGGCGATCCCGCGCGGCACTTCGACGGGCAGGTAGACGAAGTCGGGCGAGCCGGGCGGCAGGGTGCCGTCCACGACCCGAGTGGTGGTCTGCCCGGCCGCCCCGTCTGCTGCCTCGGCGAAACTCACACCGCCCAACGTCAGCGCGGCAGCGGCTCCGGTCACGAACAGCCCACGCCGGCTGAGGGGTGCGTCGTCCTCGGTGCACATACCGTCTGCTCCCGGGGGGTGGTGAGAGGGACAGGAATGGTGCTGCGTAGCTGCCTCCACTCTCGTACCGGGCTGCGAACGGCGCCACAAGGGGCGGGGGACGCCGAGTGGCGGGGGAGCGAAGGCCCCTCGCCCGAATCGGGGACCGTCACCGCGTGCACCCCAGCCACGCACGGTCGTCGGCGTCATGGCGGGAAGGCGAGGACAACGGTGATGCGAGGACGCCCCTCAGTCGCCGACCCCGTCAGTCACCGGTACCGAACGAGCCCGGACGTGTCGAAGGTCCACCGTCCCGCGACGACGAGATCGCCGAACTCATAGGGAATCGAGCAACGGTACCTGATGCCGTCAGGTCCTCCCTTCGGCTCGGAGTGGACCGCGACGGTGCCGTTGCGGGGGTCCACGACGACGTAGAGTGGTACGCCCATCCGCGGATAGTCCTCCAACTTGGTGACGAGGTCGTTCTTGGGGTTGCTCTTTGAAACGATCTCGATGACGAGCAGCACCATGCGCGGATCGATCGTTTCGGCCTGAGGATCGACATCCTCGGTGGGGAAGGCCATGAGGTCGGGAACCTTCTCAAGACCGGTGACGGGATCCGTCATTGTCCGTGTCGTTGACGGCTGAAATACCCGGAGTCTGCGCCCTGATCTGATCGCGGAACGCGTCGACATTGGTGGTGTGGGGCAGATTGGGGCTCATCATGACGAGCTTCACCTCGCCGTCCGTTGTCTCCACCTTCCAGCCCTTTTCCAAGTGTTCCGTGTACTCGGAGAGGTGCTGGACCACCTCATGCATGCGCTGGATCTGCTCAGGGCTCATGCCGCTCACGGTGTCCTCCAAGAAGGGGTGCCGGATCAGCGTAGCCGCGGATTGCGGGAGAGGGGCACCGCCCGAGTTGGTTGGGCTCCGCGCCTGCAAGTTCGCGGCGGACAATCCGGCCCGTCACCGCATGTGCCTCCACCACGAGCCGAGCATCAGCCGAGACTCATGTTAAGAGTTGGGGTTTGGCGCCGGTCCGAGGACCAAAGGCCCGGAGGTAGGTACCGCGCAGTTTCCGGATTGTAGTGCCGGTAGAAGTTGTAGTGGAGCCCCGTCTCCGGGGGAAGCGCTGCCTCGGGAAGCGCAGTGGTGTGTACGTCGTACTCGACCTCGCCCAGGTCGTCGTTCCCCACGCGGAACCTTGCTTCCGATTCATCAAGGGCCTTGCCGAGTCCGCATCATCTGTGAAATTTTGCACATATCTCGATCAATCTGAGGCAGCCCGACGGAAGTCTTCGATGCCGGTCTCGATGTACGGAGACAGGTCTGTGAGTGTCGCCAGAATATTCTTGAGCTCCTGTGCAAATTGCGGCATGTGCGCCCAAACGGCTGGATCGACGGTGAGTACTGCTGACAGCAGGTCGTCGTCATAGAATCCGCCGGCTGCTTGTGCTGGTGCAGTGTCACGGAGGATTTCCAGGGCGAGTGGAATCAAGAATGGCAATCCAACGTTCTGTCCGATCAGTCGCCGTAGTTCTTCGACGGTGAGGCTCTCGATGGGGCGGGTTCGTAGGGTATGGATGGCCTTTACAAGGCCAGTGGCATCCGGCGAGGGCTCTGGCCAACGTCGCCCCTCGAGTTCTTCCAGAGATCGTTTTCTGTCGCTTGAGCTGTTCATGTGCCTCGGTCGTATCGAATTGGTGGACCCTGGAAGAGGGTGACTTTCCTGCGATATCGATGTCCAATTGAATGAAGGAAGCCGTTCAGTCTGTTTAGTATCCTATTTACCTCGCTATGCTTGCTTACGAGAACATTCAGGCCGCGATCCGTCAGTATTTCGGGTGAGTTTTTCATTTCTAGCTCAAGGATCCTTCGAATCTTGTCGAGACCGTTGCTTGCTTGCTTCAAGTCGGCAATGTGATCGAAGGGAGTTCCATCTGGTTTTCGAGCCACCGCCTCCCCGCTTGCCTCCCGCCGTGCTGCATCGTAATTATTGTGATTGGGTTGCGAATTTACCTCACCGATAGGGTTCTTCTTGATATTTTCAAGTTTTTCGATAGCCCTTTGAGCTGAATCACTCAACCCCAACTCGCATGGCGTAAGACACAGAGGGTCTGCCCAGCCCGTCGGATTGTGGACGTATGTTCGGTGCCGGTTCGAGGACCAAAGGCCCGGAGGTAGGTACCGCGCTGTTTCCGGATCGTAGTGCCGGTAGAAGTTGTAGTGGAGCCCCGTCTCCGGATCGAAGTACTGCCCCGGGAAGCGCAGTGGTGTGTACGTCGTACTCGACCTCGCCCAGGTCGTCCAACTCGTCAGTCCTCGATGATCGGTCGGACGGGCGACAGGAATGGATCGAGGCGGATTTGGATCTCGCCCCTTGCCATGACACGGACGCGGAACGCGCCCTGTCCCGGAGGCTCATCCATGTCAGCGGAGCGCTCATAGAGGAGCCCCCATGAACCGGGGAAGCGATTGGCAATGTGATGGAGGAGGAGATCCAAGTCCGCGGCTTCGTCGCGTCGTCGGTTCATCAGACCATTGGCCAGGACGAAGAATTCGCCATTATGGACACGTAGCATGATCTCGCCGGTCGCCCATTGGAGCTCTGCGAGTCGTCTCCGAAGTTCTTCGATGCCTTCGTCGAGGGTTCCAGTGTCTGACTCCTCAGGCGATTCCGCAATCCCGAACCAACCGTGAAATTCGTACATTCTGCTCACTCTAGTGGTTTTGTGTCAATTGCGGGCTCGATTCCATAGCGTCGACCGTACTCCTTCAGTTTGTTGATGACGCCAGGAGCCGGTTCTCCATCGAAGTGGAAGTAGGGAGTGCGACCAGACTGAATGGCTTATTCGAACGTCGCTTTGGCTTGGTTTCGGAGGGCGCTGCCCATTTGCATTCCGCCTGGTTTCGATTGTGCGACGTACTCATCGCTGACTGCGTCGATCTCCCGCCCCTTTGGGTCGTTCGCGAACTTTACTCGCGACTCGCCGCCAAGTCGCTCGGCGAAGGCACCGGCGGCAGGATCTGGCTTGTGCACCTTGACAAGCGGGCCGAGCCCGCCATTGTTCTCGCATGGGGTAAGACCCAGAGGGTCTGCCCAGCCCGTCGGATTGTGGACGTACGTACGGTGGTTCGGTGCCGGTTCGAGGCCGAGCGGATCCGGTGACAGGTACCGCGCTGTTTCCGGATTGTAGTGCCGGTAGAAGTTGTAGTGGAGCCTTGTCTCCGGGTGGAAGCACTGCCTGGGCGAGCCCTGTCACGGGGATGAGTATCCGGTGCCTTTGTATCGAAGCCGCTCGAAATCCTCAGTTGGGTCAGGCGGAGAACTCTGGGTGGCGCCTATCTCGTATCCAAGAGATCGTCCACGTAGCCGATCAGGTCAGCTGGTAGCTTGGCCAAGTCGATCTCTCGCAATCGTACGAGGAGATCCAAGTCGGTGAACCCTCCCGCTCCCAGCTCGAGCAATGCGTGGAGCTGTGCTTCGAGAGTGCCCATGTCAGTCTCTCGTGCGGCAGCCACCGACAGGAGGCCTGCGAGCAGTTTTCCATCCGCGGAGGAGTAACTGCCAATCCAGTCCGGGACTCGGTCTGCTGCGAGCTCGCGCTGCCGAGCGTCCGAATCTGTTACTTGGCAAATAAGCTCCCAAAGCTGAGGGGCCTGTAGCGGCATGGCGTCACTCCTTGGATCAGTAGGGAAGTGGGTACTGGCTTGGCCATGGTATGTGTGTCTCGTTTGCCGCCTTATCGTTGTGGTGTGGGCTATTTGGGTTATGCACTTGTCGATGGTAAAGAGTGCCTGATTCATCTTGGTATTTGCCGCCAATTGAAATTCTATAGATATCGCCCTTGGCTGCGTTTGAGCCTGCTGGGGCATTCCCGTCGACATCATGTACACGCATCCGGACTACGTTTCCAGTCGCCGAATCGGTCCACTTCCACTCGACGCCCTTCTGTGCGCCGCCATTCGCATCAGGTGTTAGGTCCCGACGCACCGCATCAGCAGGAATTACGTCAAGTGGATTCTTGCCTCTTAGGTCCCAACCCCCGCCATCAATTCTCTCTGGGCAGGGGGAGAGCCCGAGGGGATCACTCCATGTGTGCGGGTTGTCAACATACGAGTTCGGGTTCGGTGCCGGTTCGAGGCCGAGCGGATCCGGTGACAGGTACCGCGCTGTTTCCGGATCGTAGTGCCGGTAGAAGTTGTAGTGGAGCCCCGTCTCCGGGTCGAAGTACTGCCCCGGGAAGCGCAGTGGTGTGTACGTCGTACTCGACCTCGCCCAGGTCGTCGTTCCCCACAGGGTGCTGCGCGTGTGCCACGCCACGTCCCCGGACTCGTCGATGAGTTCGCTCGGAGTCCCCACCAGGTCGGTGACGATGGAGAAGAAGCGTTCGTCGATCGTCCTCTGCGGGGTCTGTGACGTGTCTGCCGTCAGGATGCGTTCGGTCTGGGCCAGTGGGTGGAGGCCGTCGTGGTCCCAGGTGAGGGAGACCGGGTGGGGCAGACCTGTGCCCTCGGTCGTCTGCTCGCACAGGGTGGCGCCGTCCCAAGTGAACGAGACCTGTTCGACCACGGTGCTGCCGTCGTCGCCGAGTCGCTGCTTCGCGATGCGGCGGCCCAGCGCGTCGTACTGGTAGCGCCACATCGCACCATCGGGTGTGGTGACAGAGGTGAGTCTGTCCTCCGCGTCCCATGCGTAGCGCCAGGTGTCGGGCTTGCGGGACGGGCGGGTCTTCTGGCGGAGGACGATGCGGCCCTGGGCGTCGTGTTCGTAGCGGACGTTTCCGGCACGGGTGATGCGGGTGCCCGTGTAGTCGCGTGTTCCGGTGGCTTCCTGGCCGGGGTGTGTGGCGGGCCAGGACCCTTCGGTCTGGTTGCCCGCCGCGTCGTAGGCGTACCGCTCGGTCCAGTTCGCGGCGTGGACTGCGGTCACTCGGCCCTCGGCGTCCAGGTCGAAGGACCTCGCGCCGGAGAGGTGGTCGTCGATGCCGACGAGGTAGCCGTCCGCGCGGTAGGCGTACGCACGTCGCTGGAGATTGCGGCCGTCGCCGGTGACCTGCTGGCCCGTGAGACGCCCCATGACGTCGAACGCATGGGTGAGCGTGACCGTCTCGCCGATGCGACGGGTGAGTTCACGGCCGGCGGCGTCACGCTCGAACGCGAGCGTGCGGCCCGATGTCGTCAGCTCCGTGCGGCGGTTCGTGGCGTCGTACGTCCAAGTGCTGACCGCGCCCCCGGGGGTGGTCCTGCCGGTGCGCCGCCCCAGCGCATCGTGCACGAAGGACATCCTCTGGCCGTTCACCGTCTCCGACCTGAGGCGCCCGAAGCGGTCACGCAGTCGTGTGAGCGTCGCGTCCGGGTTCGTCGCCACTGCGAGTTCGTCGAAGATGTCGTAGGCGTACGTGCTGACGCGGCCTTCGGCGTCCTTGCGGGTCACCTGACCCAGCGCGTTGCGTCCGAACCGAACGCTCTGGCCGAGGCCGTTCGTCCGGGCGGCCAGCCGTCCCGCCGCGTCGTACGCATACGTGAGCGTCCGGCCGTCGAAGTCCGATTCCGACGCGAGGCGTCCAGCCGGGTCGTACGCGTAGTCCCAGCTCAGTCCTTGTGGGTTGGTGACCCGTGTCAGACGGAGGTTGGAGTCGTGGGCGAACGTGTACCGCACCCCGTCCGGCCCCGTCCGGGCGGTCGGCAGGTCGAAGTCGGTGTACTCGTAGGCGGTGACGCCGCCCAGGGCATCGGTGTGGCTGGTGCAGTTTCCCTCGCCGTCGTACGTCCAGGACAGCACGCTGCCGTCCGGATCGACCCGCCGTGCGAGCTTGCCCTCGACGGTCCACTCCAGGCGGGTCACCGCGCCCAGCGGGTCCGTGACGGCGACGGGACGGCCGAAGGCGTCCCGCTCGTAGCGCGTCGTCGCACCCAGCGGGTCCGTCACCTCCAGCGGTAGCCCCGCCCCGTCACAGCGCACGCGCGTGGTGTGCCCCAGGGCGTCCCTGACCGACGTCGGGTGCCCCGCCCCGTCGTACGAGAAGTGCGTGGTCGCACCCGAGGCATCGGTCACCGACGTCCGGTTGCCCCGCTCGTCGTACGTCCGGCGCGTCACCGTGCCGTCCGTGCCGCGCACCTGCACCGGGAGGCCGAAGCCGTCGTACTCCGCTGACAGTGCCCGGCCGTCCGGCCGCGTCACCGTCACCGGACGCCCGCGCTCGTCGTACGTGGTGGCGGTGACGTGACCGAGCGGATCGGTGGTGGCGAGGAGCCGGTTGTACGGGTCGTGCTCGAAGCGCGTGACGTGCCCGTTCGCGTCGATCTCGGCGACGACCTGCTGGCGCTCGTTGACCACGTGCCGCTCGGTGTTCCCCCGGCCGTCGGTCACCGAGGTCATGCGCAGGCCGGTGTCCGGGTCCGTGTCGTCCCAGGTGAAGCGGGACTCCAGGTGCCCGTTCGTACCGGACTGGTACACGCACCGGTCGAGGTCGTCGTAGACGTAGTCGAAGCGGCTGCCGTTGGTGTCGGTCCACGAGGTGATGCGGCCGAGCCCGTCGTACCCGAAACGCAGCGGAACTCCGCACGAGTTGGTGACGTCGGTCAGGTGGCCGTCCGTGTACGCGTAGCGCAGGACCTCCTGGTCCGAGCCGTCTGCGGCGGCGCCGGCGAGGTGCAGGGCGGTGACCCTTCCTGCGTCCGTCGTCAGCTTCAGGTGGTAGCCGCCGTGGTGGACGATCGACGTCGGAGCTGCGGATCCGTCGTAGTCGAAGCTGATCCAGCGGCCGTTGCGGTCGTCGATCTGCGCGAGCAGGGCCAGCTCGTCGGTGTGGTCGGCGAAGTGCCAGACCCGGCCGGTGTCGGGGTCGCTGACCGTGTAGCCGTCGCGGGTCCGGTCGAGCGGCCAGCGCCTGCCGTGCGTGGGCAGGACGGGGACGCCGGGCGCGGGGTGGGGGTAGGCGAGGAGGCTGCCCTCGTCGCAGACGAGGACGACGCCCTCGGAGTCGATCTCCAGACGCTGGTCCACGGTGCTGGACCACGTCGGTCCGAACCAGCCGCCCGCACGGTACGAGGAGTCGTAGGTGCGGCGGAACACCAGGGGCAGCGAGCCGGGAAGGGCGATGTCCGTCTGCGGAAGCAGCATCCGGCCGCTCGCGATGTCGACCGGGTCCGCCTTGCACACGACCTCACTGCACTTCCGGCCCTTGCCGTGGGGGTCGCGGGCCTGTCCGCCGCGGCCCTTCGTCGGCGGATGCTCCCCGAGGCGCTTCAGCCCGGCCCGCAGGCCGCCGCGCAGCAGCCCGGCGCCCTTGCTGCCCACGGCCTCGGGCACCGCGCGGCCGAGGAACTCGGAAGGGTCGTCCTTGAGGGTCTCCCATGCGTCCTTCAGTGCCCGGTCGGGGTGCGCGGCGGTGGAGACGAGGCCGGCCAGGGTCATGTTGAGACCCTTGTAGTACTCGGCCGGGTGGGTCAGGTTGTAGGGGTCCCTGGGGTCGATCGCGCGGACGAAGTCGACGAGCCCGGCGGCGCCCTTGCCCACGCCACCGGCGAGGTGCGTGCCTTCGACGCTCAGGCCCATGCTCCAGTCCGCCAACTCGAGCTTTGCCTTCTCGCGCCCGGTGGGCTCCTGCGGGGCGTGGGCAAGGGCCGTGGCGACGGCCTTCTTCGCGATCTCCGCGGCGTCGTTGCGGTGCTTGCGGGCCTCGTCGAGGATCTCCTCGGCACGCTCCCGCTTGGCCTTGCCGGGGTCGGTGAAGGCGCCGGGCCGGGGAAGAGGGGCGTCGCTGCTCCGCGCGGCGTTGTAGGCGTCGACCTTCTCGTTGTACGCGTCGGTCGCCGTCTTGGAGTCCGCGTCGCCCTCCTTGTAGAGGGCGATCGCCTCGCGGGCTTTTCCCTGGGCACCGGCGACGGCCGTCGAGTAGGTCTCCAGAGCCTTCGCAGCGGCTTCGAAGGCATCGGCGGCGTGCAGCCAGTCGGTCGGCAGCGTCGCGAAGCTCTTGCGGAACGCGTCGGCTGCCTCGCCCTTCCAGTGGCTGGAGTCGAGTTGCTTCATCCCGTCGCCGACGAGGTCGAACGCCTTCTGGAAATCACGGAGGTTCTTCACCGTGGACGCGATGGTCGTAGGGTTTCCGTGGATGAGCTCGTCGGCTTCCTCGGTCTGTCCGAGCTGCTGCTCGCCCACTTCCGCGCCGAGCGAGGAGGCGGTCCTGTCGCCCCAGTCCTCGACGCCGTCCGCCCACTCGTGCGCACCGTACCTGTCCAGGCCCTGCCCGACCTTGTCGGTCGCGTAGTCGATGCCTTCGCCGAGCTTTTCCTTGGCCTTGTCCATTCCCTGGTCGACGATGTCAATGCCCTTGTCGAGGGCCTTGCCCCAGTCCTCCAAGTCCATGGCTTGTGCTGTCCCCCTACCGCGTCTCTTCGGTCCGCGCGATGGCCTCCTGCGACGGGTCCAACTTCTCGCGCAGGTCGGCTTGGGCCCTTTCGCGGAGTTCCGGGTCGATGAGCCCCTGGCGCTCGTAGGCGTCCAACTGGCCGTCCAGCGCGTCGTAGGAGGTGTCCTTCCAGGTCTGCTTGACCTCCTCGCCCGCCTGGGAGAACGACTCGGCGCTCCAATCCGGGGCGTCGTAGGCGGTCTGGTTCTTGATCTCGTCCCAGCTCTTGGTCTTGACCTCGTCCTCGCTGAGGTGCGGGTTGCCGTTCAGCGAGTTGACGCCGATCTTGATCGTGTCCTTGACGTACCGGTCCAGCTCGGCGAGCGAACCGGCCGACAGTCCCACACCCTGGGCGAACAGGTTCCCCTTCAGCGTCAGTGCCCGGACGCCCCATTCCCAGCGGTCGCAGAAGGTCCGGAACTGGTCCGCCAGCGCCTCGTGTCCGAGTTCCAGTCCCGACAGGGAGAGGTCGGAGAAGCCCCGCCCCGTCGTCGCCTCGCCGATCATGCCGAGGTCCTTCAGCTCGGAGTGGGCGAGATTGATGCCGTCCACGATGTTGGCGAGCGCATCCGGAGGCGCATTGAGGTCGGGGCCTTCCCCGCTCACGCAGCGTCCCCCGTCCGTCCGAGGTCGATACTCACGCAGCGTCCCCCGTCTGCCCGAGGTCGAGCGCCACCGGATCGGGCACGATGCCCTTGACCGGCGGGAACAACATGCCGTCGGCGCTGCCCGCGTCCAGGGCCACACCGCCGGGTCCCGGCAGCAAGGGCACCATCACGTCGAGCAGTCGGGCACCGAGAACCGTCCGGTAGGCCCATTCCCGTCGGGCGTCTCCCCGAGCCGCGGCGAAGCGTGCGAGGGCGTCCTCGTCCGAGAAGGCACAGATCCATCGGACGCCGTTGTGGTCGGCCGTCCACAGGCTGTCGTACGCGTCGAACGGCACCAGCACGGCATTGCGCCGGAACTCCCCGAGCAAGCGAGCAAAGTCCCTGCGCGCCGTTTCCGGTCCGTCCTCCCCGGACGGTCCCGGGTCGGCTGCTGTCGGCCGGGCGTCGTCGACTGAACTGGCGTTTGACCGGTGCGATGCCGTCCAGACGGCCAACTCGGCAAGCTGCGAGAGGTGTTCGCGCCGCGCAACACCATCCCCGTTTGTCGTCACGGACGGCATGCTGCCACGGCGAACTTCCCTTGTGCAACGCGCAATTCAGGGATCTGGCGCGGGCATGCCGGTACTACCGCGGGCGACCCTCCCGGCACGTCGTTACCGCCCCCGGCATCGTGGGGCGCTCCGGTCAGGGCCGCGCACCTGACGCCTCCGGGGCAAGCGGAGCGCGGCGAACGACGGCGCGCCGCTGCCGCCCCGCGGCGGTCACACGGCCCAGACGCGTCATCGGGTGGACTCTTCCCGCGGGGCGCGGGCTCTCGGAATCCGGCACGGTACGGCATACCTTTAGCCCGCCACCAGAGTCGTACACGGAGGACGCGCATGCGGATCTCGACCACGATCTTCCTCACGGACCAGACGATCACGCCGGTGAGGCTGGCACGCGAGCTGGAGGAGCGCGGCTTCGCCGGGCTGTACCTGCCGGAGCACACCCACATCCCGGTCGAACGGGCCACCCCTTACCCGGCCGGTGGCGAACTCCCGCCCGAGTACGGCCGCACCCTCGACCCCTTCGTCGCGTTGGGACAGGCGGCAGCCGTCACGTCCACGCTCGGCCTCGGCACGGGCATCACGCTCCTCGCCCAGCACGACCCCATCGCCCTCGCCAAACAGATCGCGACCCTCGACCACCTCAGTGGGGGCCGCTTCACGCTCGGCGTCGGCTTCGGCTGGAACAAGGAGGAGGCGGCGGACCACGGCGTCGAGTGGTCGACGCGGCGCGAACTGGGCAGGGACCGCATGCGGTTGATGCGCGCACTGTGGGCGGAGGAGCCGACCGCCTACAAGGGCGACTTCGGCTCGGTCCGTGCTTCGTTCGCGTACCCGAAGCCGGTGAGCGGCGGCGCCCCGCGCACCCTGGTCGGCGGTGCGGCCGGCCCCACGTTGTTCGCGCATATCGCCGAGTACGCGGACGGCTGGCTGCCGATCGGTGGACGAGGGTTGACGGAGACGGTCCCCGCGCTCCGCGCGTCCTGGGAGGAGGCCGGCCGCGACCCGCGGACCCTGCAGATCGTCCCGTACGCGGTGCTGCCGTCGGCGGGCAAGCTGGCGCACTACGCGGAGTTGGGCTGCGAGGAGGTCGTGCTGCAGCTGCCGCCTGCGGGGGAGGGCGAGGTGCTGCGGGTGCTGGACGGGTACGGGAAGTACGTGTGATGCGCCGGAGCCGCCCCCGTCGCGGGTAGCGGACGGGGCCGAACGGGTCGGGGGGGCCGCCCGACCGGACAACCCCCCCCCCCCCCCCCCCCCCGAAGGTCTCCCCCCCCCTCACTCCCCCCCCTTGCGTTCCCCCCCACAAAATCCCCGCCCCCCCTCTCCTTTTTT
>NZ_JBHZCF010000017.1:99613-147689 GCF_042755225.1 Streptomyces sp. NPDC059169 | reverse complement strand
GGGGGAGGGGGGGGGTGGGGGGGGGCGGGATCTCCCCCGGTGGGGGGGGGGGGGGGGGGCGGGGGGGGGGGGGGGCCGCCCCGGCCGGGACGCCCCCCGACCTACTCGAACCGCGAGGTGTCGCCCGCGCCGCGGCGCACGATCTCGGCGTCACCGCCGGAGAAGTCGATGACCGTCGTCGGTTCGGTACCGCAGTCGCCCGAGTCGACCACGATGTCCACCACGTGGTCGAGGCGTTCCTTGATCTCCCAGCCCTGCGTCATCGGTTCGTCCTCGCCGGGCAGCAGCAGGGTGCTGGACAGCAGCGGTTCGCCGAGCTCCGCCAGCAGGGCCTGGGTCACGGCGTGGTCCGGGATGCGGACCCCGACGGTCTTCTTCTTCGGGTGCAGCAGTTGGCGCGGCACTTCTTTCGTCGCACGCAGGATGAAGGTGTAACGACCGGGCGTCGCCGCCTTGACCGCCCGGAACACGTCGTTGTCGATGTGCACGAACTGACCCAGCTGCGCGAAGTTCTCGCACACCAGCGTGAAGTGGTGGCGGTCGTCGAGGTTCCGGATCGACCGGATCCGGGTGATTCCCTCGCGGCTGCCCAGCCGGCACCCCAACGCGTAGCAGGAGTCCGTCGGATACGCCACGAGCGCGTCGGACCGGATGCCGTCGGCCACCGTGCCGATGGTGCGGCGCTGGGGGTTCTCGGGATGCACGTCGAAGTACTTCGCCATCCGCCGAACCTACAGGACGGTCCGGCCGTGCCCGTCCGCGGCGCACCCCGTCGGGAGGGGCGCGGGGACGCTTCCGGTGGGGCCTGCGGTCAGCCCTGCTCGCAGCCGACGCCGTCGCGGTCGCGGTCGAGGTGGCGTCCGTGACCCGGGTCCCCGGCGTGGACGGGGCAGCGCCTGCGGCGCGTGCGGCGGCGGCGCAGTTCCGGTACAGGTGTTGCCCGAGCCGCCGTCCGCGTCCGCCTGCTCGGTGACCGTGGTGGTGACGGTCTCGGTCACGGTGACCTCGACCCTGACCCGTTCGGTGGCGGTCGGTGTGGGGGCGGCTTTCGCGGCTGCGGGGGTGACGGTCGCCGTCACGGTTGTGGGAGGTTCGGCGTCCGCTGCCGCGAGGGTGCTTCCGCCGGTCCGGTCGTCCGCGCCGTCCTGTCCGGACACGCCCATGCCCATTCCGCAGCTGCCGGCGAGGAACGCGGTGACGGCGATGGCGATCCAGCATCGGGGTCTGTTGACCATCCGTGGTCGCGACGGGGACGGCTGAGGTGGACGCGTCCAGCTGGGGCCGGGGTTGTGGTGGATCACGGCCCCCTCGCACGCAGTGATATGTGAGGTGAGTCACATGAGTGCGATGGAGTGTGTGGGGACAGGCGTTCGCCCGCATGCGTGCGAACGCCGGAAGAGCGGCTGGGTGTTGTTCCGGGTCAGCGGGTCGGCCCGGCGACCGGTCGGGGCACAGCCGTTGACCGGACGTCCCGGAGGGATCCGGACCCGGGTGGGTGTACGGTCGCGCCGGCTGCGGTCCCGCGCACTGACCAGGGCGATTTCCGGGCGTGCGTCCCGCCTGCAGGCCGTGCTGTCACCGGGCGCTCGTATGCTCGATCCATGACGGATCACCAGGCCGCGGCCCAGGCCGCACGCCCCACCGAGAACGCCATGCGCCGTGCGCTCAAGCGAGCCCGGGACGGCGTGGCGCTGGACGTCGCCGAGGCGGCCGTGTTGCTGCAGGCGCGGGGCGACGACCTCCGCGGGCTGTGCGCCTCCGCCTCGCGGGTGCGGGACGCGGGTCTGGAGGCGGCGGGCCGACCCGGCGTCATCACGTACTCGAAGAGCGTGTTCATCCCGCTCACCCGGCTGTGCCGCGACACGTGCCACTACTGCACGTTCGCCACCGTGCCCGGGAAGCTGCGGCGCGCCGGGCACCAAGCGTTCATGTCGCCGGACGAGGTGCTGGACATCGCGCGCCGCGGCGCCGCGCTCGGCTGTAAGGAAGCCCTGATCACGCTCGGGGACAAGCCCGAGGACCGCTGGCCCGAGGCGCGGGACTGGCTGGAGGCCGAGGGGTACGACGACACCATCGCGTACGTACGGGCCATGGCGATCCGCATCCTGGAGGAGACCGGGCTGCTGCCGCACCTCAACCCCGGCGTCCTGACCTGGACGGACTTCCAGCGGCTCAAGCCGGTCGCCCCCTCGATGGGCATGATGCTGGAGACCACGGCCACCCGCCTCTGGTCCGAGCCCGGCGGCCCGCACTACGGGTCGCCGGACAAGGAGCCCGCCGTACGGCTGCGGGTGTTGGAGGACGCGGGGCGCAGCTCGGTGCCGTTCACGAGCGGGCTCCTGATCGGCATCGGGGAGACGTACGAGGAGCGGGCGGAGTCGCTGTTCGCGCTGCGTCGGGTCGCGCGGGCGTACCACGGCATCCAGGAGCTGATCATCCAGAACTTCCGCGCCAAGCCGGACACGGCGATGCGCGGCATGCCGGACGCGGAGCTGGACGAGTTGGTCGCGACCGTCGCCGTCGCCCGGCACATCATGGGTCCCTCGGCCTGCCTCCAGGCCCCGCCCAACCTCGTGGACGAGGAGTACGGGCGGCTCATCGGCGCGGGAGTCGACGACTGGGGCGGTGTCTCGCCGCTCACCCCCGACCACGTGAACCCCGAGCGGCCGTGGCCGCAGATCGGGCTGCTCGCCGAGCGCTCCGCGGACGCCGGGTTCCGGCTGCGGGAACGGCTCGCGGTGTACCCGGAGTTCGTGCAGCGCGGCGAACCCTGGCTGGACCCGCGGCTGTTGCCGCACGTACGGGCCCTGGCCGACCCGGAGACCGGGCTGGCCCGTCCGGATGCCCTGCCCGAGGGGCTGCCGTGGCAGGAGCCGGAAGAGGCGTTCACGTCCACGGGGCGTACGGATCTGCACCGCACCATCGACACCGAGGGGCGCACCGGGGACCGCCGGGACGACTTCGACGACGTCTACGGCGACTGGGAAGCGCTGCGCGAAGCCGCGGCGCCCGGCATGGTGCCGCAGCGGATCGACACCGACGTGCGGCAGGCGCTGGCGACGGCCGCGGACGATCCGACACGGCTGACCGACGCCGAGGCCCTCGCCCTGCTGCACGCGGACGGTCCCGCGCTTGACGCACTGGCCCGTGTCGCGGACGACGTCCGTAGGTCGGCCGTCGGTGACGACGTGACCTACGTCGTCACCCGGAACATCAACTTCACCAACGTCTGCTACACCGGCTGCCGGTTCTGCGCCTTCGCCCAGCGCCGCACGGACGCGGACGCCTACACGCTGTCGCTGGAGCAGGTCGCCGACCGGGCGCAGCAGGCGTGGGACGTCGGCGCGGTCGAGGTGTGCATGCAGGGCGGTATCCACCCGGACCTGCCCGGCACCGCGTACTTCGACATCGCGCGGGCGGTGAAGGAGCGGGTCCCGGGCATGCACGTGCACGCCTTCTCGCCGATGGAGGTCGTCAACGGCGCGACCCGGACGGGGATGTCGATCCGCGAGTGGCTGACGGCCGCGAAGGAGGCCGGGCTCGATTCCGTTCCCGGGACGGCCGCGGAGATCCTCGACGACGAGGTGCGCTGGGTGCTGACCAAGGGGAAGCTGCCGACGGCCACCTGGATCGAGGTCATCACGACGGCCCACGAGCTGGGCATCCGCTCGTCGTCGACCATGATGTACGGACACGTGGACCAGCCCAGGCACTGGCTCGGGCACTTCAGGACGCTGTCCGCGATCCAGCAGCAGACCGGCGGGTTCACGGAGTTCGTGACCCTGCCCTTCATCCACACCAACGCGCCGGTGTACCTCGCGGGCATCGCCCGTCCCGGGCCGACGGTCCGCGACAACCGGGCGGTCACGGCGATGGCCCGGCTGCTGCTGCACCCGCACATCCCCAATATCCAGACGAGTTGGGTGAAACTGGGCGCGGAGGGCGCGGCGGAGATGCTGCGTTCGGGTGCGAACGACCTGGGCGGAACGTTGATGGAGGAGACGATCTCCCGGATGGCGGGGTCCGGCTACGGCTCGTACCGCTCCGTCGGGGACCTCGTCGCGATCGCGGAGGCGGCGGGGCGGCCGGCGAAGCCGCGCACGACGTTGTACGGCGAGGTCCCCGAGGAGCGGGTGGCGGCCGCCGCGGCGTCGGACGGGCATCTGCCGGAGCTGTTGCCGGTGCTCGACCAGGACTGAGGGAGCGCTGCCCGCTCGGGCCGGGAACCGGGGCGGAGGCTCGGCCCGGGGGTGCCGGATCCCGGCGCGGGGGGCTGCCCGGGGCGGTGCGTGCCCCGCGTGCTTCGCAGGCCGGAGGCGCCGTTCCGGACGGGGTGCGGCGCGGCCTTGCCGGAGCGAACGGCCCGCCCCGAGGTCGCCGCACACGAGGGTGCCAGGCGGAACCCATGCCCCTTGTCCGGAATATATGGATTGTTCGCCTTTGCGTACCCCATGTGATCCTCGTGCGTGCCCATGCGGTCACCGTTCGCTCCTCGTGCGCGCCCATGCGGTCCTCCTTCGGTCCGCCTGCGGCCGGGCGCGCGGGGCCCCACCCTCGTCCGGCGGGGGACGTGTGCCGTGTACCAGCCTTGTCCGTCCGCCCTGGGGCCCGCGCCCCGGTGCGTGCCCATGACGTCGTTGCCCGGTGAATGACCGGTTACAGATGGTTCCGGCTTGTTTCCGACCGTGAAGCGATCTTCCGCGGTCGATTACAGTGCGCCAGGCAGACGGTGAGTCGGTCAGCGCTGTCAACAGGCATTCAACGGGGACGAGTGGGGAGGTGGGCGCCGCGGTGAGCGCAGGAACCGCAGCCGTGTGGGGCCGGGTCGAGCAGCAGGACTTCCGTGCCCGGGTGCGCGGCTGCCTGCTGGGCGGGGCCGTCGGCGATGCGCTCGGCGCCGGTGTGGCGGGGCTGACCGTCGAGGAGATACGCGCCGCCCAGGGCGCCGACGGCGTCACCGACTTCCTGCCCGCGTACGGCAGGCGCGGGGCCGTCACCGCGGCCACACAGCTGACCCTGTTCACCGTCGACGGCCTGATACGTGCCCAGGTCCGCCGGGACACCGGCGCCTGGCACCCGCCCACCGACGTGCACCGGGCCTATCTGCGCTGGGCCGCGACCCAGCGCGACTGGGGCCCTGACGAACGCCGCAAGGACGACGGCTGGCTCGCCCGCGAGGAGTGGCTTTACACCCGCCGCAACCCCGACCGCGCCTCCCTGGACGGACTCGCCGACGATACGCTCGGCACACTGGACAGACCGAAGAACCCCACCGCGCGTGACGCGGGGGCGCTGGTCCGCTCCGCGCCCTTCGGTCTGCTCGTCGGCTGGGAGCCGCAGCTCGTTTGCCAGTTGGCCGTGGAATGCGCGGCGCAGACGCACGGTCATCCCACCGCGTACCTGTCCGCCGGAGCCCTCGCCGTGATCGTGCACGGGCTGGCCCGCGGCGAGAGCGTCGACGGTTCCGTGCAACGGGCGCTGTCCCTGCTCACCCCCCGCCCCGGCCACCAGCCCGTGAGCGACGCGCTGAAGCAGGCTCTCGGTGCCGTGCGCCAGGGCATCCCGAGTCCCGCCCGCGTCGCTTCCCTCGGCACCGCCGAGAACGCCGAGGACGCCCTCGCCATCGCCGTCTACTGCACCTTGGTCGGCGAGGACGTCCGGCACGGCCTGCGGCTGTCCGTCGACCACGACGGGCCGTCCCAGATCACCGGTTCCGTCTGCGGCTCGCTGCTGGGCGCCCTCCACGGCGAGACGGCCCTGCCGCCCGCCTGGCTCGCCGAACTGGAGGGCCGTCCCACCGTCCTTGAAATCGCCGACGACTTCGCCATGGAGATGACCCAGGGGCCCGCGCTGCACGGCCCGACGGTCTCCGCGCCCGGCTGGCTGCTGCGCTACCCGAGGGCCTGATCTCCCGGGTCCCCGTGCCGTACCGTCCGGCCGGGACCGCGGCCCGCCCCCGCCGAGCCGAGTAGAGGGCGGGAGCGGCCGATGCGCGGCCGCGGTGACGTCCGGGCGCAGACGGCCGTCGTGCCCTACGAGCGACAGCCGTGGAGTGCCGGGATCGGCTGGAGACGGCCACGGTTCCGGCTGCCGTGACCGCGCGTGCACGAGGAAGCGTGGCCGCCGACCGCTCGCAGGACGATGCACCCGCCGGACCCGGCCGGTGTCACCGCATCAGCTCTCCCGCATTGACCAGGAGTGATTGGCCGGTGATCGCTCGGGCCCGGTCGGAGGCCAGGAAGACGACCGCCTCCGCTACGTCCCCGTCCGTGGCCAGCTCGGGCAGGGCCATCCGTTCGGTCAGCCGGTCGAGCACCTCGGACTCGGCGAGTCCTTCGGTGTGCGCGGTGAACTGGACGTACCCCTGGACGGGCGGCCCCCACATCCAGCCGGGAAGGACCGTGTTGACCCTGATCCGGTGCGGGCCGAGTTCCTGCGCCAGCGAGTACATCGCCGAGGTGAGCGCCCCCTTCGACGCGGCGTAGGCGGCCTGGCGCACCTGGGACGGCGCGGCCACTGACGACTGCGTACCGATGATGACGACCGATCCGCCGCGTTCCTTGAGAGCCGGCAGGCAGGCCCGCGTCATCCGGAGCGTCCCCAGCAGGTTGACGTCGATCACCTGCTGCCAGGTGGTGAAGTCCGCGTCCTCCAGACCGCCGAAGTAGCCGTCCAAGGCAGCGACGTGGACGACCGCGTCGATCGCGCCGAAGCGTTCGACGGCGAGCCGTGCGAGCGCGGTGCACTGCGCCTCGTCGGTGATGTCGGTGGCCCGGTGGGCGGTGCGCGCTCCGGACGGGTCGACTTCGGCGGCGGTCTTGGCGAGGTTCGCCCCGGTGCGGGCGCCGAGGACGGCACGGCCTCCGTCCCGTACGACGGCCGCGGCGATCTGGTGCCCGAGCCCGGCGCCGACGCCGGACACGATGACGGTCTTCCCCTGCAGCAGCATCTCGGCGGCTCCCGGCTCTGGCGGTTTATCTGACGGAGCGTCAGAGTAGGGCGCCAGGGTAGGTCCGACCGATCGGCTTGGGAAGGGGAGGGCGTGGGCGACGAGACGCGCAGCGAGGTGTACGCGGAACTGGCGGCCGTGGGGCCCTACGGGGTGCGCCCCGGCCACGCCCTGATCACCATGGTCGAACCGCATCCGGGCCACGAGTACGCCTACAACCGCTGGTACGAGGACGACCACTACTACGCGGGCGCCATGGCGATGCCGTGGATCTACGCCGGCCGGCGCTGGGTTGCCACCCGCGATCTGCAACTGCTGCGGTACCCGCAGGGGTCGGCGGTCGCCCAGCCGGTGACCGCCGGCTGCTACGTCTCCACGTACTGGATCACCGAGGGGCGCTACGACGACCACATGAAGTGGACCGTCGGCATCAACAAGCGACTCAACCGCGACGGGCGCGTCCACCAGGCCCGGACGCACGTCTTCACGGCCTTCCACGACCATGCGGGCACCGTCTACCGGGACGGGGCGGCGGGGCCGCGCGACTACCACGCGCTGGACCACCCCTATGCGGGCCTGGTGCTGGAGGTGATCGATGCGGAGGGCCCGCGGCAGCGGGAGGAACTGCTCGAGCGCCTGCGGTCGAAGGACCTGCCGAGGCTGCTCGCCCCGAAGCGGGGTGTCGCCGCACCGGCGGCGATGGTGGCGATCTTCCGTCCGACCCCGCTGCCGCTGGAGCGGATGTCGTACGTGAAGCAGGTGGAGGGCGTCGACACCCGGCTGACACTGCTCTGGTTCCTGGAGCGGGACCCGCGCGAGTGCTGGGACGAGCACTTCGCGGACCTCGATGCGGGGGAGCTGGGACGGGTGGAACTCGTGGCGCCGTTCGTTCCCACGGTGCCCGGCACCGATCGCTACGTGGACGAGTTGCGCTGAGCGCCGCACACCCCGTCCCGCGACCGGCCGCTGGGAGGGCACCGGCGCGCGGGGAGGCAGGCGGAGGCGTGGTGGACGGGCTTCGCGAGCGGGGACGGATGGGGGTCGCGGGACCGGTCGTCGCGGCCGTACGCAGAGCCGAGCCCCCTCGGCCGGGACGGCGGACCAGTCGAGAGGGCTCCGTTCACGTGAGCTTGGCGGGAATCGGCCCTACGGGGCCGGTTCCGGTGCGGAACCTAGAGGGAGCCCTTGCTTACTCCGTGCACGAAGGCGTTCCACGACTCGGGGATGAAGGTGATGGAAGGCCCTTCGGGGGCTTTGGAGTCCCGTACGGCGATCGCCTGAACGACGGGGGACTTGACCTCGACACATGCGCCGTTTCCACCGGAGTACGAGGATTTGACCCAAGTGTCCGTGGTGCCCTGGTGAATAGCCATGTCTTTCTCCGGTTCCGTGTTTCGGTGAAGCCGCCGACGTTCTTGACGGCGTGATCACGACGCTACTTGGAGCCCTCGACGGATGAGTACGCCCGTTCACTCGACCGGATGGCATATTCTGCTGGGCCCTTCCAGGAGAAGCGCGCAAAGGTGTATCTTGCGCCCCCGCGGAGACCAGGATGAGGTTCGTGCGACGCCCGCACGGAGCGTGCTACTTCGCGTACGCCTTCGCCACGTCCTGGATGAACTCCCGCGTATGGTCGGCACTCAGCGCCTGGGCGCGCAGGTGCTCGTACATCACCGTGTACTTGTGCACGTCGTTCGCCTTCTCCAGGTACAGGTCGCTGGTGACGCCCTCGATGTAGACGACGCTGGAGTCGGCGGTGTCCGGGAATTCCAGGATCGCGTAGTGACCGGTGATCCCGGGGTGGGCGCCCATGCTGAACGGCAGCACCTGGACGGTGACGTGCGGCAGCTGCGACTGCTCGATCAGATACTCGAGCTGCTCGCGCATCAGCTCCCTGTTGCCCACCACCCGGCGGAGCGCGGCTTCGTCGACGACCGCCCACAGGCGCAGCGGGCTCTCCGGCGAGATGACGCGCTCCTGCCGGCGCAACCTGACCTGGACCCGCTTCTCCACGTCGCTCACCGGGGTTTCCGGCAGTGCACCGGCGATGAGCGCCTCCGCGTACTCGCGGGTCTGGAGCAGGCCGGGCACGATCTGGGGCTCGTAGACGCGCAGGCTCGCCGCGTCCGTCTCCAAGCCGATGTAGACGCTGTAGGGGATGTCGCCGAAGGCGTGCCACCACCCCTGCTGGCGGGAGTCCTTGGCCATCTGCATCAGCGATTCGACGACGCGGTGGTCCTCGACCTCGTAAACTCCACAGAGGTCGCGCACATCGCGCTGGCTGATGGACCGCCGTCCGTTCTCCAGCCGGCTGATCTTCGACTGGGACACGAGCAGACGCTCCGCCACTTCCTCCGCGGTCATGCCCTTGAGCTCGCGGAGTCGGCGCAACTCCTGGCCCAATCGGCGGCGCCTGACGGTGGGGTTGACGTTGGACGCCACGGAACTGCACCTCCGCTATGTTGCTGTGCGTATCTACGTCTCAGCAGACTGCCACCAATCGCGCGAGCTGCGCTGGGAAACGGCGACACACGAACACAAAGCGGCGAACAAAGTGAACGCGCGGGGCAGTCGAGACTGCCCCGCGCGTCCGTGCGGCTCCCGAACCGGGTCTGGGGACGACGGCGGTCCGGCGGTGCGGATGTTCCGTCGTGCGAGGGTGCGGTGTGCTGCTGTGGTGCCGTTCGTTCAATGCGCGGCGGCCCGTGCCATGCTGCCGCGGCGCGTGGGCACCGGCACGGCGGACTGGCGGCCCGGCGCTGCGGAGTTGCGGCGCGGCTGCGCGGCCGCACCGTTCTGGACGTCCATCACGGCGTGTGCCACGAGGCCGCCCATGGGGTCGTGCCTGATCAGGTCCCGGAGCCGGGAGCGGGAAGACCGCCCCTCGTTGCCGGGGTAGAGGTGCTTGCCGAGACCGACCGCGTGGGCCAGCGCGGCGAGCGCCGCGGTCCGCGGGTCCGGTGGTACTCCGGTGCGGATCGCACTGTCCAGCCGGGCCCTGATCTCCCGGCTGATCGCCGTGTCCGTCGCCTGGTAGCGAGTCGTCGGCAGCACCCCGCACATCTGGCCGGCCACGGCATGGACCATGCCGCACCTTTCCAGGTGTGAGAGGTAGGTCTGGCGCAGCCCCAGCCGGGGCCCGCCGATCCAGTGGACCGCCCGAACCGGGCTGCCGCGCCTGCGCAGCAGCTCCAGTGCGGAGTCCAGTGTCGGATCTCCGGTCGGCCGCGGCATCACCACGGCGATACGATCCCCGTCTGGGGCTATCCGTCCTGCCAGAGCCAGCTCCACTAGCTGCGCTCCGGCCAGGCCGAGGTCGAGCGACTGTGGCTGCGCTGTGGTACCCGTGGCCGGGTCCAGAGCGAGCAACAGAAGCTCTTCCGGAAGTGTTCTGCGGCTCCTGCCCATCCATGCCTCCCCGCGTGGATGAATGACAGGGTGACCCCTCTCACATTGGTCTGTCGAGAGTGCGTGGGTGCTTCGTACGGGAACCGGTAGGTATGTCGTTCTCGTCTAGCAGGTCGGCCACGTGGTCACACAGGACACTGGTAGATGGTTCGGACAGCGGCGCATGACGCAAGGAGGCACGGTGGCGGGCGAGTCCCCCGACAAGTCGGAGCAGCAGAAGTCGTCGGGGGCGACGACTCCCGGCGAACGTGATCCGCGGCTTGCCGTGGCCCGTTCGGAGGGGGCACCCGCCGAGGGCCGTGTCGATCAGGCCACGGCGGTGTTCAGGACGCAGAGTGCCCCCTCGGAGCCGTCGTCTTCGGACAACGGGCAGGACGCCGGGGAGACCGGGTCCGGTTCCGCGTCCGGTTCTGCTTCCGCTCCGGACTCCGGTTCTGGTTCCCGTCCCGCAGCCGGTGCCTCGGACTGCGGAGCCTCGGACCGCGGAGCCTCGGACCGCGGAGCCTCGGACGACGGCGCGGACCGGGACGCACGGCTCCGCGCGGCGGTCGCGGCGTGGGTCTCGACGGGAGGCAAGGGCGACGACGGCGCGACCGGGGGAGCCGTTACCGGGGCGTCCGGTGACGTGGAGCAGGAAGCTTCCTCCGGTGCCGCCCCGGAGGCCGGCGAAGGCGCTTCCGACGGTTCTGCCGAGGGGCCGGGGGGCACAGGGCCTGACGCCGGCGCGGACGTGTCCGGCGACGAGGCGGTGCCCGCAGAGTCCGCGGAGGACGTTCCCGCGGAGCCGGAAGGGCACCAGGATTCGACGCCGGGGCAGGAGTCGGCTGCGGCTCGGGGGTCTTCGTCCCCGTCCGCATCCGCGCCGCGGGAGTCGGAGGGCACGGGCTCGGACGGCCCGGACGGCGGACCTGTTTCCGACGAGGGCACACCCGAGCCCGAGTCGGGGGGCGGGCCCGAGCGGGGGACGGACGGGACGGTCGAGGAGACCGGCCGGGCCGGAGGGAAGGCAGCGGCGACCGCCGCCGGTCCGCGGGCCGAGGGGGCCGCGGACGGCGCCCCCGGCGACGAGCCCAAGGGCAAGGTGCCGAGCTGGGCCGCGTCCAGGCAGGACGCGACCGTGCCCACACAGGCCGGGCAGGACCAGGAGGCGGAGGACCAGGGGGCGGAGGAGGACGAGCCCGAGCCGGAGCGGTCCGCGCCGGGCGGGACCGGGCGGAAGGACGGCCCGTCGGGCCGGGCCGAGCCCGTCGACCAGTCGACCGCCGTCTTCACCAAGCTGCCGCGTCCCGCCGTGGACCAGCCCACCACCGCACTCAAGATCACCGCACCATCCCCGGCCGAACCGACGTCCGCGCCGGCCGGCAAGCCCGGCGCCGCACCCGAGTCGGACGCGGAACGGACCAGTACCTTCGTGCCGCTGCGGCGCGACGACGTGCGTCCGGCCAAGCCCGCGCCCCCGTCGCCCGCCGCGTCCGGGTCCGCCGCAGCCCGGCCCGCCGTGTCCGGGTCCGCCGCAGCCCGGCCCGCGGCCTCGGACGCGCCCGAGGCGCCCGCGTCGCTCGACGAGCCCGAGCGCACCAGGCAGCAGCCGCTGCCGCCCAAGCCGCCGCTCGATCTGCTCGCGGAGCTCACGAACACCCCGCCCCCGCCGCAGACCCCGGTTCGCACTGCGGTACGCCGTGTCAAGATCTGGACGCCGCTGGCCGTCCTCCTCTTGATCGTCTTTGCGGTCGTACAGGCCGTGCGTCCGCTTCCGGACCCGGTCCTGAACCTGACGGCCAAGCCGACGTACTCCTTCGAGGGCTCGGCCCCGCAGCTGCCCTGGCCCGCCAAGGGGCAGTCCTACATGGCTGCGTCGGGCCTCGGGACGTTGGGCTCCTCCGGCGAGCAGAAGCCGGTGCCCATCGCGAGCGTGACCAAGTCGATGACGGCGTACGTGATCCTCAAGGAGCACCCGCTCAAGCCGGGCGAGAACGGCCCGATGATCGAGATCGACGCCAAGGCCGAGGCCGAGGGGCAGCTCGACAAGACGGACAACGAGTCGACGCTCAACACCGTCAAGAAGGGCGACAAGATCAGCCTGAAGGACGCGCTCTCGGCCATCATGATCCCGTCCGCGAACAACATCGCGCGCCTGCTGGCCCGCTGGGACGCGGGCTCCGAGGAGGCGTTCGTCGAGAAGATGAACGCCACCGCCAAGGACCTCGGCATGAAGAACACGACGTACACCGACCCGTCGGGGCTGAACGCGACGACGGTGAGCACCGCCGAGGACCAAGTGAAGCTGGGTCTGGAGCTGGTGGAGATCAAGGCCCTGATGGACATCACCAGGCTGCCCCACTGGGTGGACCCGACCGGTACGAAGTGGCGGAACTGGAACGACCTGGTTCCGTTCAACGGATCGCTCGGCATCAAGACCGGCAGCACCACGAAGGCGGGCGGCAACCTGCTCTTCGCGGCTCACAAGATGGTCGGCGACACGGACCAGCTGATCGTCGGCGCCGTGCTGGCCCAGTACGACACCCCGATCCTCGGCACCGCGATCAATGCGAGCAAGGAACTGATGATCGCCACCCAGGACGCCCTGAAGTCGGCGACCGTCGTCAAGAAGGGACAAGTCGTCGGCACGGTCGACGACGGCCTCGGCGGTTCGGTCCCGGTCGTCGCCACCAAGGACGTGGCGGCGGTGGGATGGTCGGGCCTCACCGTAAAGCTGAAGCTGACGAACGGTGGCAAGGCGCTGCCGCACGGGGCGAAGGCGGGTGCGGTCGTCGGCTCGCTGACGGTCGGTGAGGGCGCCAGTCAGGTGACGGTTCCGGTGGCCCTGCAGGACGAGCTGGTGGAGCCCGGGTTCGGCGCGAAGCTGACCCGTCTGGGCTGAGACCGTGCGGCCGTGCGGGGGCATGATGATCGTGCCCCCGCCCGCCGCATCTGGTCCAGCTAGCGTCCCGGGAACCCGGGGCGAACCGGGAACGCCGGTCCGGCGTCCCCGATGGCGGGAAGGGAACACGGGAGCTGCAGTGACCACTGCCGAGCCGGCGCACGCGGACGGGACCGGTGCCGCGACGGGGCCGCGAATAGGGCTGCCTCCGTCCCGCCCGACATCCTCCGCGTGGCGCGCGGCCTCCTCCGTCAGGGCCCGGCTGGCGCCGCGACCCGTCCTGGTCGCCACCGGCCTCGCCGCGACCCTGCACGTCTTCTGGTTCTTCTTCTGCGCCAACAGCGGAGGGGACATCGCCGCGCAGGACGCGTGGGCGGAGTTCGTCGGCCGCCACCCCGACTCCGCGTACAACCTCGCCTGGTACGGCGGCATGCACCCCGTCTCGTACAGCGTGGTGTCCCCGTACCTGATGTCCCTGCTGGGCGTGCGGACGACGATGATGGTCGTCGGCACGATGTCCGCCGCGCTGACCGCGCTGATCCTCACCCGGGTCCGTGCCGTCCGCAATCCGCTGGCCTGCGCGCTCGCCGGTGTGTTCGCGTTCCTGTGCAACGCGCTGTCGGGACGGGTCACCTTCGGCCTGGGGATGATGTTCGCGCTGGGAGCCGTCGCGGCGGTGTTCTGCTGGCCCCACCGGTGGCGCTACAGGCGCTGGGCCAAGGCCGCCGCGGCCGCCCCGCTCGCCGCCCTCGCGACGGCCTCGAGCCCGGTGGCCGGGCTGTTCCTCGGCGTGGTCGCGGCGGCACTGTTCCTGAACGGACGCCGACCCGGTGCCTACGCCCTCGGCGTCGCCCCGGTGGTGGTCGTGGCCCTGTCGGCGTGGCTGTTCCCGTTCTCCGGTACGCAGCCGATGTCGCTCGGGTCGACCTCGTTGCCGTTCCTGTTCGGGGTACTCGTCTTCGTGCTGGTGCCGACCGGCTGGCGTACGATCCGCACGGCGGCCGCGGTCTACGCCTGCGGCACCCTGCTCACCTTCCTCGTGGACTCGCAGATCGGATCGAACGTCTCGCGGCTCGCGATGTTGTTCGCCGGAGTGGTGCTGCTGGCGGCGCTGCCGTACGCGGCACCGCGCACGCGCCGTTGGTACGCGCTCGTCCTCGCTTTCGGCGGGCTCAACGTCTGGATCGCCGTCAACAGCGTCAACGACATCCTCCGCACCGCTCCGGCCGCGTCCTGGACGCGTGAGCTGGCCCCTCTGGTGAACGAGTTGCAGGAGGTCGGCGCGGAGAAGGGCCGTGTGGAGGTCGTCCCGGCCAGCAGCCACCGGGAAGCCTCCGCGCTCGCGCCGTACGTCAACCTCGCCCGCGGCTGGAACCGCCAGGCGGACATGGAGCGCAACCCGCTCTTCTACGACGACACCCTCAACGCGACCAACTACCGCGAGTGGCTTGACCGCTGGGCGGTGCACTTCGTGGTGCTGCCGAAGGGCGTACCGGACACGGGCGGCGGGCAGGAGGCCAAGCTGGTGGAGCGCGGCCAGCCTTACCTGAAGCGGGTCTGGTCGGACGAGAACTGGCAGCTCTTCGCCGTCCGGGACCCGATGCCGCTGGCCGCTCCGCCCGCCACGGTGAACCGTGCTGGCGCGGGCGAGCTCACGATCCACGTGAAGCAGGCCGGACGGGTGCTCATCCGCATCCCGTACTCCCCGTGGCTCGGCCTCGTCGACGAGAACGGCCGCAGCGTGCAGCAGCCCGAGGAGACCGAGGCGTCGAAGCTGAGGGGCGAGGAGCCGAAGGCGTACCTGAACGTGTCCGGCTGTCTGCTCAAGGCGGAGCCGGACGCGGAGGGCGACGAGTGGACGGAACTGCTCGCCCCGCGCCCGGGGGTGTACCGGTTGGCCGCGCCCTACCAACTGCCGCGCGGGACGCCGTGCCCCGAGGAGCTCCGCTCGGCGCCGTAGGCCCGCGCGGGGTGCCGTGTGCCGTCGCACGGAAGGTCGCACCACCCCGCCCTCGGCGCGGTCGTCCGAGCACCGGCCCGGGGAACACACGGACGCCGCGCGGCGCAGGAGCCCCGGGCCCGCGGACACATGCCGGCCGCGGGGCGCGCCCGGGACGATGTTCGCTCCCGGGTTCGCTCCCTGCTCCGGCGAACACGGCACTCCCGCCCGGCCGGAGCACCGCCTCACCGCGTGGTACGAGCAGTGGCCGGTTCCTCGGCGACGCAAGCCGGGGGGCGACGGCCGATCCGGACGTGCGCACGCACGGCCGTGGGCGAGAGCCGCGCCCGTGCGGCGAAGGTGCCGATGACGAGCGGGGAGTCGACGCGCACGGGGCCGCCCTCCGTCGCCGGGCGGGGCGCCACCCGGCGCGACGCCGTGGGGACTTGCCCTGGGGCACGACCCAGCACGGGGTCGCGGATCGATACCGCGTTGAGACCGGCCGACGCCTACCGGCGGATACCGGGCCGACTGCATAGTGACCGCCATGACGTGCGAGAGATGCGGCGGAACGCACCGGGGTGCGCTGCCGGGCATGGTGGCGGACACCTGCACCGGGGACGCCGCAGCGTCGCGTGGAGCGGCGAGGGAGCCCTTCTTCGAGCGGGGCATGCTCGTGGGGGCGGGAGCCGTGCTCTCTCTGTGCGTCCTGATGCTGAGTGCCACGCTCCTCGCGAGCAGCGACCGCACCACCGCTCCCGGTGCCGACACGCGTTCCGTGTCGGACGACATCGGGCCCGGCGTGCCGGGGGGTATCGGTGGCATGCCGGACCGGGTCGGACCGACCTCCGTACAGCAGGAGCCGCCGTCGCCGAGCGCGCCCCCGGTCGCCGGTACGCCCGTGGCCGGACCGTCGCAGGAACCCGCCCGTACGCCGAGTCCCACGGCGAAGCCGTCCCGGGCGCGCGCGCCCGAGCCCCCGCCGCGCCTGCCCGCGTTCAGCCAGTGGGCGGGTCCGGGCTGCGCCAACGGGGTGCGCACGCACGGGCGTTTCGTGGACGGGCGGCGTGGATGGTACGAAGTCCGGTCGGGCGGCCACCGGGGGGACACGTGCGACGGGCGCTTCCTCGCGGTCCCGATGTCCGGTGCCGCCGACCGGGACCGCGGTGGTGCGGTCACCTGGACCTGGCACCCGGGCACCGGCTACCGGACGTGCTCCGTGGCTGTGAGCATCCCCCGGAGCTACCGGGAGGAGGACGTCGCGGGTCATCCGACGCGGTACCACGTCCTCGCGGCGCCCGACGACTCCACGAGCGTCGTGGCGGCCTTCGAGATCGACCAGCGCGCGATGCGCGGCGGCGTCGCGGTCGTGCGTCAACTTTCCGTCATGCGGGGATATCTGACGATCCGTCTGGTAGACCGTGGTCGGGGGTGGGGATACCGGGACCGCTACGCCGCGCACCATGCCGCGGCACAGATCCGGGCGGACTGCACGACATGACGCACCGTGTGTGCAGGAGCAATTGAGAGCGTTCTCACCCCGTGACGCACGAGGTTCCTGCATAGTGAGCTGCTATGGCGTGCGAAAGGTGCGGCAGTGCGGGGCACGACCCCCTGCCGGGCGTGAGGTGTCCCGACTGCGGATACGTGGTCGAGGGCGAGCGAAGTCCTGACACGCCCTGGGCCGCACGCCGAACGGCCACCGGCGCGGGCTCCTTGTTCGTCCGTCTGCGCACAGGGCTGATCGCGGCAGGGACCGTGGTCGTCCTGGGCTGCGTCGTCGCGGCGGCTGCACTGCTCGGCGGTCCGGACGACGAACGGGACCCCGCGGCGCAGGAGTCGAACGACATCGAGGGCCTGGGCGTACCGACCCGGCTGGGCCCGACGTCGTTGCCGGGCGGCGCTGAGGGCGAGGGTCGCGACGCACCGTCGGACGGCCCGTCGACGCCTTCGGGCACGGGCTTCGTACAGTGGGCGGGGCCGGGATGTCCAACAGGTCACTACCGCGAACGGGGACGGTTCGAGAACGGCACGGCGGCCTGGTACACGGTCCCCTCCGGAGGTAGCCGGGAGGGGGCGTGCGACGGGAGTTTCACCGCGGTTCCCATGTCGGGCAGTGCCACCAAGGACCGCGGCGGGACGGTGGTCTGGAGCTGGGACCTCGACCGGGACTACCGGAGGTGCTCCCTGGCGGTGTTCGTCCCCCGGACCAACCGGGCGGGCGACGCGGCGGGCGACCCGACGTTCTACCAGGTACTGGCCGACCCGACCGACCAGACCTCCGGCTACACGGGCTTCGGGGTCCGGCAGACCGCTCACCGCGGCGAACTGGTCCCCGTCAGCAGCTATCCGGTCAAGGGCGACCGGACCTTCGCCGTAGAACTCCTCAACCGTGGTCTCGACTGGGGGAACGCCGCTCGCCTGGGTGCCCACCACGCGGCGGCGCAGATGAAACTGACCTGCGGGAACTGACGAGCGGGGCCGGACCTCCGCGCCCTCGCCCCGCCTGCCCGCCCGACCGGGTACTCCGAACGGCTCCCGACGGTCCGCCCTGCGGGTTCATTCTCGTGCCCGGAGGCGCCGGGTGCCCGGTCCGTGCACCCTGGAGTACGACGGTTGCGGGGTCGGGAGAACGCCAGAGGAAAGGCCATGCCCATGCGCCCCGTATCCAGTCGCACGCGCCTGTGCAGGTTCGCAGCGGCAGCAGCCTGCGGGGTCACCGCACTGCTCGCCCCGTCCGTCGCGAACGGCGCCGCCGCGACACCGGGCGGGCCCGGGGGCGGCAGTTCCCGGGCGGGAGCCGTCATCACGGTGACGACCGCCACAGTCGGCGCACCGGGGAATCCGTCCGTGGCGGTCGTCCCCTTCGAGGACGCGGTCTACCCGTCGTGCACCGAGGCTCCGGTGAGCCCTCAGGGCTGCCTCGAGATCGGTGGGGTCGGCTACCCGTACGAGATCGGACAGCTCGAGATCACGGTGGCGCAGTGGGTGGCGTTCCTGAACACGGTCGATCCCGAGGGGCGGGACCGCTTCGGCCTCTACGACGACACGCAGGGCCCGACGGCCTGGCCGAAGTACGGGCCGGTCGACTTCTCCCGCCGCGCGCGGGACGGGCACCACTACGCGGTGGCGTATCCGCAGTGGGCGGACAAGCCCTACGGCTTCGCGGACTTCTTGGGCGCCGCGCGCTTCGCCAACTCCCTGTACAACGGCCGGCTTCTCGGCAAGTCGACCCGCACCGAGGGACGCTTCCGTTACGTCACGTACCGGGTCCGGCTGTCGGCGTGGACGGAGCGCGGGATGTACGACCTGGCCCGGCGGCGCGACGCCACCCGCAGCCGGACGTCCGGATTCGTGGTGCCGAGCCAGAACGAGTGGGTGAAGGCGGCCTACTACGACCCGAGCGGCGGCGGTACGTACTCGTACTGGAAGTACCCGACCAACGCCGGCGTGTTCGGCGACGGCGACGCGACCGCCCCTGCGCCCACCGTCCTCGACCCCGTCACCGGCGCGGTCACCAACGCGGCGACGCAGCCCCTCGCGTCGTTCCACGACTCCGGCCTACCGGCGCCGAGCTGGTGCCCGGGGCAGGTGCCGCCCACGACCTGCGCCACCGTCAACCCGATCGGTCTGGACCCCACCACGTACCAACGGGTGTACCAGGGCAGCCTCAGCGCGGTCGGCGGTGCGAGGACCCGCTCGCCGTGGGGCACCCTCGATCAGGGGGGCAACGCCGTCGAGTGGACGGACACCATCACCCCGCCACCGGCGGGCCAGGGCGAGGGACGGGTCTGGCGCAGGCTGCACGGCGGGGTGTCCAATGCGGAGGCCTTCCAGATGTGGCCCTCCGCGGTCGGACTGCAGCCCCAGGACAACGTGTTCTACAAGCACACCTACCCGTGGCTGGGCTTTCGCATCGGGGTGATCGGCGACCTGGAGCCGGGCAAGGCCACCGCAGGCTCCTGACGGCGCGGGGCCGGGTGGGACGGGCACGGCGCGGGACAAGTCCGTACCGTGCCGGTGGCCTTGGCGCGCGGCCCCCCCGGGGGGGTCGGCGAAGCGCCGGCGCCAGCGAAGGCGGCGCGGTGGGAGTTCGCGTGAACGAGGTCCGCCCGTAGCCCCATTGGTCCGTTCCCCGCGTCCCGACACGGGTGGTCGTAGGGCTCGCGACGACCTCGTGACGACAGGTGCGGTTCGCCTAACCGGCCTGGTCGGCGGGCGCCGCGAGCCAGTTCCTCACCGCCCCCGGCGGCCAGCAGGCGCAGCGCGAAGATCCCAGAATCGAGCACGGCGGGCAGCGTGCGCGACCGTTCGTCCACGGACACCGGCAGCAGGGGCGGATCGAGGGACACCGGGCACAAAGCGCCGCAGGTGAATCCGAGCGGATTGTCGTCATGATCCACCGTCGTCACCACCGCGACAGCCGTCGGTACGGCTCCGAAGAAGTCCCGGAATGCCTCGGGCCCCACGGCCACAGCCGTACCCCTCACCGCCGACACCCCGCACGTTCGCGCCACCGGGAGGACCCCGGTCACGCCGGCCGGCGTCGTTGCCCCGTCTGCAGGTCTCCTGGACTCCCGCTGGAGCCCGAGCGCTGACGTTCCACCGGGGCGGACGGACGCGGAGCCGTGCCGCAGGCAGCCCGGCGGGCCGACCTCCCGGTGGCGGTGGAGGACGCCGCGGCCCCCTCGGGCCGCTACTGCCGGGCAGCCCCCGAGCAGGGGCGACCGCGGGACTGCCCCGGTGTACGTCGGACGTGCCCACCGACCGTGCCGCGGGTCCGGTGAGCACGGAACGCGCACCCGGTTCCGGCAGGACCGTCGAACCAGGTTCGGATGCAAGAAGTGTTATGGCCGTCGTCCTGACGGGTCTCCCTGAGTGCCGGACCGACCGGCAGCCTGGACGACAGCGGAGCACCACATGTACGAGCAAGGCCATGAGCCGATCGGAGACCCTGCACAGAAGACGGAACGGGAAGCTTCCCGCATTGACCGTCGTCGGGCCGGGACACGTGCCACTGGCGGCCGGCGGGGCCGCAGGAGGAGCGGCGCGAAGCGCATGGGCGTGGTCGTGTCCGGTGCCGTGCTGGTCGCCGCCGCTGCCGTGGGGGCGTTCGCACTGAACGACTCGGGCGGCAAATCCGGCAGCACGGACGTTGCGGCCGCGCCGTCGACCGAGGCCCCGCTCGTCGAGAGCGCCACCACGCAACAGCCCGACGCCGTCCCGACCGGTGTGCCCAGCTCGGCTTCCCCGTCGGCCACACACTCCTCTGCGTCGCCGGTGCCCTCCAAGACCTCTCCTTCCGCCCGGGCGCACACGCCCGCGCCCAGCAGTACCAGGCCGTCGAAGGCGCCCCGCCCCTCCGCGTCCACCAAGGCGCCCGGGACCGGTCCGGTGGGCCCGGACCCGAAGGTGCCCGGTCCTCGGTCGTCCAGCCAGTCCGTCAGCGACGCCGAGGCCATGTCGCTCAAGCTGCTCAACGCCGAACGCGCCACCGTCGGTCTGCCTCCCCTGCAGCTCAAGGCCGATCTGAGCGACTTCGCGCGCGGGTGGGCCAAGCACATGCGTACCTCCGGCTTCGGTCACTCGAGCAGCGGGGACACGGGATACCTGGTGACCGGATCGCGCACCTGGATAGGCGAGAACATCGTGTGGTGGAGCGACGAGTCGATGACCGCACAGCAGGCTGCGGAGAAGTTCCAGTCCATGTGGCGCCACAGCCCTGGGCACTACAAGGCGCAGACCAGCCGGGAGTTCACCGAAGTGGGAGTCGGTCTCTACCACGACGACTCGGGCTGGTGGGGGGTGCACAACTTCTCGGACGGCCGCTAGGGCTGCCGCCCCGCGGCACCACGGCCGCGTCCTCCCACGAAGCCCGAAGGCACGGATGACGTCGGGCGCGCCGCGCGTGAACGACGTGGCGCCGGTCCTGATTGCCGGATCTGCCACATGGGCGCGCGTCGACCGATGAGTTCCTTCATGATCGACAGTCAGAGATCACGGTTGGTGCGCTGCAACCGCGCGTGCGGTGACACCTGCGCCGACGGAGACTGCTGGAACCTGACACGAGACACCGAGGAACCACGATGCGCACTCTGATCAGCACCGCCTTCATCTCGCTCGACGGAGTCGTGGAGGCCCCGGGCGGCGAGCCCGGTTACCGGAACGCCGGGTGGACCTTCAAGGACATCGAGTTCCTTCCCGAGGCGTTCGACATCAAGGGCCGTGAGCAGCAGGAAGCCACCGCGATGTTGATGGGCCGGACCAGCTACGAGGCGTTCAGCCCGGTGTGGCCTGACATGGCGGACTTCGCCGACTACAAGGAGATGCCGAAGTACGTCGTCTCGACCACCCTCGGTGAGGACGACCTGGTGGCGAACTGGGGTGAGACTACGATCCTGCGCTCGCTAGACGAGGTCGCCGCGCTGAAGGAAACCGAGGGCGGTCCGATCATCGTCCATGGCAGCGCCGCCCTGAACCAAGCGCTTTCGGACGCGGGCCACATCGACCGTTACCACCTGCTCGTCTTCCCGGTCCTGCTCGGTGCGGGAAAGCGACTGTTCAGCTCCACGGACAAGGACGCGCAGAAGCTGAAGCTGGTCGAGCACGACGTGTATGCGAACGGCCTGCAGAAGAACGTGTTCGACGTCGTCCGCTGACGGAGCTCCCGCGCTCGTGCTGCGCCCTCACCGTGGTCGAACGGGAGTCGGGGGAGACCGACCCCGAACCGCTGCGCACCCCCGCCGCCTACCGTCGGGCGGCTGGGGGCGGAGTCGCCTTCAGCACGAAGCTCTCCGTGCTCCGGCCCGGCAGAACACGCGTCGGTGACAACGTGACCGTCATCTCCTGGGGCGAGTCCGAACTGCGCCCCTCCAACCACGGGGTCGTCCGGCGCGCGGTCCTGGAGGTGCGGCCCGCGCCGTGACGCGGCGAAGCGCCGGACCTGCACCGGCGACGAGCGTACGGTCGCTTCCGACACCGGCCTTCCCTGAAGGGGCGTTGACAACCTCTGGTACCTGGCGGCGGGACGTCACGGGCTGTGGCGGGAGCGGTGTTCCCGTGGGATGCGCCGGGTGAGGTCCGCGCACTGCCTGGTGGGACAGCAGGGCCTCGACGGCGAACAGCAGGTGGGCCGCCCGTCCTGCCCTGAAGCGGGCCGCCATCCGAACCGCGGAGTTCAGCGTGGCGGTTCCTGCGCTGCGCCGGCGATGACCGCGCTCACGACCTTGTGGACCGTTTCTGACTCCGGTGGTGTTCCTTGGCGGTCGGCGAACAGCATGTGCACCGCTCCGATGAGCGTCGGCGCGAGGGTGTTGGTGTCGGCGTTCGCCGCGAGGCGGCCGAGATCACGCTCTGCATCGAGGTACGCGGTGAGAGCGGTCGCGGTTTCGGTCAGGACGGGGACTCCTGCGGGCATGGCCTGGCGCAGCCGGGAGCGCAGGGCATCCCGGGAGGTGACGAGGCTGACGATGGCCGTGGCCACGGTCTGGAAGAGGTCGGTCAGTGCCTGGGTGAGGTTGTCGGCGACGGTGCCGGTTCCGGCGGAGTCGCGAAGGGCGGCGGCCTGGGCGCTGATACGGGCGGTGCGGTCCAGGACGAGTTCGGCGAGGAAGGCGTCGAAGTCGGCGAAGTGGCGATGGAGGACGCCTTTGGCGACATCGGCCTCCGAGGTGACCGCACGGCTGGTCAAAGCGCTCGGTCCGTCCCGGAGAAGGACGCGCTCGGCCGCGTCGAAGAGTTGGTCACGCACGTCGCTGAGGGCTACTCCCGTGGGCACCGCGCATCTCCCCGTTCCGTTGGCGGACTCGTCGAACATTGACGAGTGGGCATGTGCCCACTTAGTGTGGGCACATGCCCACTTTACCGGTGAACCGATCGCCCCGCTCCGTACCCACGTCACATGACGACCGTCGGACGGCAGAGTCGTTCGGGTCGCGGGCCGAGCGCTACGACCGTGCCCGGCCCCACTACCCCCAAGCCCTGGTGGACCGGATCATCGCCGCCTGTCCCGGTCCCGACGTTCTCGACGTCGGCTGCGGTACCGGAATCGTGGCCCGGCAGTTCGAAGCCGCCGGCGCCCGGGTGTTGGGCGTCGACGCGGATGTTCGGATGGCGGGACTCGCGCGCCAACGCGGACTCGAAGTCGAGGTGGCCAGGTTCGAGGAATGGGAGACGGCCCGGCGCACGTTCGACGTCGTCGTCTCCGGGCAGGCCTGGCACTGGATCGACCCGGCGGCCGGGGCGGCCAAGGCGGCCCAGGCCCTGCGCCCCGACGGTCTGCTCGCCCTGTTCTGGAACGCCGGGCAGCCACAATCTGACATCGCCGAAGCCTTCGCCGAGATCTACCACCGCCTCCTGCCCGGCTCTCTCGCCGCCCGCCAGTGGGAGACGCCGGCTGTGGAGGGTTACGCAAGCCTGTGCGCCAAGGCTGCCCACGGCATTCAGGAGACGCGCGCCTTCGCCGACCCCGAGCGGTGGCGCCTCGACTGGAACCGGACCTATACACGGGACGAATGGTTGGACCAGCTTCCCACCCAGGGTGCCTTGACCCGCCTCCCGCGTGCCGAGCTGGAAGAGGTCTTGGGCGACGTCGGCACCGCCATCGACGCCGTGGGCGGCGCCTTCACGATGCACTACGCCACCCTGGCGACCACCGCCGCGCGAGCCGCTGCCGATTGATCCGCTCCAGGGGTCGGGAGCCCGCGGCTGTCAACCGGATGGGCAACCGGACCTGGCTCTGGCGACGCCGGTGCAAGCCCACGAGACCGTCATCGAGGCGATGGAGCACTACGGCTACGCCAAGAGGCTCGCGTGCCGTCCTGATGAGCCATCAGTAGATGAGGCCCTTCGAGGGAAGCGACACTCCCCTGCGTGGCGAATTGTCCGGTCTTAAGGATATTCATATGGTGTGCTTTGTTGGCTTCGGTCTCTCTGTCGTGGTGTGGCCTGGTGGTGCATCAGCAAGAAGGAGTGCGTGTCGATGTTCGGATCTCGGGGTGCGGGTGGATGTGATGACGCACGGTCGGCGACACTGAGCCGGCACGGGAGGGTGGCGGTGATCACGGCCGCTGGTTTCGCGACGATTGCCGGCACGGCAACCCTGGCCGCTGTCACGGATGTCGGGAAGGCGCAGGCGATGAACGCCTCCGCGGTCGCGGACGGCAAGGGCATCACCCCGTCCGTCCCGGACAGGGCGGCTGCCCCTCGTGGAGGGAGCGACGACGGCGACAGAGACGGGAACTCCTCGGCCGAGCAGGCCGGAGATCCCGGATGGGGCGGCAGCGGCGACGAACAGGGCGGCCACGAGGACGGGGCAAGCCGTCAGGGGCAGGACGAACACGGCGACTCCCGCGGGGCCGGAAGCAAGGCGACGTTCGTCGACTGCGACCCCAATGACCTGATCGGGGCGATCACCCGGGCGAACAGTGACGGCGGGGGGACGCTGACACTGGCGGAGAAATGCACCTACACCCTCACCGCCAACCAGGACGGCAACGGCCTCCCCGAGATCGTCCAGCCCATCACCATCCACGGCAACGGTTCCACCATCGCCCGCGCCGCCAACGCCGACATGTTCCGCATCTTCCGCGTCGCAGCCGGCGGCAACCTGAAACTGCGCCACCTCACCCTCACCCGCGCCAAGGCGAACGGAGTCGAAGACGGTGGTGCGATCTACGTCGAGGCGGCCGGTCGCCTCGACCTGGACCACACCACCCTCCACAACAACACGGTCGGGAACATCGCCTTCGGCGACGGCGGTGCCATCTACAGCGAAGGCATCGTCAAGATCAGCAACAGCACCATCAGCAAGAACTCCGGCTACGACGGCGGCGCCATCAATAACGAAGGCGGCAGACTGGAGGTCTCCACCACCAGGTTCACCGGCAATCTCTCCGACGGGTACGGCGGCACCATCTACAACGGCAGCGGCACCGCCACGGTCGGCAAGAGTCTGTTCAGCTACAACTCCGCATCCGACGAATACGCCGGTGCCATCTACGTGAACAGTGGCCACGTAGACGTCGAGAAGAGCGCCTTCAAGTACAACTACGCCTACTACGGCGGCGCCCTCTACCACTACAACGGCGGACTCGACATCCGTAAGAGCACCATCGCCTACAACACCGGCTCCCGCCAAGGCGGCGGTCTCGCTCTCTGGGGCTCCACGGTGGTCGAGGACAGCAAGATCTACGACAACACGATCACCGACGGCTATGGCGGCGGCATCTACACCAACCTCGACTTCGGCGAGGAGGTGGCCATCCGCCGCACGAAGATCAGCGGCAACCAGGCCCCCGGTGACGGCACATCCGGCGGCGGCATCTACATCGAGAACGACGACGAGGTCACTCTCACCGACGTGAAGGTCACCGACAACACCTCCGACGAGGAGGCAGGCGGTATCGACAACAACGGCACGGTGACCACCCACGGCAAGATCAAGATCGTCGACAACGTTCCCACCAACTGCGAGGGTAGCGCCAACGAGGTCCCGAACTGCTTCGGCTGACACCTCGACCCGGCACACCGAACGGGGCAGCGCCCCGACGGCGCGGGTGTCGTCGGCCTCATCCTCATCGCATCGGTCCCAGACGCCCCGGTGCGCCGGGGAATGCCGTCTGGCTGGCGTGGCGGCCGCCGGTGGACGGTCCGGATGCGCGGGTCCGCCGGAGGGAGGCACGTCGGCTCCGTCTCCGTCCCCGGAACGGCGTGGGCTGTTGTCGGCAGGGTTGGACCCGCAGTGACGTCAGTACGTGTGAGAGGGCCCCCTGTCTGGCCTTCGGGCCGGACAGGGGGCGCTTTCGTCGTTCCCGGGCTGCTCGCGCACTCAAACGACATTCCCTCGCTGGGGACTGCGCCCGTACCCTGACCGAAACGGAACAGAGAAGGGGCACCGACTGCGGACATCCCCGACGGGCCGACGACCGGCGAGCGGATCCGTCTCCTGCGCGAGCCCCGTGGAATGACGCGAGAGATCCTGCTGCCAGGGAGGGCGACGCGATGCCCGTCTGGCTGGACTGACGAACCATGACCGCGGAGACCTGAGCTTGGGAAGCTGGGCTTTCGCTGCGGCAGTTGGTGCACTTACCTGCAACGGAGCGCCGACGGAGCCTGTTTGGACGCCGGCCTGGTGCCCGTGATTCCTCGTGGTTCCCCGCACGATCTGGCACGCGTCTCGTCGGCATCGCGGTGTGCTCTGCTGTGACCGCTATGGTCAGCCGGGTTGAGAGGGAGGATCGGGGCATTCGTCGAGATCGTGTTCGTGGGGCTGCCGATCGACCGTGACGAGGTCGAGGAGGATCTGGAGACGACGTTCGCGTTCGACGGCGAGGTCACCGGCGCGGGCAGCGGAATGGGCCGCTGCCATCTCGATCTCGAAATCGCGGAGGACTCGGACCTTGCTGCGGCAATGCCGTCCTGCCCTTGCGTGCACCAGGGGCCGCGAACGTGGACCGTGGTGGGCTGCCCCTACAAGAGGGTCGAGCCGGTGGAGGCTCGGCCAACCGCCCCCACTGGGGTCCTACTCCTCCGGCTCCCAGGCGCGGAGCAGGTCGAGTAGCCCTGCGTCTCCGTCAACGTGCAAGGAGTCGGCAGGGATACGGTCGTACAAGTAGAGGACCAACTCACTGGCCGTGCCGTGGATGGAGACGCCGGCTGCGTCCGAGTCCTCGCCGGTCGCGGCAGTGGGCGCGGGGATGCGGGTGGAGCGTGCGCCGTCGCCGTCGACCGTGAGGCGCCAGGAGCGCCCCTCGGCGGTGTGGAAGTCGAAGGCTGTGGGCTTGTGCGGCCAGGCGCTGGGCGTCGCGACGCAGGTGAACAGGAACTCCTCGACACCGTCGAGGGCGACATCGGCCGGCAGCGGCTGCGGGGCGCCCGCGGCGAGCTGGGCGTCGTAGATGTGCACCGCGCTCTCCTGGACCCGGTGCCGGGCGACACCGCCGGAGGTCCGCGGCGTCTGCAGGGCACTCCACCACGCCCAGCAGCCGACGTCCGGTCCTGCCTCGCGCAGGGCGCTCAGCAGAAGCCGCGTCGAGGCGGCGAGCCAGGCCAGCAGGACCTCACGCTCCCGCGATACTTCCAGAGCGGCGCGCGCAGCGGTGGCCTCGGCCGGGGGAGCGTCGGCAGGCCCCGTGCCGACGATGGCGGCCCAGAAACGGTCTCCCCCACCCAGGTGCTTCACCAGATCGAACAGCGTCCAGCTGGGGCAGGTCGGGACCTGTGCGTCGAGACTGGGCGCGGCGGCGACCGCGGCGCGGAAGGCGGTCGACCGTTCATCGAGCAGTCGCAGCAGGTCAGGAAACTCGAGATTCTGTTCCACGCCGGATGTCTATCACCGCCTCCGGTGATCGGACAGCCGTTTTTTCACAGTCGTCGCCGGTTAGCCATTGCGGACGCTCTCGCCTCTCGCCTCCCGCCTGAAGCAACAGCGTTGCCCCGCTGCGGCCCTGGAACGGCTTTGGGCAATGCTGTCCGGGCTGGGGTTGCGGACTGTGCGACGTTGAACGTCAGTGAGTGATCAGGCCACGATGCGCGCTCGTCCGCCCCAGCGGATTCCCCTCTCGCCGCGGATCCGGGTGCGTTCACGCCGCTCGTCCGCCAGGACGTCGCGTTGGCGGGCGTTGGCGTTTGCATCGCACCGCTGCGCTGGCACCGCATGCGGCAGTCAGATGCCCGTGCCAAGGCGGGGGAGAGGCGGCAGGACTCGGACTACGTCGTCGCCACTCGCACTGGCCGTCCCGTCGAGCCGCGTAACCTCTACCGCTCCTTCACCCGCGTCGCCGAGTCCGCCGTGCCTCCGCGTCATCCGGCTGCACGACGCTCGGCACGGCACGGCCACCCTCCTCACGGCGGCCGGAATGGCGCCGCGCGTCGTGATGGAGATCCTCGGGCACTCCCAGATCAGCATCACCATGGACGTCTACACCCACGTCAAAAGCCCCGGACCATGATCGCTCCGGGGCCTTTCGGCTGGTGCCCCCGGCAGGATTCGAACCTGCGACACCCGCTTGAGGAGGGCAACAGAGCCTGTAGCCAGTGGCTCCTACCTGCATCTTTCGTCTCCATGACGACACCTGGAGTGTCTGTGAGTGCAGGTTTCACCTGTGGTGCACGGCTAGAAGCACGGCTACCTGAGTAGTCCGATCTCCTCCTGGGCCCGATTCACCCGTCGGTTCACAGCACCGTGAGAACGAAGGTCAGCAGTGCCAGGGACAGGGCGGCGCTGCCCGCGAAGGCCGCGGCACCGCGCACCAGGGCGGTGGCGTAGGTGGCTCCGTCGATGCGAGCAAGTAGACCGGCCGCGGCTCCTACGAGCGTGCAGAAGAGCGCGACAACTGCGATGAGCAGGGCCAAGAGCATCAGGTGGATGGATGAGTTGCTCATGCCTTCTTCCCGGGGTGATTGATGACGGCGGCTCCGGGAAATTTCGCTGTTTCGATGTTCACCGGGGTTCAGCCCGAACAAAGATGTACGAAGGCGGTCGTCCGAGAGGTGGAGGAGCAGAACATGGCGGAGGCGCACGAGGATCCGCTGGCGGAACTCGCGCTGCGGCTCCGTACCCTCAGGGCGCGGCGGGGCCTGCAGATGGGCGGGCTGCAGCAGCGGACGGGGCTGGGGCGGACAACGGTCAGCAAGGCGCTGAGCGGCCACAAGTTGCCTTCCGAGGCCACGGTGGTGGCCTTGGCGAAGGCGTTGGGTACGGATGCTGAGCCATTGCTGGCCCTACGCCACGCCGCCGCGCGCACGCCGCAGGCGCGTGAGGACTCTCTGACAAGGGTTGTTCGCATGCCACGGCGGCTGACGGCGCAGCCTACGTTCGAGGAGCGGTACCTCAGCTACATGGCAGAGCGGCATTCCCAACTGACCGTAGTAGGGCTGGACCTGAGTCGCCCGGAACGTGCGCATTGGCCGCTGGACGCGGCGTACTTGAGCTTGGAACTGGCGGAGCAGCCGACGGCCTGGCCTGCGGGCAGCGAGGAAGCGGACGATCGGCCCTCCGTCGTCGTGAAGCGTGCGGAGCACGCGTTGGCCGACTGCCGACGGGTACTTCTGCGAGGGCTCGCCGGCAGCGGAAAGACAACGCTGTTGCAATGGCTGGCTGTCGCCACGGCACGCGATGAACTGCCGGAGGAACTGGGCAACTGGCGGGGGCAGATTCCGTTCGTCCTGCCTCTGCGGACGTTGGTGCGGCGTGGGCCCCTCCCGGAGCCGCATGACTTCCTTTCCGCGGTCGGAGCCCCCCTGGCCGCCTCGCAGCCGGAGGGCTGGGCCGATGACGTACTCGCCAGAGGCAAGGCACTCGTCCTGGTCGACGGCATCGACGAGGTCCCCCAAGAGCAGCGGAGTGCTACGCGGGACTGGCTCGAGCGGCTCTTGGCGGCGTACACGGACGCACATTTCGTGGTCACCACGCGTCCGTCAGCCGTTCCCGAAGGCTGGCTGGCATCATCGCACTTCACCGAACTGTCGGTTCGGCCCATGAGTGCCGCCGACATCGGAGTTTTCGTTGACCGATGGCATACCGCCGCCAGGAAGAGCGCGACGACCGATGCCGAACGGTCGCAATTGCGTGATCTCGAAGCAGCACTCCGGATGACAGTTCGTGCTCAGCGTGACCTGGCGCAACTATCCAGTACGCCCCTTATGTGTGCACTCATTTGCGCGCTGCACCGGGATCGCCGCGGTCATTTGCCTCACAGCCGTATGGAGCTCTATGCGGCAGCGCTATCGATGCTGCTCGTACGCCGTGATCTTGAGCGCAACATCGACGTCCCTGAAGGCATTCAGCTCACCGAACACCAGAGCGTTCAGCTGTTGCAGCGTCTGGCTTACTGGCTCATCCGCAACCGCCAGACGGAGATGGACAGGGCCACCGCGCTGGCCCTGGTCAGTGACGCACTGCCGGCCATGCAGGCGGTGGCCGAGCAGGGCACCGCCGACCAGGTCCTGACACACCTGGTCGGCCGTAGCGGGCTCCTGCGTCAGCCCACCATGGACACCGTCGACTTCGTCCACCGCACCTTTCAGGACTACCTCGGGGCGAAAGCCGTGATCGAGGCCCACGACTTTCCGCTGCTGGTCAACAATGCTCACGACGACCAGTGGGAGGACGTCGTGCGCATGGCCGTCGCCCACGCCCGCCCAGTCGAGAGCGCGGATCTGCTCCGCCACCTCGTCGCGCGCGGTGACGCTGAGGCCAAGTGCAGGAGCAGACTGCACCTCCTGGCGGCCGCCAGCCTGCAGTACGCCACAGAAATCGAGCCCGACGCTCGAAGTTTGGTCGAACAGCGTGCACGCGTCCTGATGCCGCCCCGCTCCCAGGAGGAGGCGAAGGAGCTTGCCGCGCTTGGGCCGGGCATCCTGGATCTGCTGCCGGGACCCCAAGGTCTGGAAGGCGATGAGGTAGGCCCCGTCATCGAAACAGCCACTGCCATCGGCGGTGACCAGGCTTATGCCTTCCTCCGCCGCTTCGTGCAGTCGTTGCCTCCTGACTCAGCTCCTTTCGCGCTATCCCGGGGCTGGGAAAACTTCGAGGCTGCCCAATATGCCCAGGAAATCCTGCTCCCATGCCGAGACCGGAACCCCTTGTCCCTGGACGTCCACACCCGTGACCAGTGGAACGCGCTGCGCTTCTTGAAACCCATTACTGACATCGCATTTCGAGAAGCATTCACCGAAGGTGAGATTGTCGAGCACCTCTCACCCGAGCACACCCAGACACTGCGAATCTACTCCGGCCAACTACTCAAAAGCTTAAAATTTGTCCGCGAATTTCCCGCCTTGAAGGAACTCACTCTCTCCGACTGCACTCAACTCGCACAGCTTGAAGATCTTGCAGGGCTCTCGCTACCTCACTTAGGCCTCATTGACGTGCCGAGCGAATTCTCCTTCGATGCCCTAAATTCTCTGCCTGGACTCACCGAGCTTGCGCTCTATACACGCCTGCCCTGGGAGAGCCTGGCAGAGTTACCTGCACCGGAGGGCCTTACCTCACTGGCTCTAGGCGGCTGGATCGGCACACGCTTAGCCGGTGTCTCCAGGTGGCAGAAGCTGCAAGACCTGACGATCGGCAGCTCACCTGACCGGAAAGAATGGCAAGAAATTGCCACCCTCCCCCATTTGACGGAACTGTGCATTTCGGACTACGACCTCAATCGCGCCGGTCCCGTGCGCAGCGTCACCTACCTTCGGCTTCTGCCCGACTCGAACCCGCAACTGGACCTAGTCCCGGACGTCTTCCCTAACCTCGAACGCTTCTTCATCAACGGTCAGGGGGCGCAACCCGACACCATTGACATCACCCCCCTGAGTCGGATCGAGGGACTCCAAATATCCGTCAGCTATTCAAGCGAGGTCACCGGGCTCGAACGATTCACTGCGGACGCAGTCGATCTGTACCCACGACCACGGACAACAAGCACCTGAGCCACCGCCCCCCGGATCAGGTCCCGCACAGCCCGACCCGCCTCTCCTTATAGGCCGTTCATGGCGTCCAGAGTAAACGACGCTCATGCTCTCCCACCTCTAGATAATGAACATGAGGGCCGTCGATTGTCCTGGATTTACGGCAAAGGGAGGTCATGGAAATTGACCTGTCTGGTCGTGTCTAGATTCCGCGATTCCGTGGACAGTTCCGCATGATTACGGACAGCAGTGACGTACAGTAGTTGTCAGCTGTCGACTTTTAACGATCTTCTGGTTTAGGTGGTGCATTCCTTTCGCACCGTTTCACTATGGCTGCACCGCACCATAGAGAGAGCCGTCGCGACCGCAACACTCCTGCGGCGTCGATTCGGTACACCGACGGATCGACTCGCGAAGTTCCTTTCAACCGGATGCGCTTGAGGGGCTTCGACGAGTCGGACCCGTGGCGTCGGATCCGTTCGGTAACGGGATGGCGCACTACTCGGGTGACTACGCCTCGGCGACGACGGGCGGCCAGGTCGTCTACGAGAGCCGACTGGAGTTGGCCCGCCTGCTGCTTGCTGACTTCGATCCGTCGGTGTGCGGCATCTACGCCCAGCCCCTGCGCATGGTGGCGCGGATCAACGGCGAGGTCCGCAGCCACGTTCCGGACTTTCTTCTGGTGATGGGGGCCGGGACAGCGCTGTCGAGCCAGCGATTGAGCAGGAAGGCCAAGGTCACCTCGCGTTTGGGGTGGCTTGCTCGTCGACCTGGTGGAGAGCTTAGTGCGGACCTTCTCGGCTTCGACCTCCGTCTCGGCCTGCTCGTGGAGGTACAGATCCCTCTTCGTGAGAGGGTCACGTCCGGCGTAGACCCGGACCTGGAAGCCGGCGCCGTTGGGCCGGATGCTGCCACGCTGACGTCGCCTGGAAGTCTTGGTCGCCACGGTTCTGGAACCTATTCATGGTTAATTCCATGGCTACGACGAACAGCGCGCCTACCTCAGAGAGGTAAACGCGCTGGTCAAACACTGTGCCCCCGGCAGGATTCGAACCTGCGACACCCGCTTTAGGAGAGCGGTGCTCTATCCCCTGAGCTACGGAGGCCGGGATCTGTCGGAAACGTGCCTGGGCCCGTTGGTCGACAGCGAGGCACCCGACCCATGGGTCGGCCACCGCGGACAGTGTAGCGGGTGACACAGGACCGGCATCGGAGTATCGACGGTGGGCGAGGCCCCACGGCGAGGACCGCTGGCTCAGGCGGTCCCGCGACGGTTCAGGGCGTGGTGATCCGGTGAGAGCACCGAGTGGGTTCACCCGCCCGGGACTGGGTGTATCCAGCGCACTGGTGGGTCAGGCGTACCGGGCCGAGAGCTCGGCTCGCCCGCCGATCTTGGAGTGCAGACCTGACCGCGGTGATCGCATCGTTCCCGTTCCAGTGGCAGTCCGTCTCGAGTCGGATGCGCCGCCATGTCCCTCGACGCACCCACGAGCTCGCTGCACCTGCAGTGGAGCGGTCGCCGCTGATAAGCGGCCTTCAGCTGAAAGCGGGGTTCGGCTCCCTGCGTAGTCATCTGATCTGGGGTGCCGGCCGTTGGTGGGTTGGCGGCTGCTCAGCTCGAGGACTCGCCCGGCCCCGGCGTCCATCCTTGGTGGCGCAGGACGGCGGACACGTCCGGGGCGCGGTAGGAGGGGCCCTTGAGGACCTTGCCGTCGGCGCGGAGGGTCGGGCGGCCGTCCGGACCCAGCTTCGACATGTTCGCCCGGTGGACTTCGGCGATCACGGCGTCCAGGTCGATGCCGTGGACGAGGGCCGTCCCGTACGCGATGTAGACGACGTCGGCGAGCTCCTGGGCGATGTGGTCGAGGTCGCCTACCGCCGACGCCTCGGCGAGCTCGGCCACTTCCTCGGCCAGCAGGTCCTGGCGGTGGAGGGACAGTTGCAGTGCCGCGGTGGCGGGTCGTGGTGCGACGTCGAGGCCGAACGCCCGGTGGAAGTCGCGGACGAGGTCCTGGATGGAGGAGTGCACGCACCCGATGGTAACGCTGCCTGAATGTCGTCTGATCCAGAATTCCGGTCGTCTGCTGTTCTGTTGATGCCCCATGGGTCCGATCCATGAGTTGTCCGTTGTTCTCCGGGCGTTGCGCTGCGCTCCCGGTCGACCGAATGCGGTGCTGATTTCCGTCCGTTCACGTGAGCAGTCGGTTTGCGGGAGCGCAGCAGGAGAAGAGGAGGTCATGTCCGCGATTCCGCCTGGGGGATGAAGGTCTCGGGGGTGGCGAATGCGATTTCCGGTGGGGGAGGTCGGGCCGGCCGCGGCCATTCGGAGGAATCTGCGCACACGGCTCGCAGCCCGGAGTCAGGGACTGGAGCTTGCTGGCATCTTGAGGGGCCGGCGCAAGCTTCTGGAAGGCATGGTCATGCACGCACCACCCGGCACTGGCATCACTCTTCCACCGCAGCAGAGATTCTTTAAGAAGGGGGCGGTGACAGGGCCGCCCAGGGAAAGCCGTTTCGGCCCCGTGTGGATCTGGGCGATGGCGGGAGCTCTGTTCTTCGCGTACGCGGCGGTGTCCCTCCGCCTTCACGAGCGCATGCTGTCCAACAGTTACGACTTGGGCATCTTCGAACAGATCGTCCGGTCCTACGCGCACGGCCACCTGCCGACTTCCGAGCTGAAGGGGCCCGACTTCCCCGTCCTCGGGGACCATTTCTCCCCCGTGCTCGTCCTGGTGGCGCCGTTCTACCGTTTGTGGCCCGCGCCAGCAACACTGCTGGTGTTGCAGGCGGGGCTGATCGCCGCGAGCGTCGTCCCCTTGGCGCTCTGGGTGTACCGGAAACTCGGTACGCTCGCCGCGGCGGTCGTCGGGATCTGCTACGGCGTTTCCTGGGGCATCGCCAGTGCGGTCGGCTTCGACTTCCACGAAGTCGCCTTCGCCGTCCCGCTGCTCGTGTTCTCGCTGGTGGCCCTCGCCAGGGGCCGATTGAGCGCGGCGGCGTACTGGGCCCTGCCCCTGCTGCTCGTGAAGGAGGACCTGGGGCTCACCGTGGCCGCGATCGGTGTCCTGATCGCACTGCGCGGGAACCGCAGGCTCGGCATCATCACCGGCCTGTCCGGTCTGCTCGGGGCCCTGCTGGTGCTGTTCGTGATCCTTCCGGCCTTCAACCCGAACGGTTCCTTCGCCTACTGGTTCTGGCTGGACAGTCCCGGAGGCGGTCACGGCGGACCGCTCGACCAGCTGCACAGGATGACGGTCGGGCTGGTCACCCCGCAGGCCAAGGTCTCGACCTTGGTGCTGGTGCTGGCGCCGACCCTCTTCCTGGCCCTGCGTTCTCCGCTGGTGCTGATCGCCCTGCCGACGGTGCTGTGGCGCTTCGCGTCCGGCAATGCGTTCCACTGGGGTACCGGCTATCACTACTCGTTGGTGCTGATGCCGATCGTCTTCGTGGCCTTCGCCGACGCGCTCGTCGACCGCCGCGCGAACCCCGGCAGCGTCCGCCGGTACCTCGCGGGCTGCGCCGCAGTGAGCCTGTTGCTGTTGCCCTCTTTCCCGCTGTGGCAGTTGGTGCAGCCGGCAACGTGGCGTGCGGACTCCCGGGTGGCGCTCGCCCACCGACTGATGGGCCGCATCCCCGACGGCGCCACGGTCCAGGCCTCCAGCCAACTGGTGCCCCAGCTCACCAGCCGGACGAGCACCAGCCTCTACGGCTGGTGGCAGAGCCGGCCCAACCCACAGTGGATCATGGTGGACACAAGGGTGCCGCAGGACCGGCGGTGGCCGCTGGACTTCATGAAGGAGAAGATCATGCTGGACCAGGCCCGCACCCGGGGCGGGTACAGCACGGTCGCGGAGCAGGACGGCTTCGTCCTGCTCAAGCGGGGCTAGGGCGGGCGCGGTCGCCGGTACGGCGGGCTCGGTGCTGTCCCGCGCGCGGTGTCGGACAATGGTCCGGCCGGCAGGGTGCGCCGCATCCGCCACGACCGCGAAGGGCGCCTGTGCACCGCATCGTCGAGACCACCGAAGGGCCCGTCCGGGTTCCGTCCCCCGCGCACGCGTGGACGGTGTTGTTCTTCATCACCGAACCCGGCATCGGGGAGACGCTGCCGGAGCTCGCGGGCTGCACGGCGGGACTCTGTTCCGCTCGGGACGAAGCCGCCGCGTTCGCCCGCGCCGGCGCCTTCGTGCTCGGTGTCAGTGCCCATGCCCCCGGCTGCCTGGCGGAGTTCGCCGTGGTCCGCGGCCTCGGCTATCCGCTGGTGGGCGACGGGGAGTTGGCCCTCGGCAGGGCGCTGGGCGTACCGGAGGTGCGGGTGGGGGAGCGCGAGCTGTTCGCGCGGGCCGCCGTGGTGCTCGACCGGGGCGGACGGGTGCGGTCCCTGATCCACCCGGTGCGCGATCCGGAACGTCATGCTGCGCTCGTCCTCGCGGAGCTGGCCGGGCTGGCGGAGGGGGCGGATTCGGCTGGGCCGGCCGCGGGGGCGGCGTCGCCCGGCCGAAAGAGTAGTTGTGGACTGCACGGACCTTGACGGGTGGCCGTGTGCCGCATAGCGTCGGACGTCCGAGCTGAGCAAGCGCTTAGAGAATGCGACAAGGGGGGCGGTCGTGGTGCACGCCGAATCCGGTGTCCTCACCGCGCCCGGTGCGCCCTTCGCCGTCGTGGACGGCGTCTACGCATCGGGCCCGCGCACACTGCGCGAATTCGTCGAGACCACCTGGGCCCACGGCGAGCGGCCGTTCCTGGTCGCGGGGAGCGTGACGTACACGTACCGGGAGTTCTTCGCGGCCGCCTGCTCGTTGGCCCGGCGCTTCGTCGACGTCTACGGGCTGGCTCCGGGCGACCGGGCCGTGGTGGGGATGCGCAACCACCCCGAGTGGCAGATCGCCTTCTGGGCGGCGCAACTGGCCGGGCTGGTGGCCGTGCCCCTCAACGCCTGGTGGACCGAGGAGGAGTTCGCCTACGCCCTCGACGACTGCACCCCCGGGGTGCTGCTCGTCGACGGGGAGAGGCTCCCCCGGGTCGAGCGGTGGGCGCGGGGGCGGGCACCTGTGGTCGTCTTCCACCACGAGGGACCCCTCGGGGCGGGTGTCGTGCGCTACGAGGACCTGCCGGCGCCGGAACCCGCGGCCGCACCGCCGGTCGTGGACGTGCGCCCCGAGGACGACGCGACGATCATCTACACCTCCGGGACCACCGGACGGCCCAAGGGCGCGGTCGCCACCCACCTCGCGCAGGCCGGGGCGGCGATGAACCCCCGTTACACCGCCGCGGCTTCGGCGCTGGCGAAGGGGACGGTCCCCGGCCGGGGACCCGCGCCCGTGACCCTGATGACCTTCCCCTTCTTCCACGTGGCCGCCTTCACGACGTTGTGCTCGGTGATGGCCGCCGGCGGGTCGCTCGTCCTCATGCGCAAGTGGGACGCCGACGAGGCGCTCGCGCTGATCGTGGAGCACCGGGTGACGCACTACTCGGGCGTGCCCACCACGGCGCTACAGCTGCTGGAAGCGGCCGAGCGGCAGGACGCCGGGCTGGAGACCCTGACGCACCTCAACACGGGTGGTGCCGCCGCCCCGCCCGATCTGGTCGCACGGCTCACGGCACGCTTCGGCAGCCGGATCGAGCCGCGCAACGGCTACGGCCTGACCGAGACCGGCGGCGGGGTGACGGCGAACTTCGGGGCGGACTACCGGGAGTTCCCGCACAGCGTGGGCCGGCCCACCCCGACGACCGAAGCACGGGTCGTCGGCCAGGGCGGCGCGGTGCTCCCCGAGGGCGAGGTCGGCGAGCTGTGGCTGCGCGGACAGTCGCTGGTGCGCGGCTACTGGCGCGACGAGGAGGCCACCGCGGCCGCCTTCACGCCGGACGGCTGGTTCAGGACCGGCGACCTCGCGACGTCACGGGAGGGGCGGATCAGCATCGTCGACCGGATCAAGGACGTGGTGATCCGGGGAGGGGAGAACGTGTACTGCGTCGAGGTCGAGGCCGCGCTGCACGACCACCCGGACGTGGCCGACGCAGCCGTGCTCGGCGTACCGCACCCGCTGCTCGGGGAGGAGGTCGCCGCGGTGGTGCTCCTCAGGGCGGGGGCCGAAGCCGGTGTCGAACAGCTGCGGGCGCACGTGGGCAGGACGCTCGCCCCGTTCAAGGTGCCGGCGCACGTGGTCGTTCGGGACGAGCCGCTGCCCCGCAACGCCGCCGGCAAGATCCTCAAGCGGGAGCTGCGCGGACAGTTGGAGGAGCGGGTCAGAAACGGGTGACCCGTACCCGGTAGTTCCCGTTGGTCTTCTCCGCGAGCACCGTGATCCGGATCCGGTTCTGGTCGTCGACGAACGACTCGCCGGGCCGGAACGGAGCGTCCGAGAGCTCGGCCTGCACATTGGGGCGCCTGGTGCAGCCGCCGCTCTCCTCGTCGCTGTCGAAGACCGACACCGGACCCTGCCCGGTGTCGACGTCCGTCTCGACGCGGTAGACGAGGACGCCCGGTTCGCAGACGGCCTCGTCGTTGCCCGCCTGGGTGCGCACCTCGGCGGCGTAGCCGGCGTCGGTGCCGAGCGGGACGAAGACGAGCTTGCGGCCTCCTCTGGTGGCCAGCGGGCTCAGCTCGTACGTCGTGGTGCCGCGTGACGACGCGCAGCTGATCTGGGAGTTGTCGAGCCAGCCCAGCTTCCACTTGTGCCAGCCGAGCATGTCGTTGTTGGCGCCCCAGTCCTCGGACATGATGTCCCAGTGGCCGACCGCGCTGCCGCCCTCCGCGGTGTAGAGGTCGGGCAGGCCGAACACGTGGCCGTTCTCATGGGGGAGCACCCGGAAGCCGGTGTCGCCGTACGAGCCGGACCCGTCGTCCTGCCGGCTGTAGACGAACGAGGTGTTGGCGAGCGGTACCCCGTCCGCGTAGGGCGCGTCGTGGTTGCCGGAGAAGGTCACGGACAGGACGGTGTCCAGCGCCGAGGGGCCTGCATTCGGGGTGACGAGTATGTTCACCAGGTCGTAGGCGCTGAAGTCCACCCGGTGGTCCGTGGCGGCCACGATGTCCTGGACGAGCTGGCGGTAGCCCGGCTCGTACGCGGAGCCACGCTCTATCCCGTACGCCGTGAACGGCATCGGCATCCGCAGCCATTGGGGGATCGGCGCCTCGGGGTGGTACGTGAGCCGCCCGTACGAGCTGGTGGCGAACCACTTCTGGGTCTGCGGGAAGAACTCGCCGAACCGTTCCAGGGCGGAGCCCGCCCCTTCCGCGTCCGGGAAGTCGATCATCAGATTCAGGGCGCGTATGCGGCCGGTGGAGCGCGCGTACCCCGGCGGGGTCGGCATGCCCTCGGACATCTGGACGCCGGTCGTGGACGCGATCCGGCAGGGACCGAGCTTCGCCGCCTCCGATACCGCCACCGGGCCGGAGGACGCCCGCGTGGCGGCAGGGAGGATCGAGCTCGCGGAAGCCAGGGCACCGAGGGCAATGACCGCGAGCGTGCCGAGCGTGCCCCTGGTGGGTATTCGGCGGCGGGTCTGCTGCATGCGGGCGTCGCCTCCGGTCCGCGGCAGTCCGGCCGGACCCGGGCTGCGCTCCGTGGGATCAGCCTGGTTCGGGTGGGGGGAGGGCGCGCGCCAGGTGGGCCGATCGAGCGACCCCGCCGTTCCGGGTGCGTGATGCAGGTCACGGCGCGTTTCTCCTGCGGTGGAAATAACCGGGGACCGCTTCCCCGTTTGCACGGGTGTCCCGCAGAACCGGGGAAGCGGTCCCCGGTTGCGTGGACCGTCGCACCGGCGAACCGCCCGCACGGCCGAGCCGTGCAGTCGAAGCCAGAGAGGAAGTGGAGCCGTGAGCCCCGCCATCGACACCGCGGCACGCCGTGCCTCCAGGCCGCGGGCTGACGCGCTGCGCAACCGGGAGCGGATCGTGTCGGCGGCACGCGAGATGTTCGTCGAGTTCGGGCCCGATGTCCCGCTCGACGAGATCGCCCGCCGCGCCGGGGTCGGCAACGCGACCCTCTACCGGAACTTCGCGGACCGTGCCCAGCTCATCCACGAGGTCGTCCTCTCCGTCATGCGGCGCACCACGGCCCGGGCCGAGGAGGCGGCGGCCGAGGAGAGCGACACGTTCGTCGCGCTGAGCCGGTTCACCCACGGAGCCGCCGAGGAGCGGATCGGCGCCCTGTGTCCGATGCTCTCGGGGGGCTTCGACGAGGACCACCCCGAGCTGTTGGCCGAGAGCGGCCGCCTGGAAGAGGCGGTCCAGGGGCTCGTGGACCGCGCACACGCCGCGGGGCGGCTGCGTCCCGACGTCGCCGTCGGGGACCTGCTCGTCGCACTCTCCCAGCTGACCCGGCCGCTCCCGGGCACCGCCTGCCTGCACATCGACCGGTTCACCCACCGCCATCTTCAGCTGTTCCTCGACGGGCTCGAAGCTCCGGCACGCTCCGAGCTCCCGGGCGCGGCTGCGACCTTGGAGGACCTGCGACGAACGCCGTGACGCCCACCAGGCGGACGCCGTGACGCCCACCGCGGGCGGATCGGCGCCACGCCGCTAACCCCTCCGGCGGCCGGTCCACACGGTCGTCGCCCGCCGGTACGCGGCCCGCGCGGACCTCCGCACCCATCCGTACGAACGATCCCTTCTTCCCTGCTTTCACCACTCCGCACCCATAGGTGGCCTCCTCCATGTCGAAAACAGCAGAGACGGAACCCCAAGACGGCGCCCGTCCCGATCCGAGCCGCTGGAAAGCGCTCGTCTTCATAGCCCTCGCCCAGCTGATGGTGGTCCTCGACGCGACCATCGTGAACATCGCGCTGCCCTCCGCCCAGCAGGACCTGGGAATCTCGGACGGCAACCGCCAGTGGGTCATCACGGCCTACGCCCTCGCCTTCGGCGGCCTGCTGTTGTTCGGCGGACGCGTCGCCGACCTGTGGGGTCGCAAGCGCACCTTCGTGGTCGGCCTGCTCGGCTTCGCCGCCGCGTCCGCACTCGGCGGGGCAGCCACCGGCCAGGCCATGCTGCTGGGGTCCCGTGCGCTTCAGGGCGCCTTCGGCGCGCTGCTCGCCCCGGCCGCGCTCTCACTGCTCGCCGTGATGTTCAGCGACGCCAAGGAGCGGGCCAAGGCATTCGGGATCTACGGTGCGATCGCCGGCGGCGGTGGCGCGGTGGGCCTGATCCTGGGCGGCTTCCTCACCGAGTACCTGAACTGGCGCTGGACGTTCTTCGTCAACATCCCGTTCGCCGTCGTCGCCGCGGCGGGCGCGTACTTCGTCATCCGCGAGCCGGCCGGCGGCCGTAACCGCTCGCCGCTCGACATCCCCGGCGTGGTCCTGTCCACCCTCGGGCTGGTGTCGCTGGTGTACGGCTTCACCCGGGCCGAGTCCGACGGCTGGTCCGACGCCCTGACCGTCGGCCTCTTCATCGCCTCCGTCGTGCTGCTCGCCGCCTTCGTCGCCGTCGAGGCCCGGGTGAAGTCGCCGCTGCTGCCGCTGCGCGTCCTGATGGAGCGGAACCGCGGCGGTGTCTACCTCTCCCTGGGGCTCGCCGTCATCGCGATGTTCGGCCTGTTCCTGTTCCTGACGTACTACTTGCAGGTCGTCAAGGGGTACTCGCCGGTCAAGACGGGCTTCGCCTTCCTCCCCATGATCGCGGGCATGATCACGGGATCCACCCAGATCGGCGCCCGGTTGATGACCCGCGTCCCGCCCAGGCTGCTCATGGGGCCGGGCTTCCTGGTCGCGGCCGCGGGCATGCTGCTCCTCACCCAGCTGGAGATCGGCTCCTCGTACGCAGGGCTGATCCTGCCGGCACAGCTGCTGCTCGGCCTCGGTATGGGTACCGCCTTCATGCCCGCCATGTCCCTGGCCACGTATGGCGTCGAGGCGCGCGACGCAGGTGTCGCGTCCGCGATGGTGAACACCTCCCAGCAAGTCGGCGGTGCGATCGGCACGGCGCTGCTGAACACCATCGCCGCCTCCGCGACCACCTCGTACGTCGCCTCGCACGCGGCGGGCGCGACGACTCCGGGTGCCCAGCAGCTGCTCCAGCTGCAGGGCATGGTGCACGGCTACACGGGAGCCATCTGGTGGGCCGTCGGGATCCTGGTGCTCTCGTCCGTGATCGCTGCCGTCCTCATCGACTCCGGGCGCCCGGGCTCCACGCCCGCTGCGGTGTCCGACGGCTCGGCGGGTGTCGAGGACGAGGTGAAGGTCCCGGTCGTCGCGCACTGAGTCCCCCGCTCCCACCAGGGTTCTGGTGGGAGCCGCCGGGACGGCTAGCGGGTCCCTGCCGGAGGTCGGACGACCTCCGGCAGGGACCCGTGTGCGTGCCGTCTCGTCGGGAGCGGCGGACGTCGGGACCGCCGCACCCGCGGGACGTGCGGTTCCCCGGTGCCGGCCCGAATCCAGGGGCGTCGAGACCGCCGGGGCGGTGGCTTCGGCACGTTCGGTCGCACGACCTGCCGGCAGGGCCCGCGGCGGCGGCCCCGCCGGTGACGGGTCGGTGCGTCAGCGCAGCCAGGGCAGGTCGGCGCCGGTGCCGTCCGGTTGCAACCCCTCGGCCATGATGCGCGTGATCTCGCCCAATTGGCGCACCTGTTCCGGTGTGAGCCGGTCGAACAGGGCCTGCCGCACGGCCGTGACGTGCCCGGGCGCGGCCTTCTTCAGGACGTCGAACCCTTCTTCGGTCAGGCACGCGTTCTGGCCGCGCTTGTCGGAGGGGCAGTCCTCGCGGCGCACCCAGCCGTTCTTCTCCAGCCGGGCGATGGCGTGCGAGAGCCGGGACCGGGTGATCTTGGCGTCCTTGGCCAGCTCGGTCATCCGCATCCGGCGGCGTGGCGCCTCCGCGAGCTGGACCAGCAGGCCGTAGTAGACGTGAGGCATGCCCGCGTCCCGCTGGAGCTGGCGGTCGAGACTGTCCTCGAGGAGCGTGGTGGCGTGTAGGTACGAACGCCACACGCGCTGCTCCTCGGCGCTGAGCCAGGAGGGCTCCCCCTCGTTCGGTGCCGTGTTCATGTATCTACTGTACGGGTGGTTCTTGAAAGTTGAACTAGATCGGCCTAGTCTGGCGCCATAGGGAACTTGAAGTTTCAATCTTATGGCGGGAGGCTCCCGTGAACACCGCTGACGCCGTCGGAGCCGTGGGCCCCGGCGCCGACGTGCCCATCGCCGGGCGCATGCCCGTCCTCTACCTCTCGCACGGTGCGCCGCCGCTCCCGGACGACCCGGTGTGGCCGGGTCAGCTCGCCGCCTGGTCCGGCTCGCTGCCGCGGCCCACGGCCGTCCTGGTGGTCTCCGCCCACTGGGAGGAAGCCCCGCTCGCGCTCGGAGCCACCACGACCGTGCCGCTCGTGTACGACTTCTGGGGCTTCCCCGAGCGCTACTACGCAGTCCGGTACGAGGCTCCCGGCGCGCCCGGACTCGCCGAGGCCGTGCGGAAGCTGCTGCGGGGGCCGGGGGAGCCGGTCCACGACGCCCCGGACCGCGGGCTCGACCACGGCGCCTACGTCCCGCTCGTGGAGATGTTCCCCGAAGCCGACGTCCCCGTCCTGCAGCTCTCCATGCCGACGCTGGACCCGCAGCGGCTGATGGGGGTCGGGCGCAGGCTGGCGCCGTTGCGCGACGAGGGTGTCTTGATCGTCGGCAGCGGGTTCTTCACGCACAACCTGGCCGCGCTGCGGCACCCCGGGGGCGGGGTTCCGGGTTGGTCGGCGGAGTTCGACGACTGGGGGCGGCGGGCGCTGGCCGTCTCCGACGTGGACGCGTTGCTGGACTTCCCGCAGAAGGCACCGGCGGCCCGGCTCGCACACCCGCGCACCGAGCACTTCGCCCCGCTGTTCGTCGCCATGGGGGCGGCGGACGCGGCGGGCGAACTGGACCCGCCAAGGAGCGTCATCGACGGCTTCTGGATGGGGCTCGCGAAGCGATCGGTGCAGTTCGGGTGAGCGGTGGGGATGGTGGTCCTCGCGGGTGAGTCGGGTAGGCGCCGCCGCCGGAGCCGGGCCAGGGCCAGGGCCAGGGCCAGGGCCAGGGTCAGGGTGTCGGAGTCGGGCCGGGGGCCGGGGACGGGCGGCGGGCTCGCCGCTCCCGCCCACACGGGGATTCCCGGGAATCCTCGTGTGGGTTCGGGAGGAGGATGCCCGCGGTGGATCCGCGGAGCCGGAGGTCGCGCATGGAGGCCGACGGGGCCGGCGGTGCCTCTGGCGAAACGGCCATCGCGCGCAACCGGCGGGCGGCGCCGGGCGTCTTCAGGGGCGAGTGCGGCAAGGGGGGCGCAGCGCGGGCGGGAATACGGCGGTGACGGCGGAGTCCGCGGTGTCGGAGGGTGATCCGCCTCGCACGTGCAGGAGCGGTAGGGGGCGGGCGGTTTCCCCGCGAGGCGTTGACAGCGGCTCTGACCTGCACTTCCCGGAACCGTAGGCATATCTGACCGCCGCGATGGCCGGGCAGGGTACTGCAAGATCACAAAAAAGTGTGCAGCGTGTGGGAATTCTGTCCGGATTCCAGTCGTTGTTTCCGTCGGATGCAGGGCACCTGGAAGGGTGTCGCGACCTACTCAGTAAGGGAGCACGCATGGCAACCCGTGCCGTCGCCCGTCGTCAGTCCGCTGCCAGTGGGACCGGGGCCGATGGGGCAAGCAGCGTTCGCGTGGCGAGCGGGGAGATCGCCGACCGTGACCTGGTCGGCATGTACCTCGACGAGATCGCGCGTACGCCGCTGCTCGACGCCGCCAAGGAAGTCGAGCTCTCGCAGACCATCGAAGCCGGGGTGTACGCCAGGCAGATCCTCGATGGCGAAGCGGAGAGCGACGGGGCCGGTGCCACGCGCGAGGAGCTCCAGGCGCTGGTGGCGGAGGGAGAGCGCGCCAAGGACGTCTTCATCAAGTCGAACCTCCGCCTGGTGGTGGCCGTCGCGCGGCGCTATCCGCGCAGCGGACTGCCGCTGCTCGACCTGATCCAGGAGGGCAACGCGGGCCTGGTCCGCGCGGTGGAGAAGTTCGACTACACCAAGGGCTTCAAGTTCTCCACGTATGCCACGTGGTGGATCCGCCAGGCCATCACCCGCTCGATCGCCGACCAGTCGCGCACGATCCGGCTGCCCGTCCACCTCGTGGAGGAGTTGGGCCGCATCCGGCGCGTGCAGCGGGAGTTCAACCGCGAGCACGGTCGCGATCCCGAGCCCGGCGAGGTCGCCGAGGAGCTGGGTTCGACCCCGGAGCGCGTCACCGACGTGCTGGACTGGGCGCGCGATCCGGTCTCGCTGAACATGTCCGTGGACGACGACGGCGAGACGCAGTTCGGCGATCTGTTGGAGGACACCTCAGCCGTGTCGCCCGAGCAGTCCGTGCTGACGCTGCTGCGCAGCGAGGAACTCGACGACCTGATCGACCGGCTGGACCACAGGACCGCGTCGATCATCCGCATGCGGTACGGCATCGAGGACGGCCGTGAGCGCACGCTCACCGAGGTCGGCAAGGAGCACGGCCTGACGCGCGAGCGCATACGCCAGATCGAGAAGCACGCGCTGCTCGAACTGAAGCGGATGGCTCGGGACACCGGCTTCGACGCGGCGGCCTGACGCAGGACACCCACCCGCGCCCCAGAGCGGACCCCGGCACCCTCCCCCCCTGGTGTCGGGGTCCTTGCCGGTCAGCGCGGTCGGCCTTCGGGCCTGACGCGATGGGCAGGGCGGCCCGGGCCACCGGCGGCCCGGGACACCGAGTCGCCCCCGGTGCTGGTAGGGGGAGCAGGGGGCGGAGGTGGGGGTGCGCCTCAGCGTGCCGCGCGCGTGAGGCGGGCGCGAACGCCCGTCCGGCATTGATTCCGTGGGAGGTCAGCGTGCCGCGCGCGTGAGGCGGGCGCCGAGATCGGTCAGGTGCGCGACGAGCGCGGGCGGGGCGTGCACGGTGAACTCGCAGTCGACCAGGGCCAGTCGCAGTGCCAGCCACTCCAACGAGTCCTGCGCCCGGGTACGCAGCCGGCAGGTGTTCGGCCCCGTCGGCGCGGGAGTGCCGAGGTAGCCGGGGAGGCGGGCCGAGACGAACTCCGCAGGGGCCGCGAAGCTCACGTCCAGTGCGTGCTCCGGCTGGTTGCGGGACATGGAGCGGGCGAAGAACTCCGCCGCATCGCCTCCCGTGGGCAGCTCGCGCGGAGTGAACCGGGCTCCCGTCGCGAAGGGGTCGCTGACCCGGTCGACCCGGAACGTGCGCCAGTCGTCCCGCCCCATGTCGTAGGCCACGAGGTACCAACGGCGTCCCGTCGACACCAGACGGTACGGCTCCACCTGCCGCTTGGTCTCGGTGCCGTCGCCCGAGCGGTAACCGAAGCGCAGCCGCTCCCGGCCGGTCACCGCGGCTGCGATGGCGGTGAGCGTGTGCGGGTCGACCCTCGCGCCGTCGCCGCGGGTCAGCGGGATCGTCGCGTTCTGGAGCGCCGAGACGCGGTGCCGCAGTCGTGACGGAAGCACCTGCTCCAGCTTGGCCAGCGCCCGTACGGACGCCTCCTCGACGCCCTCGATCGCATGGCCGGCGCCCGCCCGCAGACCCACGGCGATCGCCACCGCCTCCTCGTCGTCGAGGAGGAGAGGGGGCATGGCCGCGCCCGCGACCAGCCGGTACCCGCCGACCGCCCCCTTGGTCGCCTCGACCGGGTAGCCGAGGTCACGCAGGCGGTCGATGTCGCGGCGGATCGTGCGGGGGCTGACGCCGAGACGCTCGGCGAGCTCACTGCCGGGCCACTCGCGCGGAGTCTGGAGCAGGGACAGCAGGTTCAGCAGTCGCGCTGGGGTGTCTGTCATGGGTTCCAGACTGCCTGCCTTCTAGGACATGGACTGACCTATATGATCCCTAGCTTCTTTCCCATGAGTTCCCACGCCGCCGTCACGGATACGGCACCCGACTTCGAGGCGCCCGCCGACCGGCGCCGCTGGATAGCACTGGCCGTCGTCATGACCGCGGCCTTCATGGACCTGGTCGACGTCACCATCGTCAACATCGCGATCCCCAGCATGGAGCGGGATCTCGGCGCCTCCTTCGGCGCCATCCAGTGGATCACGGCCGGTTACGCGTTGGCGTTCGCCGCCGGTCTCATCACCGGAGGCCGGCTCGGTGACATCTACGGCCGCAAGCGGCTGTTCCTGATCGGGATCAGCGGGTTCACGGTCGCCTCCGCCCTGTGCGGGTTCGCCGCCGGTCCTGAGATGCTGGTCGCCTCGCGGCTGCTGCAAGGGGCCATGGCCGCGCTGATGGTGCCGCAGGTGCTCGCGATCGTCCACGCGACCTTCCCGGCGCACGAACGGGGCAAGGTGTTCGGGATGTTCGGTGCGGTCGTCGGTCTCGGCGCCGTCTCCGGTCCGCTGCTCGGCGCCCTGCTCACCCAGTGGAACCTGGCCGGGCTGGAGTGGCGGCCCATCTTCCTGATCAACCTGCCGGTGGGAATCGCCGGCGTGCTGCTCGGCCGCACGTTCATCACCGAGTCGAAGGCACCGAAGGCGCTCCGCCTCGACATGGTCGGCGTCGCCCTGGTCACCACCGCGCTGCTGATGCTGATCTACCCGCTGACGCGCGGGCGGGAGTTGGGCTGGCCGCTGTGGGGCCACCTGTGCATGGCGGGCAGCCTCGTCGTGGGTGCGGTCTTCGTGGTGTACGAGAAGCGCAAGACGCGTCGCGACGGCTCGCCGCTGGTGGAGCTCTCGCTGTTCCGAGTGAAGAGCTTCGCCGCGGGTATCGCCGTGCAGCTGACGTTCGGTGTGGCGCTCGGCATCTTCTTCCTGGTCTGGACCCTGTACATGCAGATAGGCCTGGGCTGGTCGCCGTTGAAGGCCGGGCTGACGGGCGTTCCGTTCTCGATCGCGGTGTCCGCTGCGGCCGGGATGAGCGTGCAGTTGCTGGTGCCGCGTTTCGGGCGGAAGGTGCTGCAGGCAGGCGTGCTGACCATGGCCGCCGGCTTGCTGATCTACGTCTGGGAGGCGGGGCGCTACGGGGCCGGAATCGCACCCTGGCAGATGGCGCTGCCGCTGGTGACCATGGGCGCGGGGATGGGGCTCATCGTGGCGCCGCTGACGGACACGGTGCTGTCGGAGGTGCCGCGGGAGCACTCCGGATCGGCGTCCGGCCTGATCAACACGGTGCAGCAGATGGGTACCGCCCTGGGGCTCGGACTGGTGTCGGTGGTCTTCTTCGGCGTGATCGACGAGAGCGGACTGACGTCACCGGCCGCGGTCAGCGAGCAGTTCTCGGGTGCCTTCCAGCGGTCGCTGTGGTGGGTCGCGGGCGTCCTGACGGTGATCTTCGCGGTGATGTTCGCCCTGCCGGCCCGACCGAAACAGCACATGGAGGCGGCGGCCGTCGAGGCCGTCCCGACTGACCAGCAGGAGCCGGCGTTGGTGGTCTGATCGCAGGACGGTTCGCGCATGCGGGCCCGGGGGGGGGGGGGAGTGGGGGCGGGGGGTTTGTGCGGTAGGGTAGGGGAAAGAAGGGACCGGAGGAGGAGGGAGGGAGAAAAGGAGGAGCGCGCGGACGGGGGCGGAC
>NZ_JBHZCF010000017.1:0-99603 GCF_042755225.1 Streptomyces sp. NPDC059169 | reverse complement strand
TGGGGGTGCGGGAGGGGGGGGGGGGGGGGGGGGGGTGGGGGGGGGGGGAGGGGGGGGGGGGGGGGGGAGAGGGGGGGGGGGGGGGGGCCCCCCCCCCCGGGGCCCGCGCGCGTGCCAGACGCGAGCCCGTCAGCGGCGTCGCGTGTGCCGACGGCGAAGTGCGCCGTCGGCGACCCGGTAAGTACCCGGTACCCGGAACCGGCCCGGCTCCCCGTGCATCACGGTCTGTTTGCCTCCCTACCTGCGTCCTGCAGGCCGCGGCCTCGGGGAACCGGGCTTCGGGCCCGTGCCGTGACCGCTCGCTGCACCCGCTCGTGGGGCCCGGGCGTCAGCGCACCCGTGCGCGCAACTGCATCGCCCGGCGCGCCGTGTTCTCCTCCGTGTACACCTCGCACATGTGGCGGCCGTCCGGTGTGGCGGTGTGCTCCACCTCCCACAGACTCAGCTCCCTGCCGTCGAGCAGCAGGAAGGCGTGCTCGTACAGCGTGAAACCCGCGTCACGCCCGTCTGCCGTGCACTGGCGGCCGAAAGCTTGGCTGATGTGGTGCGCGAAGGCCCCCCGCAGTAGCCGCGCCGTGTCCGCTCCGGGCCGGTCCGCGTTCTCGGCGCGGCGCAGCAGCCGACGAGCGTGGTCCGCTGAGTCATCGGGCACATACGCGGGCGACGGGGCGGACGACGGAATAGCCAGCAACCGCGCCAGCAAGTCCATCTCGTCGTCGGCGGCGCCGGAGCACTCGTCGTAGGCAGCCCCGGATATGGAGGCGATGCCAGCCGGGTCTCCGGGATCCACACCGGTCGGCAGGTCCTGATGGGCCGTGCGCAGTCGGGAGGCGGCGAGCCGGGCCTCCGCCTCCTCGGCGTAGAGCTCATGCTGCTCGGAGTCTCCGCGGCCGCCGTTGTGCACGAGCTCCCAGAGAGTCAGCGAGGAACCGTCGGCCAGTAGGTAGGCGTGTCGGTACGTCCGGCGGTGCACGTGCGCGCTGTGGTGCGCCGAGTGCAGCGAACTGGCGTGCGCCAGCGCGGAACCGAGCCGGTCGACCGTGGTGTCGGGAAGGTCGAAGGAGTTGAGTGCCCGACCCAGGAGCCGCTCGAGGTGCGTCTCGGTTGTCTCGTACGGATCGTTCAAGGGGGATCTCCAGGCCGTTGCCACATGTCACTTGATGACTGCTTAACGTAGTCCCTGGGTCGGACATCGCGTCCCCAGTTCGGGAAAACGCACGAGGCACCGGGCGGAGTTCCGCGCGCACTCACGCGCCCCCTCAACTCCCTTGTGCCGCTGGTCAGTCGAGCTCCTCATCCTGGTGGTCGCCGCGTCCGTACAGGTCACCGTAGGACGGGAAGTCGCCGCCCGGCCCCGCTACGCTCCGGGCCGTGAGCACGGCGCGCACGATGGCCCGCGTCACGACGTCCGCGCCCGCTGCGAGGACGGTGTTGAGGGCGAGCGGGTGGGTGCCCAGCTGCCGGGTGCCGGTAGCGAGGGCGAAGACCGTGTCCCCGTCGTTGAGGAGGTGAACGGGGCGCACCGCCCGTGCGATGCCGTCGTGGGCGGTGCCCGCCAGCTTGTGCGCCTGGGCGCGGTTCAGCGCGGCGTCGGTCGCCACCACGGCGAGGGTGGTGTTCAGCGGCGTGGGGTTGCCGTGTTCCAAGGCCCCGGACAGCCGCCTGAGGGCTGCCGCGTGGACCTCGGGTGGCGGGGCAGCGGACCGATCACCGGTGAAGTGCTGCCCGTACAGCTCACCGCTGTCCGGGTCGAACGCGGAGCCCACCGCGTTGACCGCGACCAGAGCGGCGACCGTGGTCCCGTCGGCAAGGACCGTGCTCGCCGTACCCACACCGCCCTTGAGGCCGCCCACGACCGCACCGGTACCCGCACCGACCGCACCTTCCTCGACCGCTGTGAACGGCTCAGTGAGCGCGGCCGCTTCCACGGCCGCGCGTCCGGTCGAGGCATCGGGCCGGGCACGCCAGTCACCGCCGCGGCCCAGGTCGAAGAGGCAGGCGGCGGGGACGACCGGCACGACGTGCCCGCGATCGGGTCCGACCGAGACCCCTCGCCCCTGCTCCTCCAGCCACGCCATGACGCCGGATGCGGAGTCCAGCCCGTAGGCACTCCCACCGGTCAGCACGATCGCGTCGATGCGCTGCACCAGGTTTCGGGGGTCCAGGGCGTCGGTCTCCCGGGTCCCGGGTCCTCCCCCGCGTACGTCGACCGCAGCGACCGCCCCGCCCTCCGGTGCGAGGACGACCGTGGTGCCACTCAGGGCCCCCTCCCCGGGCAGCTGGGCATGACCGACCCGTAGTCCCGCCACATCGGTCAGTGCGTCGTTCAGTGCCTTGTCCGTCATGAAGTCTGGGTATCACGTCCATCCCTCCCGTGACCGAGCGATCCGTTCACCTCCGCTGCCTTACGCGAACGCCCTGATCACCCCGCGGCGGGCACGGGCCGGCTCCTCGCGGCGAGCGTTTCACCCACCGCAACCGTGGCCGCCGCCACCATCCCGGCCGCGAGCACCGCCCACTCGCCCGCGAAGGTGCACGCGAGGATGACCAGTGCCGAGACCGGCAGGATCATCTGTTGTAGAACGCCCCTCTTGAAGTGCCGCGCGTGCAGCAGCCAGACGGTCAGCAGGAACAGTGCTGCGGGCGTGGTGACCGCGGCGGCCGCGGCGGTCATCGAGACGTGGGACTCGTGCACGGCCGTCTCCACCGCCACTTCCAGACCCGCTCCGATGGCCGCGGCAGACGCGTAGATCACATAGTGGCCGTAACCCCAGAGGAACGCCTGTCTGCTGGAGGTCAGCCGGTCGTGAGCCGGCACGGCGAAGTAGATCCACCACGCTGCGAACACGAGCAGCAAGCCACCTCCTGCGATGGGAGCGAGCGAGGCGAGTTCCGCGCTCACGTCCAATGCGGAACGCACCGCCGTAGACGCCGCCAGGATCGACTCGCCGAGGACGATGATGGTGAACAGGCCGTACCGTTCGGCGATGTGGCGGGCGTGCCAGCTGGTCGCCAGCGACCGTTCGGCGATCAGCGGGACCGCCAGCTCCGCCAGGGCCATCACCAGGAAGACCCAGTACCGCGCTCCCTCGGGGAACACGAGCAGCCCGATCCAACCGATCTGGCACAAGGCCACCCCGACTGCGTACCGGAGGGCCGTCCCACGCTCCGCGCCACGTGTCGAGGCGGCAACTCGCAGCCACTGCGCGATGAGCGCGATCCGCATCACCACGTAGCCCAGCCAGACGACCACGAAGTCGTGGCTGGTGAAGGCTCGCGGGACGCCAGCCGCGAGGATCAAGACACCCGTGATCTGAATGAGCGTGACCACGCGGTACGGAATGTCGTCGGTGTCGTAGGCGGAGGCGAACCAGGTGAAGTTCATCCACGCCCACCAGATGGCGAAGAACACGATCGCGTAGTTGAGGACGCCGTTCCCGGCGTGCCCTTCGCCCACGGCATGGACCAGCTGCATCCCGGCCTGGGCCACGGCGACCACGAAACAGAGATCGAAGAAGAGTTCCAGAGGGGTTGCGACACGGTGGGCCTCGTCGCGCCGGCGGGCCCGCATGCGGCGCCGCCCGCTCCGGCCCGAGCCTGTGGAGGAGGAAGGGGACGTCATACCCCCAGCACAGCAGAGCGATGGGGTGGGAGTTGCGGGACGCGCGATCCCGTGCGCTCTCCCTCTGTCGTCCGCCCTTTGTCTTCCTCGCCCGCGCCTGGGCACCGTGCGGGTGGAACGCCACCGTCCAGGAGCTCGGGCGGGCCAGCGGTGCCTGGCCGGGCCCCCTCGGCACTCCGCCGCCCAGAACTCGTCCGGCCACGGCGCAGACAAACGAGCGGTGCATCCGCATCCTCCGTGCCTCGATGGTCTGCCGTCTGCATGGGAACGGCATCAATGGCCCGTAAACGATCACCTCGCAGTCGACGGCAGCGCCCCTGCATCTGAGGAATCCCCACCCGGATCGCACTGATCCCGACGCCCGGAGTAGCCGTCGATGCCCGCCCGGTGCGTCCGTGGCCCCGGGACGGCACCGGAGGGAACCGGTGCCGGAACGGCGTCCGGCGGGGACCGTGATCGCGCACCGCGGAACCGAGCTGCCACAGCGGTGTGCGCTTGGCTCGTGCGTCTGCCCCCGAGCCCCCCGATGCGGAGGGACGCCGGGCACGCCGACCGGAGCGACCCGCCACGTACCCTTGGCCTATGAGCACCGCCCCCGGACCACGCGATGCGCAGGAGCCCCGGCGTTCCCCTGCACCCAAGCCGGAATTGATCTTCGGCGACCCGCTGGAACAGCAGTCCTCGGACGATACGGACCGCGGATGGGGCGAGCGCCCGTCGACGGGCAGTGACAGCGCCGCCGATCTGGCGCGCTTCCTGGACGAGAAGCCGCCCCACCACATGTGACCCCGCTCCCGCGCGGTGCCCGTGCCCCCGCGGCCGTACCTCCGGCCGGACCGGGCGCGGACCGTCGAGTCCCAGCAGATGACGTGTGTCAGGAACAGCGTCTCCGGCAGTGCGCCGGGGCGTCTCAGCACAGGGTCACCGCCAGCCGTGACGTCGCTCCCGCGCCGGCCAGTGTCGCCGCGACCTGACGCGGCACCGACAGCACGACCAGCGCACCGCCTTCCAGAGCGGTTTCCCGCGCCCGTGGAACGGCGGTCACACGGGCACCCGTAGCGAGGATCCTCGCGTCGGAGCCCGTGTCCACAGGCGAGTTGACTGCCGCGATCACGTCCACACAATCGCCGGGCTCCAGCAGCCGGACCGTCTCCGCATCCGCGATGCGCACGGGTGCGGACACCATGTCCACCGGAGGGGGCGCGTGCCGGGGGCGAGGGGCGGGAACGCCCCGTGGCTCCGCGCCGACCGGTGCGCGTGGCCCCCAAGCAGCCAGCGCGGTGGCCGACACCGCAAGCCCGGCCGCCAGCAGGCGACGCCTGCGGCGCAGAGCGCGCCTCAGGCGCGTGCGCTGCCACTGATGACCGCCGCGCACCATCAGCGGGGCGAACACGGGCACCGAGCGCGGCTCGGGCGCCGGTGCCGGTGGGAGGACCGTTGATCGAGGGCGTTCGTGCCCGCAGTGAGAGCGCGTCATCGCCGGAACCGCCTGTCGGTAGGAGAACGTGCGGGCCGCCTGTGACCCGTACCGGACGCACCCCACGATCCCCGCCCTCAAGCCGCCTCGCTGCGGCCTGTGGACCAGTCCCTTTTTGTGGACAACTCGCTCACCCGTGAGGGTGGTGCCTCCTGATCCCCGACCCGTTGGCGCGGAGCGCCCCCCGTGCATCACGGCGCGGGCCTCCGATCCCACTCCACCGGGGCCGAACAGGTGCTGCCCGCGGCGGGAAGCCCATGCTCGGCGGCACGGCATGCCCGGTCCCGGTCAGGCCCGGACGGCACGGGTCCTTCATCGGCCGGCTGGTGACCGCACGCGCCCGATTTGGCCCGCCTTCGCCTGCTCGTGTTCGCCTGCTCGTGTCCGGGCGGGCCGCCTTCGCCCAGGCCCCGAGCCCCCGCGCGCGAGGCCGTTTTCGGCCGGGCATGCGTCCGCACAGGGTGGTTCAGGCGATCGCCCCCCCGATCCGGCACGCGACCCGTCTCCGCCACGAGGCCAGCCCGACTCTGCCGGGGCCCGGCCCGTCTCCGTCCCGGCCCGAGCCACCCCCGCCGGGCCCAGCCCCGAGCGACGGCCGGCGCCCCCCTCCTACGTCAGGGTGACAACCGTTTTCCTACGGCAGGGTGATGCCCGTTTCCAGGCCGCTGAGCGCGCTCGTGCACATGCAGTCCCGGTCCTCGGTCGCCGGCAACGCCGCTACCGCGTCGAACAGGACGTCCCGCAGGCGGTCGACGTTGGAGGCGAAGACCTTCAACACCTCCTCGTGGGAAACGCCTTCGCCGGCCTCCGCCCCCGCGTCGAGGTCTGTCACCAGCGCCATCGACGCGTAACACAGCTCCAGTTCCCGGGCGAGGGCGGCCTCGGGATGCCCGGTCATGCCGACCACCGACCATCCCAGCGACGCGTGCCAGCGCGACTCGGCGCGGGTCCCGAAGCGGGGCCCCTCGACCACCACCAGGGTCCCTCCGTCGACCGGCTCCCAGCCCCGTCCCCGGGCAGCGCTCAGCGAGGCGGCACGCCCCGACGGGCAGTAGGGATCGGCCAGGGACACGTGGACGACCTTCGGCACCTCCCCGTTCGCCAGGGGCTCGCCGTCGAAGTACGTGTCGGTGCGGGACTTCGTTCGGTCCACCAGTTGGTCCGGCACGAGGAGCGTTCCCGGGCCGTACTCGGGCTGCAGCCCGCCCACGGCGCAGGGGCCGAGCACCTGGCGAACGCCCACGGAACGCAGCGCCCACAGGTTGGCGCGGTAGTTGATGCGGTGCGGTGGGAGACGGTGGCTGCGGCCGTGTCGCGGCAGGAACGCGACCCGGCGGCCGGCGATCTCGCCGAAGAAGAGGGAATCGCTGGGGCTGCCGTAGGGCGTGGGAACCTCGACTTCGGTGACGTTCTCGAGGAACGAGTAGAAACCGGAGCCGCCGATAACGCCGATCTCCGCCTGCTGGGCGCTCTGTGCTGTGGCCATGGCGATCACAGTAGTGGTGCCCGAACGTACGACGGAATGCAGCCAGGGCCCTACCGTCCGGAAACGGTCGGGCCCTGGCACGGGGACAGCACGGTGGAGCGGCCGGTCAGGCCGCTCGGTGTCGGCTCAGGCAGCCGTCGTACCGCTGCCGGAGGAGGAGCTCGATGCAGCGGGCTTCGCGTCGGACGTGGACGACGAAGACGACGAGGAGTCCGAAGACGACGAGGAGTCCGAGGAGGACTTCGCCGAGGACGAGGACGGCGCGCTGCTGGACGACGCACCGCGGCTGTCGTTCCGATAGAAGCCGGAGCCCTTGAAGACAATGCCGACCGCGGAGAACACCTTCTTCAGGCGTCCCTTGCAGCTCGGGCACTCGGTCAGGGCGTCGTCGGTGAACTTCTGCACCGCCTCGAGGCCCTCGCCGCACTCGGTGCACTGGTACTGGTAGGTCGGCACTTGTCTTCCTCCTGGCACTCTTACTCAGTGAGTGCTAACGATGGTCCATAGTGACGTATTCCGCCGGATCAGTCCACCGCCAGCGGCTCTCGGTGACCGACACCACGTGCGACCGTACGGCTGGCCCGAGGAGGGGAGAGTCGCGAGCGCAGTGCCACCAGGGTGACGAGGGCGAGCGCGGTGCCGACCAGCGGTACGAGGAAGCCGGCGGCGGAGCCGTGGGCGTCGGCCAGCCGTCCGGCGAACGTCACCGCGGCGGCCTGGCCCAGCGCCACCGAGCCGGTGAGCCACGTGAAGGCCTCGGTGCGGGCCGACGCGGGGACGAGCGGCTCGACCAGCGTGAACCCGGTGATCAGTGCGGGCGCGATGCACAGGCCCACGAGCATGCCGAGGCCGGCGACCAGCACGACCGAGTGTGCGGCCCACAGCAGGGACGCGGCGACCGTCAGACCCGCGTAGCCGATCACCAGACGCCGTCGCGGCCCGGACTTCCAGGCGATGGCGCCGACGGCGATGCCCGCAAGCATGTTGCCCGCGGCGAAGAGCCCGTACAGCAGCCCGTTCATGCCGGGCTGCCCGATCTCCTGGGTGAAGGCGGCCAAGGACACCTGCATGCCGCCGAAGACGGAACCGATGCCCAGGAAGGCCACGGCAAGGACGCGGACGCCGGGTACGGACAGCGCCGACGTCCGCGCCCCCAGGTCGCCTGCGGTGGGGATGCCGTGCGGTGGCTGGGTGCGGCGCTGGGCCGCGAACAGCAGTCCGCCGGCCAGCGTGAGGACACCCTCGGCGATCAGGCCCGCGGCGGGGTGGATGCCGGTGCAGAGCGCGGTGGCCAGAACCGGGCCGACGACGAAGGTGAACTCGTCGGTCACGGACTCGAAAGCGGCGGCCGTGGACATCAGGGGGGTGCCCCCGAGCCTGGCTGCCCAGCGGGCCCGGACCATCGGACCGACCTGCGGGACGGATGCCCCGGTCGGCACCGCCGCGACGAAGAGTGCCCACATGGGAGCGCCCGTGAGCGCGAGCGTGATCAGTGCGGCGACGGCTGCGGCGTGCACGATCACCCCGGGGACCAGCACGGCCCGCTGGCCGAAGCGGTCGGCGAGCTTGCCGCTCTGCGGGGCGAAGAGCGCCATCGACACCCCGGTGGCCGCGGCAACGGCACCCGCGCTCCCGTACGAACCGGTGGTGTGCTCCACGAGCAGGACGATGCCGATGGTGAGCATCGCGAAGGGCTGCCGGGCGGCGAAGCCGGGGAGCACGAACGTCCAAGCTCCAGGGGTGCGGAGCAACTGCCCGTAGCCAGGGCGCCGAGCGGACGGCCTCGGGTCCGGCCCGGCCGCGGGGACGCCGGACGGCGTGGCCGGCGAACCGGAATCGGGCGCGTCGGCAACCGACGCAGCAGACGTGTCAGAAATGACCGTGGATGCCACGGCCCGTGCCTTTCTGCCGCCTGGTGGCGCTCCCCTGGGTGTGGGGAGCCGCCGAGAGCTGTCCTCTTGCGCGGAACTGCGGTAGATACCGGAACCCACTCGGGTGGACGCTCGGCCGCCATACGGTCGCGCCAGCTCTGCGTCAGGCAGAGTTGGTCGATCAGTGTGCCTGCATGATACAGGGAGCAAGCTCGGGCTGCCTGTGAAATGGATGACCATCGGCATCTGGGCCTGTGAATCCCGCGGCTGCGATCGATCAGCGCTCGTGCGCTGCTCGCCGTCGGGCGGAGTTCATGACCTCGTGGTGCGCTGCCCCCGTCGCGCAGATCGTCACCGCGGCAGGTCCGTCCGGCAGCCGGTCGACGTCCGGACGGGCCCGTCCAGCCCGGCCGCCGGATTGTTCCGGCGGGGCTCGACCGCTCGGAACCCGGACCCTCCGGCAGGTCCGGTCAATGGGACGTTGACCCTCCGGTGCCCAGCCAACCGGCCAGCTTCCCGCCCTGCCCCACAGCCCGCAGCCGTGCTTCGGCCGCGTCCCGCACCGGGTCCGTGGCCACGACCAGCAGTTCGTCCCCACGCCGCAGCACGGTGGCCGGCAGCGGTACGAAGCTCTTGCCCTCGCGCACGACGAGCGTGACCGCGGCCCCGGCGGGGAGCCGCAGCTCCGCGACCTCGACCCCGTGCATCCGCGAACCCTCCGGGATCGCGACCGACAACAGGTGTCCGCGCAGCCGCTCCAGGGGGGCCGACTCGATGCCCAGGTCGGCGGCCTCCGGCCCCTCGCCGAGGCGCAGCGCCTTGGCGACCCAGGGCAGGGTCGGTCCCTGCACCAGCGTGTAGACGACGACCAGCACGAAGACGATGTTGAAGATGCGCTGGCTGCCCTCGATGGCGGACACCAGGGGGATGGTCGCCAGGATGACGGGGACAGCTCCGCGCAGACCCGCCCACGACATGAGCGTCTGTTCCTGCCAGGGCCTTCTGAACGGCACGAGACTGATGACCACCGACAGGGGTCGGGCCACCATCGTCAGGACCAGCCCGATGGCGACGGCGGGCCAGAAGTCGCGCACGAGCTCGTGCGGCGTCGCGAGCAGCCCGAGCAGGACGAACATGCCGATCTGGGCGATCCAGCCGAGTCCGTCCGCGAATCCGCGGGTCGCGGGCCAGTGCGGCAGTCTGGCGTTGCCGAGCACCATCGAAGCCAGGTAGACGGCGAGGAACCCGCTGCCGTGGGCGATGGCGGCGGCGGCGTACGCCGTCACCGCGATGGCCATGACGGCGATCGGGTACAGGCCGGAGGCGGGCAGGGCGACGTGCCGGAGCCCGTAGGAGCCGAGCCAGCCGACGGCGAGGCCGATGGCCGCGCCGATCGCCAGTTCCAGGGTGATCTTGCCGAGCAGCACGTACCACTCGTCCACCGGGCCGACCGTGGAGAACGCGACGACGAGAATGACGACGGGGGCGTCGTTGAAGCCGGACTCGGCCTCCAGGGTGCCGGTGATGCGGGCCGGTAGCGGAACCCGCCGCAGGACGGAGAAGACCGCGGCGGCGTCGGTCGAGGAGACGACCGCCCCGATGATGAGTGCCTGCCGCCACTCGAGTCCGACCAGGTAGTGGGCTCCGGCGGCGGTGACGCACACGCTCACGGCGACGCCGACGGTCGACAGCACGACCGCCGCGGGCAGCGCCGGTTCGATCTCCTTCCACTTGGTGCCCAGGCCGCCTTCGGCCAGGATCACCACGAGTGCGGCATAGCCGATCACCTGCGTCAGTCCGGCGTTGTCGAACTTGACGTTGAAGATGCCGTCCTGCCCGATGGCGACCCCGATGCCCAGGTAGAGCAGCAGGCTGGGGAGCCCGCTCCGGGACGAGACGCGTACCGCCGCGACGGCGATCAGCAGGACGAGCGAGCAGATGAGCAGGAGTTCATTGAGCTGGTGGACAGTCAGCGGCCGATCCTTCCCCTCTCGGTTGCCTTCGGACCATTCCTCCGGCAAGGGACACTTCGTTACCTTACCTAATCTTTAACGATTTCTTGATGCTCCTCGATGTCGTCGATCTCCTGTTCGAGAAGTCGTTGTTGATATCGGTTGGTCCTATCGCGTTACTGATACCGCGTCCGGACGCGCTGGGCGCTGCGCCTATCGTTGCTCCAGCACTCCCAGGACCACCCTGCCCCTCGAAGGACAGCGATGCCCTCCAACACAACCGCCTCCTCCGCCGAGAAACCCGGCAAGAAGAAGGGGCGACGCGCCCGACTGATCGTGCTCGCCCTGGTGCTGGCGCTGATCGCGGGAGTCGGGGGTGGTGCGTACTGGAGCATCAGTACCGTGCGCGCCTCGTTCCCGCAGACCACCGGGACGATCAAGCTCAAGGGGCTCTCCGGCCCCGTCGACGTGAAGCGCGACGAGAACGGCATCCCCCAGATCTACGCCGACAGCGACGAGGACCTGTTCCGTGCCCAGGGGTTCGTCCACGCGCAGGACCGCTTCTGGGAGATGGACGTTCGGCGCCACGTGACAGCGGGCCGGCTGTCCGAGATGTTCGGCTCGGGCCAGGTCGAGACCGACGCCTTCCTCCGTACCCTCGGGTGGCGCCGGGTGGCGCAGAAGGAGTACGACTCCGTCCTGTCTGCCGACACCAAGAAGAACCTCCAGGCCTACGCGGAGGGCGTCAACGCCTACCTCGACGGCAAAGAGGGCAAGGACCTGTCCGTCGAGTACGCCGCTCTGGGCCTCACGAACGACTACCGTCCCGAGAAGTGGACGCCGGTCGACTCGGTTGCCTGGCTGAAGGCGATGGCCTGGGACCTCCGCGGCAACATGCAGGACGAGATCGACCGCTCGTTGATGACCAGCAGGCTCGACGAGAAGCAGATCAAGCAGTTGTATCCGGCCTACCCGTACGAACTGCACCAGCCGGTCCTGCCCGACGGCGGCACCCGGAACGGGAAGGAGGACGGGGGCGGTTCCTCGTCCTCGTCGGGGTCCGACGGGTCCGCTGGGTCCGACGGGTCCTCGGGGGCTTCGGGTTCGTCGCCGTCTTCGGGTGGGTCGGCGGGCCGCAACCCGGGCGGCAGCTCTTCCGGTGGTGGCGGAGACCAGGGCGTTCAGACGCAGCTCTCGGCCCTCTCCGACCGCCTCGACGTGATCCCGGCGCTGCTCGGCCCCAATGGCAACGGCATCGGATCGAACTCCTGGGTGGTCTCGGGCGCGAACACGACAACAGGCAAGCCGCTACTCGCGAACGACCCGCACCTGGCGCCGCAGCTGCCCTCGATCTGGGCGCAGATGGGCCTGCACTGCCGTGCGGTCTCCGCGAAGTGCCGGTACGACGTGGCCGGCTTCACGTTCTCGGGCATGCCCGGTGTGGTCATCGGCCACAACCAGGACATCGCCTGGGGCTTCACCAACCTGGGCGCCGACGTCACCGACCTCTACCTGGAGCAGGTCACCCCGACCGGATACCGGTCCGGCCGTGGCGTCAAGCCCTTCACGGTCCGCGACGAGACGATCAAGGTCGCGGGCGGCAGCCCCGTCACCATCACGGTGCGCGAGACCGAGCACGGCCCGTTGCTCTCCGATCGCAGCGCCGACCTGGAACGGGTCGGAGAGCGGGCGCCCGTCAGCATCCCGGCCCCGGACCGCGGGCCCGGGTACGGGGTGGCACTGCGCTGGACGGCCCTGGATCCCGGCAAGTCCATGGACGCCGTTTTCGAGCTCGACAGGGCGAAGGACTTCAAGGGCTTCAGGGCCGCCGCGAAGCACTTCGAGGTTCCGTCGCAGAACCTCATCTACGCCGACACCAAGGGCAACATCGGTTACCAGGCCCCGGGGAAGATCCCGGTCCGCGCAAAGGGCTACGACGGCACGATGCCGGTGCCCGGATGGAATCCGGCGGCGGGGTGGAAGGGGTACGTCCCGTTCGACGAACTGCCTTCCGAGTACAACCCGAAGCGCGGCTACATCGTCACCGCCAACCAGGCCGTCGTGAACGCGGACAAGTACCCGTACCTGATCACCAAGGACTACGGCTACGGCTCGCGCAGCCAGCGGATCAACGACCTGATCGAGTCCAAGGTCAAGGACGGCGGGAAGATCTCGACGGACGACATGCGCGCCATGCAGATGGACAACAGCAGTGAGATCGCCAAGCTGCTGACCCCCTACCTGCTGAAGATCGACGTCTCCGACCCGTACGTGCGGGAGGCGCAGAAGCTGCTGGAAGGCTGGGACTACACCCAGGAGCCCGACTCGGGGGCGGCCGCGTACTTCAACGCGGTATGGCGCAACGTCCTGAAGCTGGCCTTCGGCGACAAGCTCCCCAAGGAGCTCCGGGTGAAGGGCGAGTGCCTGAACGTCCGGCCCGCGGACCAGACCGGCCCGGTCGACGACCTGAACAAGCTGGTGCGCGAATGCGGGCAGCGGGATGCCGACTCGGCACAGCCCGACGGCGGCGACCGCTGGTTCGAGGTGGTCCGGGGACTGCTGAAGGACGAGAAGAGCACCTGGTGGAGCTCGCCGCAGAGCCGCAGGAACGAAGCCGTGACCACCCGCGACGGCCTGCTCAAGCACGCCATGGTGGACGCCCGCTGGGAGCTGACGGCCAAGCTCGGCAAGGACGTCTCCAGCTGGAGTTGGGGCCGGCTGCACCAGTTGACGCTGCGCAACCAGACGCTGGGCACGGAGGGGCCTGGCTTCCTGAGGATGGCGCTCAACCGCGGTCCGTGGAACCTCGGCGGCGGTGAGGCCGCGGTCAACGCGACGGGCTGGAACGCAGCCGGCGGCTACGGCGTGATCTGGGTGCCGTCGATGCGGATGGTGGTCAACGTCGGTGACTGGGACAAGTCGCGGTGGATTAATCTGACCGGGGCCTCCGGTCACGCGTACAGCACGCACTACACCGACCAGACCGAGAAGTGGGCCAAGGGCGAACTGCTGGACTGGGCCTACGGCAAGCAGGCGGTCGACGCGGCGACGCAGGACGCGTTGGTGCTCAGGCCCTGAGCCCGGCGGCGGGGCCGCCGGGCGGGTGCGCCATGCGGCCCGTGCGGCGGCCCGCGCGCTGAGCTCAGCCGCTGAAGCGGCGGACGCCCTCCGGTGTCACCACCGCGTGAACGGGGTGGTCGTGCGGTTCCTCCGGGACCCGGGCGACCACCTCGTTCGCGTAGAGGAGCACGACGAGGGTCGGTGTCGCCGACGCCGCCTCGATCCGGGCCAGCACCCGGTCGTACGAGCCGCCACCGCGGCCGAGCCGCATGCCCCGCTCGTCCACCGCGAGTCCGGGGAGCAGGACCGTGTCGGCCTCCAGCACGGCCCGGTGGCCGAGCAGTGGGCCGTCCGGCTCCCGCAACCCGCGCCGTGCGTGCACCAGGTGCTCGGGACCTCCGTACAGTGCCCAGTCGAGGTCGTTGTCGTCCAGGAGAACGGGGAGGAGCACGCGTACGCCTCGGGCGCGCAGTTCATCAAGCAGCGCGCGAGTGCCTGGTTCACGCCCCACGGACACATAGGCGGCCACCGTTCCGGCCGAGGCGAGCTCGGGAAGCCGGAGCGCGTGCCGGGCGAGAACCAACGAGGCCTCCCTTGCGTCTTCTGGTGACAGGAGGCGGCGTGCGTCGAGCAGTTCGCGGCGCATCGCAGCCTTTCCGGACATGTCGGTCGTCATGATGCCTCGCTAAAAACTCTCTTATCGGCTTTTATGAGGGGGAAGTTAAGCGGAGCCTCATCTTCTGCCCATACGTTCCGGATAGGGTGCTCCGCATGACTGAGTACCACCCCAGGATCAGCAAGGCTGTCATCCCCGCAGCAGGCCTCGGCACCAGGTTCCTGCCGGCGACGAAAGCCACCCCCAAGGAGATGCTGCCTGTCGTCGACAAGCCCGCTATCCAGTACGTCGTCGAGGAAGCGGTGGGTGCGGGTCTCTCCGACGTCCTCATGGTCACCGGCCGCAACAAGCGTCCTCTCGAGGACCACTTCGACCGCAACTACGAGCTGGAAGAAGCGCTGAGCCGCAAGGGCGACGCCGAACGCCTCGCGAAGGTCCAGGAATCGAGCGACCTCGCGACCATGCACTACGTCCGCCAGGGCGACCCCAAGGGTCTCGGCCACGCCGTCCTGTGCGCCGCCCCGCACGTCGGCGACCAGCCCTTCGCGGTCCTGCTCGGCGACGACCTGATCGACCCGCGCGACCCGCTGCTCTCGCGCATGGTCGACATCCAGGAGCGTGAGGGCGGCAGCGTCATCGCCCTGATGGAGGTCGAGCCCTCCCAGATCCACCTCTACGGGTGCGCGGCCATCGAGTCCACCGGCGATGAGGACGTGGTCCGCGTGACCGGTCTGGTCGAGAAGCCCGACCCGTCCGAGGCGCCCAGCAACTACGCCATCATCGGGCGCTACATCCTCGACCCGGCCGTCTTCGAGATACTCCGCAAGACCGAGCCGGGCCGCGGCGGCGAGATCCAGCTGACCGACGCCCTCCAGAAGCTCGCGGCCGACGAGAAGGTCGGCGGCCCCGTACACGGCGTCGTGTTCAAGGGGCGCCGCTACGACACCGGCGACCGCGGCGACTACCTGCGTGCCATTGTCAGACTCGCGTGCGAACGTGAAGACCTGGGCCCGGACTTCCGGACCTGGCTCCGCCGTTACGTCACCGAAGAGATGTAACACCCGACCAGCACGGGAGAAGTGGCACCTTGAGCAGCACGGCAACTCCGGGCGCGGGCTCCGACGCGGGCCCGGGCACGTCCACCCCGTCCGAGCCCAGCGCCCAGACGGGCCCGACACCCGCCGGTGGCTCCCCGACCAGAGCCGGGTCCGGCGGCCCGTCGGGCAGCGGCGGTTCGGTGTGGTCGGTCGACGAGCACCTAGCGGACGTCCTCGGCGCGATCCAGGCGCTCGAACCGATCGACCTCCAGTTGCCCGACGCCCAGGGCTGCGTGCTCGTCGAGGACGTCACCGTCCCGGTCGCCCTCCCGCCGTTCGACAACAGCTCGATGGACGGGTATGCGGTCCGTGTCGCCGACGTCGCGGACGCCAGCGAGGAGTCACCCGCCGTCCTCACGGTCATCGGCGACGTCGCCGCGGGCAGCGGCGGGCTGCCCGGCGGAGCGGAGGTTGGCTCCGGACAGGCTGCGAGGATCATGACGGGTGCCCCCCTGCCGCGCGGCGCCGAGGCGGTCGTCCCCGTCGAGTGGACCGACGGGGGAGCGGGTGCAGGAGCAGCCACGACCATGCTTCCGGCCGCCACGGGTCCCGAGGGCTCCGGTGGCGAGGTCCGGATCCACCGGCCGGTCGAACCCCGAGCACACGTCCGGGCACGCGGCAGCGACGTCCAGGCGGGAGACCTGGCCCTGGCGGCGGGAACCGTCCTGGGCCCGCCGCAGATCGGGCTTCTCGCCGCCATCGGCCGCGGCACGGTCCGCGTCCGCCCCCGCCCGCGGGTCGTGGTGCTCTCGACCGGCAGCGAACTGGTTCAGCCCGGGGAGGAATTGGGCGAGGGCCAGATCTACGACTCGAACAGTTTCGCGCTCGCCGCCGCCGCCCGTGACGCGGGAGCCATCGCCTACCGGGTCGGCGCCGTCACCGACGACGCCGACGAGCTGCGCGCCACCATCGAGGACCAGCTGATCCGCGCCGATCTGCTCATCACGACGGGCGGCGTCTCCGTCGGGGCGTACGACGTCGTCAAGGAGGCGCTGACACACCTCGGCGACGAAGCGGAGCGGGAGGGCGAAACGGAGCCGGACCACAGGGTCCACTTCCGCAAGCTTGCGATGCAGCCGGGCAAGCCCCAGGGCTTCGGCACGATCGGCCCGGACCGGACGCCGCTGCTCGCACTGCCGGGGAATCCCGTCTCCTCGTACGTCTCCTTCGAACTGTTCGCCCGCCCCGTGATCAGGGCGCTGATGGGGGTGGCGGACCTGCACCGCCCGCGCGTGCGGGCCGAGCTGCGCACGGACCGGACGTTGTCCTCGCCCGCCGGGAAGCGCCAGTTCCTCCGCGGTGCCTACGATGCCGGGGACGGCACCGTCACTCCCGTCGGCGGCGCCGGATCCCACCTGGTCGCGGCCCTCGCCCAGGCGAACGCGCTCGTCGTGGTCCCCGAGGACGTCACGAACGTGGCGCCTGGCACCGAGATCGAGGTGGTCCTGCTCGGATGAGGGCGCGGCCGTGGCGGTAGCGTGTCTCACCACACAGTGACCGGGAGCCACAGCAATGAGCGCGCAGCAAGGACTCACCCACCTCGACGACGCGGGCGCCGCACGTATGGTCGACGTCTCCGGCAAGGACGTCACCGCGCGCACGGCCAGTGCCAGCGGCCGGGTCCTCGTCTCGCCGCGCGTCGTCGCACTGCTACGAGGTGAGGGGGTTCCCAAGGGGGACGCCCTCGCCACGGCCCGTATCGCCGGGATCATGGGGGCCAAGCGCACCCCCGAGTTGATCCCGCTCTGCCATCCGCTGGCGGTCTCCGGAGTGAAGGTGGACCTGTCCGTCGCCGACGACGCCGTCGAGATCCGCGCGACGGTGAAGACCACGGACCGCACGGGTGTGGAGATGGAGGCACTGACCGCGGTGTCGGTGGCCGCGCTCACGGTCGTCGACATGGTCAAGGCGGTGGACAAGGCCGCGGTCATCACCGACGTCCGGGTCGAGACGAAGAGCGGTGGGAAGTCCGGAGACTGGTCCCGCGAGGGAGCCGGGCGGTGAGCCCCCGCGCGGGCGAGGTGCACGGCCACCCCCACCCTCACCACGAGGCCGCGGACGAACCACCCGCCCGGACAGTCGGGCGCGCCCTGGTGGTGACGGCCTCCAACCGTGCCGCTGCAGGCGTCTACGAGGACAAGGGCGGTCCGCTGCTCGTCGAAGGCCTCACGGGCATGGGCTTCGAGGTGGACGGCCCGAGAGTGGTCCCCGACGGCGACCCCGTCGAGGCCGCGCTGCGCGACGGGGTCGCCGCTGCGTACGACGTCATCCTCACCACCGGCGGCACCGGCATCTCGCCCACCGACCGCACTCCCGACGCCACCCGCCGGGTACTCGACTACGAGGTCCCGGGCATTCCGGAGGCGATCCGTGCGTACGGCCTTGCGAAGGTCCCGACGGCGGCGCTGTCCCGGGGGCTCGCCGGCGTCGCGGGCCACACGTTGATCATCAACCTCCCCGGATCCGCCGGTGGTGTCCGCGACGGGCTCGCGGTACTGGGCGGGCTGTTGCCCCACGCCGTCGACCAACTACGCGGCGGCGACCACCCGAGACCCGTGGAGACGGCAGGTCCTCCCGGGAGCCCCCGCTGAACGCGCCCTTCTGGCCCGTGGTTCTGACGGACGGTGATGTCACCCTCCGCCCCATAAAGCTGCGCGACCAGCGCATGTGGCGTGAGGTGAACCGTCGCAACCGGGACTGGCTGCGCCCGTGGGAGGCCACCATCCCGCCCCCCGCCCCCGGCGCTCCGTTCGCCCAGCGCCCCACCTACCGCCAGATGGTCAGGCACCTTCGGTCGGAGGCCCACGCCGGTCGGATGCTGCCGTTCGTGGTGGAGTACCGGGGCGTGCTCGTCGGCCAGCTGACCGTTGCCGGGATCACCTGGGGGTCGATGTGTTCCGGCCACGTCGGCTACTGGGTGGACCGTGACGTCGCGGGCCGCGGAGTCATGCCCACGGCCGTCGCCCTTGCCGTCGACCACTGCTTCAGGACCGTCGGACTGCACCGCGTCGAAGTCTGCATTCGCCCGGAGAACGTGCCCAGCCGCAGGGTCGTCGAGAAACTCGGATTCCGCGAAGAGGGACTGCGCCCCCGCTACCTCCACATTGACGGGGCCTGGCGTGACCATCTGGTGTTCGCGCTGACAGCCGAGGAGGTCCCGGACGGTCTGCTGCGCCGCTGGCACCGAGCACGGTCCGCACATCCCAAAAAATAAAATAATTGTTCGAATTAGCGGGTGCTCGATCGCCTGGCGATCTGAAGAATCACAAAAAAAGTCAGTGGTATCAGCCAGATCGTGCGACACACCGAGCCAATTGGCCGATGCCCTGGCGCCAATCCCTCTACGGTGTTAGACGTGAGCAGCAGCGGCCTCATCTACGCAGTCATCGTCGGAGCCTGGGCCGCCTACTTGGTGCCGATGTGGCTCCGCAGGCAGGACGAGCTCAACGAAGCCCGACCGACGGAACGCTTCAGCACCGCCATCCGGCTGCTGTCCGGACGGGCGGGCATGGAGCGCCGGTACGCCAAGGAGCTGCGGGAGCGCACCGCCGAGGACCCGGCGACAGGCGACGCCGACCCGGACGCGGAGACGGACCGATTCGATTCCGTCGACGTCCGGGCGTTCGCCGCGCCCCGCACCGAGGCGCGCGCGCCGGTCCCGGTCCCGGTCTCGGCCCAGGCGCGCGGCGCCCGCCCCCGGCGCCCGGACGGTGCAGCCGCAGCGGCGCGCGCCCGGCGCTCGAAGGTACTCGCCCGGCGGCGGCGCACCACCGTGATCCTCTTCCTCATCTTCACCGTCGGCTCGATCGTCGCCGCGGTCGGCGGGCTCGGCTTCCTCTGGGCTCCCGGCATCCCGGCGGTCCTGCTGAGCGCCTACATCGCGCATCTGCGCGCGAAGGAGCGGCGCCGCTTCATGTACGTCATGGACCGGCGCCGTGCTGAGGCGGCGGCCCAGCGGCTGCGCGAGAATCAGCCGCGCCACCAGCCGCCCGCCGCCGCGCAGCCGAAGGAGGCCCCTGAGGAGCGGGCCCCCGAGCCCGAGCCGGCTCCCGCTCTCTCACCCCAGGAAGCGGGACGCCGCGCTCTCGTCGAGCAGACCGACCACGCGGAGTGGGTCGACCAGCAGCGGGACATCGGCCCGGCGCGCGGCGACAGCTGGGACCCGGTGCCGGTGCCGCTGCCGACCTACGTCACCGCACCGGTCGCCCCGCGAGCCACCAGCGGTATCGACGTCACGGACCCGGAGACCTGGAGCTCGGCCCGCTCCTCCACGGCCGAACCCACTCCGCCCCCGGCCTCGGCGACTCAGCGCCCCACCCCTGCGCGCAGAGCGCGCGACCGCGGCCGCACGCCGCTCTTCGACCAGTACGCGGACGAGGACCGGCCCCGCGCGGCCAACGAGTGAGACCTGCGAAACCGCTCCCCGGCTGACCGGCGGGAACGGATTTCCAAGCACCCCGATCGGGATGCTAAGGTTTCACTCGTTGCAAGGGCCTGTGGCGCAGACTGGTAGCGCACCTCGTTCGCATCGAGGGGGTCAGGGGTTCAAATCCCCTCAGGTCCACAACAGGTCAGAGCCTCTGCCGGAGCAATTCGGTAGGGGCTCTTTCGTTCTGTACAGCAGCGAAGTACAGCAACGACATACGGTCCGGCACGTCCAGGTGCTTGCCCGAGCTTCCGCAGAGCCTTGTACATCGCCTCAGACGGGATGTGCGTGTAAACCTCCACCGTTGCCGCGATCTTGCTGTGCCGGAGGATCTGCATCGCGATCCGTGGGTGCACATCGAGACCGTGAGCAACGACCCGCAGGGGTGTCGGGTGTCGTGCCGCCTGATGCTGCGGACTTCGGCGGGAGTGGACCGGGCAGCGACAGACCGGTTGGCAGTCTGCGGCTCAATCGGGCTGCGGAAACGCGTCGTGAACACGAAGTCGGACTCACCGCACCTGTTGCCCGCTGCACCACAGCCTGAGCCTCTTCCTGAGCTGGAGCGCGGGGCAGTCGCATCCGGGGTCGTCACGGAGGCGGACGGACAGCACCAGACCTCGAGGACACCTCCGTCGACGTCATCCTCACCGACCGACCAGTTCCTTCCGCAGGTCCATCGGCCCGAACCGACCCGCCAGGAACTCGGTGACGGGACCTACCGAACGCCAGCGATCGCTCGTGAGCGACGTCAGCGCTGGGCAGCAAGGGCGCGACAAGCTCGCCAACTCCTCCGCCGCATCGACGTCGGCGCCGGCCCGCTCGAGGACCAGGCCGTCCTGTGTGAAGACGCGCAGCACCTCCCTCGATGGACCGCTGCTGAAACCGCCGTGGGCACGGGCCACATGGGCCACCCGCATCTGCTGACTCCGAAAGAACGGCTTGAGAGCCCTCCGCTCGTACCCGCTGTAGACGGCCAGCGAGAAGACCTGCCACCCCCCTCCACTCAGGGGCCATCGACTGCCGGCCGTGCCGGAAGCTCGACGGAACGAACCGGGAGTGGGCGTGGACGCGCACTGCCGTCAGACGGCGCCCCATCCCGGACAGCTCGTCCGCGGCGGCGCGGGCAGCGCCCTCACTTGGCAGGCTCGGTGTGTACTGGACTCCCCAGGCGGGAGGCCGGCTGCCATCAGCTGCACTGCCAGGTGAACATCGCCCGGTCGAAGCGCAACTCGGCCAGATCCTCCGGGCGAATCAGCCAGTACAAGGCTCCGGCATCGCCCCACATCATGTCCGCGGAGTCCTCGGTGTCGAACTGGGCCAGCAGCACCCAGCGGCCCGCCTCCCCGGACAACCGAGGGTCGTCCCAGGACACTCCGACGTCCAGGACCGCCTCCGCGATCTCGATCTCGACGGGATTCTGCACGGAATGAGGGTGGCCGCCGATCTGATGCCCCACCTTGCCGTTGAACTCCCACAGGGCGTCGAGGAACTCCTGAGAGCAGACGGGATGGTCGTAACGATTCCCTAGCGGGGCACCCGGGGCGAAGGCGGCCCGTACGGACGGATGCCAGGGCTCGGTCGCCGTCATCTCCACCCGGGCGGTCAGCGGCACCTCCGGATACGGTGTCAGCCCGGCAGGCGCCTCACGCTCCGCCACTTCCTCCTTGGCCGCCACGTAGAGCACACGGGCGCCTGCCCAGCTCTCCCGGTCCCCGGCCAGAACAAGGGCCTCACCGTCGTCCAGTTGACCGTCGAAGTAGAAGAACAGCAGCGTTCCCGCCTCGGGTAGATCGATGTCCAGCGCAGCCGTCGGCAGACGCGTGCAGTCGATCGAGGCGACGAAGGAGAGCGGACCATGCCCCTCCCACACCGGCCACTTCGCGGTGGCCGGCAAGGCTGGGAGGCCGCCGAGCCGACCCACAGCGCCGTCAGTGTCGGTTGCCACGTCAAGACGCACGCCGGGGCGAAGTAGACCAAGCCACCTCTCAGAATCCTCGGGCGGCAAATGCTGCGTGGCGAGGGATCGGAGGGCCTCTCGGGAACCATGTGCCATGCGCCTGATCATCCACGGTGCCGCTGACAGAGACCGAGGCGGCCCTCCCGCTGCACACGCGGCAGATCAGTCCATGGCTGTGGGCCTCCAGGCAGCGGTAACGCACCCTTCTTCCCAGTGCCACCAGCCCTCCGTCGCACCGTGTTCCAGGAGCCATCGGACCCGCGGCAGGTCCGCCCGCGGCGGGACATCCGGTGCGACCATCCGGAACCTCTCGATGCCTTCGCCTGTCGTGCCGAGCCGCGGTGCCGTCGCCGAGGGCCACGGCCACAGGCTCTCGACGCTCGCCGGCGGCCAACCGTCTTCGTCGATGTCCACCCGGGAGTGGACCTTTACATGGCCGTCTCTGACGTTCGTCACGGCGCCATCATCCACGCCGCGTCCATGTGATCGGATGGGGAAGTGCGGACGGAAGAGGTCACCAGGTCTGGGCGGTCGTGCAGGTGAACGTCGTGTCCTGGAGCAGCGTCGGAGTGATGGCGACGCCGGTCAGGTGCTCTGCCAGAGCGAACGCTGCTGGCGAGGAAAGATCAGTTTTCGGGGGCTCCTCCTCGAGAGGGAAGCCGATCCGCTGCATGACGTCGAGGAGTTCGTCAGGTGAAGTGCCCCACCGGTCCTCCGGGAATAGGGGGTCGAAGCACAGTCGCAGGACACGGTCCTCCGCCCAGAGGAACGTTCCGACGGCGTTGACATTGACGAAGTGGGAGACCCAGCGTGCCCCGGCGGAAGCAGGCACGGCTCGATCTTCGGTGACCCCGAGGTAGCCGTTGGGCTCGATGAGCAGCGTCCAGGAACCGACCGTCGTCATGGCGACCAGTTGGCGATCGCCGCGCTCCAGGTCGTACTGGGCGAAGGCGGCGTCGACGACTGCGTCGATGCCCCGTAGCGGCGTCTCCGGTCGCCCTTCGAGCCGGGACGCCACCTCAGCGGGCGACAGACCCCGCACCAGGGTGAAGCAGTACGCCTCGGCGATGTCGGGAAAGTCGCTTTCGAACCACGCATAGTCCGCTCCGGTCTTCGTCATGCCGCTCATCCTTGCCCCTGGGGCTGACAACGGAGAAGGTCGGCTGGCCGGGGTGCGGGAAACGATCTCCGTCGGCTTGGGAAGCGGTCTTCGGACGGTAGTCGGGCCCGCCCACGAGGAGTTCGTCAGCGTTGCCTGTGCTGCGCGATCCGCTGCAGCGTCTCCCCGGCGGCGTCGCGCCTCTGGTTGAGCGCTGCGAGGTCCTTGCCCAGCACGTTCGCCTCGGCGCGCAACGCGCGCTCCTCCCAGTCGTTCGAAAAGCTCGAACTCGGACATCACCGACCACCTCCTGACGTCGGCTTCCGCTGTGTCCGGCGGAAAGTACGCCGCCGGACCTCGGCACGCTTAAGGCACCCACCTGCCGGGCATGGGTGATGGGGGTCCGATACTCATCGCCGGGTCGGGTGGCCCTGCGGCGGGCGATGAAGGCGCGATGGGCATCGATGGTCTCGTCCGGGTAGATCGCTGATGGTGGAGTCGGGTATCGGAACTCTCCGAATGCCTCGATCGAGGTCACATCCCGCGGTCAGGGCCGTGCCAGGGAACTGGGCGGTCCTCCGGGCTCATGGGCAAGTGCAGGAGCTTGACTGGTCCGGGGTAGAAGTACGTCCCGTTGGGATGGATGCCCTCCTCGCCGATGAGATGGCGGTACAGCCACTCGGCGAAGCCCACGGGGTGTTCCCAGTAGCCGCCTTCGTCCCGGTCGTGCACCACCATGCTCCAACCAGGTGTCCGCGGGCTGCGGCTGAGGAAGACGTGGAAGCCAAAGTCGGTCGACAGCGCGGGGATCAGGACCCCCTCAGCACCGGTGTCCGGGTGTGGAAGACCGTCCCAGTCGGCGTCTCGGAATGCTTGCTCGGTCTGTCGGATACCTTCCAGGAGGTTCCATCGTGTGGTTGCCGGGTGGTTGAAGTAGAGATGACTGTTGACCACGAGCGGTGCGTACTCGTCGATGAACTCCTTGTACTCCCCCGGGAGTTCTGTGCCGATCTCTGCCTCAACGTGAGCCCAGCTCTCGGGGTCGGCGAAGCGTCGACCTCCGGGCCCTAGCATCGCGAAGACGGCAGACAGATGGTCGGTCATGGGTTGCACCTTTCGTTCGGGGTAGGAATCGTAGGAAGATCGACGCGGTGCTGCATCACGTCAGTGCCCTCCAGGGAGTGTGTTGTCTCCTGCGCTGGTCATCGAGGACCATGTCGGGGCTGGTCCTTGGCCGCCGGGATGGGTGGCTCGGCGGCTGATCTCGGCTGCGTGGCGGCCTAGTCTCCAGCGGCGGCTCGCTGCCATTTGACGGCGACGGTGATGTCGATGCCAAGGGTGCGGGCAAGGACCGCGGCGGTTAGCTCGGTGGCCAGTTGGAAGAGTGCGGCTGAGCGGGCTTCCGCGAGCCGGATGCCGAGATTGCGGAGCCGTTCGCCCATGGCCCAAGCGCTGATCGGGCGGCCGGGCTGGCCTCCGGGGAAGAGCCAGGGTGAGTCTGTGCGGGCGAGGACGGCGTGGCTGCGGCGGACCGTGACTTGTCGGAGGGCCAGTTCAGCGACGGGTGCGCGAAGTTCGACGGGGACGGCGCCGAGGCGGATGTGGACGGCTCCGTCGGTCTCCTCGATGTGGTCGACGGTGAGCCGAGAAATCGCTGCGGGCCACTGGGCATAGAGGAGCAACAGCAGTCCTGCGGGGCGGTCTTCGGGCTTGATGGTGTCGTCGTGCAGGAGCCGGCGTGCGACGTTCCACCGGTGCTCGTCATCGAGTGGCCGGCTGGGGCCGTGCCGGCGGACAGCGGGGACGTGGACGGTGGTGACCTTGTTGGCGCGCGCCCAGCGGACGAAGTGCCCTGCTGTGTGGCGGTAGGTCGCGGAGTCGTCGGTGAGCCAATGATTGAGGTCGGCCTGTCGGCACGTCTCCAAGGCGAGGTCGTGAGCCTGAAGCCAGGTAGGGAAGGCGACGGCCGCATGGGTGCGTTGACGCGCGGATGCGAACTGCTGCGGAGTGAGGTGGCGGCCGTTGCTGCGTCGGCTAGTCGACGGACCAGGTGCCAGATCGCGTACTGGTGCAAGACTTTGCGCTGTTCGGGGTCTTGCTGTGATGCGAGAAGGCCGGTGAGGAAACGTTCGAGGCGGACCGTGTACTCGTCCCGCTCGGACAGGGCACAGACACCGACGAGGACTTGGCGGAGTGGGCGAGGGGCGGGCTGTCGGGCAGCTCGTCGAGGGCCTCGTGAGTCAGGGCTCGTCTGCCGGCCGCGAGGTCGGCCAGAACCGGAGACACGAGCGGCTTGTTCAGCCACCGATTGGCGGTGAGTGGGTGCTCGGTGGTGGCGATGTCGTTCCGCAGGGCTTCGAGACCGGGATGGAGGGCAGCGGACGGAGGGCCCAGGAGCTCGTTGAGGCGTCGATTGATGAGACAACGAGCGCACTGCCGGGGTGCGGGTAATCGGGCTCGCTGCAGGTGGGGCAGGTGTGCCAGACCTCAGGCGCGGTGTAGTCCAGGCAAAGGGGCTGGTCGAGAGTTCCGGAGACGACCGCCGCGATGTCGCCGCAGGCCGAGCACGGCGCGGAGTGACGCTGGCAGTCCAGGCACCATGGCCGACCCGTAGTCCGGGAGGTGCCGCAAGGTTTCTCTGCGTCGCAGATGCTGCAAGTCGCGGTGGGCAAGGAGGGGCAGCCTTGGCAGAGCGGGCCGTCCGGTGTGCGAGTGTTCACGACCCATCGTCGGCCGCAGTTGATGCAGGTCTCCAGGTTCGCCGGGTCGCTGACCAGGCAGTTCGGACACACTGGCCGGCCTTGGTCGTCGCGGGTGGTGGGCTCTCGGCGGGCTCCGCATCCCGAGCACTCCTCGATGCGGGAGTGGGAGATGCACATGCGGCAGACCCGCTTTCCGTCCAGGGGCTTGTCGATGTGTACGACTCTGTGGCAGCCGGGGCGGGACGGCCGGACGATCCCGGCGACGTCGGCCTCGTGCAGCAGGCCGATCAGCTTGAGGATCGCGCGGTGGGGTGCGAGGTGACCGTCGCCGGTCAGCAGAGTTGGGTGGGATTCCAGGGCCCAGGCAAGTTTCCGCTGGTAGGAGGGACGAGGTGCCGATCGGCGGACCGCCTCGGAGACCGTCTCCCGTTCGGCCTGCGGATCCAGTTCAGCGATCAGGGCACAGATCACTGCGATGGGGTCGCGTCCGTCGTCGTCCGGGCACTGGCCGCATCGTGGCCGCCCGGTCCGGTCGCGTGAAGCGACCCGGCGGGTGTCTCCGCAGGCAGCAAACACGGCTCGGGCTGTGGTTGCGTGTGGAGGTGAAGGCAACCACCACGGCCGGCCAAGGTTCACCCCGTCAACGAAGCAAACCGACCGGTACTTCATCCCACGAAGTCGCCTTCCACGCGGTCATCGGACCTCCACGAGGGCGACGTGGAAGGCTAGGCAAGAGGTCGGGGCCGATCCTTCGGGGGACGTCACCAGGCGGTCAGAGCTGCAGCTTGAAGCCCATGTGCGAGCCGGTGAAGCCGAGGCGTTCGTAGAATCGGTGGGCGTCGGTGCGCGTCAAGTCCGAGGTCAGTTGCACCAGTTGGCATCCCCGTCGGCGGGATTCATCGACGGCCCACTCGATGAGACGGGCACCGAGGCCATGGCCGCGCTCGGAGCCGTGCACCCGTACGCCTTCGATGATCGAGCGGCTCGATCCCTTGCGGGACAGGCCCGGGACGATCGTGAGCTGGAGGGTGCCGACGACCTCGCCGTCGCGGTCGGCGACCAGGAGCAACTGGTTCGGGTCGCTTTGCAGTCGCTCATATGCTGACTGATAGGGGGACAGGTCGTCCGGCGACTCGCGGGTCGCCCCCAGAGCATCGTCCGCGAGCATGGACACGATGGCCGGGATGTCCTCCCGTACCGCGCGGCGGATATCGATCTTCGTCATGCGGGGCATGCTAACCAAGCGCCCGACCCCACGGCAGACCGGCCGGACAGGCGGGCGGGCACCGTCGTTCCGCCCTTGTCTGGAGGGGAACTTGCATGGTCGAGAGCAGGGCGGTGTCTGGGGTTCCATGATTCATCTCACCATCCGGGCGCATTGCGGCCTCATGGATTGGCCACAACACCGGTGGCGTCGGCACCGAGGGCATCCGCCGCCCGGTCGTCGAAGTCATCGCCAGCGGCCACGAGATCCTCCGGTTCGGCTACAACCTCTGACCACCGGCAAGTCCGCCGGTCGACGCGTCGTCGACCCCGAACAACTGCCGCTCGGCAGCTTCGGCTTCCACCTCGCGGAGCAGGCGGAAGCCTTCTTCCGGGACCACCGCCTCTCGGTGCTCATTCCCGAGAACCACGTCCTGGTCTGGGGCAACCAGCGCATGGTGCACGCTGGGCGGCGCCGCGGGCGTGACCGCACTGCTGGACCTCTACCGTACGCAGCTCTCCACGGCCATGGCCCTCGCGGGTTGCGCCCGCGTCGCGGACATCGACGCGGAGCCGCTTCACGGGGCTTCCTGAGGCCGTGGAACGGATCCCGTCCGACACGACTCGGCACATCAGCGCGCCGGCGCTGGCGGAACGATCACCGTCCAGTCGGGACGTTCTTCACGAGGGTGAGGGATGGCCTGTCAGAGGTGCTCGGCAACAGCCCACCACACGAGGGCTCTTGAGCTGGGGCAGGAGCGGTGACGAGTCCCGTCCGGTCGAGGGGGCGGGCGCGATCTTCATCGTGGCAGGGGTGCCGATCCCCGCAAGCAAGGAGGAAGGGAACCCGCGGGGGCGACGGTGGGTTCCTACGCGGACGGGGCCCTGAGACGGTATCCGACTCCGCGGACCACTTCGATGAGGGCGGACGCCCGCAGCTTGGAGCGGAGGGAAGCCACATGTACCTCCAGGGTGCGCTCCGCACCGTCCCATCGGCTCTCCCACACCTCGCTGATGATCTGTTCCCGGCGGAAGACGATGCCGGGCCGCTGCGCCAGCAGCGCAAGGAGGTCGAACTCCTTGCGGGTGAGGTGCACCGCTGTGCCGGCCACACTCACCCGGCGGGCGGTCAGTTCGATCCGCACACCGCCGAACTGCAGCTCGCTCTCGTGCCGCACCTCGCCGCCACTCGGTGGGACGTTCCTCCGACTGACGGCGTGGATGCGTGCGATCAGTTCCCCCGTGTTGTACGGCTTCACGACGTAGTCGTCGGCCCCTCGGTTGAGGCCGTGTATGCGGGATCGAACGTCGGAGCGCGCCGTGACCATGATGACCGGGGTTTCGGTCCGTCTTCGGATCTTGCCGCACACCTCGTAGCCGTCGTGGTCGGGCAAGCCGACGTCGAGCAGGATGACGTCGAAGGAGTCGACACCGTTCGACAGCAGGGCTTGCAGGGCCGCTCCGCCGGTACGGGCGTGGACAACCTCGAATCCGTGCTGGGTGAGGATCGCTGATACTGCGGTGGCAACAGAGCGGTCGTCCTCGACCAGCAGCAGTTTCATCCCGGCTCCCTGGCGTTTATCAGTCGTTCGGCATGACGCAGTGGGTCGAATTCATTCCGACTTCGCGGGCCGCGTCAAGATGCCATCCGCATCGCGGACGCTTTTCGACTGGGCAACCACCAGTTCCGTTCTTCCCTACCGGTAGGTAGTTCCGTGGCTCTGCCGGGCGGATGCCGATGAAGCGGTTGGCGATCCTCGGATTCCGCTCGGATTCTGCTCGAATTTCGTGATGCCATCGTTGTCGCGGCGCTATGGAATCGTCGTGCCCGCTCGTGGTGGTCAGTAGCGCTCAAGCGGCGGAGGTTCGACGTAGGAGGAGCCTGATCGGCCCAGGGTCGCGAGAAAAGCCTCCTTGATGTCGCCGTTGTCGCGATGGACTTCGAGCGCATCGTTGACCGCGTCCCGGAGAGCACGGTCGCCCTTCAGCATGCCGATGCCGTAGGGCTCCTCCGTGAACGGTGCGCCCATGACCCGAAGTTTCAGAGGCTGCTGGGCGGCGAAACCCATAAGGATGGCATCATCCGTAGTGACCGCATCGACCTTCTCGTCGAGCAGTTGCCGCACGCATTCGTGGTAGCCGGTGAGTTCGACGGCTATGGCCCCGTATTTCGGCTTCTTGATTTCCTGCAGGGATGTGGACCCCCGGGCTGAGCAGACTTTCATGCCCTTGAGGGTTTGGGGGCCGTCGATGTTCATCTCGGTCATGCGGACGAGCAGGTCTGCTCCTGCCATGTGGTACGGACCCGCAAAGTCCACTTTTTTCCTACGCTCGGCGTTCATGGTGTACGTGCCGACGTAGAGATCGACGTCGCCACGGGCGATGGCCTGTTCGCGGGTGTCGGAGCGGACTGTCTTGAACTCGATCTCGTCGGCAGAGAAGCCAAGATCGGCGGCCACCATTTTGGCGATCTCGATGTCGAAGCCGGATCGATTGCCATCTGTGTCCACGGAGGCAAGGAAGGGTTGGTCGCTCTTGGAGCCGATGACAAGCTTGCCGGATCTCTGGGCGCGTTTGAACACGGGAGAGTCGATTGCCACATCCGGAGTGACCGGGTATGCGGGCAGCCCGGACTTCCGGTCGCCCGTGGCATCGTCGTTGCCGCACGCAGCGACTGATGCTGACAAGATGCAAAGGATCCCCACAGCGACTGATTTGCGATACCGCATGACGTACACCCCTTCGGCCGACTTCCTAGACGAGAACGTCCACCCGGGACCGCGTCATCAGTGCTCGCGGCACCGGTTACTAGCGCTGGGCTCCCGAGAACAGTGATTGCACTGCCTCATGTCGAGGGCTGCTGTGGCCGTGCGGTGCCGGCCCGGCTTCTCCCTTTGAGTCGTTGATGCAGCCTCATGTGCACAGCACACTCGCTTGGTCAGGGAAGCGGACTCCCTGTCCGGCTGCGGTGATGTCCGACAAGGTACTGACGCGAGGCGTAGAACCTCGCGAATCTGAGGGAAACTTGAGGGTCACGATTTCGTGCCGGCGCAGCCGGTTACCGCCGGCACGACTCAGCGAGCGTCACTCTTCGTCGGGCAGCGCCTGTTCGGCCCAGATGACCTTGCCTTCTGTCGTGTAGCGGGTTCCCCAGCGATCGGCGAACTGGGCCATCAGGAACAGCCCGCGGCCTCCCTCGTCCATGGTCGCCGCATGGCGCAGGTGCGGTGAGGTGCTGCTGGAGTCGGCCACCTCGCAGATCAACGAGACGTCCCGGATGAGCCGCACCCGGATGGGCCCGGTGGTGTACCGGATGGCGTTGGTGATGAGCTCACTGAGGATCAGCTCGGTGGTGAAGGCCATGTCGTCCAGCCCCCAGGCACCCAGTTTCTCCGCGACGGCATCGCGCGTCGCGGAGACGGCGGACGGTTCGCCCGGCACGTCCCAGTCGGCGACCTGCTCCGCGTCCAGTGCCTTGGTGCGGGCGACGAGCAGGGCGATGTCGTCGCTCGGACGGGCGGGGAGCAGCGCGTCCAGTACGACGCCGCAGGTGCCCTCCGGCGTTGGTGGGGCGGCGGCCAACGCGTCGCGCAGCATGTTCAGCCCCTCGTCGATGTCCCGTTCGCGGTTCTCGATGAGGCCGTCGGTGAACAGCACGAGCCGGCTGCCCTCGGGCAGCAGCCGTTCCGCGGTCTCGAAGGGCAACCCTCCCAGCCCGAGCGGTGGTGCCGCGGGCAGCTCGGGGAACTCGACGCTGCCGTCAGGGTGGACGAGGGCGGGCTCGAGGTGACCGGCTCGCGCCATCACGCATCGTCGGGAGATGGGGTCGTAGATCATGTAGAGGCAGGTGGCACCGGTGATCGCCGGTCGCTCGCTGTAGCCGGTCTCCTCGTGGTCGATCCGGGCGACCAGCTCGTCCAGATGCCAGAGAAGCTCATCCGGCGCAAGATCCAGGGCGGCGAAGTTGTGGACCGCGGTGCGCAGCCGCCCCATCGTCGCCGCGGCGTGCATGCCGTGGCCCACGACGTCGCCGACGATCATGGCGACCCGGCATCCCGAGAGTTGGATGACGTCGAACCAGTCGCCGCCGACCCCGCCCATGCCCGCGTGGGCGGGGAGATAGCGGTGGGCGGCCTCGACGGCCGAGTACACGGGGAGCGCGCTGGGCAGCAGACTGCGCTGGAGCGTGATGGCCATGGTGTGCTCACGCGTGTAGCGCCTGGCGTTGTCGACGGCCAGCGCGGCGCGGGTGACGAACTCCTCGGCGAGGGACACGTCCTCGTCGTCGAACGGCTTGGGCTTCCCGGACCTCCAGAACGTGACCACGCCGAGGACGTCCCCTCTGGCCTGGAGCGGGACGCTGATCATGGAATGCAGCCCGTAGTGCACCATCTTGCGGGCTCGTGCCGGGTCCTGCTCCTGCCAGCCGGCGTAGGAGGTCATGTCGGCCTCGAGGATGGCCCGGCCGCTGAGGAAGCCCGTGGCCTGCGGAGTGGCGGGTACGAAGTCGATCAAGGAGTCCAGCGGGTAGATCGGGGGGTTGTTCCGCACGCCGGAGAGGGCGATGCGCCGCATCGGGTAGGTGCCCGCGCCTGCGTACACCGGATCCTCGCCGCGCAGGACCTGGTCCAGCAGGTCCACCGTCGCGAAGTCGGCGAACTGCGGGACCGCGAAGTCCGCCAGCTCCTTGGCGGTCTGCACCACGTCGAGGCTGCTGCCGATCTTCAGCCCGGCGTCGTACAGCAGTCTCAGACGGGCGTGTGCGACATCGGCCCTTCCGGTGAGTTCCTGTAGTTCGGTGGTGTCGCGCACGGTCGCGACACTGCCGGGCGGCCAGCCGTTCCGGCCCGTCGAACGCTGATTGACGGCCAGCATCAGGTCGCCGGCCGGGTGCACTTCGTCGGTGGCCGTCCGCCCCGATACCAGCAGTTCGGTCATGCTCGGGTTGATGTCGAGGTCGGATACCCGCTGTCCCTCCGCGTCCGCTGGTAGCGCCAGCAGCCGGCGCGCCTCGTCATTGGCGAGCACCAGCCGACGGTTGCCGTCGACCACGATCACCCCTTCGCGCACGGCGTGCAGAACGGCGTCGTGGTGGTCGTACATCCGGGACAGCTCGGTCGGGCCCAGGCCGTGGGTCTGCCGCCGCAACCGCCTGCTGATGAGGGCCGTGCCGCCGGTGGCGAGGACCAGGGCGGATCCGCCCGCGACGAGCACCACGGGCAGCTGCTGTTCCGCCGTGCCGCTCACGTTCTCGACGGTGACGCCGGAGGTGACGGTCCCGATGACGGTGCCGTCGGTGTCGAAGACCGGGACGATCGCCTGCACCAGGGGCCCGATGGTCCCGGTGATCCACTCGACGACCACTCGGCCTTCCAGAGCGGGCTGGATGTTGCCGACGAACTGCTTGCCGATGCGATCGGGGAGCGGATGGGTGTAACGGGTGGCGTGGTCGTTCGTCACGACGATGAAGTCGACGTCGGCGGACTTGCGCACCCTCTCGGTGAGCGGCTGGAGCACCTTGGTCGGGTCCGGGCTCTTCAGGGCCTGCTGGATGCCCGGTGACTGCGCAAACGTTTCGGCGACTGCTACCGACCGGTCGCGTGCCGCGTCTTCCGAGTCGTTGCGGGACTGCAGTACCAGCGCCGCAACAGCCGCGATGACCAGCAGCAAAACGACGGCAACCTGCAGTACGAACACCTGGCTGGCGACGGTGCGCATGCGCGGAACCCCGAGCAGGCGTCGTCGAGCGGCACGGCCCGAGGGGCGCTCGGATCGGTCGCCATGACCGATGGTGTCTCTACCAGCCACTCCTTCATCTTCTACCCAATCCCCCGCTCGCGCGGAGGCACGGGAGAAATCGATACCGGAACGCGACGGCCCGCCGAGCAGCGGGCGGATGCCGGCCACGCCCCAGCCGCCGTCGAGCCTCCTCGGAGACCTCGTGGAACAGGGGGGCAACGCCCGCGAGGGGCCACACCGCGGAAACGGGACGAGCGGTGGTCACGAGCGCGGGCAGTTCCCCGGCCCGGCCGCCGACCGGGCCGCGCCCGTGGGCATCCCCGGGACGTCGGGCTGCGGTCAGCGGCTCTGCCCGGACGCCCCGGTCGACACCATGATCTGGACGGGCCCCGGGCACACGGGGGGTCGGCTCCTCCGGCGACGACACCGCAGCGGAGCCTTCGGTGACCGCGATGGGGCGCCGGGTACCGGCCGGCGTTCTTGGCATGGACCGGATCACCGTGCCAACAACGCCCGCGAAGCCTTGCGGTCCGCCCCGGGAGGCCGGGCCGTGGCGCGGGAGGCTCCGGCCATACCCTCCCCGTGCCCTACGGTGTGCGGTGTTGCCCGTCGTCGGTCGAGGCGGGGCGGGTCCGCGCGCGGAAGGTGCGCCGGTAGGCGTCGGGTGGGACACCGACCGTCCGGTTGAAGTGCCGGCGCAGCGTTGCGGCCGTGCCCATGCCGGTGGCCAACGCGATGGTGTCGACGGTGTCGTCGGTTGTCTCCAGCAACTCCTGGGCGTGGCGGATCCGTTGGGTGAGCAGCCATTGCAACGGGGTGGTGCCGGTCACCGACCTGAAGTGGCGGCCCAAGTGGCGTGAGCTCATCCGGGCCCGGCGCGCCAGGTCCTCCACGGTGAGCGGCCGGTCCAGCCGCTCGATCACCCAGGGGAAGAGTTCGGCGAGCGGGTGGTTGCTCGGGGCGGGCACGGGAGTGGTCACGAACTGGGCCTGCCCACCGTCCCGGTGGGGTGGCACGACGAGTTTGCGTGCGAGCGCGTTGGCGACGGACGCACCGTGGTCGAGGCGGACGAGGTGCAGGCACAGGTCCATGGCTGCGGCCTTGCCGGCGGAGGTGAGCACGGTGCCGTTGTCCACGTAGAGGACGTCAGGGTCCACCGTCACCCCGGGGTACCGCTGGGTCAGCTCCCGGGTGTGCGCCCAGTGCGTGGTTGCTCGCTTGCCGTCGAGCAGGCCGGCGGCGGCGAGCACGAAGGCGCCCGTGCAGAGGGACACCAAGCGTGCGCCCGCCTCGTGGGCCGCGCGCACCGCGTCGATCAGTCCGGCCGGCGGGTCCTGGTCGACGTCGGCCCAGCCAGGGACGATGACGGTGTCGGCGCTCGGGAGGTGGTCGAGTCCGTGGTCCGGTTCCAGCCGGAAGCGGCCGAACTGCACGGCGCTCGATCCACAGACGGAGAGCCGGTACCAGGGGTCTGCCATGCCGGTCATGTCGGCTCCGAACACTTCGCACGCCAAGGCCAGTTCGAAGTGCAGCATGCCGTCAGTGACGGCCAGCGCGACAGTTTTCATGTCCGGAAGTGTACGAGGCATGGCGTTCCGGACAGTCGCGGTGCCGGACCGGCCTTCGCCAGGATGTCCGTGACGGATCGCAGCGGAACAGATCGCAGCGGATCACCACAGCGCGGGGGAGAACTCATGGGATCGGGCCAGACGGTGGCGGTGTTCGGCGCGTACGGGCACACAGGGCGGTTCGTGGTGGCGGAGCTGCGGGAGCGCGGGTTCCTCCCGGTCCTCTCGGGCCGCGACGCCGAGAAACTGAAGGCGCTGGCCCACGGAACCGACCTGGAGCACCGCCCGGCGTCGGTCGACGATCCGGCCTCGCTGGACCGTGCGCTGGCCGGAACGGCGGCGGTGGTCAACTGTGCCGGACCCTTCGCCACGACGGCCGCGCCCGTGATCGAGGCGGCACTGCGGGCCGGGATCCCGTATCTGGACGTGGCGGCCGAGATCGAGGCCAACGCCGACACCTTCGCGCACTTCGCCGACCGGGCACGGGAAGCGGGCGCGGTGATCGTCCCTGCGATGGCCTTCTTCGGCGGCTTCGGCGACCTGCTCGCCACCGCGGCGATGGGTGACTGGACGGTGGCCGACGAGGCGCACGTCGCGTACGGGCTGAGCCATTGGCATCCCACCGCCGGGACGCGCGCGGCGGGTGCGGTTTCCCGGCAGAGGCGAGGCGGCCGACGCGTCGTCCACACCAACGGGCGGCTGGAGCACCGTCACGACGCGCCGCCGACCACGGAGTGGTCCTTCCCCGACCCGATGGGGACCCGGCCCGTCATCGGTGAGTTCACCATGGCCGACGTCGTCACCCTGCCCAGCCACCTGTCCATCCCTGACGTGCGCACCTACATGACGGTCGAGGCGGCCGGGGACATCGCGGCCCCGGACACGCCGACGCCGGCCGCGGTCGACGAGCGCGGGCGGTCCGCTCAGACCTTCCTCGTCGACGTCGTCCTGCGGTCCGGCGACGCCGAGCGGCGCGCCGTGGCTCGGGGCCGGGACATCTACGCCGTGACCGCGCCCCTCGTGGTGGAAGCGCTCGACCGCATCCTCACGGGACGGATCAACGCGGTCGGCGTCGCCTCTGCAGGAAAGATCTTCGATGCGCTCGACTTCCTCCGCGCACTCTCCCCGTACATCACCGTCGAGTTGTGCCGATAGCGGGCCGAGCGTCCCTGCTCCCTGCCGGGCCGTGCCTGACGCCCCCCCGTCCATGGGCACCCGCAACGGGTCGGAGTCCCTGCCGGGGGTCCGGCAGGGACTCCGCGGTGCCGTGCCTGGTGAACCGGGGCACGGCCGGGCGGACGCGGCGTCCCGGCAACGGAGTCTCGACCGGGGCGAGGTCTCGCGCCGACTAGGCCACGACGTCCCGCAGGGGTTTGCCGTCCAGGTGGTCGGTGGCGTTCTGGACGGCCGCCAGGGCGATGCGCACCAGCGTCTCCCGGGTGACGCCTGCCACGTGCGGGGACAGCACGACGTTCGGGGACTTCAACAGGCGGAGGGCAGCCGTTGGGGGTTCCGGGTCGAAGACGTCGATGCCCGCGCCCGCGAGGGCGCCCGCGGCCAGCGCGTCCGCGAGGGCGTCCTGATCGATGAGGGCTCCGCGGGCGGTGTTGATGACGAACGCCGTCGGCTTGAGCAGGGACAGGCGTTCGGCGTCGAGGAGATGGTGGGTCTGCTCGGTGAGCGGGGCGTGCAGGCTGATGTAGTCCGAGGTGCGCAGGAGTTCGTCGAGGGTGACGAAGCAGGCTCCGCCGAGCCGTGTTTCGGTCTCCGCGGCCACGGGACGCGGGCCCGCGTAGATGACGCGCATGTCGAAGGCGACGGCACGCCGGGCCACCTCCTCGCCGATGTGGCCGAGACCGACGATGCCGAGGGTCTTTCCGGAGAGTTCGGTGATCGACTGCTGGAGCCGGGGCAGTGCCCAGTCCGCGGCGACGAGGGCTGTGTGCGCGGGTACCAGCTGCTTGGCGAGGGCGAGCATGAGGGCGAAGGTCTGTTCGGCCACGTTCTGCTTCTCGGCGCCGCTGGAGCCGATGTTGCAGACGGGGACGGCACGGGCACGGGCGGCGTCGGTGTCGACGTAGTCGTAGCCGTGGCTGGCGCACTGCACGAGTTCGAGGTCGGGGGCAGCGGCCATGTGCTCCGCGGTCACCGGCGCGAGGCCGGTGATGATGACGTGGGCCTCGCGCAGCGCTACCGGGTCCTCGTCGGTCGTCTCGACGACGGTGACCCGGAAGTCGGGGAAGAGACCCACCAGGGCGGCTCCGGCCGTACGGCCCCCCACATGCGGGGAGATGACGGCGAGGATGCTCTTGGAGGTGGCGGCCGAGGTCGAGACGGTCGCGGAGGGGGTGGAGTTCGGGGAGGTCATGCGGCTTCCTTGATGAGGTCGTCGGCGGTCGGCGAGTCCGGTCGCGCGTGGCCGGACAGAGCCAGGGTGAGGTCGAACTCGGCGAGCAGGCAGCGGATGACGTGGTCGACACCGGCCTGGCCGTCGAGTCCGAGTCCGTAGGCGTACGGGCGGCCCAGCAGCACGGCGCGGGCGCCGAGCGCGAGGGCCTTGAACACGTCGTCCCCGGTGCGGACGCCGCTGTCGAAGAGCACGGTGAGCCGGTCGCCGACGGCCTCGACGACCCGGGGCAGCGCGTCCGCCGCGGCGACGGAACCCGCCACCTGGCGGCCGCCGTGGTTGGAGACGGCGACGCCGTCCATGCCGGTGTCGGCGGCGCGGCGCGCGTCGTCCGGGTGCAGGATGCCCTTGAGGACGATGGGCCCGTCCCAGTGCTCGCGCAGGAATGCCAGGTCCGGCCAGGTCTTGGCCGGGTCGGCGAACATCCCGACGAAGTGCATCACGGCGGCGTTCGGGTCCTCGTGCACCGGCTTGGCGAGGCCCGCCAGGAAGGCGGGGTCGCTGAAGTAGTTCGCGGTGCCCACGCCGTGCAGGAACGGCAGGTAGGCCTGGTCGAGGTCGCGGGGCCGCCAGGCCAGCAGCGGGGTGTCGAGGGTGACGAACAGTGCCGTGAATCCGGCCGCCTTCGCCCGGGCCAGGAAGCTCGCCGTCACCTCGCCGTCCTTGGCCCAGTACAGCTGGAACCACCGCTCGCCGTCGCCCATCGCCTCGGCGACCTGCTCCAGCGGCGTGCTGGAGGCCGAGGACAGGATGTACGGCACCTTGCGGGCCGCCGCCGCACGTGCCGCGGCGCACTCCGCTTCCGGATGCATGATCGACAGCACTCCGACGGGTGCGAGGGCCAGCGGCGCCGGCAGCGGACGCCCCAGCACCTCCACCGACAGATCACGCTCCTGCACGTCACGGAGCACGCGCGGCACGATGCGCCAGCGGTCGAGCGCCTCGCGGTTGGCCCGCGCGGTACTGCCGCTGCCTGCGCTCCCCGCCACGTAGCCGAACGGCCCGGGACCGAGCCGGTGCTCGGCCAGGGCCTCCAGCCGGGTCAGGTCGGTGGGCAGCCGGGGCACGGCTCCCGTCATGCCGTGGAGGTAGACCTCGTACTGGAAGTCCGCCCAGTGCGTCGCCATCCGTGGGTTCCGCCTCTCGTCGCTGAGACTGCGCTGTACGGGCCGATCCTTTGCGACAGTGACAAGGTGCGTCCACGGTGGTGCGCACATCGAGCCGCTGCGATTATCAACAGGTGATAAGTGAGCGGGAGCGGGTCGTGAAGGGGCTGGCCGCCGATCCACGGGTCGTCGAGGCGGTCGTCGACGCCGTCCACCGGCAGGTGCCCGCGTACGCGGCCCTGGACGGCAGCAGGTTGCCGGAGGTGCGGGCCATCGCCGCCTGGGCGCTGGACCGGCTGCTGCACCTGTGGTGCTCCGACGGTGCGCTGGAGCCGGCCGATCTGCGACGGTTCCGGGGTATTGCTGCGGCCCGCGCGGCGGACGGCCGCCCGGTGCAGGCCGTGCTGCGCGCCTACCGGGTCGCGGCGGCCGTGATCGCGGAAGAGGTCGCGGCGTACGCGCCCCGGCTCGCCGCCGAGGACGCCTTCGCACTCACCCGGCTCCTGCTGGCCGTGCTCGACACCCTGTCCGAGGTGATGGCGACCGAGTACGCCGCCGCGAGCCAGTACCTGACGGGTGACCGCGAGCAGGCGCAGCGGCTGCTGCTCGACGACCTGATCGCGGGGCGGCACGCCTCCGTCGGGGCACTGACCGATCGGGCGGCCCGGTTGGGGGTCCAACTCCCCGACCCCTACTGCCTGCTGGTGGCCGAGTCCGCCGAGCCTGCGGGGCGCCCGCACATCACCCAGGGCGCGGCGGTGGGGCTGCTCGCCTCGTTCGCCGGGTACGGGGGCGGGGCGACGCGGATCGCGACGACCCGCGGTTCGCGCGCAGTGCTGTTGCTGCCGGTGGCGGCTGCGGCTGCGGCGCCGGAAGCACTGCGGGAGCGGGGCTGGCGCGGGTGTGCGGTCTGCGGCGAGAGCTTGGACCGCATCGCGGTCGCGCATCGCCTCGCCGCGGACGCGCTGGACACCGCGCCGGCGCACGCCCACCACCCGTCGCGGGTCCTGACCGAGGCGGACGCCCATGTCCTCGCGCTGTTGGCCGGGCATCCCGCCGCGCCGCCCGACCGGATCGGCCGGCTCGTCCTCGGTCCGCTCACCGACCCTGCCCAGCGGCATCTGCTGGAGGCGCTCACGGCGTACGTCGACACCGGATCGGCGAGTGCCGCGGCCCGCGTACTGCACCTGCACCCCCAGTCCCTGCGCTACCGCATCCGCCGCATCCACGTGCTCACCGGCCGGGATCCGCGGGACCCCTGGCAGCGGCTCACGCTGGACATCGCCCGCACCGTGGTGGTGGGGGCGGGCGGGTAGCGCCGTCGGCGTGGTGCCGTCGGAGCGTGGCGGGGGGAGCATGGAGGGGACGGCACAGGAACGAAGGTCAGGAGGTGTGAGAGGCATGGGCATGTACATGGACGTCCATCGAGGGATGAAGGGCATCACGTCCGAGCAGCTGCAGGAGGCCCATCGAGCGGACCTCGCCATCGAAAAGGAAGAGGGAGTCCATTTCGCGCGGGCCTGGGCGGATCCGCAGTCCGGGACGGTGTACTGCCTCTCCGAGGGGCCGTCCGCCGAGGCGGTCCAGCGGATCCACGAGCGGACCGGGCACCCCGCGGACGAGATACACCCGGTGCCACTCTCCGTGTGAGCGCGGCACGGGCCGGTGGCCGCTCCGGGCCCGCCGGCCCGCGATGCCCGCGGGGGGGTGCGTTCGTGCCGGGGAGACCGGCGGGGGCGTGCCGTTCCGCCGGCCTCCCGTCATGACGTCAGGGCCCGTGGCCGTGCGTCAGGACGCCTGGGCCTTGTCGTACAGCGCCTTCGCGTCGTTGCCGAAGTACGGGCCGAACATCCGGTTCGGGATGAAGATGTAGCCGAAGCTGTTCACCGAAGCCTGGAGGCCGGTTCCGGTGGCCTCGTCGAAGCCGGCGAACCAGGGACCGCCGCTCGAACCACCCGTCATGTTGCAGGCGATGCCGTGGTCCTGGGTGAACAGCCAGTCCTTGGAGCTGTTGCCGCTGCAGTAGATCAACTTCGTACCGTCGTAGGGGGACGCGGCCGGGAAGCCGAAGGCGTACATCTTCTGGTTGTAGCCGCCGTTGAACTGCACGCCCTGCGCGCCGGTGACCGCGGTGAGTTTCTGGCCGTTCAGCGGGGCGACGACCGCCGCACCGATGTCGTAGTTGATGTCCTCGGTCGCCTCCCACTGCGGGGTGGTGAGCGTCTTGGTCGCGGTCCACTGGCCGTACGGTGCCTGGCCGTTGTCGTACGCGGGCACGAAGACCCAGTTGGTGTGCCAGCTGCCCTGGTACTTGACGCAGTGCCCCGCGGTGAGGATGGTGCTGGAGTTCTGGCTGGTGACTGCGTTGCCGCTGCAGGAGGCGGTCCTGCCCTGGAAGGTGAAGAACACCCGGCCCGAGGTCTTCACGACGGCGCCGCCGCCGGTCCAGGGGCCGCCCGCCTGCGGGAAGGCGGTGGGGGACACGGTCGTCGTCGCGCCTTCCGGTCGAGGGGCCTTGAGGCTCGTGGCGGCGTGCGGGGTGAGGGCCAGGTCGAGGGGGGTGGCGCTGCGCATCCGCTCGGCGGTCCAGAAGGTGCGGGCCTGGTGCTGTTCGGTGGCCGAGGCGCTGCGCGTCGGGACGGGTGAGGGAGTGGCCGCGTCGGCCGCGGTCGCGGCGGAAAGCCCGGTCGCGAACAGGGCTCCGACGGCTAAGAGGATGCCTGCGGCAGTGCGATGGCGTCTCACGCATGTCTCCTTCTGCCGTGCCCGGCATGGGTGGTGCCGGGCAGGGTGGGGGATGAGAACGGTGCGGATCGGCGTGCCTGAGGCAGAGTGCCACGGAAGGACTCAATTTGTCAGGGGCGCGTCAGGCTTGTTCTGTGCCGCCCCTTAGCGCGGCCCGCGCCTCAAAGGGGCTTCGCGAAGCAGCGGCTGGCATCGGAGTCGCGATAGTGGCCGAACTTGGCGCACGGCTCGTAGCCGCAGGAGGTGTAGAGCGCGATGGCCTCCGGCTGGGCGGTGCCGGTCTCCAGCACCATGCGCGCGCGGCCGGCCGCGCGGGCGTCCTCCTCCAGTGCCGCCAGGAGGCGCCGGGCCAGGCCGCGACCACGGGCCTCGGAGATCACGAACATGCGCTTGAGCTCGGCATCGCCGTCCTCGTAGCCGAGGTCATTCGCGTCCTGACTGCGCCAGCCGCCCGTGGCCAGCGGCCGGCCCGCGTTGTCGTACGCGAGCAGGTACAGCCCCCGCGGCGGGAGGAACATCGAGGGGGCCAGTGGTGTGGCGTCGCCCTCACCGCCGTAGCGGGCGGCGTACTCCAGCTGTACCTGGTCGTTGAGTTCGACCGCGTCAGGATGGTCGAAGGACGTCGACTGTATACGCATGCCTGAAAGCGTACATGTATGCACCCTCTGTCTCCTCGGTTATTGTGCCGGGATGCTCACTGTGACCACCGTCAATGTCAACGGTCTGCGCGCCGCCGCCAAGAAGGGTTTCGTCGAGTGGCTCGCCGGGACGCCCGCCGACGTGGTGTGCCTGCAGGAGGTGCGTGCCGAGGCGCACCAGCTCCCGGAGGGCGTGCGCGTCCCCGATGGCTGGCACGCGGTCCACGTCCCTGCCGCCGCCAAAGGCCGCGCGGGCGTCTCCGTCTACACCCGGCGCGAACCCGACGCGGTGCGCACCGGATTCGGCAGTGAGGAGTTCGACGGGAGTGGGCGGTACCTCGAGGTCGACCTGCCCGGAGTCACGGTCGCCAGCCTCTACCTCCCCTCCGGTGAGGTCGGTACTCCGCGGCAGGACGAGAAGGTCCGGTTCATGGACGAGTTCCTGCCGTACCTCAAGAGCCTGAAGGAGCGGGCAGCGGCTGACGGGCGGGACGTCCTGGTGTGCGGCGACTGGAACATCGCCCACCGGGAGGCCGACCTGAAGAACTGGAAGGGCAACAAGAAAAGCTCCGGCTTCCTGCCCGAAGAGCGCGCGTGGCTCGGCCGGGTGTACGACGAGGCCGGATACCACGACGTCGTCCGGGCCATGCATCCGGAGCAGGAGGGCCCCTACAGCTGGTGGTCGTACCGCGGACGCGCCTTCGACAACGACACGGGGTGGCGCATCGACCTGCTCGTCGCGACGCCGCGGCTCGCCGGGACGTGCGTGAAGGCGTACGTGGAACGTGCCGCGAGCCACGGCGAGCGGTGGAGCGACCACGCGCCGGTCACGGCGGTCTTCGAGTTCTGACCCCGGGGCCGGTCGGGTGACGAACCGTCACGGCGGGCGGCGGTGGCGGCTGTCGGTGCGTGATCGGGCGGACGCCGTCCGGCAGGCTCGGGTGCCGTGCGACGTTCCCGCCTGCGCGCCGTCACGGCCGCCCTCCTCGGTGTGCTCGCCCTCGCGCTGCCGGGGGCGGCCCGGGGCGTCCCGGCGCCGGCCGTTGCGGCGGCAACGGAGCTCCCCGACCCGCCGGACGTCCTCGTCACCGACCAGGCGTCCAAGCGGCTGCTGCTGCTGGACGGATCGCGGGGCACCTGGGATCCGGGCGCCGATCCGTCCGTCGTGAAGTGGTCCTTCTCCCCGGTCGGCGACCCCCGGTACGCCGACCTGGACCCGGAGAGGAGCTGGGTGTACCCGGACGAGGCGAAGGTGCGGACCCGCCGCGGACGCACCTACGTGCTCATCACGGCCTCGTTCGGTTTCGCGGCCGTCGTCGAGTACCCCTCGGGCGGACGGTACTGGGGCGGCGCCCTCGCGCCCGGCGGCATCGAGCTCAATCCGCACAGCATCGAGCTGCTCCCCGACGGCGACGTGGCCGTCGCGGCCAGTACGGGCGGCGTGGTCAGGCTCTACGCGGCCGCGCGGAGCGCACCGGGGCACGGTCGCGCGCGAGGCAACGCCGACGAGCACGGGCCGTACGCGTCGTACCCCCTGGCCGAAGCGCACGGTCTGCAGTGGGACCCGCGGCTCAAGGTGCTGTGGGCGCTCGGCCGGGACCGCCTGGTGGCCCTGCGGCCGGGCGGCACGGCCGAGCGGCCCACGCTCACCAGCAGCTTCGAGGTCCCGCTGCCCGGCCCGCACGGGCACGATCTGCTCCGGGTCGCGGGCAGGCCCGACCGGCTCTGGGTGACCACCGGATCCGCCGTGCTCCAGTACTCCACGACCCGGCGGGCGTTCGTGCAGGACTTCGCGGGCGCCCGGGAGGTCAGCCGCGCGAACGTCAAAGCGGTCGGCAACGATCCGCTGACGGGGGGCGTGGTGTCCACCGCGCCCGAGAGGGGGCTGGCCGAGACGTGGTGGACGCAGAGGGTGACCGTCCACCGGCCCGACGGCAGTCGGCACTTCTTCCGGCTGGTCGACGGCGGGGTCTACAAGGCCCGGTGGTGGCTACCGGCACCCGTGTGACGGGCCGGCCCGTCGCCGGCCGGACCCGCCCGTGACGGGCCGGCCCGTCACGCCGACGCGGTGCGGCGGCGCACATCGGGTCGTGGGGTCCCGCAGGGGTTCTGCGCAGCCCGTCCGTCAGGCCGTGGGTCCCGCCGCCGTCCCCCTCAGCCGTCGGTCCAGCGCCATCGACAGTTCCGCGTCCACGACGCTCTTGGCGAGGGGGCGCAGCCGGGTGATGTCCTCCCCTGCGGCGTGTGCGTGCAGCAGATCGGCGAACAGGTCGGCCAGTGCCTCCGCGTGGTCGCGCACCTGCCGGCCCGCCGCCAGTACGGCCGAGAGCGGCACGCCTTCCTTGACCAGCACGGCGGACACGTCCAACAGTCTCCGGCTGATGTGGACGATCTCGTCTCCGTCGGTGGCGACGTAGCCGAGTTCGAGCGCGGCAGTGAGGTTCCCGGGGGTGACCTCGCCCTCGAAGTAGTCGGCGAGCGCCTCCGGGGTCAGACGGACCGGGGTCTCCTCCGACGGTTCGCCGAGCCCCAGCACTTCGCCGACGTCCCGGCCGCTGTCGAAGGCGGACGCGAGGTCGGCGATGCCGCTGAGGGTGTGCCCGCGTTCCAGCAGGGCGGCGATGGTGCGCAGCCGGGCGAGGTGGTGGTCGTCGTACCAGGCGATGCGACCCTCCCGGCGCGGTGGCGGGATCAGACCGCGCTCGCGGTAGAAGCGCAGTGTGCGCACGGTGATGCCGGCCTCCTTCGCCAGTTCCTCCATGCGGTACTCGCGGCCCCTGCTGCGTTCGTCCGTCACGTCCGCAAGCCTATGGTGTACCGCCGGTAACTTGTGGGGTCGGACCTCTATCGCTCGGTTGGTGGAGGCTCTACCCTCCCAACCGTGCCAGTGTTTGCTGGCAATGTCTGGTCGTCCGGTACGGGGCGCCCGGCAGGAGTCTGCGAAAGGCGGCGTCATGGGCCGGCAGCACGAGCACGTGCGGGTGGCGGTGATCGGATCCGGGTTCGGCGGCCTCGGCGCTGCGGTCCGGCTGCGCCGTGAGGGGATCACCGACTTCGTCGTCCTGGAACGGGCCGACTCGGTCGGCGGGACCTGGCGGGACAACAGCTACCCCGGGTGCGCCTGTGACGTGCCGTCCCACCTCTACTCCTTCTCCTTCGCCCCCAATCCCGACTGGCCGCGCACCTTCTCGGGCCACGAACACATCCGTGCCTACTTGGAGCACGTCACCGACACCTTCGGGATCCGTCCGCACGTCCGCTTCCGGCACGAGGTACGGATGATGCGCTGGGACGCGGAGTCGCTGTACTGGCGGATCGAGACCTCCCAGGGCACGCTCACCGCCGACGTGGTGGTGTCCGCGGTAGGACCGCTCTCCGACCCGAAGGTCCCCGAGGTGCCCGGGCTCGCCGGATTCCCCGGCAAGGTCTTCCACTCCGCCCGCTGGGACCACGAGTACGACCTGCGCGGCAAGCGGGTCGCGATGATCGGGACCGGTGCGTCCGCGATCCAGATCGTGCCGGCGATCCAGCCCGAGGCCGGTCGGCTGACCCTGTTCCAGCGGACCCCGCCGTGGGTGATGCCCCGTACGGACCGTCGGATCACCGCGCTCGAGCGCCGCCTGCACCGTCACCTGCCGTTCACCCAGGCGGTGCGGCGCGGGGTGCTCTGGGGCATCAGGGAGCTGCAGGTCAGCGCCTTCACCAAACGCCCGGGCCGGCTCGGGCTGGTGGAGTCCCTCGCGAAGGCCAACATGGCGAAGTCCGTCAAGGACCCGGCGCTGCGGGCCAAGCTGACGCCCTCGTACCGCATCGGCTGCAAGCGGATCCTGCTGTCCAGCGACTACTACCCGGCACTGGTCGAGCCCAACGTGGACGTGATCGCCTCGGGGCTGGCAGAGGTACGCGGCTCGACCCTCGTCGCCGACGACGGTACCGAGACCGAGGCAGACGCCATCGTCTTCGGCACCGGGTTCCACGTCACCGACTCGCCGATCGGCGAGCGGGTGGTGGGCGCGGAGGGCACCACGCTCGCCGAGGCGTGGAAGGACGGCATGGAGGGACTGCGCGGGGCGACGGTCGCGGGCTTCCCCAACTGGATGACGATCATCGGCCCCAATACCGGCCTCGGGAACAGCTCGATGATCCTCATGATCGAGTCCCAGCTGAACTACATGGCCGACTACCTGCGGCAGTTGCACGTGCTCGGGGGCAGGGTCGCGCTGGGCGCGCGGCCCTCGGCCGTGGCGGCCTGGAACAGGCGGGTGCAGGACCGCATGCGGCGCACGGTCTGGAACACCGGCGGCTGCACCAGCTGGTACCTGGACGCGAGCGGCCGCAACACGGTCGTCTGGCCGGGGACGACGGGCGAGTTCCGGCGCGAGACGCGCGCGGTCGACCTCGCCGAGTACGAGGTGGTCCGCCCGCCGCGCGGCCCTCGGGCGGCTCCTGCGGCCGGCAACGGGGCGGCAGCGACGGCAGCGACGGCGGGACCGGGTACCTCGGCGGGGGCCGGCACCACCACGCCCACGACGACGGACACGCCATCGGACGGGGGCACGGAGCTGCCGCCGGAGGCCGCTGCGGAGGAGACAGCCGGCGCGACGCGGCGGGCGAAGGCCGCGCCGAGGGAGCAGCCCGCGCAGAACGCGGCAGAGCCACCGGGGCCCACTCCCGGGGCATCGGCCGGGACCGCCGCCGCGACCGGCGGGGCACCCGCTCAGGGGACCGCCCGGGAGGTGGGCGCGTGAGCCGCCTGATGAAGCGCTCCGGGCGCTCCGTCGCACCTCCCGTAGCCCTGCACGAGCTCACCGCCGTCTCCGCCGACGGCACGCGCCTCCACGTCGAACTGCACGGTCCAAAGGACGCGCCCGCCGTGGTCCTCGCCCACGGTTGGACCTGCTCCACCCAGTTCTGGGCGGCCCAGATACGCGATCTGGCCGCCGATCACCGCGTGATCGCGTACGACCAGCGCGGCCACGGGCGCACCTCCGCAGCCGCGAAGGCCGGTCACAGCACCCGCGCCCTCGCCGACGACCTGGAGGCGGTGCTCACCGCCGCCTTGGAGCCGGGCCGGAAGGCCGTGCTCGCCGGGCACTCCATGGGCGGGATGACGCTCATGGCCGCCTCCGCGCGACCGGCGTTCACGGAGCACGCGGCGGCCGTACTGCTGTGCAGTACCGGAAGCTCCCGGCTCATCGACCGGTCGCTGGTGGTGCCCGTGCGGCCCGGGCGGGCAAGGACCCGGATCACCCGGGCCGTCCTGGCCTCCCGGGCCCCGCTCGGACCGGTGACGGCGCTCTCGAAGCAGATCCTCCGCTACGCCACGATGGGGCCGGGCTCGGCGCCGGAGAAGGTCGCGGAGTGCGCCCGCATCGTGCACGCCTGCCCGCGCGCGACCAGGGTGGCCTGGGCGCACGTGCTCGCCGCGCTGGACCTCGACTCCGGCGTGAAGGAGCTGGCCGTTCCCGCCGCGGTGCTCTCGGGCACCGCGGACCGGCTCACCCCGATCGTGCACGCACGTGTGCTCGCCGCCGCGCTACCCGACTGCGTGGACCTCGTGGAGCTGACCGGCGCGGGGCACATGACCCCCGTCGAGGCCCCTGAGGCGGTCACCGGTCGGATCCGGTGGCTGGCGGACGTATACCTGAAGACGGAGAAGGAACAGCAGAAGGAGGGTGTGGCGTGAGCAGGGTCGGACTCGAAGGACAGGTCGCCGTGGTCACGGGAGCGGCACGCGGTGTCGGGGAACTGCTGGCCCGCAAGCTGTCGGCGCGCGGCGCGAAGGTCGCGCTCGTCGGCCTCGAGCCCGACGAGCTCAAGCGGGTGGCCGACAGGTTGCACGCCGACTGCGACCACTGGCACGCCGACGTGACCGACCACGAGGCGATGGCGCAGGTCGCGCGGGAGGTCAAGGAACGCTTCGGCAAGGTCGACATCGTCGTCGCCAACGCGGGCGTCGCCTCGGGCGGGCCGTTCGCCGACTCAGACCCGGACGCCTGGCGGCGCGTGATCGAGGTCAACCTGATCGGCAGTGCCGTGACCTGCCGTGCGTTCCTGCCCGTCCTGATGGAGAGCCGGGGCTACTTCCTGCAGATCGCCTCGCTGGCCGCGGTCACCCCCGCACCGATGATGACCGCCTACTGCGCTTCCAAATCGGGCGTGGAGGCATTCGCACACAGCCTGCGCGCCGAAGTCGGTTACCGGGGCGTCACCGTGGGCGTCGGGTATCTGTCCTGGACGGACACCGACATGGTCCGCGGCGCCGACCAGGACGACGTGATGAGGGAGTTGAGGCAGCGGCTGCCCTGGCCGGGGAACCGCACGTACCCGCTCGGGCCCGCCGTGGACCGGATCGTCGCGGGCATCGAACGGCGCTCCGCGCACGTGTACGCCCAGTGGTGGCTGCGCGGGATGCAGCCGCTGCGTGGAGCCCTGCCGGGTCTCGTCGCGCTCGCGGGACAGCGGGAGATGCGGCGCGTTGCACCGCGTCTCGGGAAGGTGGCCAGGGGGCTGGTCGGCGCGGGCGGCGCGGCCGACGAGAAGGAGCGCGCCAGGCACCTCTGATCGAAGTGTGGGTGATGTCCTTGCGTGCCGGGCTGGTCGGGGCTTGGCCCCGGGGCCGGTGATCCGGCGGCCCCGGGACCGGGACGACCACCCGTCCGTCCCGCAGTGACCCGGGCCGCGGTGCCGGACACCCGCGGTCCGCGGGAAGGGGCGCACTCCGCACACGGGCTGCGCGCCCTTCGGTGTTCGGCCGGTCCTCGACGGCGGGCCGGTCGTGTTCAGGTCCGGGGTGGCAGTTTCGGGCGCCGCAGGTCCGGGACGTCGTCGTAGCAGGGAGAGGTCGCCGGGGGCTGCTCGTCGAGCCGGTCGAGGGCGACCTGGACCGCGGCCTCCAGGTCGGTGCGTTTGCCCTCGGCCCAGTGGAGCGGCGGCCGCTCGGCGAAGATGTCGGGTTCGACGCCGTGGTTCTCGATCGACCAGCCGTAGGCCTCGAACCAGGCGGCGTTCATCGGCACGGTGATCACCGTGCCGTCGCCGAGTCGGTGCCGTCCCGTCATCCCGACCACGCCGCCCCAGGTGCGCTGGCCCACCACCGGGCCGAGCTGAAGCAGTTTGAACGCGGCCGTGATCATGTCGCCGTCGGACGATGTGGCTTCGTCGGCGAGCGCCACCACCGGCCCGCGCGGGGCGTTCGACATGTACGAAACCGCCTGGGCGTTGCGGGTCAGGTCCCAGCCCAGGATCGTGCGGGTCAACTGCTCGATCACCAGCTCGCTGATGTGTCCGCCCGCGTTGCCGCGGACGTCGACGATCAGGGCGGGACGGGACATCTCCATCCGCAGGTCGCGGTTGAACTGCGCCCAACCGGATCCGCCCATGTCCGGGATGTGGAGGTAGCCGCACGTGCCGCCGCTCAACTCCCGTACGACGGCTCGGCGTTTGGCGACCCAGTCCTGGTACCGCAGCGGGCGTTCGTCCACGAGGGGCACGATCGCGACCCGGCGGGCGTGCCCTCCGGCCGCACCCGCGTCGTCGGCAGGGCCGGCCGGGTCGTTCCCGGACGTACCGGGCGGCAGGAAGGTCAGCTCCACCGTCGTGCCACCCGCCGCCGACAGCAGCGGGTACGGGCCGGCCACCGGGTCCACCGGCCGGCCGTCCACGTGGGTGAGGACGGACCCGTCGCGGATTCCGGTACCGGCGAGCGGCGAACGGGCCTTGGAGTCCGAGGAATCGCCCAGCAGGATCCGTTGGACGGCCCAACCCTCCTCCCTGTGAACGAAGTTGGTGCCCAGTAGGCCGATGGCGCGCTGGTAGTGCGGCGGCCCCTCGTTGCGTCGGGCGGGTGTGACGTAGGCATGGGAGGTGCCGAGCTCGCCGAGCACTTCCCGGAGCAGGTCGGCGAACTCGTCGGGGGAGGCGACCCGTTCGACCAGGGGGCGGTACTGCTGCAGCACCGCGTCCCAGTCGATGCCGCACATGTCCGGCTCCCAGAAGTACGCGCGGATGAGGCGGCCCGCCTCCTCGTACGCCCCGCGCCACTCGGCGGCGGGATCCACCTCGTGCAGGATCCGGCGCAGGTCGAGGTAGACGGTCGAGTCGCTGTCGCCCGATTCGGTCGCGGGGAGCGCGCGCAGCTCGCCCTCGTCCACGACCACCAGCCGGGTCCCGTCGCCGCTGACGGCGAACCCGTCGAGGTGCTGGACGAGTTCGGTCTTGCGGGCCTTGGTGATGTCGAAGTGCTCCAGCGTGGGCCGCGGTGACGGGTCGGCGGGGTTGGCGAACGTCTCCCCGAGGGCTCCCGAGATCGGCCAGCGCAGCCAGACGAGGCCGCCGCCGCTGACCGGGTACAGCGCGGAGTACTTGGACGCCGCCACGGGGAACGGGGTGACGCGGTTCTCCAGCCCTTCCACCTCGACCATGGCGGTGCCTTCCCCGGGGTCCGTCTCGTCGGGGTCGAGACCGCCGGCCGCCGGCCGTCCGTCCGGCAGCAGTGCGAACGGCGAGGGGATCGCCGACGTCAGCGGTACGAGATAGGGGCGGCACCCCAGCGGGAACGAGAGGTCCCCGGTGTGCACGTCGTACACCGGGTCGAAGCCGCGCCAGGAGAGGAAGGCCAGATATCGGCCGTCGCGGGTGAAGACGGGATTCTCGTCCTCGAAGCGGCCGTTGGTGACGTCGATGACCGTGCGGGGCTCCGGACCGGTGATCCGGGCCATCTTGATCTGCCGCAGTGAGCGTCCGATGCCGGGGTGCGACCAGGTCAGCCAGTTCCCGTGCGGGGAGAAGGCGAGGTCGCGCACCGGCCCGTTGTCGGAACGGGCCACTTCCGTCACGTCGTTGTCGGAGTCCTCGGTCGCGTCGAGCAGGAGCAGCCTTCCGTCGTGCGAGGCGATCGCGAGGCGTTCGCCCCTCGGATCCGACTTCAGCTCCAGGACCCGTCCGAGCCGTCCGGAGGCGAGCCGCCGGGGCTCCCGTTCGCCGGTCGCCCGCGGCAGGTACGCGACCTCGACCGCGTCGTCGCCGTCGGCGTCCGTGACGTAGGCGACCTGCCCGCTGCCACCGAGCATTTCCGGCAGCCGCACCCGCACCCCCGGCGTGTCCGCGATGGTCCGTGCAGGGCCGTCGCGGTGCGTGAGCCAGTACAGGCTGCCGCGTACGGAGACGGCGCTGGCACGGCCCGTCGTGTCGACGCTGAGTCCCGCGACGTGGTTGGAGGCGGGAACCTGGTAGGGGCGCCGCCCGGCGCGCGGGCCGCCGAGCCTCACCTGCAGCTTGCGCGGCTCAGCGCCCGGCGCCAGGTCCTCGACGATCCACAGGTCGCCGGCGCACTGGTACACGACCCGGCGCCCGTCGCTCGACGCGTGCCGGGCGTAGAACGCGTCGTGGTCGGTGTGGCGGCGCAGGTCGGTGCCGTCGGGAAGGCAGGAGTAGAGGTTGCCCACGCCTTCGTGGTCGGACAGGAAGGCGATGCGGTCGCCCACGAACATGCAGCAGTCCAGATGGCCGCCGATGTCCGGCAGCAGCCGTTCGCCGTGCAGGTAGAGCCGCCCCGTCGCACCGCCCCTGTACCGCTTCCACCCGGCCGGTTCGTGCGGTGGCTTCCCGGTGAGCAGAAGCGTGCGGTGCTGCCCGTCCGCGTCGGCCACCGCGATGTCCGAGACGGGCCCCCAGGGCAGGCGCTTGCCGGGGTCTCCCTCCGTGCCCACCTTGTAGGCCCAGGAGAAGTAGGAGAACGGCTGGCCGTGCGAGGAGACCGCGAGGATGTTGCCGTCCGGGTCCCAGCCGCAGACCCGGGTGTCGGTCGATCCCCAGTAGCTGAGCCGCCGACCGGGACCGCCGTCCACGGGCGCCAGGTGGATCTCGGGATCGAGGCTGCGCCAGGTCGTGTACGCGATGTGATGCCCGTCGGGCGAGAAGCGGGGGTGGCCGACCCGGGTCCGGTCGACGGTCAGGCGCCAGGCGCGGCCCGGCTGGTGGCCTTCGGGAACGAGCGGCGCGATCCACAGGTCGTCTTCGGAGGCGAAGCACAGCAAGTCGTCGTGCAGATGCGGAAATCGGAGGTACGCGACGTCTTCACTCACCTTCCAATGCTTTCCGGGTCGGGAGGGCGTGGCAACTCGTGGGAGGGGGCGCCTCGGAGCGGAGGCTCCACACTGTGGCCCAAGCCACGTACGAAACGGTTTCGTTTCGCTGGAGCGGGGGGTATCTTCGTACTGTACGAAACCGTTTCGTTCGGGAGGTCGGTATGGCAATGGCACGCACCAGGCTCACGCCGGAGCGCGAGGCCGAGCTGTACAACGCGGTGCTCGACCTGCTGCGCGAGGTCGGCTACGACGCCCTGACCATGGACGCCGTGGCTGCACGGACCCGCTCCAGCAAAGCCACCCTCTACCGCCAGTGGGGGAGCAAGCCGGAGCTGGTCGCCATGTCGCTGCGCCACAGCAAGCCGGTTGACGTCTCCCAGATCGACACCGGCAGCCTGCGCGGCGACTTCCACGAGATGGTGAGGCTCTCCGACGACTGCCAGATGGAACGGGACACCGCGCTGATGCGGGGCCTCGCCCGGGCGGTCCACGAGAACGACGATCTGCTGCAGGCGCTGCGCGAGCTGTTCATCGAGCCGGAGATCACCGGTCTCGACGCCCTGCTGCAGCGGGCGATCGCCCGCGGTGAGATCGCCGCGGACAACCCCGCGCTGAAGTTCCTGTCGCACATGCTGGTCGGCGCGTTCGTGGCCCACCCGCTGATCCAGGACGAGCCCTTGAGCCAGGGCTTCCTGGGCGACTACCTGGACGCCGTCGTGCTCCCCGCGCTGGGTCTCCCCGCCCACGGCGCCTGATCTCCCCGTACCGCCGACCGTCTCCCCGTACCACCCCAGAGAAGCCCCCACCTGACGCGCACCGCTCACGTCGTCGGGCTGGTCCTGCCTGCCCCAAATCGTCCCAACGACCTGACCGGGAGTCCGTACTCGTGGCTACGTTCCTGTACAAACTCGGGCGGTTCGCCTTCCGGCGCCGCCGATTCGTCGCCCTCGTGTGGGTGGCCCTGCTGGCGCTGGCCGGTGTCGCCGCGTCCTCCGCGTCCACCGCCACCTCCAACTCCTTCTCCATCCCCGGGACCGAGGCCCAGAAGGCCTTCGACCTGCTGGACGAGCGCTTCCCCGGCACGAGTGCCCACGGCGCCACCGCGCGCGTCGTGTTCAAGGCGCCGGCTGGTCAGAAGATGACCGACCCGGCGAACAAGGCCGAGGTGCAGAAGGTCGTCGCCGAGCTGAAGTCCGGCTCGAAGCAGGTCGCCTCGGTCGTCGACCCGTACGCCGCAAAGGCCGTCAGCCGGGACGGCTCCGTCGCCTACACCCAGGTCTCGTACAAGGTCAGCGGCATGGAGCTGACCGACGAGGACCGCGAGGCATTGACCGGCGCCGGCGAGAAGGCCGAGGGCTCCGGGCTCACCGTCGAGATCGGCGGCGACGCGCTGCAGGCCGCGCCCGAAACCGGTGCCTCCGAGGTCATCGGCGTCGCCATCGCCGCCGTCGTGCTGCTGATCACCTTCGGTTCGCTGGTGGCGGCAGGGCTGCCGCTGGTCACCGCCATCATCGGCGTCGGCATCGGCGTCTCCACCATCACCGCCCTCGCGAACGTCCTCGACCTCGGCTCCACCACCGCCACGCTGGCGACGATGATCGGTCTCGCGGTCGGCATCGACTACGCCCTGTTCATCGTCTCCCGCTACCGTGCCGAACTCGCCGAGGGGCGCGAGCGCGAGGACGCGGCGGGGCGGGCCGTCGGCACCGCCGGCTCTGCCGTGGTCTTCGCCGGGTTGACCGTCGTCATCGCCCTCGTCGGCCTCGCCGTCGTCAACATCCCGATGCTCAGCAAGATGGGCTTCGCCGCGGCGGGGACGGTCGCGATCGCCGTGCTCATCGCGCTCACCCTGATACCGGCGCTGCTCGGCTTCGCAGGTAGGCAGGTCCTCGGCCGCAAGGTCCGCAAGGACAAGGCCGTCGACGGCGACAAGCCCAACATGGGCACCCGCTGGGCGGGCTTCGTGCTGCGCCGGCCGGTCGTCGTGCTGCTCCTCGGGGTCCTCGGCCTCGGTGCGGTCGCCGTCCCCGCCGCGTCGCTGGAGATGGGCCTGCCGGACGACGGCTCCCAGCCCACCAGCACCACCCAGCGCAAGGCGTACGACCTCCTGTCCGACGGGTTCGGCCCGGGCTTCAACGGCCCCCTGCTCATCGTCGTCGACGGCGGCAAGGCTGCGGCGGACCGTACGACCAAGGACATCCGGAAGCTCGACGACGTCGCGGCAGTGATGCCCGCGACGATGAACCGGGCCGGCGACACGGCGATGATCACCGTGATCCCGAAGGACCGGCCGAGTTCCACGGAGACCGAGGACCTCGTCCACACCATCAGGGACACCAGCGGCGACGACGTCTACGTCACCGGCACCACGGCGATGAACATCGACTTCTCGCAGCGCATGAACGACGCCCTCGTGCCCTACCTGGCACTCGTCGTCGGGCTCGCCTTCCTGCTGCTCATGGTCGTCTTCCGTTCGGTGCTCGTCCCGCTCAAGGCGGCGCTCGGCTTCCTGCTGTCGGTGGTCGCCGCCCTCGGTGCGGTCGTCGCGGTCTTCCAGTGGGGCTGGCTCGGCTCCCTGTTCGGCGTCGAGCAGACCGGCCCGATCATGTCGATGATGCCGATCTTCATGGTCGGCGTGGTCTTCGGGCTGGCCATGGACTACGAGGTCTTCCTGGTCACGCGGATGCGTGAGGCATTCGTCCACGGTGAGGGGTCGGGCCAGGCGATCGTCACCGGCTTCCGGCATGGTGCCCGGGTGGTCACCGCCGCCGCGGTGATCATGATCGCGGTCTTCTCCGGCTTCATCGGCTCCAGCGAGCAGATGGTGAAGATGATCGGCTTCGGTCTGGCGATCGCGGTCTTCTTCGACGCCTTCGTGGTGCGGATGGCGATCGTGCCGGCGGTGCTGGCGCTGCTGGGCAAGCGGGCCTGGTGGCTGCCGCGCTGGCTGGACCGGGTGCTGCCGAGCGTGGACGTCGAGGGGGAGGCGTTGCAGGCGAAGGACCTGGCCGCGGACCACGCGGAAGGGGAGCGCGAACTCGTGCGCGCTTGACCGCGCCTCACCGCCGGGGGAGCCCCTGGCGGACCGGTGGCCGTGCCCGTCAGCTCTTCGTGGCGGGCGCGGCCGCTTCCGTGTACGTGCGGCGCAGGAAGCGGACGAGGACGCGGGCGTCGAACTGGACCACGGCGACGCTGTCAGGATCGTGGCACTCGAACACGACCTGGGCCCGTCCGCACGGCCAGACCGTGATCCTGCCGCTGCGGGCGGGGACGCGCAGTCCCGTCTCCAGCAGCTCACGGGGGAACGACCACACGGTGCCGCTCGGGTAGACGAAACGGACGGTCCCGGTGCCCTCGTCGGGCTCGTAGCGCAGGGCCACCGGCACGGACCGGAAATGAGGGGCGTCGTTGACGATCCGGGCCTTCGCGTGCTCTTCGACGGAGGGGCTTTCGACTGCTGGGGACATCGGCCAGCTCCTCACATTTGGTGCTGTTTGTTATCTAATGTCGCATATTTTCGGCGGTGGCCCCCAGCGGGTGGCTCGCTCCTGGCAGAGGAGCGCTCTTGCAACTTGTTCGCAACAAGGAGCATCATCGGACGGTTGCCAGCCGAGGCCCGAGCGGGGCCTGACCCCGGAAGCGGAGCCGCCATGCACGTCCCCGACGGATTCATCGACCTGACCGTGTCCGCAGCTGCCGGAGTTGTCGCCGCAGGTGCGGTGGCGGTCAGCCTGCGGGGCGCGCGACGGGAACTCGGGGGCGACACCCACGCCGGTGGCCTCGGCGGAGACCGCACGGCCCCGCTCGCGGGTCTCGTCGCCGCCTTCATCTTCGCCGTCCAGATGCTCAACTTCCCGGTCGCGGCCGGCACCAGCGGGCACCTCCTGGGCGGCGCGCTCGCGGCGATACTCGTCGGGCCCTATACGGGCGTCCTGTGCATGGCCGTCGTCCTGCTGCTCCAGGGCGTCCTCTTCGCGGACGGCGGGCTCACCGCGCTGGGCGTGAACATCACCGTCATGGGCGTGGTCACGGTCGTCGTCGCCTACACGGTCTTCCGCGGCCTGGTGAAGGTCCTGCCCCGGCGCCGACGCTCGGTGTCCGTTGCCTCCTTCGTCGCGGCGCTGGTGTCCGTGCCGGCCGCAGCAGTCGCCTTCACCCTCATCTACGCGGTCGGCGGCACCACCGACGTCCCGGTCCGCACGGTCCTCGGCGCGATGGTCGGCGTGCACGTCCTGATCGGCATCGGCGAGGCCGTCATCACCGCCGCGACGGTCACCGCCGTGATCGCCGTGCGGCCGGACCTGGTCCACGGGGCCCGCGGGCTGTCCGCACCGCTCAAGCTCCGTGTCGGCGGCGAGCTGGTGGACGCCGCCCCCGCCGCCGCGCCCGCTCCCGTCTCGTCCCGCCCGGTCTGGATCGCGGGCCTGGTCACCTCGCTCGTACTGGCCGGATTCGTTTCCTTCTACGCCTCCGCCAGCCCCGACGGGCTGGAGAAGGTCGCCGCCGACAAGGGCATCGACCAAAGGGTCGAGGAGCACGCGGCAGCCGACTCCCCGCTCGCCGACTACGGCGTCAAGGACGTCCAGAACGTCCGGCTCTCCGGCGGCCTCGCCGGAGTGATCGGCGTCGGCGCCACCGCCGTGGTGGGCAGCGGTGTCTTCTGGACGGTCAAGCGCCGCCGCCGCGACGAGCCCGCGACCCCGACCGCCGTCCCCGAGGAGACCGTCTGACATGGGCGCGGGTCACTCCCACAAGCTCTACCGGGACGAGAGGTCGCCGGTCCACGCGCTGCCCCCGCACTGCAAGATCGCCGCGACGCTCTGCTTCGTGCTCGTGGTGGTCTCCACCCCGAGGGAGGCGGTCTGGGCCTTCGGCCTCTACGCCGCGCTGCTGGCCGCCGTCGCCGCGGTGGCGCGCATCCCCGCGGGCTTTCTGCTGCGCCGCATGCTGATCGAGATCCCGTTCGTGGCGTTCGCGCTGATCATGCCGTTCGTGGTGCCGGGCGGGCGGATCGAACTGCTCGGGATCTCCCTCTCCGTCCCCGGGCTCTGGGGCGCCTGGAACATCCTCGCCAAGGGGACGCTGGGCGTCGCCGCGTCCGTCCTGCTCGCCTCGACGACCGAGCTGCGCTCCTTGCTGCTCGGTCTGCAACGCCTCAAACTGCCACCGCTGATGGTGCAGATCGCTTCCTTCATGATCCGCTACGGAGACGTCATCACGGACGAGATGCGACGGATGTCCGTCGCGCGGCGTTCGCGCGGCTTCGAGGCGCGCGGCGTCCGCCACTGGGGCGTCCTCGCCAAATCCGCGGGTGCGCTCTTCATCCGCTCCTACGAGCGCGGGGAGCGGGTACACCTGGCCATGGTCAGCCGCGGATACGCGGGCAGGATGCCGGTGATCGACGAAGTGGCCGCGTCCCGCGCGCAGTGGGCGTACGCCGCCGCACTCCCGTTCTCGGCACTCGCCGTCTGTCTGCTTGGGTGGACCCTATGACTGCCCCCGCACCGTCGTCCCCCTCGCTCGACGTCCGTGGCCTCGCGTACGCCTATCCCGACGGCCACCAGGCCCTGTTCGGCGTCGACCTGACGGTCGCCCGCGGCGAACGGGTCGCCCTGCTCGGCCCCAACGGCGCGGGCAAGACGACGCTCGTCCTCCACCTCAACGGCATCCTCACCGGCGGCGCCGGGACGGTCACGGTCGCCGGGCTCCCGGTCGGCGCCCAGCACATGGCCGAGATCCGCCGCCGGGTCGGCATCGTCTTCCAAGACCCGGACGACCAGCTCTTCATGCCGACCGTGCGGGAGGACGTGGCGTTCGGCCCGGCGGCGGCCGGAATGCGCGGTGCGGAGCTCGAGGCGCGGGTGCGCAGCGCGCTCGCACGGGTCGGCATGGAGGAGTACCTGGAACGCCCCCCGCACCACCTGTCCTTCGGCCAGCGCCGCCGTGTGGCCGTCGCCACCGTGCTCGCGATGGAGCCGGAGATTCTCGTGCTCGACGAGCCCTCGTCCAATCTCGACCCCGCCTCGCGCCGTGAACTCGCCGACATCCTACGTTCGTTGGACGTGACCGTCCTGATGGTGACGCACGATCTGCCCTACGCGTTGGAGCTGTGCCCCCGCTCGGTGGTCCTCAGCGAGGGGGTGATCGCGGCCGACGGCCGGACCCAGGATCTGCTCGGTGACGCCGAACTGATGCGTGCGCACCGGCTGGAGCTGCCGTACGGCTTCGACCCCCGTGCCGTGACGACGGGCGCGTGAACGACGGGAGGACGCCCCGCCCCGAGCCCCTGGGTGACGCTGCTGCTCGGGGACCGGTTGTCGTTCGCGCCGTATGCGGCGCAGCGCGCGGTCACCACCGGCCGGCCGCTCCTCGACGGAACGTGGCCTCGCACCTTCGGCTCCACCGCCTGTAGCGCCCGGCGATGCTGTGCTGGGGAGCGCGGCCAGGTCCCCGTGAAGGAGCTGACCTCGGCGCTGCGGCTGGACTGCGGCACGGCCCCGCCACTGCCTCGACGGGGAGCGGCCGGGTGTGAGCCCCCGTCCGCGGCCCGGAACCCCCGGACTCCAGCCGGGCGGTGCCAGGAATGCCCGAATGCCGGAATTCCCCAACGCCGGCCGGACGGCGTCCGGTGCCGGGACGCCACGCACCCGGTGGACCCGTATCCCCATGCCGCCCGCGGCACCATCGACGTCTCGATCATGATGGGTTGATCGCGTCCGCGCCCCGCGAGCGTCCCGTCCCGACCCGGAATCCGGTCCGCCGCGACCACGTTGCACCATGGAGGAGGACGGGCGGTCGAGGCAGCGCGACGGCGACCCGCGGGAGCGCTGGAGAACGCCGGAGAACTCCGAGGAACAGGGAGCGTGGGACGTGGACGTCCAGGGCACGGTGGCGGAAGGCTTCGAGCCGGTCCGGGACGCCTTCGTACGCAACTTCGAGCAGCGCGGCGAGCGTGGAGCGGCCGTCGCCGTCTACCGCGACGGCCGCAAGGTCGTCGACCTGTGGGCGGGCACCAAGGACATGGACGGCACCGACCCGTGGGCCGTGGACACGGCCCAGACCGTCCGCTCGGCCACGAAGGGCGTCGCCGCCGCCGTGCCGCTGCTGCTCCACCAGCGCGGCCAGCTCGACCTGGACGCGCCGGTCGGGACGTACTGGCCGGAGTTCAAGGCCGCGGGCAAGGAGCGGGCGCTCGTGCGCCACCTGTTGTCGCACCGCGCCGGAGTCCCCGCACTCGACCGTCCCCTCAGCGTCGAGGAGGCCGTGGACGGCAGGTCCGGAGCGCTCGCGGTCGCGGCGCAGCCCCCCGCCTGGGAGCCGGGCACGGACCACGGCTACCACGCACAGACCTACAGCTGGTTGCTCGGCGAGCTCGTGCGTCGGGTGACCGGACGCAGCCTGGGCCGTTGGATCGCCGAAGAGATCGCCCGCCCCCTGGGACTCGACTTCTGGGTGGGTCTCCCCGACGACGAAGCCCACCGCGTCGGCCGGCTGGGTCCGGTGGAGGACCCCCCCGCGGCCACCGGAGGCGGGCTGAAGCTGCGGCCCAAGCGGTCCGTGGCCGAGGCGTACCGGGACCCCGACTCCCTCACCCGCCGTGCGTTCGGCGCCATCGACCCGTTGCCCGACGAGAACGCCCCGCTCTACCGGTCCGCCGAACTCGCCGCCTCCAACGGCATATCCACGGCACGGGCGCTGGCGCGCTTCTACGCGGCGACCGTCGGCGAGGTGGACGGTCACCGTCTCTTTGCCCCGGCCACCCTCACCGTGGCCCGCACCGAAGAGTCCAACGGCCCCGACCGGGTCCTGGTCGTCGGGACCCGCTTCGGCCTCGGCTACATGCTGCACGGTCCGGCGTCGCCGCTGCTGGCCCCCGGCTCGTTCGGCCACCCGGGGCGCGGAGGGTCGTTGGGCTTCGCCGACCCCGAATCCGGTGTGGCGCTCGGCTACGTCACCAACGGCATGCGCAAGGGCGTCACCGCCGATCCGCGCGCACAGGCCCTGGTGAGGGCGGTCCGTTCGGTGCTCTGACCGGCCGTGTGCGTCCGGGGCCGGAGCTGCCGGTGCGGTGGCGGTGCGTAGCCCGCTGCGGCACTGCGGTCCGACCGCAGTACCGCGGTGTGGGGCCGGCGGCGGCACGAACCCGGGTCAGCCCGCGCGCAGCATCAGCCCGATGCCCACCGCCGGCGGCCCCGCCGCCACGATGCGGGGCCCGCCGAAGCGTTCCCTGAAGACGAGAGCCCCCCGCCCCACACACGGGTGTGCCGTGCCGGTGCTACCGGGGGTCGGCTCAGCGACCCGCGAAGGCCGCATGGCCGGGGCCATGAGCCAGCAGGGATGCCGCACCTTCCTGCAGGTCCTGAGAGGCGACGATCTCGCCGGCGAGTGCGGGCATGGCTGTGTCCGCCGCGCCGACACCGCCGTCCGCAGCGAGGCCGATGAGCCGCTTGGTGGCGGCGAGAGCCCTGGTGGGACCCGCGGCAATCCGCTGGACGTAGCGCACTGACTTCTCCTGCAGGTCCTCCGGGGGGAGGAGGCGGTTGACGACGCCCCATTCGTACATGCGGGAGGCTGGATAGACGTTCCCGCCGTAGACGGCCTCCCTCGCCCGGGCGACGCCGACGCGTGCGGCCAGGCGCTGGGCTCCTCCAGCGAAGGGGAATCCGCCGATCGTGGCCTCGATAAGGCCGAACTGGGCGCCTTCGGCAGCCCAGACCATGTCACAGCTCAGGGCCAGCTCCATCCCGCCCGCCAGGCAGAGCCCGTTGACCGTCGCCAGTGTGGGCACCGGAAGTCGCTCGAGGCGTGTGAATGTCGGCAGATTCTCCAGGATGGCTGCCTGCGCCTGCTCGGCGGAGAGCCCCTGGAAGATCCGGACGTCCGCACCCGCCGAGAAGTGCTCGCCATTGCTGCTCACCAGGAGGGCGCGCATGGGTGTGTCGGCCGAAACCGCCTTCTCGGCCGCCGTGACCGCCTTGGTGAGATCGGCGACCAGTTCGGGACCGAGGAGATTGAGGGGGCCATCGTCGAGAACGATCCGGCCGACGTCACCGCTCTGTTCGAAGTGCACTTTCACGCGATCTCCATTCTGAGTCCTGAAACAGGACTCAGTTATAACTGGGTCCTGTTTCAGGATGCAAGGGGTAGCATCGAGGTCATGCGATCCACAGGCATCGGCACGGAGCCGTGCTCCATCGCGCGTTCAGTAGCACTGCTCGGGGACCGGTGGACACTGATCGTGCTGCGTCAAGCGTTTCTCGGGATCCGTCGCTTCGAGGACTTCAGGTCCAGTCTCGGCGTCAGTCGCACACTGCTCTCGCAACGTCTCGGCGCTCTCGTCGAGGAGGGGATCCTCGAACGCCGGGCGTACCGGGACGCCCGGCGCACCCGGGAGGAATATCGGCTGACCGAGAAGGGACTGGATCTGTACCCGGTGCTCATGGCCCTGCGCACATGGGGGGACAGGTACCTGGCTCCGGACGGTGCACCCGTTGTGTACCAGCACCGCGACTGCGGGGGGACAGCGGAGATCCGCCACGTCTGCAACGATTGCGGTCAGGACCTGACGGCGCGGGACGTCGCCCCTCTGCCCGGTCCGGGCAACACTCACGGAGCAGCAGACGAAACCGCCGGTGGAGGTGTGGACCGGAGCCGATCCCCGGCTCCGACTCGCGCATCGGGGTGAAGTCCACTTCCCGCTTCAGGTCGTACTCCTCCGGCCGGATGCCCAGCTCGTCCGTGGAGTACTCGCCGAACCGGTCGGTGTGCTTCGTCGCCGTGTCACGGAAGCCGAGCCAGAACCGGAACTCGTGGAGAGAGCCGCGACGGTCACGCGGGGGAGTCGTCGCCAGTGGGGGAACTACCGGCAAGGGTCCAGAACAGCACTGCTGTGACGGTGCAGAATGCCGCACCGACGGCGACGCTCAACTGGCTGGCTCGGATGAAGTCCTCCTTGGCCGCCGCCACGATGGCCTCCCGCTGGCCGGGAGCGGGCGCGGGCAGCGGCCTGCCCGGCCCGACCTCGGCGACGTAGGCGAACGGGTTGGCCTCCTGGATGATGCGGTCGGTGACCGCCTGACGCGCCCGTGTCTCTGGGACCGCCCCGCGCAGTGCGGCGTCAAGGGTGCCTCCCAGCCAGACGGCCAGGATGGTGCCGAGGACCGCGAAGCCGAACGTTGAACCGATGGCCCGCTGGGCACTGAAGATGCCGGAGGCCATTCCGGCCCTGTCCGGCGAGACCGACCCCACGGCCAGAGTGGTGATCGGAATGACGAGCAGAGCGGTGCCTGCGCCTGTGACGAACAAACCGGCTGCGACCAGGTACACCGAGACCGGCATGCTCAGAGCGATGATGGCCAGCCCCGCGACCAGCAGGAGTTGACCGATCCTGGCGATCGGCAACGCCTCGAACCGTGCGACCAGCCGGCCCGTAACCGGTGACAACACCATGAGGGTGAAAGCGAACGGCAAAATCAGCAGCCCGGCCAGTTCAGGCGAATAGTCCTCGACGTTCTGGACGTACTGCGTGACCACCAGCAGCATGCCGTACACGCCGAAGAACGCGGAGAAGGCTGTGACGATGGCCACGGTGTAGGTGCGGTTTTCGAACAGCCTCACGTCCATCATCGGGTTCGGCAGCCCGTACTCGTACCGACCGAAGACTGCGAACCCGGCCACACCAACGGTCAGCAACGCCAGGACAAGAGGCGACGTCCAGCCGAAGTTCTGGCCCTGGATGAGAGCGTATGCCAGTGCACCGACGGACACGGCGAACAGCATCTGCCCGCCCCAGTCGAAGCCACGGGTCTGCTCCGCACGGGACTCGCCGACGTATCCGAAGGTCAGGGCGAGTGCCAGCACGCCAACAGGGACATTGACCAGGAAGACAGCCCGCCAGCTGATGGCCTCGGTGAGGAAGCCACCGAGCGTGGGCCCCAGAGGTGAGGCAATGGTGGCCACGCCGGTCCACAGCCCAATGGCCTTCGCCCGGTCGCCTTTGTCAGGGAAGGCGGAGCTCACCAGGGCGAGCGAGCTCACGTTCACAGCCGCCGCGGCAACGCCCTGGAAAAATCGGGCGACCGCCATGACTCCGAGGTCCGGAGCCAGGCCGGCAACCACGGAGCAGGCGGTGAAAACCGAGATCCCCACGACGTAGACGAGACGGCGGCCGAAGCGGTCGGCGAAGGTGGCGGCGGCCATGACGAACACGGACAATCCGATGGAGTACGCCGTGACCACCCACTGCAGACCCGACTCGCCCACACCGAAGTCCCGCTGGATGTCGGGCAGGGCCACGTTCGCGATCAGCACGTCGAGAGCCACCAGAAAGACACCCAGCCCGGTCGCGACGACCGTCAGGATCTGGCGCGTGTGCAACTGTTGTGCGGGAAGAGCCGAGCCCGCTCCGTGACCGCCATGACGCCACGGATGACGCGGACTGGGCACGTGTCTCCCTCTGTCTCCCCCCGCAAGGGGCGCCGACCCGCAACCTGCCTTGGGCCTGACGGACGCGGACTCACGGAGAGTTGGAGCAGGTCCGAAAGGTTGAGGAAGGTTCCGGCAAATCCCGAAGGGCTCTTGCAAGTTTGATGTTGTATCAGTCAACCGGCGGGAAGTCCTTCCGCCGCGCCGCCGAAGTCTGCCACGAGGGCGGCGCACGACGGGAGGGGGACGGGCGCGTCCCCGGCCGGGCCCGCCGGACGCCGGGTGAGCTCAGCGTGCCTTGAGGACCGACGCCACCACCGGCCCCGCCGCGTCCCCGCCGTGCCCACCGGCCTGCACCACGGCGGCCGCCGCCAGATCGTCGGCGAACCCGGTGAACCAGCTGTTGGACGCGCCTTGGTCCGCCACCTCCGCGGACCCCGTCTTCGCGCCCTTGTCCTGCGTGCCGACACCGGACATCGCCGCGGCGCCGGTGCCCCATTTCGCCGTGGCCCGCATCATGTCCCGCAGCTGGCTCCAGACCCCGCCGGACAGCTGACGGTTCGCCGTGGCCAGTTCGCGGTCGTCCAGTGCGCGCGGCACGATGACGGGTTGCCGGAATCCGCCGTTCTTCGCCGTGGCCGTGAGGGATGCGATGTTGAGCGCGTTCATCTCAACCGTTCCCTGCCCGATGTACTGGGCCGCGGCCTCGCCGCCCTGTGCCTCGGGAACGCGGCCGTCGAACGTCGTGACACCGGTCTTCCATTCCAGCCCGATGCCGAACACGTCCCGGGAGAGCTTCGCGAGCGCGGTGTCGTCGTGCACGTCGTCGATCTTCTTGATGAAGGCGGTGTTGCAGGACTGCGCGAAGCTCCGCGTGAACGTGCCGTCGGCTATGGCGAAGTGGTCCAGGTTGTGGAAGGTCCGACCCTGCCACATCGCCTCCTTGGGGCACTCCACCTTCCGGTCCGCGGCCACCAGCCCCTTGTCCAGCAGGAGCGCGGCTGTTGCGATCTTCATCGTCGAACCGGGCGCCTGCCTGCCCTGGAATGCCGCGTTGAACCCGTCCTTGCGGTTGTTGGCGACGGCGCGGATTTCGCCCGTGCTCGGCTTGATCGCGACGACCGAGGACTCCGCGAAGCGCTTCACCGCCGTTTCGGCCGCGGCCTGGACGTCCGCGTCCAGCGTGGTCTCCAGCTTCCCGGGCTCGCCCTCGGCGAGCGTCACCAGCGTCGTGTCCGGCGCTTGGCCGGCGGAGCGCACCACCAGTTCCACCCCCGGCTTGCCGCCGGCCTTCTCACCGTACTTCTTCCGCAGTTCGTCCAGCACCGGCCCGAGCGAGGGGTACTTCTCCTTCGTCAGCTCCTTGCCGTGGCGGTCCACCGCCTTGATCGGCGGAGCCTCCGCGAGGCCCGTCACGAGCTGCGCGTCCTTGCCGAGCTTCGGGTGGATGACGGAGGGCTTCCAGTCGACCAGCGGCCTGCCCGTGGTGAGCCCGCGCACGACGGTGAGTTCGGAGGCGTACGTCCAGGGCTTGCTCTCCCCTTCGTAGGAGATCACCCCCGTCACCGTGAACGGCACCTTCGTGCCGACCGCTTGCCCCTGTTCCATCTTCACGCCCGTCACGTGCGCGCTCTGCCGGTACGCGGCGATGACGGGCTCGGCCTCCGCGGCGTTGTTGGTGAGCTGTGCGGCCCCCGGCGCCTTACCCGCCGCCCACGCGGCGAGGAAGTCCTTCGCGGTGGTGCTGACCTCATCCCGACTCGGCGGCCCCGATCTCTTCGTCTCGACCTTGGGTTCCGCCGTGCCGGGGCTCTCGCCGCCCAGCATGGTGTACGCGCCGTACCCCACGCCCCCCGCGACCATGACGAACACCCCGCCGACGACGGCGACCTTCGCTCCGCTGCGCACTTCTGAGTCCTCCCCGTATCCCCGAAACCACTCAGCGTAGGCTCGCGCAGTGGCAGATGGGACGGGTGTTATCGGACCGTGCCGCGGAAGGGGTGGGTCCGTCACCATGGACGATGTGCGTGCCCTCGAGAACACCCGTCCCGCGAATCCGGCGTCCGACCAGGTCTGGTACGCCGCCTACGGTTCCAACATGCACCTGGACCGGCTTGCGGCCTACCTCGCGGGGGGTCGCCCGCCGGGGGCGCTGCGGAGCTGTCCCGGCTGCCGGGACCACCGCGCCCCGGCGGCATCCGTCCCCGTCGAACTCCCGGGCGCCCTCTACTTCGCCACCCGTTCGCCGGTGTGGCTCGGCGGTAGGGCCTTCTACGACCCCGACGCGCAGGGCCGGGTGCGCGCCCGGGCCCATCTGGTCACGGTCGGGCAGTTCTCCGACATCGCGGCACAGGAGATGTACCGGGCACCGGGGGCGGACCTCGACCTCGGCGAGGTGCTGGACCGAGGCTCGGCGGTGCTCGGTGACGGGCGCTACGAACGGCTCGTGTGCCCCGGCACCCTCGACGGCGTACCGCTGCTCACCTTCACGGCCCCCTGGGGGCTTGACGACGTGCCGTGGGAGAGGCCGTCCGCGGCGTACGTGCGGCACCTGGCGAGCGGGCTGTCGGAGGCCGGTGCCTGGGACGTCCTGGACATCGCGGACTACCTGGCCCGTTGCCCGGGGGCTGCGGGGCGGTGGAGCGTGCCGGAGGTGGTCGCCCTTCTCCGTGAGTAGGACCCGGTGGGCGCCGGAACTGATCCTGCACGGCTCTGCGCGCACGGCTCTGCGCGCACGGCTCTGCGCGCACGGCTCTTCCTGCACGGAGCAACGGCCCGGAACTCGTGTGGTCCGGGCCGTTGCAGCGGCCGTGCGGGTCCGTGTGCGGACCCGGCGGCTCAGGTCCCCGGCTTGCGGCCGTAGACGAAGACCTCGTCCCCGTTGCGGAGCAGGCTCCAGTACCTGGCCGCGTCCCCCTTGGTCATGTTGACGCAGCCGTGCGAACCGGGCGGTGCCCAGACGCTGATGCCCACCGAGTGGAAGGCCTGGCCGCCGTCGAAGAACTGGCTGTACGGCATCGGCACGTCGTACAGGCTCGACACGTGGTCGATGTCGCGCCAGTAGATCTTCTTCAGACCGGTGCGGGTCGCGTGGCCCTTGCGGCCGGTGCGGACCGCGACCGGCCCGTACACCAGCCGACTGCCGTCCTGGATCCAGCTGAGCTGCAACGTCAGGTCGACACAGGCGATGCGTCCCTTGTTCACGGGGCACTTGCCGGACTTGTTCGGATTCTTCCCGACGGCCTTCTGCTTGTTCATCAGATCCGTGACGCCCCACGTCACGGGGCCCGCCAGCCCGACGTTCGGGCTGATCGAGTGCTTCGTCTGGAAGGCCTGGATCGCCTTGCAGTCGGCGGCCGACTGCTTGCCGTCGACCGGGCGGCCGAGGAACCTCTCGACCTGCTTCTGGTACGGCCCGGTCTGCGTGGTGCACGTCGCCGCCTGCGCGGTCGTGCCCCCCACGGCCAGAGTGAGCGGGGCCACCAGTGCGGTGAGCCCGAGTGCGACGAGTGCTCGCCGGCGTATGTCCCCCACGGCTGTCGACTCCCTTTGCGTGTGTGGTGCGAGTTCCGCACGGTAGACGGCCGGGGGGCGGGGCCAGTTGTACGACGCAGGCGACGTTTCCGTAACAGCCGCACGGAGGTGGCCGGTACCTCGCCGGGTGCGGGCGCACGACGGCGGGAGGGCGGCCTCGAAGAAGACCCACGGCAGGGCGGCCCGGAGCAGCGCCGCGGCCATCGAGACCAGCGGCGAACTGTGCGACGACGGCATCGGGGAAGGGCCCTGCCCCGCACCGTGCGGGCGTCGCGTAGGGCCTTGCCGTCCACGGCGGCCACGGGCGGCGGGCCGGGCGGCGCCAGGTGCTCAGTCGCGTGCTGGGCGACTCGCCGCTCCTCGAGCTCCGCGGGGCCCCGGTCTGCCACTTTCGGCGTGTGCCCTCGGTCGGGTGTGGGTCCTGGGCCGGGTGTTGGTCCTCGGTCAGGTGTCGGCAAGGGCGGGCTCCATCGGACGGTCTTCGGCGTGTTGGTGGGGTGCCCGTCGTCCTGCAAGGCGGCAGCCGAGGCAGTCGGGGTGGCCGTTGCGGGCGCTGTGGTCCCTGACTCGGTAGTCCCACTGGGCGATGGGGCGGGGGCCGCTCGGCTTGCCCCAGCCTGCCAGGTGGAGCATCCACGTGGTCAGCGGCGCCAGGATGAGCACTGCCGCACCCGCGAGCATGAAGGGGCCTGATGCAGCTGCTACTCCGAGGCCGCACAGTGCGAAGCCCAGCGATGCCATGCCCGTGCCGGTCCAGCCTGCAACGGTGTGGCCCATGTCGTAGTCGTCGTCACCGTGGATGAACATGATCGGGGTCCTTGAGAGCTGTGAGGATGGAGCAGTCCTCCGAGATGTTTTATCTCGCGAGCTAAGTAACTTAGATGCTAAGGGGATATGGTGAGTGCTCGCAAGGCGCGCCCGGCCGCGACGGCCGACCAGGCGCTCTACGCCATGGATCGGATGATCGCCACCGCCCAGTTCGGGCAACAGGACATCGCTCGAAGGCTCGGTCTCAATGTCACGGACCTCACCTGCCTGGGCTTCCTCATCGAGGCGTCCACGGCAGGCGAGTCACTGGTCGCCGGCGATCTCGCAGAACGGGCCAGACTGACCACGGGAGCGGTCACGGGAGTGCTGAACCGCCTGGAGAAGGCCGGCTACATCCGGCGCACCGCCGACCCTGACGATCGTCGACGCGTGTATGTGGTCATGGAGGAGACGGCCCAGGAACGCATCCTCGAGGTGTACGGTCCCTTCTACCAGCGTCTGGCCACCCTCTTCGGCGACTACGAAGCCGATGAGGTCGCCGTGTTGACGGACTGGTTCACCCGCGCTCGCGCCCTGTTCGACGAGGCGTTGCACGAAATCCGGCAGGCGGTGGAGGCCTCCCCGCCGGCGGGTGGATCCCGCCCTCGCCGAGACTGACCGTCGCGCTCCACCCGGCTCCGGGATGGGCATGGCTCAGGCCGTGCAGCCATCACGCCGCGCGCAACAGGGACTTCGGGCGAGTTCACCCCGACGAGCCGACGTCAGTAGAACGGTGTGCTCTAATCCCCCCGGACGGCACCGGATGAGTGCCGACTACCAGGGGGGCAAGCCATGAACACCCGGATCGTGCGCGCCGCCGGCATGGCCATCATGGTCGTGACCGTGCCGCTGGCCGGCTGCAGCGAAGGCAACAGCGTTGACAACGCGCAACCCAAAGCAACTGTCGCCGAGACCGCAAGGAAGTTTCAGCAGGCCGTGCTCGAGAGGCAATGGAAAACCGCCTGCGAGGCCCGGACCGAACTCCTGCGGGGAGGCACCGTTGCCGAGTGCGTGCAGAAGACCGCCCTCCCCAGCGTTCACGACTTCTCGGATGCCCGGTTGACCACGGGTGATCCATTTGCAGTGGACGCCTATGGAAAGCACCCGGCAGGCATGGGTCTGCTCCTGTCCGTCGAGGCCGACCCAGCACGGGGCCTTCGCTGGCACACCGCCGTGCGGCTAGTTCCCGACGCCGATGGAAAATGGCTCGTCGACCAATTGGTCCACCTCAGCGATGAACCCGAGCCCCCCGACACAGAGACCGTACTCGCCGCACTGCGCGAGCGAGGCTAACAGGTGACCCGCAAATGACATTGGACCGCGGCCCACGAGTTCGGACTGATAGGTGATAACCGTTTTTGCTTTGCGGCCTGCGTGAATCTCCTGGTCAGCCGCTGACGGTCGTGCAGATCGAGGACTGGTCCGGGGGGATGGTCGCGCTTCATGCTCGGTTCGCGGAAAATTGACGGCAGGGCAGCGCGGCGACTCGCCGCAGTTCGAGCCGGTGCTGGAGAAGGTCCGCGTGCCCCGCATCGGACCGGGCCGGCCACGCGTTCGCCCCGATCGCGTGCGGGCAGACAGGGCGTACCCCTCCCGCAGAAACCGCGCCTACCTGCGCCGCCGCGGGATCCGCTGCACCATCCCCAACAAGGCCGACCAGGCCCGCAACCGCAGAAAGCTCGGCTCCCGCGGTGGACGGCCGCCGCGCTTCGACCCGGTCGACTACCGCGAGCGCCACGCGGTCGAGTGCGGGATCAACCGTCTCAAGAGACACCGGGCTGTGGCCACCCGCTACGACAAACTCGCCGTCCGCTATGAAGCAACGGTGCTGGTCGCAGCCATCAATGAGTGGCTGTGACCAGCACGTCAGCAGCAGGCTCTATCCGACGCGATCGATCTCGTAGGAGATCGTGAACGTCGTGTCCGCCTCACAGCTCCAGACACGAGCGGTGCCGGAGCCCTTCGGCTCGATCCACTCACTCTGGCCGTGGTTGCAGATCGCGTCGTTCTTGCCGATGGGGTCATGGTCCCAGAGATTCACGTGGAACCGCCATCCGGCGTGCTTGGAGTTCTCGTTGTTGCGGATCGTGAGAGGGGGGAGCTTCTTCCACTGCTTTCGGTTGGGGCGCAGGTGGCCGACCTGAGTTCCCTCGTTCAGCGGCCGGTTCGGCTCGCACACCTCCACAGGCTCGTCCTCGCGTGCCCGGAAGTAGTCGAACGGAAGCTTGAACCCGTCCTTTTCGCCTGCCCAGACGCTTAGGTGACCGAAGACATCCGCACAGGCGTCGTAGTCGATCTTGCCTTGGATATCCACGATCCAGGCGTCGGTGATGGTGAGCCTGTACGTGGCGTTCGCGGGCTTGGCTTGAGCGGCAGCGGGCGGCAGAGCGGCGAGCATCAACGTGCAGCCGGCGGCAAGGGAGGCCCAGCGGCGGATCTTCGACATCGTTTCCTTGATTCAGTCGTCTCGTGAAACGGAAGGACTCGTGCGTCCTTCCGTGTGGAAACGAGTGCGACGGAGGGCAGTAACTTGACCACACTCTCCGAACGATCATTCGCCGGCGTCGCTGTACCGAGCCGCACCATCCGGCGGCAAGACGTCCACTTTCGACACACGCCCTCTAGACCCGGACTTCGCGGTCCGGGTCTAGACCCAGGTGTCCAGCCACATCCGGTTGCGCCAGTCGTCCATCGGGATCGCCTGGCCCGTGTACAGCGGCCAGAAGTAGATGAAGTTCCAGGCGATGAGCAGCACCAATACGCCCGCCGCCACCGCGCCGAACGCCCTGCGGCGTTCGTCCGATCCCGGTGGCCCGATGATCGCGCCGATCATCATCGTGACCGCGAGGCACAGGAACGGCACGAAGACCACGGCGTAGAACAGGAAGATCGTGCGCTCCTGGTAGAGGAACCAGGGCAGCCAGCCCGCCGCCACCCCGCAGGCGATCGCGCCCGCCCGCCAGTCGCGCCGGAACGCCCAGCGCCACAGCACGTAGACCAGGGCGAAGCACGCCGCCCACCACAGCAGCGGGGTTCCGATCGCCAGGACCTCGCGGGCGCAGTTCTCGGCCTCCGTGGCGGGACAGCCCGCCGTGCCGGGCGTGGGGTCCTCGTAGAAGTAGGAGACCGGACGCCCGAGGACGATCCAGCTCCACGGGTTGGACTGGTAGGTGTGGCCCGAGGTGAGGTTGACGTGGAAGCTGTACACCTCGGTCTCGTAGTGCCACAGGCTGCGCAGCCAGTCGGGCAACCAGGTCCAGGACCCGCCGCGCCCGTCCAACTGTGCCCAGTCCCGGAAGTAGCCCTTGTCGGTGACGATCCAGCCGGTCCACGAGGCGATGTAGGTTCCGATCGCGACCGGCACCGTCGAGACGAACGCCGGCAGGACGTCGTTCCGCAGGACCGCCCGGTAGGGCTGGAGCGCGCCCGCGGTGCGCCGGGCACCCACGTCCCACAGGACCGTCAGCAGTCCGAACGCCACCAGGATGTACAGACCGTTCCACTTGGTGGCGGACGCCAGCCCGAGCATGAGCCCGGCCGCGATCCGCCACGGCCGCCAGCCCAGGCGCAGGGTCCGTGCGGTCCGGGCGTCCGGGCGCAGCACGCCCTGCTCGTCGACGGGGAGGGCGTCCGCCAGCTTCCGGCGCGCCCAGTCACGGTCGACCAGGAGGCAGCCGAATGCCGCGAGGACGAAGAACATCAGTACCTGGTCGAGCAGCGCGGTGCGGCTCATCACGAAGTGGAGGCCGTCCACGGCGAGCAGCGCACCCGCCAGGCATCCGAGGAACGTCGAGCGGAACAGCCGCCTCCCGATCCGGCACAGCAGCAGTACGGACAGCGTGCCGACCACGAACACCATGAAGCGCCAGCCGAACGGGGTGAAGCCGAACAACTGCTCGCCGAGTCCGATGACCCACTTGCCGACCGGAGGGTGCACCACGTAGCCCGGTTCGACCGGGATCGGGACCGTGTCCGGGTTCGCCAGGATCGCCTTGTCGACGTCCTTCGGCCAGGAACCCTCGTACCCCTGGTTGACCAGCGCCCAGGCGTCCTTCGCGTAGTACGTCTCGTCGAATATCACCGCCTTGGGGCTGCCCAGGTGCCAGAACCGCAGCAGTCCCGCGACCAGCGCCACCATGACCGGCCCGCCCCAGGCGGCCATCCGCTCCATCCGCTGCGCCGCGCCCGGCGGCACGCCGACGACGGACCACAGCCGGTCGGAGGGGCGGGTGTACGGCGGGACGAGCCGCTCGCGCAGACCGATGACGGGCCGCGGTACATGGCCGAATCTGCGCAGGCGCTGCTGCCAGGAGGGCGGCTGTTCAGCGGCGTCCTGGCCCGGCAGGACCCGTGGGGCAGTACTGGTCACCGCGCCATCGTAGGGAACGCACCTGTGCGGAGGGGGTGCCCCGCCCTGGGAGGATGGCTCCTGTGACTGGATCGGTGACTGGAACGCTCGTACTCGCAGGGACGCCCATCGGCGACGTGGCGGACGCGCCGCCACGGCTGGCCGCCGAGTTGGAGACCGCCGACGTGGTCGCCGCGGAGGACACCCGGCGGCTGCGCCGGCTCACCCAGGCCCTCGGGGTGCACACCGGCGGCCGGGTCGTGTCGTACTTCGAGGGCAACGAGGCGGCGCGCACCCCCGAGCTGGTCGAGGCGCTGGAGGGCGGGGCCCGGGTGCTGCTGGTGACCGACGCCGGGATGCCCTCCGTGTCCGACCCCGGCTACCGGCTGGTCGCGGCGGCCGTCGAGAGGGACATCCGGGTCACCGCGGTGCCCGGCCCGTCCGCGGTGCTCACCGCGCTCGCCCTGTCCGGGCTGCCCGTGGACCGCTTCTGCTTCGAGGGTTTCCTGCCGCGCAAGGCGGGAGAGCGGCTCGGCCGGCTCCGCGAGGTCGCGGACGAGCGCCGCACCCTCGTCTACTTCGAGGCGCCGCACCGACTCGACGACACGCTGGCGGCGATGGCCGAGGTGTTCGGCGCGGACCGCAGGGCCGCCGTGTGCCGGGAGCTGACCAAGACCTATGAGGAGGTGAGGCGCGGCGGACTCGGCGAGCTGGCGGAGTGGGCCGCCGAGGGTGTGCGCGGCGAGATCACCGTCGTCGTGGAGGGTGCCCCGGCCCCCGGCCCCGCCGAGCTGGACGCGGACGAGCTGGTGCGCCGGGTGCGGGTGCGCGAGGAGGCCGGCGAGCGACGCAAGGAAGCCATCGCGGCTGTCGCCACCGAAGCAGGTCTACCCAAGAGAGAGGTCTTCGACGCCGTCGTCGCGGCAAAGAACGCGGCAGGAACAGGTCCCTCGGACGGTAAAGGTCTATCGTGAAAGGCAAAGCTCAGACCGCGTAGGAGCACCTTCCGGAATAAGCCGGCCAAATCCTCGCCAATTCACCGGAAGGTCCGATGCGCTCCCGCCGCGAGAGGCGTCCACTGGGAGACGTGCCCCCGGATCGTCAGGGGGACGTGGACAGGAGGAGCTGGCATGAGTGATATAGCGGGCACCCCGAGTGGCGCACGACCCGCCCCGACCGAGGCACTCGAAATCGTGCAGGAGTCGTATTCCTTCGCCTGCATGAGGTGTGGCCACGGGTGGGAGCAGACCTATGACATCGAGCACCACGTGGACGGCAGCGGCCAGCCCGTCTTCGTGTACCGCGCACAGGGGCAGCCCGTGCCCTCGCCGTTGAACCGGGTCGCCTGCCTCAACTGCGGCGGCCACCAGGTCCGCATCATGCGTGCAGGACAGGTCTCGGACCTTGCGGAGTCGCTGCGACGCCAGCACGTCCCGCCGCCGAACTTCGCCACCGCGGGGCCCATCCCCGCTTCGGTCACCGAGCCGAAGAGCCCGAAGCCGCCGCGCGACAGCGGTCACCAGGCAGGGCGGTTCCGGCGCCTGGGAGAGGTTCTGCGAGGGCGCCAGCGTCACGCGTAGCCCGCGGGCCGCAGGGCGCCTGCCGCTCCGCGTGCGATAGCCGCGGACGGCCCCGCCCGCAGGGTGGTACACGGTGTGCGCCACCACGGCCCCCGCCGGCACTCGGGCGGCACCCCCGCCGCACCTGGGCGCACGGCCCTCCCCCGGGGGGCCGGCCCACGTGCGAGCACGCGCCCAGCCGTGGGCGCCCGCCGGGCAGCAAGGCAGCGGCGGCGGTCCTCGTACGATCGTGGTCATGAGTGCCAAGCCCAACGACATGCCCCCGCCGCCGCCCGCCCCGCTACGGGTACCGGTCGCCGATTCGCATACCCACCTGGACATGCAGAGCGGCACCGTCGCCGAGGCCCTGGAGAAGGCTGCCTCGGTCGGGGTGGAGACCGTGGTGCAGGTGGGGTGCGACATCAAGGGTTCCCGTTGGGCGGCGGAGACAGCAGCCGCGTACGAGAACGTGCACGCCGCGGTGGCACTTCACCCCAATGAGGCACCGCGGATCGTGCACGGCGAGCCCGGGAGCACCTCCCAGCCCCCAGGGGCAGGGGGAGGCCGGTCGCGGCAGGGGACGAGGGAGGGTGGTGGGGACGCGGCCCTGGACGAGGCGCTGGCCGAGATCGACCGGCTGGCCGCCCTGGACCACGTGCGGGCCGTCGGCGAGACCGGGCTCGACCACTTCCGTACGGGTCCCGAGGGCATCGCCGCCCAGGAGCGTTCCTTCCGCGCCCACATCGAGATCGCCAAGCGCCGCGGCAAGACCCTGGTGATCCACGACCGCGACGCACACGCCGACGTGCTGCGCATCCTCGCCGAGGAAGGCGCCCCCGAGCGGACCGTCTTCCACTGCTACTCCGGTGATGAGGACATGGCGAGGACCTGCGCCGAAGCCGGGTACTTCATGTCGTTCGCGGGCAACGTGACCTTCAAGAACGCCCAGCCGCTGCGGGACGCGCTCGCGGTCGCCCCGCTGGAGCTCGTCCTGGTGGAGACCGACGCCCCCTTCCTCACGCCGGCGCCGTACCGGGGGAGGCCCAACGCGCCCTACCTGATCCCCGTGACGGTCCGCGCCATGGCCGCGGTGCGGGGCATCGACGAGGACGCCATGGCGGCCGCGATCGCCACGAACACCGCACGAGCGTTCGGCTACTGATTCGATCGCCGAACGGTTTGCGCCGGACGCAGTACCCCGGCGATCGCATAAGCGTGCGATGGGACGCTCCGTGGTCGAGTCGCTTTGGAGAGTGACGGCGGCTCGATTAGGGTCCCGGCCTCGTGAGCACTTCACAGGGCAGTCACCGTGCCGGGCACGGCGGTCGCCGGGTGGAGCCCCTGCCACCCCCGGCCGAACCCAACGCCGACGCGCCGAAGGCCGTGGCGCCGGGCGCCGTCGCGTCGGACATCGACGCGCCGGACGTCCCCGACGGAACCCGCCCGCCGCCGGGCCGCGCGGCGGACGACCGTACCGGGCCCCGTCGGCGTCACCGCGGCACACGCCGCCCCCTCCGGAGCGACGGGCTGCGCCGCCTCCTCCCCCAGGCCCTCGTCATCGCCGTCCTCGCCGGTGGCACGTCGGCGTTTCTCGTCGCCGACAAGGCCGTACGGCTCAGCATCGACGGTGTCCCCCGAACCCTGCACACCTTCGCCGGCGACGTGGGGGAACTGCTTGCCGACGAGGGCGTGGCCGTGGGCGCGCACGACATCGTCGCCCCCGCACTGGGCGCCGCCCTCGCCGACGGGGACGAGGTGGTCGTCCGCTACGGCCGCCCCGTCACCCTCACCCTCGACGGTCAGCGCCGCCGGGTGTGGACCACCGCGCGCACCGTCGAGGGGACACTGCGCCAATTCGGGGTGCGCGCGGAGGGCGCCGCGCTGTCGGCGTCCCGCTCCCAGCCGATCTCCCGCCGGGGCCTCACCCTCGACGTGCGCACGGAGCGCACCCTGACACTGCGGGCCGACGGCCGTCGGCGCACGGTCCGTACGACGGCGGCGACCGTACGGGAGCTCCTCGGCGAGGCCGGTGTCGTCCTGCACGGCAACGACACCACCTCCGTTCCGCCCGGCAGCTTTCCGCGCGACGGTCAGACCGTCACCGTCCTGCGGATCACCGTGACCCGGCAGGTCCGCGACGAGGCCGTCCCCTACCGCGTCGTGCGGATCCCGGACCCGCGGCTGGCACCGGGAACCGAAGCCGTCGACGAGCCGGGCCGGAAGGGAGTCCGCCGGGTGGTCCGGACCGTGCGCACCGTCAACGGTGTCGCCCGGGCACCCGAGAAGGTCTCTGAGGAGCTCATCCGGGCGCCGCGGACGCGCAGGGTCCGGGTCGGCACCGAAGCGCCGTCCGCGCCGCCCTCCGGCACGGGCCGTCTGAACTGGGGCGCGCTCGCCCGGTGCGAGTCCGGCGGCCGGCCGGACGCCGTGGACCCCTCGGGGACGTACGGCGGGCTGTACCAGTTCGACACCCGCACCTGGCACGCGGTCGGCGGCAGCGGAAGACCGCAGGACGCCCCCGCGGCGGAACAGACCTACCGGGCGAAGAAGCTCTACGCGCAGCGGGGGCCGAGCCCGTGGCCGACGTGCGGCCGTAGGCTGTACCGGTGAGCACCACCGATCCCGAAGCCCTCCTGGGCCCCGCCGACATCCGTGAACTGGCCGCAGCGCTTGGCGTACGCCCCACCAAGCAGCGCGGCCAGAACTTCGTCATCGACGCCAACACGGTCCGCCGGATCGTCCGGACCGCCGAGGTGCGCCCCGACGACGTGGTGGTGGAGGTCGGCCCCGGACTCGGCTCGCTCACCCTCGCGCTGCTCGAGGCAGCGGACCGGGTGACGGCCGTCGAGATCGACGACGTCCTCGCGGCGGCGCTGCCGAGCACGATCGCCGCCCGCATGCCTGCGAAGGCCGACCGCTTCGCCCTCGTCCACTCGGACGCCATGCACGTCCAGGAACTGCCGGGGCCGGCGCCCAGCGCGCTCGTCGCCAACCTCCCGTACAACGTGGCGGTGCCCGTGCTGCTGCACATGCTGGACCGCTTCCCGACCATCGAACGCACCCTGGTCATGGTGCAGTCCGAGGTCGCCGACCGGCTGGCCGCAGGGCCCGGCAACAAGGTCTACGGCGTGCCGTCCGTCAAGGCCAACTGGTACGCGGAGGTCAAGCGTGCCGGGGCCATCGGCCGCAATGTCTTCTGGCCCGCGCCGAACGTCGACTCGGGCCTGGTCTCCCTGGTGCGCCGGACCGAACCGGTGAAGACCACCGCTTCCAAGGACGAGGTCTTCGCCGTCGTCGACGCCGCCTTCGCCCAGCGCCGCAAGACGCTGCGGGCCGCACTGGCCGGCTGGGCGGGCTCCCCGGCACGGGCCGAAGCCGCACTCGTGGCCGCGGGGATCTCGCCGCAGGCGCGGGGCGAGGCGCTGACGGTGGAAGAATTCGCGCGGATCGCCGAGCACAAGACCGCGTACGAGGGAGAGACCGGCACGTGAGCGTCACGGTACGGGTACCGGCCAAGGTCAACGTCCAACTGGCTGTCGGGGGTGTCCGCGACGACGGCTACCACGACCTGGCCAACGTGTTCCTGGCCGTCGGGCTCTACGACGAGGTCACGGTCACCCCGGCCGACGAGCTGCGCATCACCTGCACGGGTCCGGACGCGGACCAGGTGCCGCTGGACCGCACGAACCTCGCAGCGCGAGCCGCGGAACTGCTCGCCGCCCGTCGCGGCATCGACCCGGCCGTCCACATCCACATCGCCAAGGACATCCCCGTCGCGGGTGGCATGGCCGGCGGTAGCGCCGACGGGGCGGGTGCCCTGCTGGCGTGCGACGCGCTGTGGGCCGCCCGGGCCACGCGGGCGGAGCTCCTGGGCATCTGCGCGGAACTCGGCAGCGACGTGCCGTTCAGCCTCGTCGGCGGGGCGGCCCTGGGCACCGGTCGCGGGGAACGGCTCACCGAACTCGACGTCGGCGGCGCGTTCCACTGGGTGTTCGCCGTTGCCGACGGCGGGCTGTCCACGCCCGCGGTGTACCGGGAGTTCGACCGGCTGAACGAGGGCACGGACGTCCCCGCACCCACCGCTTCACCGCAGCTCCTCGACGGCCTGCGCACCGGGGACGCGGGCACGCTCGCCGGTGCCCTGGTGAACGACCTCCAGCCCGCCGCGCTGTCGCTGCGCCCGTCGCTCGCGGACACGCTGACGGCCGGTATCGAGGCGGGCGCCCTCGCCGGACTCGTCTCCGGGTCCGGGCCGACGACCGCGTTCCTCACCAAGGACGCCGAGGCGGCGCAGCTCGTCGCCGACTCCCTGATCGCCTCGGGGACCTGCCGTACGGCGCGGGTCGCGTCGGCTCCCGCCGGCGGTGCCACCGTGCTCTAGCCGGCTCCGGTTCGTTCCGGTCCGGCCCAGATCGGTTCGTTCCGGTCTGGCCGAGGACGGTCCGCTCCGGCCCGTGGAGTCCGGTCCGGCGGAGAGACGCCTTCGCGTCCCCGGCGGGGCGGACGCGCGGTGGGACGCGGAAGTGCCCCGAGCCTGAGCAGGTCGCCTGGCTGCGCGCCGGGCCCCGGGGGGGCTTTCCGCTCGGGGGCTACCGCTCCGGACGTCGACGGGCCGGGCGCGTGGCCCGTCCCCGTGGCTCCGCCGGCGAGCGGGAACACGACGCAGAGCGCGCCCGGACCCCGCTCCGGAGGGGCACCCGCCGGAGCGGGTACTCAGAAGGAAAGTGAGTACGGGAGCGCTGACGCCGGGAGCCGCGGCGGCGCGACGGTAACCGCATGGGATCACGTGTTCGCGCGCTCGCCGACGCCACCCCGGACACCCGGGACCGCTACGTCGACCTGCTGAGGGTCGCCTCGCTCGGTACGGTCGTCCTCGGCCACTGGCTCATGGCCGCCGTCACGGCCGACGGCGTCGGCAACCTGCTCGCCGTCGTGCCGGAGCTGCAACTCCTCACCTGGGCACTGCAGGTCATGCCGGTGTTCTTCTACGTCGGGGGCTTCTCGCACGCCCTCTCCTACCGTTCGCTGCGCCGCAGGCAGGAGGCGGGCACGGGAACAGCGGTGTACGCCGCGTTCCTGCGGGCCAGGCTGCGCCGGCTGCTGCGGCCCACCATGGTCTTCATCGGGGTGTGGGGCATCGCGGCGCTCGTGGTCCAGCTCGCGGGCGGGGGAGCGGGACTCACCGGGGTTGCGCTCCGCCTGGTGGCGCAGCCGTTGTGGTTCATCGGCATCTACCTGGCGATGGTGGCCTTCACCCCGCCCTTGGTGAGGCTGCACGAGCGGTACGGCTGGGGCGCGTTCGGGGCCCTCGTGGGGGGTGCTCTCGCGGTGGACGTGCTGCGCTTCGCCCTCGGCGTCCCCTACGTGGAGTTCCTGAACTTCGCGTTCGTCTGGCTCGCCGTGCACCAGTCGGGCTTCCTGCGCGCGGACGGCATGCTGCGGCGCCCTTCCGCGCTCGCGGTGACGGGGCTGACGGCCGCGGCGGCGCTGGTGGCCTTCGGCCCGTACCCGCTGTCCATGGTCGGCATGCCGGGTGAGGAGGTCTCGAACATGGCGCCGCCCACCCTGGCGCTCCTGTGCCACGGCCTGTGGGTGGTCGGGGCGGTGGAGCTGTTGCGCGGGCCCGGGGGCCGGCTGGTGGCCCGGCCGGGGGTCTGGCGGACCGTCGTCGCGGCCAACGGCGTCGCCATGACCGCATTCCTCTGGCACCTCTCCGCGATGCTCGGCGTGTACGGGGCACTGCTCACGCTGCACGTCCCGCTGCCCGAACCCGCCTCGGCCGGCTGGTGGGTGCAGACCCCGTTCCGGATCGCGGCGGCAACCCTACTGACCGCACTGCTGATCGCCGCGTTCCGGTCGGCAGAACGTCCTTCCCCCGCGCCGGTGGTGCCCGGATCCGGTCCGTTCGCGGCTCTCGGCATCACGCTCTGCCTGCTCGGGGTGCTCGGTCTGTCGGCGGTCGGTTTCGGCGGACTGCTGGAAGGCCGGACGGCGGTGCTGATCGCATTCCCCGTGACCGCCCCGGCCGCCGTCGTGATGACCTCGGTCGGCTGGCTCATGGTGGAGCGGACGTCCCGGGTGCCGCGCGTGAGCTGAACGACCCGAGAGCCGAACCCGGACGCCCGGAACGTCCTCTCCTCCAGCGGCCCGCACCCTCGGTGGCCGTGCGGGGACGCCGTGTGCCCGTCGGCCCCCGTTCTCCGGCCTGGGACGGGCCACCTCCGGCGGCGACTAGGCTGGGAGGCCGTCCGAACCCCTCATCTGGAGCGTTGATGGCCGTCAACCTGGTCAATGTCGAGGCAGTCAGCAAGGTGTACGGCACCCGTGCCCTGCTCGACGGTGTGTCACTCGGCGTGTCCGAGGGGGACCGCATCGGCGTCGTCGGACGCAACGGCGACGGCAAGACCACCCTGATCCGCATGCTCGCCAAACTGGAGGAGGCCGACACCGGTCGCGTCACCCACAGCGGAGGGCTACGGCTCGGCGTCCTCACCCAGCACGACTCCCTGGATCCCGCCGCCACCATCCGGCACGAGGTCATCGGCGACCTCGCCGACCACGAGTGGGCCGGCAGCGCCAAGATCCGCGACGTGCTCACCGGGCTCTTCGGCGGCCTCGACCTGCCCGGTTTCCCGCAGGGCCTCGATACCGTCATCGCCCCGCTCTCCGGCGGCGAGCGACGCCGTATCGCCCTCGCCAAGCTCCTCATCGGCGAGCCCGACCTGATCGTCCTCGACGAGCCGACGAACCACCTCGACGTCGAGGGCATCGCCTGGCTCGCCCGGCACCTCCAGGCGCGCCGGTCCGCCCTCGTCTGCGTCACCCACGACCGCTGGTTCCTCGACCAGGTCTGCACCCGCATGTGGGACGTCCAGCGCGGCACCGTGTACGAGTACGAGGGCGGCTACTCGGACTACGTCTTCGCCCGAGCCGAGCGCGAGCGCATCGCGGCCACCGAGGAGACCAAGCGGCAGAACCTGGTCCGCAAGGAACTGGCCTGGTTGCGCCGCGGCGCCCCCGCGCGCACGTCCAAGCCGCGGTTCCGCGTCGAGGCCGCCAACGAGCTCATCAAGGACGTACCGCCGCCGCGCGACACCTCCGAACTGATGCGCTTCGCCTCCTCCCGACTCGGCAAGATGGTCTTCGACCTGGAGAACGTGACGGTCCAGGCGGGGCCGAAGGTGTTGTTGAAGCACCTGACCTGGCAGCTCGGCCCCGGCGACCGCATCGGACTCGTCGGTGTGAACGGCGCGGGCAAGACCTCCCTGCTGAGGGCCATGGCAGAGGCGGCACGCAGCGACGGGGAGAAGCAGCCGAGTGCCGGGCGGATCGTCACGGGCAAGACGGTGAAGCTGGCCTACCTCTCGCAGGAGGTCGTCGAACTCGACCCGGGCATCAGGGTGTTGGAGGCAGTGCAGCAGGTGCGTGACCGCGTCGACCTCGGCAAGGGTCGGGAGATGACGGCAGGTCAACTGTGCGAGCAGTTCGGTTTCTCCAAGGAGAAGCAGTGGACCCCGGTCGGCGACCTGTCCGGTGGCGAGCGGCGCAGGCTCCAACTGCTCCGGTTGCTGATGGACGAGCCGAACGTCCTCTTCCTCGACGAGCCGACCAACGACCTGGACATCGAGACCCTGACCCAGCTGGAGGACCTCCTCGACGGTTGGCCGGGATCGATGGTCGTCATCTCCCACGACCGGTTCTTCGTCGAGCGGACAACCGACCGGGTGTACGCCCTGCTCGGTGATGCGGCCCTGCGGATGCTGCCGCGCGGCATCGACGAGTACTTGGAGCGCCGGGAGCGGATGGTCGAGGCCACGGCTCCGGCTCCGGCGCCCGCCGCGGTCCCCGAGAAGTCCGCCGCCGACGCGCGCGCAGCGAAGAAGGAACTGCAGAGGATCGAGCGTCAGTTGGACAAGGTCTCCGAGAAGGAGGCCAAGCTGCACTCGCAAATCGCCGAAAACGCCACCGACTTCGAGAAGGTGGCGAAGCTCGATGCCGAGTTGAGGGAACTGGCGGGGGAGCGCGAGGAGTTGGAGATGCGCTGGCTCGAGCTCGCCGAAGACGCGTAGACGGCCCGCGCGGAAGCGGTAACAACGGCATCACGGGCCGGTCCGCCCTTGGGTACAGGGGCGTACCGGCCCCTCTTTTGTCATGACCCAGGTGATAGAAAGAAGCCCCGCTCAATGACGTGAAACTGCGCAATCCATGTCCGATTCGCTCCTTTCCTTTCGGCAAGTGCCCGGGGGAATCGCGGGGGAGGCCGGTCGGATGGTGGACCGCATGAAGGGGGACGCGCTGATGAGTCAGCCGCCCAGCCAGCAACCGTCACAGGGGGGCCAGGGGGCGTCTCCGCAACCACCGGAGCAGCCGCCGGTCCCGCCGCAGGAACCGCCGGCCCAGCCGCCCACCCCACCCCAGGCCCCGGCACCGCCGGCCGGTCCGCCGGAGTCGGGGTACGGGTATCCGCAGACGCCGCCGGCCGGTCCGCCGCAGCCCGGCTACGGTGCCCCGGTACAGCCGGGCCCGTACCAGCAGCCCGGTCCGTACGGCCAGCAGCCGGGCCCGTACGGCCAGCAGCCGGGTCCGTACGGTCAGCCGGGTCCGTACGGTCAGCAGCCGCCGGGTCCGTACGGCCAGCCGCAGGGCGGCTACGGCTATCCCGCACCGCCGCAGTACCCGTACCCCGGAGCCCCCACACCGCCTCCTTCCGGCGGCCGTGGCAACCCCTTCAAGGGCAAGCCGGGCGCCGTCATCGCCGCGGCCGTGGCGGGCCTCCTCGTCATCGGCGGCGGCACCTGGTTCGCGTTGAGCGGCAGTGACGACGACTCCAAGCCCACGGCCAAGAACAGCAGCGGCCCGCAGCCGACCGGTTCGCAGTCCGTCGACGAGGGTGACGGCAAGGGCGACGGCCGCAAGGAGGTCGACGACCTCAACGCCGGCCGCAAGGACGGTGAGTCGAAGGTCCTGTGGCTGACGAAGAACGACGTGGACCTGCCGCGCAACGGCGCCACCGTGTACGGCCCCTGGATCGTCGGCGACACCGTCGTCAAGGGCATGTACAAGGAACTCGTCGGCTTCTCGGCCTCCGACGGCACCAAGAAGTGGTCACTGCCGTTCCCCGCCCAGCTCTGCGCGGCGCCCGTCCGCAGCACCCAGGACGGCAAGATCGTCATCGGTTACAAGGACTCGACGACGGACAAGGCCAAGTGCACCCAGCTCCAGCAGGTCGACCTCAAGACCGGCAAGCCGGGCTGGAAGAAGACGATCACGAAGAAGGGCCTCTTCGACCTGCTCTCCGACATCACCCTCGCGATCAGCGGCGACACGGTGACCGCCGCCCGCACGGGCAACGCCGAGGCCTTCCGCGTCAGCGACGGCAAGCCGCTGTTCGGCAAACTGCCGGGCAACTGCCAACCGCAGGCGTTCGCCGGAGGGCCCAAGCTGATCGCCGCGGAGAGCTGCACCACCGGTGACTACAACAAGCGCCAGGAACAGCTCCAGGAACTCGACCCGACGACCGGCAAGGTCAAGTGGACGTTCAAGCTCCCGGCCGACTGGGAGGTCGACAAGGTCTACTCGGTGAGTCCGCTGGTCGTCTCGGCCCAGCAACGCGACCAGAAGAAGTGGAGCGTCGTCGCCCTCACCGACAACGGAAAGCTCCGCTCGCAGATCCAGGGCGGCACGGACCGCTTCCAGCCGCGCTGCGGCGGCAGCTTCGTCGTCTTCGGCCAGAACCTGGAAGGCTGCACGGGCGTCGCCGCCGACGCCAACACCCTCTACATGGCGACCGAAGCCAAGGCGGGCGGTGCCGCCCGCACCAACTCCGTCGTCGCGTTCGACCTCGCCACCGGAAAGCGCAAGTGGCGCGCCAACGCGCCCGCCGACCGCATCGTCGTACCGCTGCGCATGGAGGGCGCCGACGTCCTGCTGTACATGGAGCCGGCGTACGACGCGGGTGGCGCGGTGGCGACGCTGGCTCCGACCGGTGGAAGCCCGAAGGTGATCCTGCAGAACCCGGCGAGCACATCCACGATCGAGAGGACCTTCTGGTCGCCGAAGGTGGAGTACCGGGGAGGCCGCTTCCTGATCCTGAGCGGCAGGGTCAGTGCCTCCAACGACAAGGAAGAGAAAGAAACGAAGACCATGATGGCCTTCGGCAAGTGACGGCCGGCCGCATCCGATGACTCATCCCATGCATTCCTCACCGCCGCCCGTCCCCGGACAGCCGGACGCGGCGGGGCCGCCGCAGGGTCCGTACGGCACGCTGAACCCGTACGGCGGTGCCCCCGTGTCGCCGCCCGGGCCATCCGATGGCCCGGGCGCCCCGGGAAGTCCGGGGCGCCGGCGCTTCACGGGCAGCGCCGGCGCGCTGATCGCCGCTGGTCTCGCGGCGCTGCTCGTGGTAGCCGGCGGCACCTGGTACGCCCTCGGCCGTGACGGCGGGCGCGGCAGCGGGCCGGCGTCCGGGGCGAGTTCCCGCCCGCCCGCCGAGAAGGTCACAGGTCCGGGTTCGACCGCGCCGGACGCCGAGGAGAAGGCCCGCGTCAACGCCGCCCGCAAGCAGGGCGACGCGAAGCTGCTGTGGCTGCGCAAGAACGACGTGGACCTCCCGGGCAGTGGTGCCGACATGGTCGGCCCCTGGGTGGTCGACGGCACCGTCGTCACGGCGACGTACCGCACCGTCACCGCCCATTCGTTGACCGACGGCACGCTCAAGTGGAGCCTGCCGCTCGGCACCGAGGTCTGCCGGGGGACCCAGAACGCCTCCGACGACGGCAAGGTCGTCCTCGCACTGTCCGAACATCCGGGCAAGAGGGGGGACGACTGCCGGCAGATGCAGATGGTGGACCTGCGCACCGGGAAGGCCGGCTGGCGGCAGAAGATCGCCGAGGGCGGCCTCTTCGACATGTTCACCGACTACTCGATGGTGATCGTGGGGAACACCGTCACCGCGGGCCGCTTCGCACACTCCACGGCGTACCGGTTGAGCGACGGCGAGCCCATTCCCGGCTTCGGCGACGGGCAGAAGAGCTGCAAGCCCTACGCGTACGCCGCGGGCACCAAGCTGATCGCCGCCGTCAACTGCCCGCACGCCGACCCGGCCAAGGAACGGGAGGAGGTTCACGAAGTCGATCCGGCGACCGGGAAATCCCGCTGGTCCTTCCCGCTGAAAGCCGGATACAAGGTCGCGCACGTCTTCTCCGTCGACCCGCTGGTCGTCTCGGTCTTCAACACAAGACTGGGCAAACGTGGCGTCGTGGCCCTCACCGACAAGGGAACGAAGCGCTCGGTGCTGATCGGCAACGGGAACGAGGGGTACCTCGACGCCTGCGGCGAGCGGGCGGCGGACGAGAAGATGCTCCAGGGCTGCCAGGTCGTCGCCGACGCCCGCACCCTCTACTTCGCCACGGAGCGCCCCGGCACGAAGCAGGGCAACGCGATCGTCGCGTTCGACCTCGACACGGGCAGGCCGAAGTGGCGAAGTGCCGCGCCGGGGACGCATCTGATGACGCCGGTCCGCCTCTCGGCGGACGGGCTGCTGGTACGGATCGAGCAGACGCGGGGGCAGGCGGGAGCGCTCGCCCTGATACCCCCGGGCGGAGGTGCTCCGAAGGTGCTGGTCCAGCAGCCGTTGGCGAGCCGCGACGCCGAGGTGAGGCTCGGCTGGCCGAGGGCGTTCTACGAAAACGGGCGTTTCGTGCTGGTGGCGACCGCCGTGCTGACGGGCGCGGACGACGAGGAGAAAACGTTGGAGACGATGATGGCCTTCGGCGAGTGACCGCGTCCCACCGGACGCACCGGACCCCGACCGACTTCCTTCTTCACAGAGGTACGTACGCATGACGCAGCCGCCGCAGCCGCCGCAGCCGCCCCATCAGCCCCCGCAACAGCCGGATCAGTCGGCGCAGGCTCCGAACGGGCCGTCCCCACAGTCGGATCGCCTCGCGAAGACGCCCGAGCAGCCTGCGCCGCAAGGCCCCGGGACGCCCCACCCACCGGGTCCCCAGGCTCCACAAGGAACTTTCGGCGCGCCCCAGGAGCCCGCACCCGGCTTCGGCGCACCGACCCAGCCGCCGCAGCCCGGCTACGGCTACCCGCAGACGCCCCCGCCGGGCCAACCCGCCGGCTACGGCTACCCGCAGACCGCTCCGCCCGGCTACGGCTACCCCCAGGCCCCCGGCCAGCCGCCGACCCAACCGATGGGGCAGCAGCCGTACGGCCACGGCTACCCGACCCGGCCCGGGCAGCCCACGTACGCGCCGCCCCAGGGCGGATCCGGCGGCAAGAAGCTCAGCACGCAGGCGCAGATCGTCATCGCCGCGGTGGTCGCGGTGGTCCTCATCGTTGCGGGCGGCGTGTGGTTCGCGGCGAGCAAGGACGACGACCCCAAGAAGGACGAGGCCACGGGCTCGACCGCGGGTACGGACGGGGACGACGGCAAAACCGCCGCCGACGGCCCCGGAAAGGAGAAGGCGCCCAACGACCCGGCGTCGAAGGTTGCCTTCCAGTTGCCGCAGCCGAAGGTCACGGACGTCACGGACGTCGCCGGCTCCTGGGTCACCGACAGCACGTACGTCAAGACCGGGATCAACTCGGTGGTGGGGTACGACCTCGCCAAGGGAACGGTGAAGTGGACCATTCCGCTCCCCGGCCAGGTGTGCGCCGCATCGCGCCACACCACGAAGGACAACAAGACCGCGATCGCCTTCGAGGCCGCCAAGGCCGTCCCGCCGAAGAACTACCAGCCGTGCACCGAGGTCGGTGCCATCGACCTGAACACGGGCAAGCTCCTGTGGACGAAGTCCAGCACGGGCACCGGTGACGGGAAGGTCCGCTACAACGAGGTGACGGTCAGCGGGAACACCGTGGCGGGCGGCGGAACCGAGGGCGGCGTCGCCTACGACCTCGCCACGGGTGCGGTCCGCTGGAAGCCCCAGGCCGACACCGAGGGCTGCTACGACATGGGTTACGGCGGCGGCGAGGCCCTCGTCGCCGCGCGCAAGTGCGGTCAGTACGGCAGCCGGTACGTCGTCATCCAGCCGCTGAACCCGCAGACCGGCGCGCCGCTGTCCTCGTTCAAGATGCCGACGGGCGTCGAGTACGCGAGCATCGTCTCCACCAAGCCCCTCGTCGTCGCCGCCGACGTCGGTGACACCGCGGGCGACGGCAGCGGGATCTCCGACTTCTTCGTCATCGACGAGAAGACCGGCAAACTGAAGGTCAAGATCGCCGCGGACGCCGACCGCTACGCCGCACGCTGTGCCTCGACCGAGGTCGAGTCGTGCCAGCGCGCCGTCGTCGGCAACGGCCGCCTGTACCTGCCCACCGAGGAGCACGACGGCTCGCAGGACACGAGCGACACCAACGAGATCGTCTCGTTCGACCTGAACACCGGCAAGGCCACGACCGACAAGGCGGAGGCCGGCGACGACTACACGATCCAGCCGCTGCGCATGGACGGCGGGAACATCATCGCCTACAAGCGTCCCCCGTACGACAAGGGCGGCCAGATCGTCAGCATCGACGGTGCCACCTTCAAGCAGACGGTCCTGATGGAGAACCCCGCTGACGAAGCGGTCCGCAAGGCGGAGACCGGCTTCAGCCAGGACTACGCGGAGATCCGGTACGCCGCCGGCCGCTTGTTCATCTCCGAGACGATGCTGAGCAAGCCGAGCGGGATCGGCTCGAATGATCCGGAGTACCTGGTGCTCTCCTACGCGACCGACTGAGCCGGACCCCAACCATGACCAGGAGGTCCTCCGCCCGTCGGTGGGGGACCTCCTTCGTCCGCCAACTTGCCCCGAACGACACGCATTTCGCCGATCCGAGGGATTTCTGATGCGTAGGGCAAGCGCAACGTCGAACAAGCGTGTAGCTTGCCGGGGCAGTAGGGCTGGGGGGCCGGGGGGCCGACTCCAGGGGTTTGGGGGGTTTGCTCGATGGGTGTGCGGCTCATGGTGGTCGACGATCACCGACTGCTGGCGGAAGCGCTGGCTTCGGCATTGAAGCTGCGTGGGCACCGGGTGCTCGCTGCGGCCGCGCCGACCGCGGGAGCGGCCGATCTCGTGGTGAGCAGGGCGCCCGAGGTGTGCCTGTTGGGTACGGCGGCGCCGGCCGAGCCCGGTGCGTTCGACCCGGTCGTGCGCATCAAGCGGGAGCGACCCCACATAGCCGTGGTGGTGCTCGGGCCCGTACCGTCGCCGCGGGGTATCGCCGCGGCCTTCGCGGCCGGTGCGTCCGGCTACGTACGCCACGACGAGCGGATCGAAGGCGTCGAGCGGGCCATGGTCAAGGCAAGGGCGGGCGAGGCGGCAGTGGCACCGAGCCTGCTGCAGGGCGCGTTCACCGAGCTGCTGAACCCGGCTGCACAGCCGGACGACGAGGGGCAGCGGTTGCTCCAGATGCTCACCCCGCGGGAAGTGGAGGTGCTCGTCCGGGTCGCCGAGGGAGAGGACACCCGGCTGATCGCGGCTGGCATGGGGATCGCTCCCAGCACGGCGCGGACCCACGTCCAGCGGGTGTTGATGAAGCTCGGCGTCGGTTCCCGGCTGGAGGCCGCGGCCCTGGCCGCGCGCACCGGGCTGCTGGACCGCGCCCCGATCCCGCCGGCCGTACGCTCCACCGACGCGGGCTAGCCGCACATCGCTTCCCCGCCGCGCCCGCGCCCAAGGCCGCAGATGTCGACGGCATCCTTGAGCGTGAACTTCACGACGGCCTCCAGGTCGTGCCGGAGGGCGAACACCGGGTGGCTTTGTGCCGTACACCCCCGCACTGGCCGCAAGAGGTCCACCCACCTCCCGCGCTCCGTCCCGGACCTGCGGGAAGTCCCCGGTGCCGCGCACAGAGTTCCCACAGGTCAGTCTGGAACGCTTGAAGCGCTTCGACCGGATCGTCGGCACGGACCAGCCGCCGACACCGTTCGTCTCCGCACGGCGCCAGGCACCGTTCGGCGACGGCGACGGCGTCGGCGGGCTCGGGCGGGATGTCGCCCTGCACCTGGAGCTCTGAGCCGTCCGTCGCACTCCGGACGAGCGGCCTCGCCGGGACCGAGTCCGGCAGGGGCGTGTTCATCAACGACGTGCCGCCGGAGGACGCGGCCCGGCGACTGCGAGAGGTGGCGAGCGCGTGAGCAGGTACCTGGTGACGGGCGGGGCGGGTTACGTCGGCGGCGTGGTGGCTGCGCACCTGCTGGAGGCGGGCCACCGGGTGACCGTGCTCGACGACCTGTCCACGGGCTTTCGTGAAGGGGTCCCCGACGGAGCCGCGTTCATCGAGGGACGTGTCCAGGACGCCGCCCGCTGGCTCGACGCCTCCTACGACGGCGTCCTGCACTTCGCCGCGTTCTCGCAGGTCGGCGAGTCCGTGGCGAACCCGGAGAAGTACTGGGTGAACAACGTGGGCGGGACGACGGCCCTGCTCGCCGCGATGCGCGGGGCAGGGGTGCGGCGGCTGGTCTTCTCGTCGACCGCCGCGACCTACGGCGAGCCGCTCTCCACCCCGGTCACCGAAGCCGCCGCGGCGGCCCCCACCAGCCCGTACGGGGCGTCCAAACTCGCCGTCGACCACATGATCACCGGCGAGTGCACGGCGCACGGCCTGGCCGCGGCCTCCCTGCGGTACTTCAACGTCGCAGGGGCGTCCGGCCCGTACGGCGAGCGTCACGACCCCGAGTCGCACCTCATCCCGCTCGTCCTGCAGGTCGCCCTCGGTACCCGCGGTGCCGTCTCCGTGTACGGGGACGACTACCCGACCCCCGACGGCACCTGCGTCCGCGACTACATCCACGTCGCCGACCTCGCGGAGGCACACCTGCTCGCGCTGGACCGGGTCGTCGCCGGCGAGCACCTGATCTGCAACCTCGGCAACGGCAACGGCTTCTCGGTGCGGGAGGTCATCGAGACCGTCCGCAAGGTCACCGGGCATCCCGTGCCCGAGATCCGGGCGCCGCGCCGGGCCGGCGACCCGGCCGTGCTGGTGGCCTCCGCCACGACGGCCCACGAGCGCCTCGGCTGGGCACCTTCGCGGGCGGACCTCGCGGACATCGTGGCCGATGCCTGGGCGTTCGCCCGGTCCCGCCGGCGCGGGGTGTGAGCGACGCGGAGCGCGACCGGCGCGGGGCGTACCTGTCCGGGCGCAGCACGCGCTCCGCACGGCGCGTGCGCCCGGTGGCGCGCTGCGTGCGAGGCGGGCGCGCGGGCGCCGGGCGTACGCACGCTGCGCGAAGTCGACCACGCACACATGCTCGACGTCCCGGCCCGGCTTGGCGAAGGAACGGTTCGCCATGCGGTGCGGCACGTCGTGACGGAGGAGCCATCGCGTCCTGCGGACCGTCGTCCAGCCGGAAGCGGACGCCTTCCACGGCGTGGCCCTGGTCCTCTCCGAGAGGAACGCATCCCCGCAGGACGGTCTCCGGGGCTCCTGTCCGGAACTGGACCCCGTCGTCTCCGCGGCCCGGACCGCGGGCGCGTCGGGCGCCCCGGTCGACGAGCGGCGGCGTCGGTGGCTCGTCCGTCCCGGCAGGGCCGTCAGCCCAGTTTCTTCGCCAGGATGAACTCGGTCACCCCCGGCGGGTAGTCGGGCACCTGGCCGACGACCCCGTACCCGTGCCTGGCGTAGAAACGGGGTGCTTGGAAGTCCCAGGTCTCCAGGCGTGCATGGGTGCAGCCGCGGCCGATCCGGGCCTCCCGCTCCGCCGCGGTGAGGAGTTGGGACCCGAGGCCCGCGCCCCGGTGCCGTTCGTCGACCCAGAGCAAGTCGATGTGGAGCCAGCGGGCCCAGGTGCGACCCGTCAGGCCGGCGGCGAGGTCACCGGACTCCTCGTCCAGCGCCCACACCTGCAGCGGGACCTCGTCCTCGTGCCGGGTGCCGGCCAGTGCCCGCAACTGCGGGGAGCGTCGCTCGTTGGAGGCGTGGAGTCGTTCGCCGAGCAGAGTCCGCCGATCCTTGTCGACTTCTGTCTCAAATCGAAACATGAGACTCACCCTAAACACCCAGGCCAACCAGTTCTGCAAATAGTCTTCCGCTTCCAGCGCCCGGCCTTACGCTGATGCACAGCACTGGTGGGGGCCGGTGCTGTTCTAGGGGGCGGGACGGTTGGGTACGACGCCTGGGGCGGGGTAGCAGTAACACGGCGGCAGCCGTGATTCGCACACCACGTTCCTCCCGGGTGCCGTGCCCTCGTTTCATGACTTCCGCCGGAAAACGCAGCCTGGGGGTGTCAGTGGTTCGTATCCGGGTCCTCGTGGTCGACGACCACCGAATCTTCGCCGAGTCCCTCGCCGCGGCGCTGGCCGCCGAGCCCGACGTCGAGGTCGCCGCGGCGGGCAGCGGCCCGGCCGCGCTGCGCTGCCTCGAACGGGCCTCGGCCGACGGCCGGAGGTTCGACGTGATGCTCGTCGACGCCGATCTGGGTGTCGCGGCGCCGGGGGGCACGGTCGTCGCCCGTGCCGTCCCCGACAACGGGGACGGATTCGTCGACGGCATCTCCCTGGTCGCAGGGGTCCGTTCCGCCCGGCCTTCGGTCCGGACGGTGGTCCTCGCCGAGAAGGACGACCCGCGCCGGGCCGCGCTCGCGCTCCAGGCCGGGGCCTCGGGCTGGGTGGCCAAGGACTGCTCGTTGCAGCGTCTCCTCACGGTGATCCGCGGGGTACTACGCGACGAGACGCACCTGCCGCCCGCGCTGTTGACCGATGTGCTGCGGGAGATGACGGCGGCCCGCAAGCACCGTACGGAGAGCGAGCGGCTCGTCGAGTCGCTCACCCCGCGCGAACGCGAAGTGCTGCGCTGCATGGTCGCGGGTCTGGGTCGCAAGGCCGTCGCCGAACGCCTCTTCCTCTCCCCGCACACGGTCCGCACGCACATGCAGAACGTGCTGGGCAAGCTGGGCGTGCACTCCACCCTCGCAGCGGTGGCGCTGGCGCGTCGGGCCGGGGTCGGGCCCGCCGAGCTAGCCGGGGACGTTGTCGAACGGGGCGGTCAACTGGCGTAGCAGGCCGGCCAGTTCGCCGCGCTGCGTGCGGGAAAGCTCCGCGAGGATGGCGCGCTCCTGGGCGAGCAGCCCGGCGAGCGCCTGATCGGCACGGTCGCGTCCCTCGGCGGTGAGCCGTACCAGCACGCCGCGGCGGTCGCTCGGGTCGGGCAGCCGCTCGACCAGCCCCTTCTTCGCCAGCCGGTCGATACGGTTGGTCATCGTGCCCGAGGTCACCAGTGTCTGGGTGAGTAGCTGGCCGGGGGAGAGCTGGTAGGGCGCGCCCGCGCGCCGCAGCGACGTCAGGACGTCGAACTCCCAGGGCTCCAGATTGTGCTCGGAGAAGGCGAGCCGGCGCGCGCGGTCGAGGTGCCGCGCCAGTCTCGAGACGCGGCTGAGCACCTCGAGCGGTTCCACGTCGAGGTCCGGGCGCTCGCGGCGCCATGCTGCGACCAGTCGGTCGACCTCGTCCTCCATGGCGATCAGTGTAGAGGGTCTGTCGACATGAAGTCTCTTGACGTCAAGATATACTTCACTGGACCATTGGGCATGAGCGGGCCGGAACCCTGTTCCGGTTCCGGAAGTCGTTCCAGCAAGGGGGCTCGAACATGCATTCCGTTCCCGTATGGGATCCGCAACAGTACCTACGCCACTCAGGGCATCGCACCCGCCCGTTCCTCGATCTACTCGGCCGCATACCCGAGCTGCCAGTGGGCAGCTCCCGCACCGAAACCCCGGGCGGCGGCCGACGCCCCGCCCGCATCGCCGACCTCGGCTGCGGCCCGGGCAACGTTACCGTCCTGCTGGCCGACCGCTGGCCGGACGCCCACATCACCGGCTTCGACCTCTCACCCGAAATGCTCGCACGCGCCGAGGAGGAGTACGCGGGCACCACCAAGGGCGGCGGCTGGCTCGACTTCCGGCTCGCCGACGCCGCGCACTGGACCCCGGACGAGCCGTACGACCTCATCGTCTCCAACGCGGCCCTCCAGTGGGTGCCCAATCACCCCGAGTCCTTCGCGACCTGGATCGACGGTCTGCTCCCCGGCGGAACCCTGGCCTTCCAGGTGCCCGGCAACTTCACCTCGCCCAGCCACGCCCTCCTCGGGGAGCTGTGCGACACGCCGCAGTGGCGCGACCGCCTCGGCGACCAGGGCCGCCGCTTCGTCCACGTCCTCGAACCGGCCGACTACCTGCTCCGACTCGCCGATCTCGGCTGCACCACCGAGACCTGGGAAACCACGTACAACCAACTGCTGCCCGGCGAAGACCCCGTCCTCGACTGGGTGAAGGGCACCGCGCTGCGCCCGGTCCTCACAGCCCTGGACGGGGACGACGAGGCAATCGAGGAGTTCCTCGGGCAGTACCGCGACCTGCTGCGCAAGGCCTACCCGCCGGGGCCGCACGGCACGATCTTCCCGTTCCGTCGGATCTTCGCCGTCGCCCGCAAGCCGCTGTGACCGCGGACGCCGAGTCCACCACTCCGACCACTCAAGGGGGAACCTGCATGCTGACCGCCCTGGACCACGTCCAACTCGCCGCCCCGCCGGGATCCGAGGACGCGCTGCGCGCCTTCTACACCGGCGCCCTCGGAATGACCGAGATCCCGAAGCCACCGGTCCTCGCCGCCCGCGGGGGGTGCTGGTTCGCCACCGGCCCCGTCCAGCTGCACCTCGGCATCGAGGAGGACTTCCGCCCCGCCAGGAAGGCCCACCCCGGTCTGCGCGTCACCGGCATCGACGCATGCGCCAAGCGCCTGGAAGACCACGGCGCCAAGGTCATCTGGGACGACAACCTCCCAGGTCACCGGCGCTTCTACGCCGAAGATCCGGTCGGCAACAGGCTGGAGTTCCTGGAGCCGGGGCGGTGACCGGCTTACTTCCGGTCGGCGGTTCCGCCCCCAGCGGAAGGGACCGCCGACCGGGCCATCGTTCTGCTCAGGTGCCGCCTGCTCGTGCGGGGAGGACGGGCAGGCGGTTCCACCGGGCAGCCGGCGCTCCCGTGGCGTCGAGGTGTCGCTCGCGATGGGGCGATCACGGGGCCTGACACGGCTCCCGTCCACACGGGCAGTCAGTTCTTGCGGTGGCCTATCAGGCGCGGCCTCTGCTCCAGCCCGTCCAGACCGTGCCACGCCAGGTTCACCAGGTGCGCCGCGACCTCCGCCTTCTTCGGCTTGCGGACGTCCAGCCACCACTGCCCGGTCAGCGCGACCATCCCGACCAGGGCCTGTGCGTACAGCGGGGCCAGCTTCGGATCGAAGCCGCGGGCCTTGAACTCCAGGCCCAGGATGTCCTCGACCTGGGTGGCGATGTCGCTGATCAACGAGGCGAACGTGCCCGTCGACTGGGCGACCGGGGAGTCACGGACCAGGATCCGGAAACCGTCCGTGAACGTTTCGATGTAGTCGAGCAGGGCGAAAGCGGCCTGCTCCAGGAGCTCACGCGGATGCCCGGCGGTCAGCGCGCCGGTCACCATGTCCAGCAGCTGGCGCATCTCCCGGTCCACCACGACGGCGTACAGCCCCTCCTTGCCCCCGAAGTGCTCGTACACCACCGGCTTGGAGACTCCGGCCTTCGCCGCGATCTCCTCCACGGATGTGCCCTCGAAGCCCTTCTCCGCGAAGAGCGCGCGGCCGATGTCGAGCAGCTGCTGGCGGCGCTCCGCCCCGGTCATCCGTACCCTGCGTCCACGCCGGGGTTTCTCGCTGCTGATGCCACTGCCGTCGATCGCCACGTCGTCCATCATGCCGCCTCCGCGGCCTCCGTCCTGCGCCGGGCTTCGATCCGGTCCGCACTCGGCCAGCGCACGTCATAGGCCCAGCCCAGCAACTCGCACCAGCGGATCAGCCGGGCGCTGGAGTCGATCTGCCCGCGCATCACACCGTGCCGGGCGCTGGTCGGATCGGCGTGGTGCAGGTTGTGCCACGACTCGCCGCACGACAGGACCGCCAGCCACCACACGTTGCCCGAGCGGTCACGGGACTTGAACGGGCGCTTGCCGACCGCGTGGCAGATCGAGTTGATCGACCACGTGACGTGGTGCAGGAGCGCGACCCGGACCAGCGAACCCCAGAAGAAGGCCGTGAAGGCGCCCCACCACGACATCGTCACCAGACCGCCCACCAGTGGCGGGATCGCCAGCGAGACCACCGTCCACAGCGCGAACTGGCGAGAGATCGCCCGCAGCGTGGGGTCCTTGACCAGGTCCGGTGCGTACTTGCCCTGGGGTGTCTGCTCCTCGTCGAACATCCAGCCGATGTGGGCCCACCACAGGCCCTTGACCAGCGCGGGGACGGTCTCGCCGTAGCGCCACGGCGAATGCGGGTCCCCCTCGGCGTCGGAGAACTTGTGATGTCTGCGGTGGTCCGCCACCCAGCGGACGAGCGGCCCCTCGACGGCCAGCGAACCCATGATCGCCAGCGCGATCTTCAGCGGTCGCTTCGCCTTGAACGAGCCATGGGTGAAGTGGCGGTGGAAGCCGATGGTGATGCCGTGGCAGCCGACGTAGTACATCACCACCAGTAGGCCGAGATCCAGCCAGCTGACCCCCCAGCCCCAGGCCAGCGGCACCGCCGCGAGCAGGGCGAGGAAGGGCACCGTGATGAACAGCAACAGGGCGATCTGCTCGATCGAACGCTTGCTGTCTCCGCCGAGCGTGGCGGAGACGGGATCGGTTTCCGACGTCTTCCGGGCGTCGTCGATCACATCGGGGCTTGTGGTCATGGGGTGTCCCCCGGGGGGTGAGGAGTGCGAGTGACCCGTGGCTACGGATCCGTAACCTACGGCGTCGTAAGTATGGCAGTGGGGAGCCTCGCGGCAAGAGGGCCGCGGACGGCGGCGCGTGCACGGCGACCTATCCTGGGTGCGTCGGACAGCGTGGTCCGCAAGCCTCCAGAAACCTCCAGACGTGCTCAAACACTGCAAGGAGCCGCACCTGTGAGCAGTGCCGACCAGACCACATCCGCCAGCGCGGAGCTGCGCTCCGACATCCGCCGACTGGGCGATCTCCTCGGCGAGACCCTCGTACGGCAGGAGGGCCCCGAGCTCCTCGACCTCGTCGAGCGCGTGCGCGCTCTCACCCGTACGGACGGCGAAGCCGCCGCCGAGCTGCTCGGGGACACCGACCTGGAGACCGCAGCGAAGCTCGTACGCGCGTTCTCCACTTACTTCCATCTTGCCAATGTGAGCGAACAGGTGCACCGCGGCCGTGAGCTGCGGGAACGCCGTGCCGCTGAGGGCGGGCTGCTGTCCCGCACCGCCGACATGCTCAAGGACGCCGACCCCCAGCACCTGCGGGACACCGTGCGGAACCTCAACGTCCGACCCGTCTTCACGGCACACCCCACCGAAGCCGCCCGCCGGTCCGTGCTCAACAAGCTCCGGCGCATCGCGGAGCTGCTGGAAACCCCGGTCATCTCCGCCGACCGGCGTCGGCACGACCTGCGGCTCGCCGAGAGCATCGATCTGATCTGGCAGACCGACGAGCTCAGGGTCGTCCGCCCGGAACCGGCCGACGAAGCCCGCAATGCCATTTACTACCTCGACGAACTCCACGCCAACGCCGTCGGCGACGTCCTGGAGGACCTCGCCGCCGAGCTCGAGCGTGTCGGCGTCGAGCTGCCCCCCGGCACCCGGCCCCTCACCTTCGGCACCTGGATCGGCGGTGACCGCGACGGCAACCCCAACGTCACCCCCGAGGTCACCCGCGAAGTGCTGATCCTCCAGCACGAGCACGGCATCACCGACGCCCTCGAGGCCATCGACGCGCTCCGCGCACTGCTGTCCAACTCCATCCGCTACGCCGGAGCCACCGAGGAACTCCTCGAGTCCCTCCAGACCGACCTGGAGCGCCTCCCCGAGATCAGCCCCCGCTACAAGCGGCTCAACGCAGAAGAGCCCTACCGGCTCAAGGCCACCTGCATCCGCCAGAAGCTCGTCAACACCCGCCAGCGTCTCGCCAAGGGCACCGCGCACCAGGGGGGACGGGACTACCTCGGCACGGCGGAAATGCTCCACGACCTGGAACTGATCCAGACCTCGCTCCGAGCGCACCGCGGCGCACTGTTCGCCGACGGCCGCCTCGACCGCACCATCCGCACGCTCGCCGCGTTCGGCCTCCAGCTCGCCACGATGGACGTACGGGAACACGCCGACGCCCACCACCACGCCCTCGGTCAACTATTCGATCGACTCGGTGAGGAATCGTGGCGCTACGCGGACATGCCCCGCGACTACCGGCAGAAGCTGCTGGCCAAGGAACTCCGCTCGCGCAGGCCGCTCGCCCCGACCCCGGCGCCACTGGACGCCGCAGGGGCCAAGACCCTCGGCGTCTTCCACACCGTCAAGGACGCCTTCGAGAGGTTCGGACCCGAGGTCATCGAGTCCTACATCATCTCGATGTGCCAGGGTGCGGACGACGTCTTCGCCGCCGCCGTGCTCGCCCGCGAAGCCGGACTCGTCGACCTCCACGCCGGCTGGGCGAAGATCGGCATCGTGCCCCTGCTGGAGACCACGGACGAGCTCAAGGCCGCCGACGTCATCCTCGACGGCATGCTCGCCGATCCCTCCTACCGCCGTCTCGTCTCGCTCCGCGGCGATGTGCAGGAGGTCATGCTCGGGTACTCCGACTCGTCCAAGTTCGGCGGCATCACCACCTCCCAGTGGGAGATCCACCGCGCCCAGCGCCGGCTCCGTGACGTCGCCCACCGGTACGGCGTCCGGCTGCGGCTCTTCCACGGCCGCGGCGGCACCGTCGGGCGCGGCGGCGGCCCCACGCACGAGGCCATCCTCGCCCAGCCCTGGGGCACGCTCGAAGGCGAGATCAAGGTGACCGAGCAGGGCGAGGTCATCTCCGACAAGTACCTCATCCCCTCCCTGGCCAGGGAGAACCTGGAGCTGACCGTCGCGGCGACCCTGCAGGCGTCCGCACTGCACACCGCACCGCGCCAGTCCGACGAGGCGCTCGCCAGCTGGGACGCCGCCATGGACACCGTCTCCGACGCGGCGCACGCCGCCTACCGACGGCTCGTCGAGGATCCGGACCTGCCCGCCTACTTCTTCGCTTCCACGCCCGTCGACCAGCTCGCCGACCTCCACCTGGGCTCCCGCCCGTCGCGCCGCCCCGACAGCGGAGCCGGCCTCGACGGTCTCCGGGCCATCCCGTGGGTCTTCGGCTGGACCCAGTCGCGGCAGATCGTGCCCGGCTGGTTCGGCGTCGGCTCCGGCTTGACGGCACTGCGCGAAGCCGGCCTCGACTCCGTACTCGAAGAAATGTACGGAAAGTGGCACTTCTTCCGGAACTTCATCTCGAACGTGGAGATGACGCTCGCCAAGACCGACCTGCGGATCGCCCGGCACTACGTGGACACCCTGGTCCCGCAGGAGCTCAAGCACGTCTTCTCCACCATCGAGGCCGAGCACGAGCTGACGGTCCAGCAGGTACTTCGGGTCACCGGCGGTGAGAAGCTCCTCGATTCCCACCCGGTGCTCCAGCAGACCTTCGCGATCCGGGACGCCTACCTGGACCCGATCTCCTACCTGCAGGTTTCGCTCCTGGCCCGCCAGCGGGCCGCCGCCGCACGCGGCGAGGCAGCCGACCCCCTCCTGTCACGCGCCCTGCTCCTGACCGTCAACGGCGTGGCGGCGGGCCTGCGTAACACCGGCTGACACACAGCCGTCCCCGGCACGGCACTGCCCGGCACCCCGTGGTGCCGGGCAGTGCCCGTCGGCCCGAGCCGCCCGAGCCGCTCAGAACCCTCCCGGGTCAGGCCCGCCGGCCGGACCGGCGTCGGTGCACCGCGAGCCAGCCGCCCGCGACCAGCAACGCCGCTGCCACAGCGGACAGCGGACCAACAGGGGCCGCACTCCCGGTCTCGGCCAGGTCGCCGGGCACGGACGGCTCCGCACCCGGAACCGTCTCGGCAGGCACGGAGGCGGGCGGCGCAGACGGCACGGACGGCACGGACGTGGACGGCGCGGGCTCCACGGACGGCGCGGACGGACGAGCATCGGGCGTTCCGCCCGGCTCGTCACCCGGCGTTCCGCCCGGCTCGTCACCCGGCGTTCCGCCCGGCTCCCCGTCCTCCCCCGGCGGAGTATCCGACTCCTCGTCACACTCCGCCCAGAAGACCTTGTGCTTCGCCCGCCCCCGCTCGCCGCCGAACGTCCAGAACAACGTGTAGTGGCCGTCGGGGAGGGAAAGGTCGACGGTCCTGCCATGGCCCGAGGCGTCCAGCACCACAGAACCGGACGTCACCTCCCGGCCCTTGACCTCCGCGGTCGGCGCCCATGCCTCGATGCGCCAGTCGACGGCCTGGCCGCCGTCGAAGCCGAACGCGTCAAGGTAGAAGGAGCAGACGTGCGGTTCGTTCCTGCGGAGTTCCTCGCCGGTCGCGGCGTCGTGGATCTTCACAGTGCCGTTGTCACCGTGCGGAGTGGCGAGCGCCGAGGGGGCGAACAGCAGCGAACAGGCCGCGGCCGCAACCACCGCACCGGTGGAAGTGAGCATGCGCATGGGCAATCCAACATGAGTGAGAGGAGATGCCGTGGGGGGCGGCTCAGCTTCCTGCGAACCCGTCCGACCGTCAACGAGTGCACCAGCCCCATCCGCACCAAGTGCGGCCACTTGCGCCAATGGTCCGCATAACGATCGGGTGAACCCGCGGGACCGCAACACCACCCGATGGTCCGGGGGCGACCGGAAGGCGCTCAGATTCCTTCCGGGCGACCGCACGACCGCAGGCGGCTCAGCACCCGGACGCAGAACACCGTCACGACACCTCCGCCACGAGAACACACCGACGCAGGGCCGGGTCCGTCAGAGGGCGAAGAACGCACCCACCAGGAGCGCACCGCCCACCACCGCCGTAGCCCACCCCGTACGCGCCATCCCCAGCCCACCGCCGATCACCAGCGCCGCGAGCAGCAACGCACCCCCCAGCGGAAGCCAGGAGTGCAAAGCCCCCGCCCAGCCCGTACGGACCACCTCGTCCGTGCCCGGCTTGACCACCACCGGCAGCCGCGCCCCCGTGGACACCGCCACCGAATGCTCGATCGTCATCCCCGCACGCGCCACAGCAGGACCCTCCGGATCGAACGGCCCCGTGCACGTCTTCTCACCACAGCTCGTCACCGTCAGCACCCCGTGCTCACGGCCCTTGCCCAACAGCACGTGCTGCGCCGAGCCCCAGGACGACCAGACGCCGGCCACCACCAGCAGCACGGCGACGAGGAACATGGCCGCACGGCGACCGTGATCGAGTATCCGGCCGGAGGACTTCCGCTTCATGTGCCGCGATACTTCGGCAACCGTAGCGCTGGGTCAACTCTTGCCCAGTGCTTCGTCCTGGTTGTCAGGAGTTGTACGCGCCCTGCGCCCGCTCCAGACCCTCCGTCACCAAACACTCCACCGCATCTGCAGCACGGTCCACGAAGTAGTCCAGCTCCTTGCGCTCCGCCGAGGAGAAGTCCTTCAACACGAAGTCCGCGACCTGCATCCGGCCCGGAGGACGACCGATACCGAAACGCACCCGGTGGTAGTCCGCCCCCATCGCCTTCGTCATCGACTTCAGGCCGTTGTGCCCGTTGTCACCGCCGCCCAGCTTCAACCGCAGCGTCCCGTAGTCGATGTCCAACTCGTCGTGGATCGCGACGACGTGCGCCGTCGGCACCTTGTAGAAGTCCCGCAACGCCGTCACCGGACCGCCCGACAGGTTCATGTACGACATCGGCTTCGCCAGGACCACCCGCCGGCTCGCCGGCCCCGGCGGACCGATCCGGCCCTCCACGACCTGCGCCTGCGCCTTCGCCGCCCGCTTGAACGACCCACCCATGCGCCCCACCAGCAGATCGGCGACCATGAACCCCACGTTGTGGCGGTTCCCCGCGTAGCCCGGCCCCGGATTCCCGAGCCCCACGACCAGCCAGGGCGCGCCCCCGTCGTCCATCGTCATGTCCGTCCCGTCCTCCTCGCGCACGTACAGGGAAACGGGGTGGGGGGGGGGGGGGGGCGCCCCCCCCCCCAACAAAAAAGACAAACACAAACTCCGCACCCCCCGACGCCCCCACCGCCCCCCCCTCTTTTTTCCCCCCCGCAACCCGATCCCC
>NZ_JBHZCF010000016.1:127053-212141 GCF_042755225.1 Streptomyces sp. NPDC059169 | reverse complement strand
ATTTTTGGCACGCTGTTGAGTTCTCAAGGAACGGACGCTTCCTTCGTACTCACCCTCTCGGGCTTTCCTCCGGGCGCTTCCCTTCGGTGTTTCCAGCCTAGCAGATCCGATTTCCGTTTCCGCCACCCGCTGGAGCGGGCTGCCGGACCGTTCCTCCGCTTTCGCGAATTCCCTTTCCGGCGGTTCCGACTCTACCAGACCCTTTCGGCCCTGATCCCCAGTCAGCAGGGGTTGCCTTTCCGACCTCCCGGCCGTTCCGACACCCAAACTCTAGCGGATTTCCCAGGCGACTCATAATCGAGCCGTTCGAAATGAATTTCGGCATGCGGAATTCATCCCGGTTGGGATGTCGTGCAGAGGTTGTGTGCCGCATGTGCGGCTGGACGGTCGCTCGGAACCGGATCGGCTCCGTGACAACTCGAAGAACCTTACGGATCCGGAAGTGGCCTGTCAACCCCTACGTCCATCTGCAGGACACCTGCCGTACGACCTGGCGAACCGTCATCAGTTCGTCCGCCACCGGGTTCCCCCGGTTCGGAGCGACCAGGGCCCCGGCGGCAGCGTTCTAGTCCAGATCGGTGAGCCGCCCGCCGGCATCGGGCTGGGCGTGTTCCACCCGGCGGAGTACCCGGATCAGCAGCTCGCCGAGGACCGCCCGCTCCTCCCCCGACAGGTCCTGCAGCAGCTCCTCCTCGAAGTCCGTGGCCATGCGCATGGCTTCCAGCCACTTCGCCCTGCCCTCGTCGGTCAGCTCGACGATGACGCGCACCCGGTTGCTCTCGTCCCGATCACGGGTGACGAGGCCCTCCGCCGCCATGCGGTCGATGCGGTGGGTCATGGCGGCCGGGGTCAGCCCGAGCCTCTTGGCCAGGTCTCCCGGACCCTGGCGGTACGGGGCGCCGGCGAGGACCAGCGTCTTGAGGACCTCCCACTCGGCGTTGCTGATGCCGAGGGCAGCGACCTGGCGGCCGTAAGCCACGCTCATCCGGCGGTTGAGTCGGCCGAGGGCCGAGACGACCTTCTCCACCTGGGGGTCCAGGTCCCGGAACTCGCGCTGGTACGCGGCGATCTGTTCGTCGAGGCTCGGCTCCTGGGACGCCGGGGAAGCGGCTGCGGCCGGGGGGGCGTGCCGGGTCCGCCGGGCTCGCGGGCGGTCGGGCTGCTCGGGGGTGTCGGACATGCGCCTCACTATCCCACGGTACGGGTTTGATTCTAAGTCCTTCAATGTGTATTGTTCACGTTCGAACTTTAGTTTCAAAGTCTTCAAATCTCAGTCATTGCTGTGGCTGACCGACCGAAGTGGGTGAGTGTGACCAAGGCGATGGGCGCCGCGCTGCGCCGGATCCAGGCAGGGAACGTGCTGAGCGCGTTCGGGCTCGGGTTCACCGTTCCGTATCTCTATGTGTACGTGGCCCAGGTGCGGGACCTGGGCGCCGGTACGGCAGGGGCCGTGCTGGCCGTCTTCGCCATGGCCGCGCTCGTCGTCCTCCCCTTCACCGGGCGTGCCATCGACCGGCGTGGGCCCATGCCCGTGCTGTTCGTGGCTGCGCTCGCGGCTTCGGCGGGCGCGCTGAGCATGGGTGTGGCCCGCAACGTGCCCACTGCGGTGTTCTCCGCCGCCCTTCTCGGAGCGGGCACGGCCGTGATGCAGCCCGCGCTCGCCACGATGATCGTCTGGTGCTCCAGCCCCGCTACCCGGACCAGGGCGTTCGCCATGCAGTTCTTCCTGCAGAACCTGGGGCTCGGCATCGGCGGTCTCGTCGGCGGTCAGCTCGTCGACGCGAGCAAGCCGGCCAGTTTCACCCTGCTCTTCCTCATCGAAGCGGCGATGTTCGTCGTGCTCGCGGTGATCGCCGCGACGGTGCGGATGCCGGGCGGGCCGTCGATCCAGGATGCGCGGCCGGCGGCCAAGGCCGGTGGAGGACTGCGCTCCCTGCTCGGTCACCGGGCCATGGTGCAGCTGTCCGTCCTGGGCTTCGTGCTGTTCTTCGCCTGCTACGGGCAGTTCGAGTCGGGGCTCGCGGCGTACGGCACGGAGGCCGCGGGCATCGATCCGGCCGCACTCGGGATCGCCCTGGCCGCCAACACGGCGGTCATCGTGGCCGCGCAGTTCCTCGTACTGAGGTTCGTCGAACGGCGGCGGCGTTCGCGGGTGATCGCGGCGGTCGGATTGGTCTGGGCGGTCGCGTGGATCATCGCCGGCTACGCGGGCCTCGGACACGGCAGTCAGTTGATGGCGACGGCTGCGTTCATCACCACCTACGGACTCTTCGGCCTCGGCGAGGCGATGCTGTCGCCGACCGTGGCACCGCTGGTCGCCGACCTCGCGCCGGATGGCATGGTCGGGCAGTACAACTCGGCGTTCGCACTGGTCAAGCAGCTGGCACTGGCGGTGGGCCCGGCAGTGGGCGGGCCGATGGGTGCCGCCCTGCACGGCCCGTACATCGTGACGTTCGTGCTGTTCTCCCTGGGCATCAGCGTGCTGGCGCTACGGCTGGGGAAGCAGCTGAAGCCGGCGCAGGACCGCCCCGCTCTCGCGTCCCGGTCGCGGGTCGTGGCCCAGCACCAGCCCGCACACGACACGGTCGAGGCCGCCGTCTAGTCCCACCTAGTCGGGCAGCGCGAACTCGCACCACACCGCTTTGCCGCCGCCCGGTGTCCGGCGGCTCCCCCAGGACGACGCGATGGTCGCGACGATGGAGATCCCGCGACCCGCCTCGTCCTCCGTTTCCGCACGGCGGCGGCGCGGCAGGTGGTCGTCGCCGTCCGTCACCTCGACGATCAGTCGCCGGTCGGTGCGCCGCAGCCGCAGGCGCATGGGCGGCGTGCCGTGCTGCAGGGAGTTCGCGACAAGCTCGCTGGCTGCGAGGACGCCGAGGTCGCGGAGCTCTCCCGGGAAGCGCCAGGAGGCGAGGACGCCCGAGGCGAAGGCCCGGGCCCGGGGCGCGGCTTCGACGCCGCCGAGCAGTTCGAGGGCTGCGTTGTGGAAGAGCTCGGCGGCCGGGCCGGTGCGGGTCGGGTGCTGGAGGACGAGGACCGCGACGTCGTCGTCGTGCTCGGCGGTCACGCCCAGGGCGCGGATCAACCGGTCGCAGACGACCTGCGGTGTCCCGGTCGCTCCTGCCAGGGCGCGCTCGAGGGCCGCGACGCCTTCGTCGATGTCCTCGCCCCGCCGCTCGACGAGGCCGTCGGTGTAGAGGACGGCGGTCGAGCCGGGAGGCAGGCCGATGGTGCCGGACGTGTGCAGCCAACCGCCGGTGCCGAGCGGGGGGCCGGTCGGCTCCTCGGCGCGATGGACGGTGCCGTCGCCGTCCCGCACGAGGATCGGCAGGTGACCTGCCGACGCGTAGACGAGCCGTCCCTCGTTGGGGTCATGCACCGCGTACACGCAGGTGGCGATCTGACTGGGGTCGATCTCCGCGGCGAGCCCGTCCAGCAGTTGGAGCACTTCGTGCGGCGGCAGGTCCAAGCGGGCGTACGCGCGGACGGCGGTGCGCAACTGTCCCATGACCGCGGCCGCCCGGACCCCACGGCCCATCACGTCGCCGATGACGAGTGCCGTGCGGCCGGCGCCGAGGGTGATCACGTCGTACCAGTCGCCGCCGACCGCGGCATCGGTGCCACCCGGCTGGTACGTGGCCGCGATGCGCAGGTCGTCGGGCTGCTCCAGCTCCTGCGGGAGCAGGGAGCGCTGCAGCGTGACGGCGGTCTCACGGTGGCGCCGTTCGCTGGCGCGCAGCCGTTCCGCCGCTTCGGCGTGGTCGGTGACGTCAGCGGCGAAGACGAGGACGCCGCCGACGGCGGTGCCGTCGTGGACGGGCGCCTCGGCGGGGAGGCAGGTGACCGTGTACGAGCCGCCGCCCTGGCCCCGGCGGGACTTCACCGTCCGGGGCTTGCCGCTGCGCAGCACCTGGTCCATCAGCGGGAGCAGGCCCAGGTCGACGAGCTCGGGGCAGGCGCGTGCGGCGGGAGTACCGGCGAGCCGCGGGCCGAACGCCGCCGCGTAGGCCTCGTTGACGTACGACACGCGGTGCTCGGGGCCGTGCACGAGGGCGACCAGGGCGGGCAGTCGACCGAGCAGCTCCCGCGCGGTGTGGTGCTCCAGCGTGGGGGCGACGTGGGCTTCGGGCGCACCGCCTGGTTCGTCGGCCTCGGCCGGGTCGCCGGCGCCGAGGTCGTCGGGCAGGCGTTCCGGCTGCTGGGCGTACTCACCGCGGGCGGCGGGCACGGAGCCGCGGTCCGTCCGCGCTGCGGCGCGACGCTGCGTGCCGGGAAGCCGGGCGCTCCAACGCGTGAAGTTCACGGATTTTCAAGCCTCGTGGTGTCGTTGCTGTTGTCTTGCGCGGCTGCGCCGTTCGGTGCGGCGACAGCATTCTGGCGGTCGTGGGGGAAGCGTCCCGGGACAGGCCACCCTGTGCAGGTGTCGGTCGACCTATCGTCACACGTCCAGTGTGACCGACCGCACTGACAGGAACCGTCAGTCCCGCCGTCGATCCTCCGATGCGCCCTCCTCCGCGCCGCCCCCGGGCGTCTGGCCCCGGCGCCTCTGCCTGCCCCGGCCCGGCGGGTCCTCGTGCCGGCGCGCAAGGGGTCTCGACGGGGCAGCGCCCGCAGCGAGTTCGAACTCGGCGCGCGGATGTTCGAGCGACCCGAGCGAGACGATCTCACGTTTGAAGAGGCCGGACAGCGTCCATTCGGCCAGGATGCGCGCCTTGCGGTTGAACGTGGGCATCCGGCTGAGGTGGTAGGTGCGGTGCATCAGCCAGGCCGGATACCCCTTGAACTTCTTGCCGTACACATGGGCCACGCCCTTGTGCAGGCCGAGCGACGCCACTGATCCGACGTAGGCGTGCCGGTACTCCGTCAGGGGCTTCCCACGGAGCGAGGCGGCGATGTTCTCGGCGAGCACCTTGGTCTGGCGCACGGCGTGCTGGGCGTTGGGGGCGGTGACCGCTCCCGGTTCGGCCGCGGTCAGGTCGGGCACGGCGGCGGCGTCCCCGGCCGACCAGGCGTGTTCGACACCTTCGATGGTGAGGCGGGCGGTGCACGCGAGCCGCCCGCGCTCGTTGCGCGGCAGGTCGGTGGCGGCGAGGACGGGGGCGGGTCTGACGCCGGCGGTCCACACGACCGTGCGAGTCGGATGGCGCGTGCCGTCACTGAGTACGGCGACGCGGTTCTCGCAGGACTGCAGGCGGGTTTCGAGGCGCACGTCGATGTTGCGGGCGCGCAGCTCCCGGATGGCGTACGTGCCCATCTGCTCGCCGACTTCCGGGAGGATGCGGTCGCTCGCCTCCACGAGGACCCATTTCAGGTCCTCCGGCTTGATGTTGTGGTAGTAGCGGGTGGCGTAGCGGGCCATGTCCTCCAGCTCGCCGAGCGCTTCGACGCCCGCGTACCCGCCGCCGACGAAGACGAAGGTGAGGGCGGCGTCGCGGAGCGCGGGCTCCCGGGTGGAGGAGGCGATGTCCATCTGTTCGAGGACGTGGTTGCGCAGACCGATGGCCTCTTCGACGGTCTTGAAGCCGATCGCGTAGTCGGCGAGGCCGGGGATGGGCAGGGTGCGGGAGACGGAGCCGGGGGCGATGACCAGCTCGTCGTAGTCGATCGGGACCGCGCCCGTGCCCTCTGCCTCGGTGCCGAGGGTGGTGAGGGTCGCGGTGCGCTTGGCGTGGTCGACGGACCTGATCTCGCCGATGACGATGCGGCATCTGCTGAGGACGCGGCGGAGCGGCACCACGACGTGTCGGGGGGAGATCGATCCGGCCGCGGCCTCCGGCAGGAAGGGCTGGTAGGTCATGTACGGCTCGGGCGTCACGATGACGATCTCGATCTCGTCCCGTTCCAGCTCCGTCTTCAGCTTCTGCTGGAGGCGGAGCGCGGTGTACATCCCCACGTAGCCGCCGCCGACGATGAGGATGCGTGTGCGCGGCGGGGTGCCGGGGGTCGTGTCCCGGGAGTATGCAGCCTTCACCATCCCATGACGCAACGGCCTCAGGAGTTTGTCCACAGGCTCAGCAAATTGTGTGACCGGATGTTTTGGCCGGTCAACGTCGGCCCGGGGTCCGGACGGGGGCGAAGGTCTGCAGGTCAGTGGCGGTATGGGGGGTGGATGGAGGGGGCTGAATCAGGAACGTTCCGGCCCTTGCTCCGATCGGGGGGCGCACCGGACGGAACTGCCCCTTCTGAATTGACCCCGACTCAACTATGTTCGTACCTCGTCGGGGTGTCGGGTCGGTGACTCGTCCGGCTCCCCCGACTGTCAAGGAGGGGAAGTCTCCGGGGGGAGACACATCATTACCGGGGGAACACTTATGCACATTCAGGGTACGCATTGGCAGTCTGCGGTCGCGGCCGATGTGAGTGGGAACGGGCACGCGACGATGGCTACGACCAGCCGTTCGACGCCGCTGCGCGTGGACGCGCAGCGCAATCTGGAGCACGTTCTGCGAGCTGCTCGTGAGGTGTTCGGCGAGCTGGGGTACGGGGCCCCGATGGAGGACGTGGCCCGCAGGGCGCGTGTCGGGGTCGGCACGGTCTACCGCCGTTTTCCGAGCAAGGACGTGCTCGTACGGCGGATAGCGGAGGAGGAGACCGCACGGCTGACCGAGCAGGCACGCACGGCGCTGGGGCAGGAGGAGGAGCCCTGGTCGGCGCTCTCCCGTTTCCTGCGGACGTCCGTCGCGTCGGGTGCGGGGCGGCTTCTGCCGCCGCACGTGCTGAGGGTCGGTGTGGATGTGGACGACTCGACGACCGTCGCGGATGCCGTGCGGGACGAGATCCGGGTGCCGCAGCAGCGGCTGGGCCTGGCCGCCCCGTCGGACCTACGGGTGATCGCACAGCGTCCGGCACCGGCGGCCGAGCAGCACGATGCGGGGGCGGGTGAGCTGCTGGACGTGGTGGGGCAGTTGGTCGAGCGGGCGCGGGAGGCCGGTGAGCTGCGCGGCGATGTGACGGTGGCCGATGTCCTGCTGGTGATAGCCACGGCGGCGCCGTCTCTTCCGGATGCGGCGCAGCAGGCTGCGGCCTCGGCCCGGTTGCTGGACATCCTGCTGGAGGGCCTGCGTTCGCGGCCCGTGTGATGGTGCCGTGGCCGGCGGGCTGCGGCGGACGGCTGCGGTGTCGTGGAGGAGCGGCGCCCCCGGACGGGGGAGCACGGCTTGACGGCGGCCGGCCCTCGCGGACAACACGGTTGAGGTGCAGGCGTGGGCGAGTTGTCGGCGCGCTGGCCGAGCGAATGTTCGGGCGGGCCGCTGTCCGAGCGAGCGGGCGTCCTGGCGCGCTGTCAAAGCGCTCGGTGGAGGGCGGCGGACGACGACGCCGAGCCGTGGTGGGAGGCGAGCGAACGGCAGACGGACAGAGGAAGCCCGGGACGGGAGATCAGGAGAACTCGGGAGACCAGGACCGGGCACAGGCCCTTTCAACGGCTGGTCCGGTCCACCGACGGCCGGCCGCAAGACCGACTCGGGTACTCCGCATGGGTGAACGACCGTGCGTGATGTCGGTTGCCCTCCCCGGATGAGTGGTTGCCGCTCGGGGAAGCCTTGACAGTTCACTCCCTGTGGCACGCTGGGCCGGTGTTCAGGTCACGGGGTGCGTACGGGGGCGACCAGGATGGGCAGTGACGGTCGGGACGAGGCCTTCGCCGGGCCTGACGCCGCGGAGACCGGCGAAACGCCTTCCGCTCAGATCCCGGGCCAGCCAGGCCCCAGGCACGCCAAACGCCCGGGACGTCCGCCGGCTGGAAGGCCGCCGAAGGAGGACCGAGCGGGCGTTCCGTCGCAGCGCGAGGCCGGGTCGAGCCCGACCGTTGCTCTGCCGCCCTCCGACGCCGATTTGATCCGGCGTATGCACTCGGGGGACGACCGGGCGTACGAGGAGCTCTACCGTCGGCATGCGGAAGCGGTGCACCGCTACGCCCGCACCTGCTGCCGTGACGCCGACACCGCGGAGGACCTGACCGCCGAGGTGTTCGCCAGGACGCTGCAGGCGGTCCGTGGCGGTGCGGGTCCCGAACACGCCGTACGGGCCTATCTGCTGACGACCGTACGCCGGGTCGCCGCTGCCTGGGCCAAGTCGACGAAACGGGAACAGTTGGTCGAAGACTTCGCGGTCTTCGCCGACCAGGTCTCGCTGGCCACCAAAATGCCCGACCAGCTTGCCGTGGACGTCGGCGCTGATGTGCGGGCGATGCACGAGGCCGAACAGTCCCTGGCCGTACAGGCGTTCCGCTCGCTGCCCGAGCGCTGGCAGGCGGTGCTCTGGCACACCGCCGTGGAGGAGGCGTCGCCCGGAGACGTGGCGGCGCTGTTCGGGCTCTCCGCGAACGCCACGGCGGTCCTGGCCAGCCGTGCCCGGGAAGGGCTCAAGCAGGCCTATCTGCAAGCGCACGTGAGTTCCTCCCTCACCTCCGGCGAGAGCTGCGCCCGGTACGCGGACCGGCTGGGCGCCTACGCCCGGGGCGGGTTGCGGATGCGGGCGGAGCGGGGGCTGCGCAAGCACCTGGAGGAGTGCGCCGGGTGCCGACTGGCGGCCGGCGAACTGGAGCAGGTCAACGCGGGCATCCCGGCGCTGCTGCCCGTGGCACTCGTCGGGTGGTTCGCCGCCGAATTCTCCCTCCGGGTCTCCGAAGTCGTGGCGGGCGGCGCCGCCGGTGCGGTCGGAGCGGGGGCGGGGTCCGGTGGGGGGGCCGGTGGGGCTGTGGGCGCAGCGGCCGGTGCCCCGGCGGCTGCGGGCCCTGCGGGCGGGGCAGCCACGGGTTCCGAGACGGGTGCCGGTGCAGCATCAGGGGCAGCTGGTGGCGGCGGAGCCGGAGGTAGCGGCGGGTCCGGATCAACCGTCGACGCTACGGGCGCGAATTCGACGGCTGTGTCGCACGGCCTGGGCGGCGCGGCCAAGACCGGTATGGCCGCCGCGGTGGCCGTGGCAGCAGCGGTCGGGATCGTCTGGGCGCTGTCCACGGACCCGACGCCCGGGCGGCCTCCCCAGGCACAGCGCGCCTCCACGCAGCCGGTCGCTCCGGACGCCCCGGCGTCGGTCGTTCCTTCGCCGCCCGCCGACGAGCAGGCGCAGTCCCCGGCGGAACCGTCCGCCGAAGCGACCCCGTCCGCAGCTGCCTTACCAGGGCCGGCGGGGTTGGAGCCCAAGGCCCCGGCTCCCGGTTCCGCACTTCCCGAGGCCGAGCCCGAACCCACGGCGCCCGCACGACAGCCCGGCCCGAAGCTCGACTCCCGGTCCCCGACGATCGCGCCCCCGTCGGCTCCGGCACCTGCCCCCGCACCGACCGTCTACCGGGTGGACCAGCTGGACTACCGCGTCCCAGGCGGCAGCCCGAGGACGCGGCCCGCCATGAGACCGGGTGACAACAGCTGGGTCTGGCAGCGCAGCGCCGTGTCTGTCGACGGCGCCGGGTACGCGTACGGGGTGACCGTGCGCTCGCGATCCGCGGTCACCATCGACCTGAACCGGCAGTGCACCACGTACGACGCGCTCGTCGGCATCGACGACCTGTCGCTGGTCCGCGGGTCGGTGAGGTTCTCCGTCCATGCCGACGGGGTACGGCTCTGGCGTTCGCCCGTGATGCGCGCCGGGAATCCCGCCGTACCCGTCCACGTCGCCGTCTCCGGGCGCCGGACGGTCCGGCTGGTGGTGGAACCCCAGGCTCCGTTCGCCGGCGTGGCCCTGGCCGACTGGGCGTTGGCACGGATCAGCTGCGCGTGAGCCCGCCCCCGTCAGACCCGTCAACCCGGTCAAACGCGCTCAACGCGCTCAGCCCCGCCAGCCCTGCCCCAAGGACTCGGAGAACCCGGAGAACCCGAAGAGCCCGAAGAGGCCCGTGCGACCGGTGGGATCTGCGGTGCGAGCGCAACCACGGGCGCCAGCGCATCCAGGACCTGCGGAACGGAGAGGGCAGCCCCTGCCGCGTACTCGGCCGCGTACCGCCGCTCCCCGAGGACGGCGCGCGCCCCGGTCTCGACCGCGTCCGTCACCCGGCGCTCGGGAACGGATCGCGGCATGCCGTTGCGCCAGGTCTCGGCAGCGGCGAGGAGCCGGACGGCGAGTCGCTCTTCGCCGAGCAGGAGCAGCACGTCCGCGGTCGATTCGGCGAGATGGGCCGTGACGACCTCCGAGCAACGGACCTCGTGGGCGTCGCGCAGCGCGGTGGCCAGACCCCGGATGCCGGCCCCGGGCCCACCGCCGGCCCCGTACACGGCGATCCGCGCGTCGACACCGTCGAGCGCCACCATGAAGTGGGGCGGGGACGTCCCGGCGGGACAGGCCGCGCGGGCCTCCCGGGTGAGCTCCTCGGCCCGCGCGAACTCACCGCGCTCCAGCGCGATGACCGCTCGTAGGTAGGAGATGTACCCCTTTCCCGTCGGCACGTTGTGGCGCTCGACCTCCGCCGTCGCCTCCTCCAGCCCCCTCAGCGCGGCGTCCGCGTCCCCCGCGCGGTAGCCCAGTTCGGCCATGCGGGCCAGCAGGAAGGGTGCTTCGGAATGCGCACCGACCTCACGCGCGAGCTCCAGGGACTCGGCGTACGCCGCATGGGCCTCCTCGTACCGGCCCCGCATCATGCTCGTCTCGGCGACGGCGCCCGCGACCTGCGCCCGCATCCAGCGGTCGCCGACGCGACGGCTGATCTCGCGCAGCTCGGCCAGGTCGTCGTCGACCAGGCCGATGCTGCCCGGGTGGTCGATGGCGATGTGCGTGCGGTACATCAGAGTGACACCGACCTCCCAGTCACCGCCGTGGACGCGACAGTTCGCGACGGCCCGGTCGAGGAGTTCCAGGATTCCTTCGGGGCCGTCGGTGAGGTAGGTGGTGAACGGCCACGCCAGCCCCGGGAAGCGGGCGGCTTCGGGCCCGCCCGCGCTGAAGGCGTCCCTCAGCCGCCGCAGCAGGTCCCGGGTGCGCGGATCGCGGTAGACCTCGAAGTCCGGGCCGTTCTCGATGGCCAGGAAGAGGTGGAGCATGCGCAACTGCATGCGCGGCCAGTAGCGGGGGTCGGCCGCACCGTCCTCCGGATCGGGTGACAGGCCGATCGTCCGGGCAGCCCAGGCAAGGCCCTCGGGGCGGTATTCGCGCAGGCACCAGAACCAGCCCATGGCGAGGACGAGGCGCACGGCGAGCGGCTCCTGCTCCGGTCGGGTGGTGGTGCGGTGGAGGGCGGCACGGATGTTGTCGAGGTCCGTCTCCAGGTGCCGGATCCACCGGAGTTGCCCATCGGTGCGGAGCAGTGGTTCGGCCTGCTCGGCGACGGACTGGAAGTGTGCGGTGTGGGCGCTTTCCGCTGCGGCGCGGAGCTCCGGCTCCTCCGCCGCGCGCTCGGCGGCGTACTCGTGAATGGTCTCGAGCAGCCTGAAGCGCATCTCGCCGTCGACGGTCGGAGCAGCGGTGACCAGGGACTTGTCGACGAGCGCGCCGAGGTGGCCGGCGACGTCCGGTCCGGACAACGCCTCCGCAGCGGTGAGGTCCCAGCCGCCGGCGAAGACGGAGACCTGCCGGAGGACGGTGCGTTCGCCGTCGTCAAGGAGGTCCCACGACCAGTCGACGACGGCCCGCAGCGTCTGCTGGCGCGGCTGCACGGTCCGACTGCCCCGGTTGAGCAGCCGGAAGCGGTCGTCGAGGCGGTCGGCGATCTGGCGGAGCGTGAGCATCCGCAGTCGGGCGGCGGCGAGTTCGATGGCGAGCGGCAGCCCGTCCAGACCGCGACAGATCTCGCCAGCCGCCACGGGGTCGTCCTCGACCCGGAAGGCGGGGTTCACCGCTGCGCCGCGCTCGGCGAGCAGTCGGAGCGCGGAGTCCTCGGGCAGGGGGTCCACGGGGCGGACGCTCTCCCCCATGACCCCCAGCGGTTCGCGGCTGGTGGCGAGGATCCGCAGCCCTGGGCAGTGGGTGAGCAGGCTCTCCGCGACCTCTGCAGCGGTGCTGATGACGTGTTCGCAGTTGTCCAGTACGAGCAGCAGCTCACGCGGGGCCAGGTACTCGACGAGCTGGGAACCGGGGTCTGCCTGGGACGGCTGCCCCTCGAGGGTGATCAGGTTCGTCTCGCGCAGACCGAGGGCGGAGACGATGGCTCCCGGCACGGCCGCCTGGTCCTCCAGCGGGGCGAGTTCGACGAGCCAGGCGCCTGCCGTTGCGGACGCGGCTTCCTCCGCGAGCCGGGTCTTCCCCGCACCGCCGGGACCCGTGAGGGTCACGAGCCGCGAACGGCTCAGCTCTTTCCGGATGGCGGAGATTTCCGCCTCCCGGCCGACGAAGGAGTTCAGTCTGGGGCGGAGGTTCCCCTTCGGTTCCGGTGGTTGCTGTGGGGCCCACTGCAGCAACCGTGCGTGCAGAGTGCCCAGTTCGTGTCCCGGCTCGACGCCGAGGCCGTCGGCGAGGGTGCGGCGGGCGTCCTCGTACGCGGTGAGCGCGTCGGCCCGACGGCCTTCGGCATCGAGCGCCCTGAGCAACTGGGCCCTCAGGGTCTCGTCGTAGGGGTGGGCCGCGATGAGCTCTTCGAGCTCCGGTACGAGGCTTCCGGTGGCCCCGCGCCGCAGGTCCGCTTCGATGCGGCGTCGGACGGCCGCTCGGCGTTGCGCCTCCGGGCGCACGGCCGCGTCCGGTTCGGCGAGGTCCGCGAGCGCGGGGCCGCGCCAGAGACCGAGGGCTTCGCGGAAGGTGGCGGCCGCTGCGACGGGATCACCGGCGTCGAGCTGCGTGCCGCCGGTGCGGACGAGGTTCTCGAAGACGTGGAGGTCGATGTCGTCCGGCGTCGCGGCGAGCCGGTAGCCGCCGGGGGTGGACTGGATCGCGTCCCTGCCCAGGGCCCGCCGCAGCCGGCCGACGAGCGCCTGCAGCGCGGCGGAGGCGTCCTGCGGGGGCTCGTCGCCCCACACGTCCCTGACCAGTGCGGGCACGGGCGCGACGCGTCCTCCCCGGTAGGCGAGCGCGGCGAGCAGGGCCCGCAGCCGCGCACCGCCGAGGGGCAGGGTACTGCCGTGTTCGTCGAAGGCTTCCGTGACACCGAGGATGAGATACCGCACCGGGTCATTCTCCGGGCCGAGTGCGGTGGGTGCGCGGCGTTTTCCGACGGAGCGCGCCGGGCGCGGGGCGGCTGCGGAACGGGTCAGGCCGGCCAGGCCGGGAGCTGGGCCGGAGGACGAAGAGGACTCCGAGCGGCATCGGGGACGGGCCGGAGGGCGACAGCGGCAGGGACAGGACGGGGACACGGGCGATCAACGGCGACGGGGTCACCGGGAGGGGACCGCTGACCACCGGAACGGAGGCGAACGGGTGTGGTGGACGCGCGTCCCCGAACGGTCACGGGGCCGGGGTGGGCCGCCCGGCCTCGGTGGAGGTCGCAGCCGTCCCCGCGGTGGCTACGTCTGCAGCGTCGGCCTCGGCGGAACCCCTGCGGCGACCGCACGGCGGCGCGGCGCCGCCGTCCCCGTCCAGCAGGTGCCCCGGCGGGCGAGGAGACGGCGCAGCCACAGTTCGGTGGAGACGAGTTCGGCGAGGCCGTCCAGCGGCACCGGCTCGCCTTCCGCAGCCGCGCGCAGCGCCTTGCGGACCACGCGCGCCTCCACCAGGCCCGCGTCCGCGAGGAGCGGAGTGGCGAACAGGTCGAGCAGATGGGACAGCGACATGCGCAGGCCCGCCCGCATCGCAGAGGTCGAAGCGGCCTGGGACGGGGCGCCCCAGCCGGCCGGCAGGTCGTGGATGCCGGCACCCGCGAGGACCGCGCGCAGGACCGCGGCCCGCGCCCCGGGCTGCACCCGGAGCGCTTCGGGGAGGTCGCGCGCCGCCCGGACCACCTGGTTGTCGAGGAAGGGGGAGTGCAGTCGCTGGCTGCGCACCTCTGCGGCCTGTTCCAGTATCCGGTGGTCCGCGGCGTACCGGGCGAGCGCGGCTCGAGCCCGTGCCTCGCCCGGCCGCTGCACCGAGGACGGCCGGGTGGCCGCCTCCTGGAGGCGAACCGATACTTCGGCGAGTGCCTCCCCGGTGAGCCAGCGTGCCGCGGGGCCCGGCCGTGACCACGCGAGCGCCGCGAGGGACGCCGCCAGCGGGCCGTTCACGGTGTGCGCGGCGCGGTTCGCCGAGGGAAGGTGCGCCGCGGCCGACTCCAGCCCCGTCCGGTACGGCGTGCGGGCGAGCTTGCGCGCGGCGCGATAGACGGTCACGGGGACGAGGAGCGAACCGGCCGAAGTTCCCGCGGCCCGGGCGAGCGCGGAGACGGGGCGCAGCAGCGGCCGCCGCCTGCGGTCCAGCAGCAGGTCGGCCAGCCTCGCCGGGTGGGCGTCCAGCACGTGGCGGGCGCCCTGCCCCGTGAAGTGGTCGGCGCTTCCCGATGCCAGGCGTCTGCGGTGGCGTTCCGCCTCGACCAGCGAGGGACCCGGTTCGTCGGTCAGCGGCCCGTCGAGTTCGGCGAACGGCAGTGCCTCCTCGCCGGCGGCGACCACCACGTGGTGCAGCCTGGGGTTGGCGGCGATGGCTCTGACCCGTTCCATCTCGGCCTCCCTGCCCTGTGGTGTGGCCAGGTCGTTGAAGGTGACGGCGAGGAGGCGTTCGCCGGCGCCGGTTCCGTGTCCGAGGATCGTGCCCGGCACACCGGGCAGTCCTGAGGCGAGCAGGGCGAGGGTGCCGGAGGCACTGCCTCCGGAGAGGTCGGCGCCGATACCGGGTGCAGGTGCCCCCCGTGCCGCGCGTCGTTCCGCCGGCCCCATCCCGGGCACGGGGCCGGGGTCGGGGGGCAGGGTCTCCGGTGCATGCCGGGGGGCGGTGAGCCTGGCGCGCACGGCGTCGACGAGCGCGTCGCGCACCGCGTCCATGGCGCGGTCCGGGTCGAGTTGGGGTGCGGCGACGGCGAGGGAGGCGACCGGCTCGTAGCCCGCGATCTCGCGCGAGCCCTCGCGCAGGATGAGCGCGTGGCCGGGAGGGATCCGCTTCACCCCGGTGTACGGCGTGGAGTCGCGCAGCGCCTCGGGGCTTTCGGGGCAGGCGAGCACCGCTGCGAGGTGGCCGATGTCGAGCTGGGCCTCGATGAGGTCGGCGAGCGGGAGGGCTGCGGTGGCGTAGGCGGTGCCGCCCGACCAGGGCGTGTAGAAGACGGGGCGAGCCCCTGCCAGGTCACCGGCGATGGTGATGCGGCGACCCACTTGGACGACGGCCGTGTAGCTGCCGGCCCACGCGGTGAGGTGACGCAGTGCGCCGCCGCGCGCTGCGAAGAGCCCGACGCGCAACTCTTCGTCGCTCGCCGCGCAACAGCCCAGTACGGCGAGACGGGTGGCGGGGGCGTGGCCGGGCGAGCCGACGGGTGGGTCGACGGTGACGATGCGGACCTCGTCGGGCCGCCAGTCACCGACGGCCCAGAGCGGGTCGGGGTCCCCCCACAGCAGTTGGGCGCCGACGGGGTGGACCGTGAGGCTCTCGTCGCCGGCGCCCGTCGGTCCGCCGCGTACGGTGCCGGCCGAACCGACCGCACCGGCCGTACCGAAGCTTGCGGCGACACTGCTCCACCCCACCAGCCACCGCATCGCGCCTCCACAGCCCGTGGACGAACTCCGGTACGCCTGGTCCGGCACACCCGATGAGGACATGCTGCCACGACGGAGGCGCACAGGAGGGGCTCTGGGTCGCGCGCGCGAAAAGAGAACGCGCCCCTGGCATGAGCCGAATGAGGACGGCCGGAACGCCCGGCGCCTTCCCGTGCCGGAACAGCGGCATTCGGCCAATCTCCAACGGAGAGGCAACCGGACATCGATCGCCATATCACCACAGACGCACAGTCCGGGAGGTGTGGTTAACCTCCCGGACTGGTCCGCCGCCCGCGGGGATTGAGGCGGCGGTGTCCCCCAGCCCGCTGGATCCCATGCCAGCGGGCCGACCCACGCAGCACTCATGGAAGCGCTCCCGTCCCGGCCGGACGAGAGCGCACGGACGGGCGCACGGCCACACACCGGGAGCACGGGCGGGAGTCCTTTCCCCGCCCGAGCACACCACAATCCCGCCATACGGAACACCGCCTCTTAACGGTCGGGATGCGGCGAACTACCCTGTGTGTCACTGCTGTTCTCCGCGGGGGGTGCATATTCCGAGGGGCTCGGCCACGTGCGCTTGCACACGGTCCGGGGTCCACGGCGGAGCCGCTGGTGGAAACCGCGCCCTGGGGAGGACGCAGCGCGAATGCCGGACGCGCACGCCCGGCGGCTGTCTGCGTGTCGAGGGGTGACGCATGTCCAGAGAGCAACGCGGGCCGAACGACAAGCTCGGCACCGTTCTCGCCCTCGCGGGAATCAGCAACGCCGGCCTCGCCCGACGGGTCAATGACCTCGGCGCCCAGCGCGGTCTGACCCTGCGGTACGACAAGACGTCGGTGGCCAGATGGGTGTCCAAGGGCATGGTGCCGCAGGGCGCCGCGCCCCACCTCATCGCCGCCGCCATCGGACAGAAGCTGGGCCGCCCGGTGCCGCTGCACGAGATCGGGCTCGCGGACGCGGATCCGGCCCCCGAAGTGGGGCTCGCCTTCCCCCGCGACGTGGGCGAGGCCGTGAAGGCGGCCACCGAGCTCTACCGGCTGGACCTGGCGGGCCGGCGGGCCGGCGGCGGAGGTATCTGGCAGTCCCTCGCGGGGTCCTTCGCGGTGAGCGCGTACGCGACGCCCGCGTCCCGCTGGCTGATATCCCCCGCCGACTCGTCGGTGGCGCGGCACATCGGCGGGGCCGTTCGCACGACGGGGGCGGAGGGCTCCGAGGGCGGCGCGGACGCCTCGGAGGAGAGCCACGTCCGGGTGGGCCACAGCGATGTGGCCAAACTGCGGGAGGCGGCCGAGGACGCCCGGCGCTGGGACTCCAAGTACGGCGGCGGGGACTGGCGTTCCTCGATGGTCCCCGAGTGCCTGCGGGTCGACGCGGCACCGCTGCTGCTCGGCTCGTACTCCGACGAGGTCGGACGTGCGTTGTTCGGTGCGACGGCCGAACTGACCCGGCTGGCGGGCTGGATGGCTTTCGACACCGGTCAGCAGGAGGCGGCGCAGCGGTACTACATCCAGGCGCTGCGGCTGGCGCGCGCCGCCGCGGACGTGCCCCTCGGCGGCTATGTGCTGGCGTCGATGTCGCTGCAGGCGACGTACCGGGGTTTCGCGGACGAAGGCGTGGACCTGGCGCAGGCGTCCGTAGAGCGCAATCGGGGGTTGGCCACCGCCCGCACGATGAGCTTCTTCCGCCTGGTGGAGGCTCGGGCGCACGCCAAGGCGGGCGACGCGGCAGCCGCCGGCACGGCGCTGAAGGCCGCGGAGGCGTGGCTGGAGCGCTCGCGGGAGGGCGATGCGGATCCGTCCTGGCTGGGCTTCTACTCGTACGACCGGTTCGCCGCCGACGCGGCCGAGTGCTACCGGGACCTGAAGGCGCCCCGGCAGGTGCGGCGCTTCACGGAACAGGCACTGTCCCGGCCGACGGAGGAGTACGTACGCTCGCACGGGCTGCGCCTCGTGGTCAGCGCCGTGGCCGAGCTCGAGTCGGGGAACCTCGACGCGGCGTGCGCGGCCGGTACCCGGGCGGTGGAGGTGGCGGGGCGGATCTCGTCCGCCCGCACGACGGAGTACGTAAGGGACCTGCTGCACCGGCTGGAGCCGTACGGGGACGAGCCGCGCGTGGCGGAGTTGCGGGAGCGGGCCCGTCCGCTACTGATGGCTCCGGCGTGAGCCGTGGCCGGACCGTGACGCGCGTCCCACCCGGTTTAACGCGGTGGCCGGCGGGCCAGTGCATTATCGGGGGGTCCGTCCCGCGGCGCCGGCACCACGGGGTGCGGTGTGCCGCGGAGAGCACGGCCGGGGCGGGAGGTGTGCGGTGTCGGCAACGGCGTTCGACTGTGACGTACTGGTGATCGGCGGCGGGATCGTCGGTCTGTCGACGGCGTACGCCCTGACGCGCGCCGCGCCGGGCACGTCCGTGGTGGTCCTGGAGAAGGAGTCCGGACCGGCCCGCCACCAGACCGGGCGGAACAGCGGCGTGATCCACAGCGGGATCTACTACCGCCCCGGCTCGCTGAAGGCGCGGTTCGCCGTGTGCGGGGCCGCCGAGATGGTCAAGTTCTGCGCCGAGCACGGCATCCCCCACGAGGTCACCGGCAAGCTGATCGTCGCCACCGAACGCACGGAGCTGCCCCGTCTGCACGCCCTGGTGCAGCGCGGCAGGGAGAATGGGATACCGGTGCGCGAACTGGGCCCGGCGCAGATAGCGGAGTACGAGCCGCACGTCCGGGGGCTCGCGGCGATCCGGGTCGGCACGACCGGCGTGTGTGACTTCGGGGCCGTCGCGGCGCAGTTCGCGGAGGCGGCGGGGGCGGCCGGTGCGGAGGTCCACTACGGCGAGGAAGTCCGGGTCGTCGACCGCAGGCTGTGGGGGGTAGCGGTCCGCGCGTCCTCCGGTCGGGTCGTCCGCGCCCGGGCGCTGGTGAACTGCGCGGGGCTGCACTGCGACCGGCTGGCCCGGCTGGCGGGCGACGAGCCGGGCATGCGGATCGTCCCGTTCCGCGGGGAGTACTACGACCTGGCCCGGCCCGAGCTGGTCCGGGGTCTGGTGTATCCGGTGCCGGATCCGGCCTTCCCGTTCCTCGGCGTGCATCTGACGCGGGGCATCGAGGGCGGCGTCCACGTGGGGCCGAACGCGGTCCCGGCGCTCGCCCGCGAGGGCTACGACTGGTCCACGGTCCGCCCGCGCGAGCTGCTCACGACGCTGGGCTGGCCCGGCTCCTGGCAGATGGCCCGCCGCCACTGGCGCTACGGCGCCGGGGAACTGCACCGATCGCTCTCCAAGCGCGCCTTCACCAGCGCGGTCCGCCGACTCCTGCCGGACGTCACGGCCGACGACCTCCGGCCCGCGGAGGCGGGGGTAAGGGCCCAGGCGGTGCTGCGGGACGGCACCCTGGCGGACGATTTCCTGATCCGGGAGTCCACCCGCACGATCCACGTGCTGAACGCTCCCTCCCCGGCGGCGACCGCCTCGCTCCCGATCGGTCGTGAAGTGGCCCGCCGGGTGCTCCGGCAGCTCTCCTAGGCCTCGCGGTCCCGGCGTCGCCGCGGTCCCGGCCAGGTCCGCGGTCCCGGCCAGGTCCGCGGTCGCGGCGTCGCCGCGGTGCGGGAGTACGGCCGGCACCCGGCCTCCACGGCACGCCCGCGGCCCGTGCGGGCTGGGACGGGGCCGCCCCGGGGGCACCCGGCCGGGGTGCCCCGGAGAGACGGCCCGGGCCACTTCCGGCCGCCGTACAATCGGGTCATTGTGTCTGAGTTCGAGAGCGCCACCACCGAGGGTCCCCGCACCGTCACCGCCCCCCGGGCCAAGGGCGAGCCGCGGTTCCCCGGCGGCCCCGCCGCCGACCCCGCAGGGTCGCATCACGAGCGGCGGATCCGCAGCTTCCAACCGCGCCGCAGCCGGGTGACGCCGGGGCAGGCGGACGCGCTCCAGCGACTCTGGCCCACCTGGGGGCTGGATGTCGACGGGCTCCGCGGCCTCGATCTCGAAGAGATGTTCGATGGCCTGCCGGTCGTCCTGGAGATCGGGTTCGGCATGGGCGAGGCAACCGCGCAGATGGCCGCCGCCGACCCCGGCACCGGCATCCTCGCCGTGGACGTGCACACGCCCGGCCAGGGCAATCTGCTCGGACTCGCCGACCGGATGGGCCTGTCCAATGTCCGTGTGGCCAACGGTGACGCGATCATCCTGCTCCGCGAGATGCTCGCCGCCGACGCACTCGACGGACTGCGCGTGTACTTCCCCGACCCCTGGCCCAAGAAGCGCCACCACAAGCGCCGGCTGATCCAGCCCGAGTTCCTCACGCTCGCCGCCCGCCGGATGAAGCCGGGCGCGGTGCTGCACTGCGCGACGGACTGGGAGCCCTACGCCGATCAGATGCTCGAGGTCCTCACCGCCCATCCCGACTTCGAGAACACCCGGGCCGACGGGGGTTTCGCACCGCGTCCCCCGTTCCGCCCGCTCACCCGGTTCGAGGGCCAGGGACTGGACAAGGGGCATGCGGTGCACGACCTGCTCTTCCGCCGGGCGGGCTCGTAGCGGTGGCGTCCGCGCGGCGCCGCGCAACCGGTCAGGGACCGGTAACGGCGTCGCGCGCTGTCAGTGACCCTGGTTAGGGTCGTCGGGTGTCCGAATGGTCCCAGCAGCCGTACGCGGCTGCCCTCCCGTTGGTTCCGGCGTGCGACGAACAGCCGCTGTTCGACGCCGTTCCGGAGCGTTCCCAGTGGCGCTACAAACCTCGCCGCGCCTTCTGGCGCAGCAAGGCGGTCCGAGCGGGAGCCGTCATCACCCTGCTGGCCCTGTCCGGACTGGTGATCCTCGCGATCGTCCGCGAGGAGACCGGAACCGAGGGCTTCCTGGTCGGGCTCGGCCTCGCCGTGCTGCCCGTCCCCCTGCTGATGGCCGCGTTCCGCTGGCTGGACCGGGTCGAGCCGGGCCCCTGGCGCAACCTCCTCTTCGCGTTCGCCTGGGGCGCGTGCGCCGCAGCCCTCGTCGCGATCATCGCGAACTCGTTCGCGACCCAGTGGATAGCCACGTCGACGGCCGACCCGTCGCACGCGGACACGATCGGGGCGACGGTCATCGCGCCGATCGTCGAGGAGAGTGCCAAAGCCGCGTCCGTGCTGCTGGTCTTCCTCTTCCGCAGACGGGACTTCACCGGGATCGTCGACGGCGTCGTCGTCGCCGGCTTCACCGCGACCGGCTTCGCCTTCACGGAGAACATCCTGTACCTGGGGAACGCCTTCGGCGAGGACCAGATGGACGACTCCTCGGGCTTCGCCTCCATCACGGCCGCGACCTTCTTCGTGCGGATCGTGATGTCGCCGTTCGCCCACCCGCTGTTCACCGTGCTCACGGGCATCGGCTTCGGCATCGCGGCGGCGACCGCACCCCACAGGAAGGTCCGTCGGGCCGCACTGCCGCTGCTCGGCCTCGTTCTTGCCATGGGCATGCACGCGCTGTGGAACGGCTCGTCGGTGTTCGGCCCGCTGGGCTTCTACGCCGTGTACGCGGCCTTCATGGTGCCGGCCTTCGGGCTGCTCACCTGGCTGGCCGTGTGGACCCGGCAGCGCGAACTGCGCACGGTCGCCGCGGAGCTCCCCGCGTACGCCGCGGCCGGCTGGCTCGCTCCCGCCGAGCCGCTCGCGCTCTCGTCGATGCGGGCGCGCACGGTCGCGCGCGACACGGCGGGACGTACGCACGGGTCGGCAGCCGCTCGCGCCGTCTCGGAGTACGAGGCCTTCGCGACCTCCCTGGCGTTCCTCCGCCACCGGGCCCACCGCGGCGCGGCGGGCCCCGACTTCGCGGCGCGCGAGCAGGAGTTGCTCCACCACCTCTGGCAACGCAGGGATGTTGCGGGACCGGCCCTGACGTACGCGGCCCGCGCCACCGGCCGGGCCTGGACGCCGCCGCTCTACCTGGACTACGACGGCTACAACCCGTACCGCGGCTGAGAACGGCCGTCCGAGCTCCGACGCCCACCGAGGGCGCCGCGCCGCGCCCTTCCACCCGGGCCGCACGGACGAACGCGACGACAGCGGCGCGGATCCCGACCGGCAGGCCGCCCGGACGGCACCTCGCCCGTGCCGCGGGCGCCGCACGCGACGGGAAGCCAGGAGGGGCTAGGAACCGGTGTGCAGGGAACCGTCACGGTCGACCGCCCGGGCCGCCGAGGCGTCGGAGGGTTCGTCCACGGGGTTCGCTCCGGCTGCGATGAGGATTGCGACAGTCTCGGGGTGGGGACCGTTGTACGCCCATTCCAAGGGGGACCGACCCGTTCCGCAATCCTCACGAAGGTTCGGATCGGCTCCGTGCTTCACCAGCTCGCGCACCGTTTCGGCGTGTCCCCAACAGGCAGCTGCACACAGCGGCGTACCTTCCGATCCGGCTCCCCCGCTCTCCGCGTCGGGGGAGGCACCCGCCTCCAGGAGCAAGCGTGCCGGCTCGCTTTCCCCCTGCACCGAAGCCAGGTAGAGAGGGGTGGTGCCGTCCCCGTCCCCTCGCTCCGGATGCGCACCGGCCCGCAGCAACGCCCTCACCCGCACGGCGTCAGACGTGAGTATCGCTGCAAGGAGATGCCGGGAGAGCTTCTTCTGCCGCCGTTGTTTCATGGTGACGAGGCTAGCGATCACGGATCGATGCAACCGGTCGTACCCGCTCGTCGGGAACGGCGACCAGCTCGTCGTGTCGTAGCGGACGGCCGGTCTTGCGGCCCTCGGCAACAACGGCTGCCGGCCCGCTGGCCGTTCGCTGGCTCACCACGCCCGACGGGTGTGGTGAGCCAGCGATCACGATCCACTGTCGCAACGGTCCCGGGGCGGGCTGGCCGGGGCAGGAGGGCGGAAAGAACTAGACGGACAGGCCCTTGTCCCGCAGCCACGCCATCGGGTCGATGCCGTCGCCGCCCGGGGTGTGCACCTCGAGGTGCAGGTGCGGGCCGGTGACGTTGCCGGTGGCGCCGACCCGTCCGATGGTCTCCGACGTGGACACCTTCTGCCCGGCGGAGACGGTCATCGACGACAGGTGGCAGTACCAGACCTCGGTGCCGTCCTCGAGCTCCAGCACGATGCGGTAGCCGTACGCGCCGGACCAGCCGGCCGATTTGACGGTGCCTCCGTGGACGGCCTTGACCGGCGTACCCGTGGGTGCCGCGAAGTCGAGACCGGTGTGGTAGCCGGAGGACCACATGGAGCCGGCTTCCCCGAAGGTTGAGGTGAGCGTGTACGAGGAGGTCGGCAGGGAATAGCTGCTGGCGAGCTTGGCGAGCCGCTCGGCCTCCGCCTTGCGGGCCGCCTCTTCCTCGGCCTTCTCCGCAGCGGCCTTCTCTGCGGCGGCCTTGGCCTCGGCCGCCGTCTGCTGGGCCTTCGCCTCCGCGGCCGCCTTCTCCGCGGCCGCCTTCTCCGCGGCGAGCTTCGCCTCGGCCTCCGCCACGGCCTGCTGCTGCTCGGCCTGCTGGAGGATCCGGGCGCGCAGTACCTCGCCCGCGTCACCGGTGCCCTGTCCGCCGCCCTCGACCGTGTCGGAGACCGTGAGCGCCGCGAGCGGGACGTCGTGCTGCTCGTCGGAGTCGTCCGAGAGGAGGTCGCCCACGCCCGGGAGCGAGTCCGTGTCCGGGAGGTGGTCCGCGATGGCGTCGGGAAGGGAGATGGAGACCGGTGGCTTGTTCTGCGCGGTGGCCATGCCTCCTGCGCCGACGGCGGCGATGACGCCGACCCCGAGGACGGTGGAGCTCCGGGCCAGTCCGTTCCGCTGCTTGACGACGCGGTGCCTGCCACGCACCGGGCGGATCGATTCCTCAGTCGGATTCCACTCCTCCCATTCGCGGGCGGGGGGCTCCTGGAGGGCAGGCTCGTTGGACGCCACGGAGGCGCTCTCCTTTCCTTCCTTCTCGCCTACCGGGTTAGCTGACGGGTTCGGAGCAGGAAGGTCTCCTACAGGCACCGGAGCACCCGATTCACCCCAATTGATGGTTCCCCGGTCCCCTTGCAGGATTCGGCGTGCGCACGCGGCGCCGTCTCTTACGACGGCCGGGACAACCGCGCTGCGTTATCGAACGTTAATAGACACGAGGGGCGGATTCCAAGCGCTTCCCCTTGATCGTTAGGGCTATCCACCGGGACTTACCAGGCACAAGACAAGTGAAACGGGCAAGTTGACAGCCCCTCAGCATGAAGGGCGAATCTGACTGTTCGTCAAATGTTATTCGGAGGGAGACGCTCCGATTACCGTCCGTCGTCGTTGCCTGGTTCGAGGGGACGAGCCGATCCATCCGGGCCGTGCAGACCGTTCAGGTGGGGGTCATGGACCGGTGATCGACGGATGACCGCGTGACGGAACGGCCGGGACCCACCGGGAGGCCGCCCTGCCGGTTCAGGAGCGAGCAGTTCACGGCACGACCGGCATCGTCCTGCGGCGCTCCGGCTGCCGTTCCCCCGGCCGGCTGATCGCCAGGAGCGCCATGTCGTCTGTCGATCGGCCACCCGTGTGCCTCCGCACGTCGGCCACGACGGCGTCCAGCAGTTCCTCAGGGCCGGGAAAGATCCGCCCGCCCAGCCGTGCACGCGGATCGTAGAAGACGCCGTGGGCGTCACGCGCCTCCGACAGTCCGTCCGTGTAGAACAGGAGTGTGGCACCCGCGGGGTACGGCGCCTCGTACGCCCGCTCCGGCCATGACGCCAGGTCGCCCATCCCCAGCGGTAGCGAGTGGTCGGGCGGTTCCAGCCGGTCGAGGCCACCGTCGGCCTTCAAGATCAACGGAGGTGGGTGCCCCCGGTTGACGATCCTCACACGGCCGTCCCCGCGCGGGATCTCGGCGAGCACGGCCGTGGTGAAGCCCTCCACCGCATCCAGACCTGAGCGGCGGGCGCCCTCCCGCGCGAGCGCGCGTTCCAACCGCTGGGCAACCGCCTCCAGCGAGGACTCCTGCTCGGCCGCCTCACGGAACGCACCGAGGACTACGGCCACCGTCTCGACGGCGTCCAGGCCCTTCCCGCGTACGTCGCCGACGATCAGCCGCACCCCTCTCGGAGTGTCCTCCACAGCGAACAGGTCACCGCCGATGAACGCGTCCGCCTGGGCGGCTTCGTACCGCGCCGCGACGTGCAAACCACCGATCCGTTCCGCGGGAATGGGGAGCACCGCCCGCTGCGCGGCCTCCGCGACCACGCGCGCCGAAGCGAGCTGACGGCCGCTGCGGAACACCACGCGGTTGATGAACAGGGCCAGCACCGAGACCGTGATCACGGTCAGTTGCTCCGTGAGGGCCGGGATCTCGGTGGTCGTGCTGTTGTAGACGTGCAGCCCGGCCACCGCCAGCACGGCGGCCAGGCCCGTCAACAGGGTGAACAGCGGCGAGAAGAAGGGAGCGGCGACCAGCGGAGCCGCGGAGAAGAGCGGTGAGGCGGTGAACGACTCGGGGGTGGCCAGGTCGAAGAGCACGCCGCCCACGATCAGCAACGCCGGGAGCACCCGGACGATGTTGCGGCCACCGTCCCGCCGCCGCCCGTCATCGTCTGCTCGCTGCCACACCAGTGGTCTCCTGCCGGCTCCTCACACGGCTGCGGACGGTACCGCACCCACCTCAGGCTGGCCGGATCCGCGTCGCTCGGCGACCCACCGTCGGCCAACCGGACTAGGGCCCACCCCGCACCGCGGCAGCCGGGTTACTCGGCGGGGTGCGGCCCCGACCCGAGGTTCGGCGGGACGTCGCTCCGGGCCGGTAAGCCCTGGTGACCGCCGCTCGTCCGTCCAGCCTAAGGCGACGCGCGGAGGTCGGCCCGGCTCACGACTCCGACGGAAGACACCGAGGGCCCGGAACCATGTGGTCCCGGGCCCTCGGCCATCAGTAGCGGGGACAGGATTTGAACCTGCGACCTCTGGGTTATGAGCCCAGCGAGCTACCGAGCTGCTCCACCCCGCGTCGGTGAACACCACCTTACGCCATGCGGAGCATGATCCTTTCCATTTTCCCGCCCGGGTCCCGCGAAAGTCCCGGGAGGAACTCAGCGGCGACGGAAATGCGCGGCGGTGAGCGCACCGCCGACGGCGAGCAGGAGCGCCGCGGCACCGGCCGCATACCAGCGCCCGGCGGAGGAGCCGGTGCGGGCGGGCGCACCGGTCGTCGTGCCCGCGTCACCAGTCGTCGTGGACGTGCCGGACGTGAAGGGGGAGGCCTTCGCCGTGGTGGTGGAGCCCTGGGAGGGGGTCGAGAACGGGACGGCAGCCGGGACGGCGGGCTTGGCCTGCGGCGGCCGGTCGGCCGCGGGCTCGGCACCGCCCTGCGCCACCTCCAGCGCGAGCACGGCGCCGGCCCCGGCCCGGGTAGGTGTTCCCGGCGACCACGTGCGTGGAAGAGCGGAGGCCCACGGTGGTGCGCTTGCCGATGACGTTCAGGTCCAGCACCGTCAGGCGCAGCCCGTACCGGTGCGTGGCGCCGTTGCCGAAGCCGCGGCCCATCGCGGGCAGACCCCACGCGGCGTCGTCCATGAAGGGGTGGTGCCAAGGAGGTGCGGTAGCGCAACGCGTAGGTACGCGAGGAATCGCCGCCGGGCGTCCGATTGTGATCGGGGCTCGGCGCCCCGTCACTCCCCCCTCTTCGGCGGGCGGCGACACGTCGATCTTCGGCGATCGTGATCGCCGGAGCGATCCTCGAACCGTCACTACCGCGCAACGGTCCGCCCAGGCGGCCGCCCACCCGTAGCGGCCCGCGACCGCGATGCGGCTGACCGGTGACTATTCAGCGATCTCGGTCCGCTCCCACCACTGGTACACGGTCACCCGACCCTCCGGGCTGTCCTCGTGCCGCGTCGTGGCCTTGAAGTGCTCGTAGCCGCCGAGATGCGGAATCTTCAGCTCCTGTCCCGGCGGCGTGATCGGCACGATCTTCCCCTGCAGATCGTCCGGTCCGCCTTCCAGGAGTGCCTTGCTAGCCATACATCCAGTTTTCCCACCACAGGGGCGACCCCGCACGTCCGGAGCCCCGTTCGGCCCAGCCCGGCGGACGAGCTCAGCCGCCGAGCGAGTCCAGGAACGCGAAGAGGTGGCCCCTCGTTCGATCGATCTGCTGTTCCACCGTGAGGGACTCCTTCAGCCTTCCGCCGGGAACCGGCACCTTGATCCCACGTACGTAGAGGGAGCAGGCGAGGTCGGTGCACATGTATGCCCCGACGGAATTGCCCTCCCTGCCGGCCCGACCCGCCTTGCGGGCGGTCATCAGGGAGACACCGTCACCGGGGTGGGTCGTCAGGCACAGGGAGCACATGCTGCGGTGGAGATAGCCGCGCTGCCGGGACGGAAAGCGGAGGGACACGCCGATCGGCCGGTCGTCCCGCTCGGCGACGAGGTAGCAGCGGTCGGGCGCCGCGGGGTCGCGCCACCCGAGGAAGTCCAGGTCGCCCCAGGGGCGCTCGTCGAGGTCGCGCGGGACGGACAGACGCCTCACCTCTCCCTTCGAACAGTTGACGAACGATGCACGGATGTCCTGCTCGGTCAGTGGCTCCATACCGACGACGCTACGAATCCTAGGGGCCCTAGGCAAATGATTAATACCCCTAGTTTCTGCCCGGGGAGTGTTCATGCGGGGTCACCGGTCCGCAACCGGCACGTCGGTGTCGACGGACGGTCTCTCCTCCACGGACCGACTCAGGACCCGCAGGAACGGAGACCCGGCCGGGACGGGGGCAGCCGCGGGTGAACCGACCCGCTCGGCAGAAGGACTCCGGCAGCCGCCAGCATCGGCGCACCGGGCGAGCTCGATGCACCGCACCGGCCTTCGCCGTAACCAACCCGGCCCAGCCCGGCCGCCTCGGCCGTGCCCGGTGTCAGTCCGGGATCTGGATCTCCAGCGGGCCGCACCCGAGTCGCTTCGCCTCCGCAGCCACATATGCGGGAAAGACCTCACGGATGAAGGTGTAGTTGCGGAAAGCCACTCGCTCCTGCGCGATGAAGACGACGTCACCCTTCTGGCACTCGGCCCGCACGGCGGCGACGGTCGGGGAGTAGGAACCCGTCCGTCGCGACGAGCCGACGACCTTCATGGAAGGGCCGTTGTCGATGGCGGCACTTCCGAAGGCGCCGGTGAGGTCCTGCTCCTGGATCGTCTGGAGCCGCAGCTGCGGACGGACGGTATGCCCCAGAACGATGTCGCACGTGCGGACGGGACTGTCATCCCCGGCCGAGGTGCGCAGGCGGATGTCCGACGCGGAGTAGGGCTTCGGCAGGCGCAGCTCCTTGACGCCGCACAACTCGCCATCGGCGCGCATCGCCGTGAACTCAGGTACGGCGGTCAGCGTTCCGGGCTCAGGGAGCTTGCCCGAGCAGCCGAGTTCCGCCAGGGAGCCGTTCGCGATATGGACGGCGGTACGGGCGAGAGCCTTGTGGAACGAGGCGTTCCTGTCCGCGTCCGCGGTGTTCTGGATCTCGTCGTCGCCCATGGTGACGTCCACGACCGCCGGGCCCGAGAACATCCCGGGCTTGGAGCAACTGTCCGGGAGGGCCACCCAGGCGCGGGTGTCCGAGGCCATGCCCAGCAATCCGTCGCCCAGCGGAGTGAGCCTGGACGACAGGAACTCCTCGGCCCAGGGGATGTTGTCCTTCCTGAGACCGTCGAGTTTGTGGACCCGGACGTCGATCTGACGGCCGGGGGTGCCTCCGTCGTGGCTCGTGATGCGGCAACTGCCGTACAGCGGCGCGCCTGACCTACGTGACCACTCCGGTCGTATCTCCGCGTCCTCGGTGTCCCAGCCGCCGAGGAGTTCGTCGAGGTCCTGGTCCGTCACGGAATCCCAGCAGGGAGACTCGGCGAAAGGCAACGCACCCACCTGCCAGGCGACGATGCCGGCGCCGATGAGCGTCCCGGCGACCGTCAGGGCAACAGCGCCCAGCAGACGGCGACGACGGCCCGCAGGTGGACCAGGCGGCCCCACGGGTGCAGAGTGTGCAGCTGCGAAGCGCACCGAACCGGACCCGGACGTCTCCGACACGGGTGTACTCGACGGTCCGTTCGGCAGTTGGTCGTCCGTGGTCATGATTCCCCGTCCCCCTGGTCGTCCTGGCCCTTGTCATGGCACCTTGCAGAAGCGTAGTCACAGGGCCCCCTGGACGCCGACGAGGGCAGGCCTGCCCAACACGCCGCTGCGCGTCGACGGGACCCCGCAACCCACTGCGTCGCGCTCCGGACATCGCAGCCCGATGCCCTACGAAACGAGGTCCGAAACAACACCCACTACGTGGCGCCAGCCGCATGACCTGCGCACAGGATTCGGCGTCGAGGTCCCACCCGCACCTGTCTCCTTCCGCCCAACTCGGGCTTGTTGAAGACTTCGTGAGTCATGGGACTATCCAAGTCATCGTCGCCTGTGGCGGCTTCCATCCGCTGACTACACTCACCATTTAGCAGCGTGAAGCACTTCATCGACGGGGGCGGAGAACATGGTGTGGGACGAATGGAACCAGATCAAAGCCAACTCAGGTGCACAGATGCGACTGAACCAGCTCGCCCCTGCGAGCGGAGGCGGAGGAGCCCCCGACCTGGCCTCGACACCCGCGCAGAAGAAGGCGGCGGCCAACGCGATCGAAAAAGACCTAGAGCCCGATACCAAGAAGGCTGGTAACACGGCTGAGGAGAGCTCGGGTGCTGCGGTCAAGGAGTTCAGCGCCAAGGACGGGGACGGCTGGGACACCTCAGCCGCGCTGAAGAAGGCGCACGAAGCGTGGGAGAAGCAGGTCAAGGCGCTTATGGGCAGGCTGAGCTCGGAGAAGCACGCCTTGCGCAACACTTCGATCCTCCTCCAGAGCAACGACGTCGGCATCGCTGCTCAGATCCGCAAATCGTCCTCGCTGGACAAACTCTGAGCTCGACGAGTTCCGACCCGCCCGCGAATCTGCTCCAGAGGGAAATGTGCCGACATACCACGAAGTGATGAACACGGAGCTGTCCAAGCTCGCCACCGCTGCTGGCAAATGGGACGACATGGCAGGTGAATTCAAAAAGCTCGAAGAGCAGTACAAACAGGATGTCCATGGCATATCCATGGGGCAGAGTTGGCAGGGCTTGAGTGCGAACGCCGCGAACGACCGGTTCACCGTGACGCTCAACGAGTACAAAGCCGCACAGAAGGAAGCGAAGGCAATTGCCGCGCTACTGCGCGACGCACACGCCCAGTTCGTCGAACTGCGGAGCAAGCTGAAGAGAGTCCGCGACGATGCCGTCAAAGACGGGATGACGGTCTCCGAGCAGGGCTACGTCTCCTTTGACACCTCGCGACTCAGCGACAGTGAACACACCGCCTATGTCCACGACCCCAGTTACCAGGAATCCGTCCGCACCGCGGCAGGTGAGTGGAACCAGGCCATTACGGCAGCGGTCAAGGCGGTTTCCGATGCCGACGACGGCGTCCGGATCGCCCTGGAAGCAGTTGTCATCGACAGTAACCTGCAGGACGGTACGTACAACGGCTTCAACTCCGACGCGAAGAATGACGTCGAGGAATACGAGGCGGAACACGCAAAGGACATCGCCACCAGGATCAATAGCGGCGAAAAGGTCTCCGCCGCGGACATGAGCGAACTTCAACGATCGTTCCGCGATAACTCCGGCAACAGGGAGTTCAGCCAGACCCTGCTCAACGGCCTCGGCGCCGACGGGGTCATCCAGTTGACCAACAAGCTCAACGACGGCGCATATGAATCCGACAAGAAGCGCCGGGGCGAGTACACGGACCTGCAGAAAGGTTTGGCCAACACCGTCGCGACGGCAACCCGCGTCCCGGGTCGCGTTGCCATGATGCCACCGGGCTCGAAAGCCTTCAAGGAATGGGTGAACAGCAACGACGGCGCATTCTATAAGAAGTGGACCGACGAGCTCGACAGGTTCGGCACCAAGAACTACGGGTCGAAGACGAATCCGCTGTACGGGTACCAGTCGTTCGTCAGCATGATGGAACATGGAAACGCCAAATTCGATGACCAGTTCCTGTACGAACTCGGCGACGACCTCATAAAGGCGGAAAAGGACCACAAGGGAATCTTCACCACCTGGGGTGGCGGGCACGACGGCATCAAGGCCGACGCCATTGACAGTCTCCTTGGCGTGATGAGTAAGAACCCCGATGCGGCCACGGCCTTTTTCGACCCCGCTGGAAACGGCAAGCAAGGCGACCGCGTCGACAACAACCACCTGCATTATCTCGCTGGGAGCGGGAACGACGTCCGTGAGTGGCCGAGGCAGGTGACCACCGGGTATAACGTCACGGAACTCGACGATCCGCTCAGCCGGGTCGGGCTCGGAGCCGCACTCGAGGCAGCGTCTACCGGGCACGTTCCACTGAGCCCGGGACAGGATCCCGTACCCAGCTATACGCATTCACCGGAGCAGGCACGCGTAATGAACGCGACCCTCGAGCAGCTGAGCCAGGGGTCCACAACCGAGGTTCACGAAAATCTGCGGCTCCCTGTTTCGCAGGCCCTTGCTGAGTACGCTCCAGATACCAACGAGATCCTCGGCGGATTGGACAATGCATACGCCGAGGGCATGAAAGACGGATACTTCACAGACAAGACGCACGTCGACCGGGCACATCTGTCGACCTCGCCGGACGTCCTCGTTCAGGTTATGCGTGGCTTGTCCGAGGACCCAGAAGCCTACGGCACGCTGACGAAGGCGGAGAACCGGCTCATCGAGGCCGAGCTCGACAAAATCCCTAAGGGGGCATCAGGATACTCTGAAAGCAACCCCCTAGCCAAGGCAGGCGCGACATTGGGCACTTTCACTGCCATTCGTGAAGATGTTCTCAATGATGAGCGGATTAGCGGCTATTCTGACGCCGACTGGAAAGCCAAAGTCGCCTACCACATCATCGGCGGGGCCGTGACGCCTATGAGTATCCCAACTGGCGGTGGTTCCATTGCCGTCGGCGACGGGCTGCAGCGGGGAGTCGATACCTTGGCGTGGATGTGGGGGAACGAGCTCAAGGCCGACGCCGACGCCAAGGCGAATGAAGGGATCAACGACCGCTTCCTCTCGACAAATACCCAGATGCGCCACCTGGTGGACACCTGGGGCAGTGAGCGGTACGACACCGACACCACAGAAGGGAAGGATCGGGTGCAAGGGCTCACCAAGGAGATACTGGCAGGGCATACGGACGGGCTGACGAACGCTCGTGGCTACCTGACGGATTCGACCAACTAGATCCTGACCCATAGCAATAGAGGAAATCTCTTGTCCGCAGCATCGAATCGCAGGTCCATACCCCGCAGACGCGCACTCCTGATCGCCACCAGCACCGCGATGTTGCTCGTCGGCTGCGTCGCCACGTGGTGGTGGACTCGTTCTGCTGGCAAGGAGCAGGGGATCACATGCGTCAGTCTTTTCGAGGACAAACGTATCCAGAATTCCTTGGGGGATACGAACGATAGGCATGGCTGCGCGAAACTCGGCTCCGACCTCAAGGATGCCACTACAGGAAAGGATCCGGACAAGCATTCCCTAAAGCAGGCACGAGTAATGCGAGACATCCTTCTTGTTCTCGACGAGCGTCTGGAGGGCAGCGAATCAAGATCGATCGAGCCGTCCCTGCAAGTACCACTGGCTGAAATGCTCGCAGACTATGCGAACGACACTCACGAGATACTCAAGGACCTGGACGCCGAATATCTCAATCACGAGCTTTCAGGGAACGAGCCATGGGAAGACAGCTTTGGCGTGCACATGGTAGTGCCTCCTGAGTCGCTACTCCGGGTGATGCGTGCTGTATCCGAGAACCCAACCGCGTACGCGACTATCAGGATGGCGGAGAGTCGCCGGTCAGCCCGAGTACTCGCCGAGACCCCACAAGGCGCTGATGAAGCGATCGTGAATATTCGCGCATGCGGCAACGCACTCGCATTCGGGTCGCTGGACGCCATCGCCTCGAACGTCACAGCCAATCTGACTGACGAGAAATCGACAGCTTGGGTGTCACGTGTAGCCAAGTCGATATCATCGAGCATGACGGCAACGCCGGCATACACGACGGATCCCGCCTCCCATATCACTGGAACCTGGGCAAAATCCCTTGAGGCTGGCAACAGGGCCCTGCTGACACTCCGCAATCAGAGCGTGACCATGCTTAACATCTGGGCTGAAAAGGGAAACGTCAAGCTACCGGAAGGTCTCGTGCGCGACTGTAAGAGCGACGCAAGTCGCAAGCATCAGGTGGTTACCGAGTTCTTCGAGGGCGGGATCTTGGAATCGCGATCCTGAGCACGCCAACTGGCCTCTGCGGTGGGAACGCCTACTCGGTCTGCTGTCATCCCTGCGAGACCATATCCCGGCGACCTTGAGGAGCGATGCAGGCAGTAGTGGTCACTCTCAAGCGCCCCGGGGTTCGTCGCAGTCTCAGTTGATGGCCGGCCCCGGCGTTTCGAGTCGGGGAGATTGACCCTGCGGGTTTCACCTGACGGTGACCGGATCTTGATCCGAAAGACGAAAGCTGCCTCGGCGACCCCCTTCGCAGCTCCGACATCGAGGACGCACAAAGCAGAGCCGGTTTCGGCGCGGCACTGGTGGCGGGGACGACAGGCATCGACCCGAACAACTCGGGCGGCGGCTACGCCCAACACACCGACGCGAACAACCGCGTGTTCGAGAACGCCCTGAAGCACCTCTCCGCGGAGGGCAACGACTTCCCGCCGAGCCTGCGCACGCCTATGGCTGTGGTTATGGGCAACTACGGCGACGATGTACACGCTACGACGAGCGCCCAGAGCGATTCGAGTAGCCCACTGGATCGCCGCGAGGTTCTCGAAATATCAAAACAAATCTCACGCGACCGGTTCGCCTACTTCACACTTCAAGACTCCATTAACCGGGAAATCGTGCACGACATCAACACGGGGGTGGGTGGTCACGAGGAGACGTGGAGAAAAGCGGGCCATACCGTCGGCTTCCTGGAAGAGGCCCGTTATCAAGGGTTGGCCGTGGATGCCGACGACGCGAAGAGCAAAGCTGCCTGGAACGCAAAGATGGACTACCACACCTGGGGTGGTGTGGTGAACTTCATTCCGTACGCGGGCGATGCCGCGCAGCGGGGTGTCGATGTCCTGACATCCAACTGGCTCGACGAAGAGACCAAAAAGATCAACGATGGACTGGCGATGGAAAATACCGAGTCCTCCATCGACAAGGAAAAGCGGGTAGAGACTCTTGCTGATATATGGAGGCGAGCGAATCCGAACGAGATCGACGGTGATTCGCGAGACACCACGATCTCCAAAATAGATGGCACCGTGAATGACGGACATAGTACCGCGCGCGGCCTGGCAGGTAAGGGATCATGAAACGTAGCCACTTTTGCGGCATGCTTGGAGCCACCGTTCTCCTTGCTTCCGGATGTTCGAACGAAAAGCCCGGGTACGACTACGCCATGCCCCCGCAAGTCTGCGGCATCGAGGTCGATATGACTGCCCTGAAGCAGATCCTCCCACCCGGGAAAGAAGGAAAGACAACGGAGGTTGGGACCAGTAATTTCGACCACAGTACCTGCTGGGTAGTCGTCGACAAGAAGAGAGAGCTAGGCGTATCAATTTTGCGAGATAACGGTGTCGACGACTCCGCAAAATACTGGGAAAAAGAGTTTGAGAATTTCAAGAGAGTCTCACTTGGTGGAGTCGTCACCAGTGCTGGAGTAGGGAATAACGGCGCCGCGGCATCGATGAAATGCCGGCCGAAACCCGGTCAACCTCAGGAAGAGATGCCGAATTTTCCGTACACGCGCCTGAGGTTGAAGATCGAAATCAAGGATGGGGCGCAGAAATTCGAGGATGTAACCAAGCGCAGGGCGGCCATAGATGGATTCATGCAGTCCTACATTCCAAGGCTGACCAAAGCCTGGTGCAGGTGAAAAAATTCTTCATCTGTCGCCTTCCCGGACGAGAAATCATGAAGCATAAATCGCAACTGCGAGTCGCTCGGGAAGTCGGGCGTCCGACGGCGAGCAACACAGGGCGCCCGCTGCCACGAGTCCCGGTATTCCCGTCCTCTGACCGACCGGGACTCGTGATCCGCACGCCCGCTGACGCCTCTTCGGCATGAGCAGCGGTCGGGTCCCCAAGACTCCCGCCTCGACCGGGCTCCTGGCCGGATGCGGTCGAGGCGGAGCGGACCCCGAAGGGTCCGGCATCTGCACGACGGCACGGGGGCAGGCCCCGCACCAAGCACACACCCACAGAGTGGGGCATGACCACAGCACCGGTGAAACTCCGCCAGGGCCACGACCTCGTCGAGCCCGAGCTGTTCGACCGGCTCGTCGACTTCTGCGCCAAGGAGTACGGACTGGAACGAGTCGTCGCCGAGCAGGTCCAGGACCAAGCCCTCGCCCTGCTTTACGTGATGGGCACCACCAAGTCCGGCCACACCTTGGCCTCTTCGGAGACCGTGGACCCGGGCTGGCACACCTTCATGCTCCACAGCCCCGAGCACTCCCAGCGGTGCCACGAGAAGTTCGGCTACTACCTCCACCACCAGCCCAACTCGAAGGTCCGCACCAAGGGCTTGATGGTCGATGTCGTCGGGCGCATCAAGGCCGCGGGGTTCGAGGCCGCATGATGGCACCCTCCTACGGGGACCTGCCCGACACGGAGTGAACGCGGACCTGACCCGCCGCTTCGAGCTGGGCATGCTCTTCGCCAACCACGCGGTCCTGACCACCGGCCGGCTCACCCTCGCGCAACGCCCTTGCGGTTGAGCACATAGAGGTCGAACCGACCGTGCCGGCCACTGCCAACTGACCCGACCGGCGCGGGACCGGTATAACGTTCGCTATACCGGTCTCATCGCATGGGGGAGCTTTTGCAGTGTTCGTGGTGCCGTTGCTCGCTGGTCTCTGGTTTCTCTTGATAGCGCTCGGCGTGATTGTCGATGCGGTTTCCAGCAGTGCGTTCACTCTTGCGCTGTTCTTCGTGGGAAGTGCGCTGATCGTCGCGGGAGTCCGCATGGCGGCGGGTAAGGCGTCAGCGGTGCGGTTGGCGCGTCGCAGTGCGGCATTCGGGCTGGCCGTTGTGTTGTTTCCTTTCATCCTGGTCGTGTTGGGATTTGCTTTTACGCGAGATGTGGAGCGTCTGTCGCTCGCTTCCGGCGTCCTTTGGTGGAGCGCTGCTGGCACGGTCCCGGCCCTGGTCGTCTTGGGGACATGCCGGGGGAGGCGGGCGAGCTGATGGGTCTTGCAATTCGGTTGGGATGAGCCGCCAGAGGCGGCTTCGGTGCTGTGGCATTGAAGTCCAGCTAGCCGATCGCTCATGTCGCACGGGAAATCGCTGTGAATCCGGGGACGCTGCGCACGTGGGTGTGCCAGTATCACCGCGAGCACGGATGGCAGGATGGGCCGCTGCCGGTGGACATCCTGCTGTTGGCGACCGCAAGCAGGGGATTGAAGCCGTCCGGTCCCGAGAAGTGACGGCCGGGCAGAAACGAGGTCTCCAGATAGCAGATCGCCTGCTCGACCAGCTCTTTCGCCTACGGAGCACGCGGCAATCAGCGAGCTTGCCCGCGGGCGCGGCGAACTCCGAGGTCGGACGGCCGCAGCCGATGCCGGCCTCGTTGTCCAACCAACATCTTCGGCACCGCACCCCGGCCGGTCACCAGCCGACAGTGCCCGTCGAACAGGTCCCCGATCCGCCGCGAGGGCAGCATTGGCCGTTCCCGACACTGACGGACGTCCCCGCACCCCGTACGCTGACTTTGCTCGGGTGGTATGCCTGTGAGCGCTCCCGGCTACGTCGCAGGTTTCGACGCACGCGGCGGCCCGCCGGGCCCCTGCCCGTCCTCTGGCAGGCAGAGCGAAGGGCATCAGCCGTTGGTCGAACGGCACCCCGCTCGCCGGGCGGCCTGGCCGGGCTTGATCGCGCTACGTAGCCGATAACCTCTGACAGACATGCCAGAGTGGCAGTGGCCAACCCTTTCGCGCCGCCGCCGAGGAACGCGCAACGGCAAACATGGTCAGCGTCGGACGAGCATCTGTGGCACACGTGCGACATCCTCGCCGACCGCCTCGAAGGCCGCCTGGCTAGCCGCCCTCTTCCTCCGCCGACACGACGCGCCCCCTGTCTGGTCTACGAGCCGGGCAGAGGGCGCATTCATGCGTCCGGGGTCAGGCTGGCCGCCGGCTGTACGCCTCCAGAGTCGCCTTGTTCGTCGAGGCGTCCTGGAAGACGAGCTCCCACGGTCCGGTGTTGACGTCGAACTCCTTACCGAATCCCACCCACTTACCGGTCATGCGTCGACCGGTCGGCTCGACGAGCAGCTGGATTGCGCCGTGGTAGCGGGCTCCGCGGTAGTAGCCCTCGGTTGCGGTCTGCTCCGTCCACGTGCCGGTGGCGACGTGGCCGTCGACCTCAAGGTCCATGGTGAGCGGGCTGTCGGACGAACCGGGCAGACTGCGGGCCGTGAGTCGGCCGCCGTGCTGCAGAACGACCACGTAGTGCTGTCCGGTATACGACGAGTCGCGGCCGCTTGAGAAGTACTCGTAGCGGGACAGCCACACCCCGGAGTAGTTCCGGTGGGCACTCTGCGGGTCGGCCTGCGGCGTGGCGGTCACGGGCGCGATGCCGCCTGCCGCTGGCTCGACGTCGTGCCCACCGTGCCCGTCGTCGATGACCCGCCCCACGGCCGCGGCGACGAAGCCGAGCGACTCTATGGGCAGGCCGGTGACGGACTTCGCGCAACTCTGAGTACACGCGCCATCTTGATCGCGTGACGACCACCAGTGACGGCTCATCACGTGACGGCCTGACCGTGCGCGTGTACCGGGTCAACCCCGCCACAGGAACGCGGACGCCGGTCAAGCAGCGCACGCTCCCGCCCACCGACGCACCGACGCACCGACGCACCGACGCACCGATAGTGACGTCCGCATTCCCGCCGTGCTCCTGTCGATGCTGCCGGCAAGCAAACACGCGATGAGCCCGATTTGGGACGAGCAGGCGGAGCGCGCATCCGGCACCTGCGCCGCCTGCGGACTGCGCACCGATGACGGGATCGTCACCTGGCTGCCACGTATGTCGGCCGCGCACCTGCGTCTCATCGTCCACGCCCATCCCGACGCCTGCCAGCCACCCCAGAACCCCAGCCCGCTGCCACTGCGGCGGCTCTAGCAGCGAGCTGGGCACCACCCTCCACCACCACGAGAGGACTCCCATGGCCCAGACCGCGCGCACCTTACTCACCGACGTGCAGTCCAACGACGTCCGCGCCACCATCCTCGGCAACAACCCCGGCATGGACTCCGACCTCGCCGGCCGCATCCTCGTCGACGCCCTCGCGTTCGTCGGCACCGCGGCGAGCAGCCGGGGCCGGGCGCTCGTTCCGTCCCGCGTCGTCGACGAGGGACGGAACGCGCTCATCCTCCGCACCGGTCTCTACTACAACCTCTGCCGGACCTTCGGGAACTTCGTGCACCACCTGCCCGAGCGCCCCGACCCCAGCCGCCACGACCAGGCCGTCATCGACCGGACCATCGCGCACATCGAGGCCGCCGGGTACACCGTGGACCATGACCTGTGGCACGGGCCGACCGACACCCTCGTCTCCGTGGCCGCCGAGTGCCAGCACTCCGACGAGTCCGGACCGATCGTGACCATCCCGAAGCCCGAGGGCTGACGGACCCTAGGCTGCGGCACGGAAAGGAGGACGCCATGTCCGAATGGATCGATCCCCGGCACGCCGAGCTGGTCGCCGCGTGGAAGCGCGCGCAGGTACCGAGCTCGCGGAACCCGGAGCCCCGCCCGCGGCGTGCGTTCGTCGTACCGCAGTAGTGATCGCATACCGCCCCGACCAGCCGCACCCCGTCCTGACGCGGCTGGTCGAGGCTTCCGCATGTCTTGATCGTTTACCCGCCGGGCCAGCAGCCGGCCAGCACGTACCCCCGATACGCCTCTCCAACGAGATCAGCACCCGGCCGGGATAGTCCCTGACCGGGTGCTGAACGAGTAGGCCGTGTGGGACTCGAACCCACAACCAACGGATTAAAAGTCCGCTGCTCTGCCAATTGAGCTAACGGCCCTCGACGAGTCACCACTGAGCATAGCGGCACGAGGCCCGGCATCCGATCGGGTATCGGACACCGGGCCTCGCCGCAGGTGGCGTCGGGTGGTGCGGGCCGTGTGCGGTCGGTGTCCCGCGGAGGGTTGCGCAGTTGTGCCCCGGCCGGATCCACTCGCGGGAGGGGCACGGCGGCTCCACCCGCAGGAGGCCCACGGAGCGCCTCCCGCTGGGCCCCACCGCCCGGGCGTACGGACGTGCCACCGGGATGGGGCCTGGACGGGACGTGGTGACGCAGAGGCGGGTCTCGTGCCGTTGCCGGTCCGCACCGATCGCTCAGTCGCTACCAAGGGCCGTTGCCGCACCCGAGGTTGCGCAGCACCTCGCCGTCGACGTGCCGGGCGACGGGTCGGCACCGTCCTGTCCGCGCGTTCCTCGACGGCTCCGACCGGCGAACGCAGCACGGTCACCGGCGTGACGCCGTGGCGCTGCTGGGCGTTGGGTACGGGCGACGTGACCGCCGAACTGTCGACGGCACGGAGCCCGTTCACCGGCGAAGTGTTTGCCGGCGTCTCCATGGCCGCCGGGCCATCCGCGCGGACGTCGGCGAACCTGCCGCTGCCACGGCGCGGCCGGCCGTCCTCAGCGCCCTCCCGTGCTGCCACGTGCAGTGGGCCGCCTCCCGCGCTCCCGCTGCACGTGGGTCGAGCCTGAAGCAGTCGCCGGCAGCGCTCAGGGCAGCCGTTCGTCTGGGCACCGCCGGGCGACGGCGGGCGCCCCAACGCCGAAGGCCCGGGCCGCACCAAGGGGTGCGGCCCGGGCCTTCGGCGTAGTCATGCGCGGAGCCGCGTGTGCGGCCGCACGTCAGCCGTTGCGCTTCCAGCGGGGCTTGTCCTCGCGACGGCCGCCGCCGAACGAGCCGGAGCCCGAACCACGGTGGTCGTCACGACGGCCGTACGGGCGGTCGTGGCTGCCGGAGCGGTAGCCGCCCGAGGGGCGCTGCTCGTCACGGCGGTCGCGGTTGAACGGACGGTCACTGCCGCCACGGTGGTCACGACGCTCGAAACCACGGCCACCACGGTCGTCACGACGCTCGAAACCACGCTCGCCGTCCCGACGGTCGCGGCGCTCGAAGTTGCCGCGCTCGTCGCGGCGCTCACGACGCTCGTACGAGGAGCGCTCGTCACGGGAGTCACGGTCGGAACGGGCCTCGGGGCGCTGCTCCGGTACCGAGACCTCGGCGACGACCTCGGCCTGGGCCGCCTCCGTCACCTCGGCGACCGCGGCCTCCGGGTCCTCGCCCCGCTCGCGCGCGGCGCGGGCCACCAGCCTGTCGGCCTCCTCGCGCAACTCGGCGGCGCGGCGCTGTACCCGCTCCAGCTCCTTGGCGAGCTGGGCGGCTTCGCGCTCGGCCTGCTTGGCGGAGTTGCTGGCGGACTCCGCCTGCACCTCGGTCAGCGAACGGGCGCCGGTGATTTCGGCAACCTCCGGGTCGAAGGCCCCTGCGCCTCCGACGATGTGGCGCGAGGCGTCGACGCCCGCGTCCTCCATCAGGCGGAAGATCTGGCGGCGCTGGTGCGGGAGCGCCAGCGAGACGACGGTGCCGGACCGGCCCGCCCGGGCGGTGCGGCCGGACCGGTGCAGGTAGTCCTTGTGGTCGCCGGCAGGGTCGACGTTCAGGACGAGGTCGATGCCGTCGACGTGGATGCCGCGGGCCGCGACGTCGGTCGCGACGAGGACGTTGACGTAACCGTCCTTGAAGTCGGCCAGGGTGCGGGTCCGCGCGCCCTGCGTCATACCGCCGTGCAGGGCGTCGGCCTTCACACCGGCGTCGCGCAGCTGCTCCGCGACGCGGTCCGCACCCAGCTGGGTCCGGACGAAGATGATGGTGCGGCCCTTGCGGGCGGCGATGGCCGCGGTGACGGGCGCCTTGTCCTTCGGCTTCACGACGAGGACGTGGTGCGACATGGTCGTGACCGCGCCCTGGGCGGCGTCGACCTCGTGGCTGACGGGCTCGACGAGGTAGCGGTCGACCAGGGTGCCGATCTCGTCCTCCAGGGTGGCGGAGAACAGCATGCGCTGGCCGCCGACGGGAACCTGGTCGAGCAGCTCGGTGACCTCGGGCAGGAAGCCGAGGTCGGCCATCTGGTCGGCCTCGTCGAGGACGGCGACCTGGACCTGCTCCAGGGAACAGGCGCCCCGGTTGATGATGTCGCGCAGCCGGCCCGGGGTGGCGACGAGGATGTCGACGCCGCGCTCCAGGGCGTAGATCTGGTTGCCCATGGACGTACCGCCGCAGACGACCTTCATCTTCAGGCCGAGGACGTCGCCGTACGGCTGCAGCGCGTCGGCGACCTGCATGGCGAGCTCGCGGGTCGGGGTGAGGATGACGCCGCGGGGCTTCTTCTTGTCGGTGTGGCCGCCGGCCAGCGTCGAGAGCAGCGGGAGGCCGAAGGAGAGGGTCTTTCCGGAGCCGGTGCGGCCGCGGCCCAGGATGTCCTTGCCGGCCAGGGCGTCGGGGATGGTCGCCGCCTGGATCGGGAACGGGACGGTGACACCGTTCTGGGCGAGCTTGCGGACGACGCCCTCGGGGAGGCCGAGGTCCGCGAACGTCACCTCGGGAGCCTCGGCGGTCGCGCCGTCGGTCGTCGTGGGCTCATCGACGAGCTGTGCGTTCTCGTCGTTTTCGGGCAGGACGGCACGGTCAGAACTGGCAATGGACATGCGAAACGCAAAACCTTCCGGAGTCTTGGCACGCGCCCAAACTCCGTGTTCGCAATTCGACCGCCTCGATGCGGTCAGCCACGGCAAGGGAGAGTACGCGCCACACGCGGCGCGCTTCTGTGGTGGCGCCGGGCAAATGGGATCAAACGATCTACCACCATACGCACCTCCCCCCTCCTGATGCAAACTGCTGCCGTGCGGCGCTCGTCACACCCCGCGGTCCATCGGGGTGAAACACCCGCGCGGCAGCACGCGGACCGCCCGCCGGGACCCGGCCGCACCGGTACCGGCGGCCGCACCGCCGCGCCCGGGTCACGCCGGGCGCCACCGTGGCGACGGCGGCGACCCGGCCCACGTGAACGCCTCGTCGTCCTCCTTCCGCAGCGCGCCCAGCTGGGTCTCGGGCTCCGGTGACAACGTCGGCAGGTCGGTCGGTTCCGGCGGCGTGGGCTCCGGGTCCGGAGGCGTCGGGGTGGGCTCCACCGGCGGGGGCTCCGAGGACGTCGGGGGATCCACGGGAGGCGTCCGGGTACCCGGGGCGGGTGCGGTAGCCCGGGGCCTGCCGGGCTGCGGCTCGACACCCGGGGAGGGACGTACGGGCGGCGCCGAGGAGGCACCCGGGCGGTCCACCGGTGTCCCGTACCTGCCGTCGTCCTTCCCGACTTCCTTGGTGGCTTCGGACCGTTCCGACGCGCTCCGCCCCGAACGCATGTGCACACCGCCGCCCGGCTCCCCGCCGTCCGGTTCGGGTGCGGCTCCCTTGGGGTGCGTCGGCTTCGCGGGAGCCGGCTCGTCGCCTTCGTCGCTCACGCTCATACAGCCCGAAGAGGCCGCGGCCACCAGGGCGGTGGCGATCCATAGGGCACAACGGCCGGGGGCTGACAACTGGCGCACAGGGGGGACCTCCGGGGCCACGGGACGCGGGTTTCCCTGCCCAACTCCCTCGGGCTCGCGCGGGACACGCCCGAACGGGGGGCGCTAACGCCCCAGTCCGCCCGCGAGGTCCGCCCCGACCAGCACCGCCCCCAGGCCCACCAGCATCGATGCCGCAACGTTCATGGCCGCCAGGAACGTCCAGCCGCGCTCGGCGAGCCGGAGCGTCTCGTAGCTGAAGGTCGAGTAGGTCGTCAGCGCCCCGCACAGCCCGGTGCCGACCAGCGCGAACACCGCCGAGTGGGACGGGACCGCCGCCCCGGCCAGCACCCCCAGGACGAAGCAGCCGGCCGCGTTCACCACGAACGTGCCCCAGGGGAACACCGAGTCGTGCCGCAGCTGCACCGCACGGTCCGTCAGGTACCGCAGCGGAGCACCCACCGCGGCGCCGAGGACCACCGCCGGCCAGTTCACCGTCCCACCGCCCTACGCGTCACCGTTGCCCCCAGCCACACCGCGCCCATCGCCGCGCACACGGTCGCGGCGGCGTATCCGGCCGCCTCCGCGACCCGCTGGCGCTCCAGCAACTCCGCGACGTCCAGGGCGTACGTCGAAAAGGTGGTGAAGCCGCCCAGCACACCCACTCCGGCGAACGGCCTGACCAGTGGATGCGTCACCACCCGACGCTCGCTCACCAGCACCATCAGCACGCCGATGAGCGCGCAGCCGACCACGTTGACCCAGAACGTCCCCCAGTGGGAGGGCCAGACCAACGACACCCCGTAGCGGGCGGAGGCGCCCAGCACCGCGCCCGCCGAAATGGCGGCCAGGATCTTCCACTTCCCGGTGCCCGCCGTCTCGGCGCGCTGCGCGGAGAGGTGGAGGTCGACATCCGGGTCGATGGCCTCGTCCGCGTACGAATCGGGATGGTGGCGCGCGTGGGCGTGGTGCGGCGGGCGGGGGTCGGGGCGCTGGCCAGGGCGGGAGCTCATCCCCGCCCCCGGGCGGACGGCCGTTCGCCGTCGATCTGCAGGGGGCGGGCGATCCGGGTCGCGCTACACCCGCAAGACGTGCCTGCCGCCGGAGGACGGGGGCCGATCCGCGGGGCCGGGGGAAGTTCGCATGTCACCACGGGAGCCATTCTCGCGCGCGGTCTCCGTGCTGCGCGCGACCGCGGGCCCGCTGCCCCCTGCCCACGTCCACGTCCACGTTTCACCCCGTCCGCGGACGACCGGGTGGGGCCGGACGACCCGGGCGCCGCATGGCCGAGGTCCTCACGGGCACGGACGAGTCGGGCCCTCCCTCGTGCCGGCCCGACCGGGCAGGGACGACGTACGGGACGTGCTCCGGGCGCGGCCGGTACGTACCGGTGGGCCCGGGGCGGACCGCGCCGCTCTCCAGGGCGTCGCACGGGCGCCCCGTGGCGGACGACCGGGGCCATTGCCCTCCCGGAACCGCCTTCGTCCCTGACAATGGTCCCTGTGCTGGAGATGTCGCGGGAAGCATTCGAAGAACTGGTGAGCCAGGCCCTGGACACGATCCCCCCGGAGCTGACCCGGGTCATGGACAACGTGGCCGTCTTCGTGGAGGACGAACCCGACCCGTCCGACCCGGAGCTGCTGGGACTGTACGAGGGGACTCCGCTCACCGAACGCGGGGAGTGGTACGCCGGCGTGCTCCCCGACCGCATCTCCCTCTACATGGGCCCGACGCTGCGCTACTGCGAGACCCAGGACGACGTGGTGCGCGAGGTGGCCGTGACCGTCGTCCACGAGATCGCGCACCACTTCGGCATCGACGACGAGCGGCTCCACGAGCTCGGCTGGGGCTGACCGCCCGAACCGGCCGCGGAAGGGGCCGAATCTGCCTTCTCCGTCCCGTACGGGCGCCGAAGCAAAGCTCGCGGTCCTGTTCGATCAGGTCCCGCGCTCCACGGCCCCGCAGGCGCGCGCAAGCACACGCCCACACATGCGCGGAAACGCGGAAACCCCGGCATGGCCACCGCCGCACATGGGCATACGGGACCAATGGCCCGCCCTCGTGAACGGATCAGCGCCGCCCGTACCGCTCTCGGGCGCCGCTTTCGGCTCCACCGCTCCGCACCCACCGGCCCCTTCGTCCACGGCCCCCACCCGTTCGCCAGAGCCGTCGGGCTGATCGCCGTCGTCCTGACAGGGGCGTGGCTCGGCCTGCTGATCGTGGGGTCCGTCCACACCCCCGTCGGACCGATGGACACGAGCATGACGCTGCGCCCTTCCCTCAGCGGCGGCACGAAGATCAACGTCTCTCCGCTCGGTGCCCTGGAACTGGACTCCCACCACGCGCCCATCCGCCTCGACGTCGACGTGGACCTGCTCGACCCGGTGCGGTCCCAGGCGCTCGTCGAGCACCCGGAGCGCCTCTCCGGCCTCCAGCAGGAGATCAGCCAGGACGTGGCGGACGGCACCCGCGAACTCGCCGTGCGCTCCTGCGTGGCCGTGGTCCTCGGCGCCTGCGCCCTCGGCCTCGCGGTCTACCGTCGCCCGCGCAAGGCCCTCGCCGCCGGCGGTCTCGCACTGGCGCTCCTCGCGGCGTCCGGCGCCAGCGCCTACGCCACCTGGAACCCCCGGTCGGTATTGGAACCCAAGTTCTCCGGGCTGCTGAGCAGCGCCCCCTCCGTCGTCGGCAACGCCCGCTCCATCGTCACCGAATTCGACGTGTACCAGAAGGAGTTGGCCCGGCTGGTCACCAACGTGACCAAACTGTACGAGGCGACCTCCACGCTGCCCGTCTACCAGCCGGACCCGGGCACCATGCGGGTGCTGCACGTCTCCGACATCCACCTCAACCCGGCGGCGTGGCACATCATCGGCTCGCTGGTCGAGCAGTACGACATCGACGTCATCATCGACTCGGGCGACACGATGGACCACGGCACCGCCGCCGAGAACTCCTTCCTGGACCCGATCCCGGACCTCGGCGCGCCCTACGTGTGGGTCCGCGGCAACCACGATTCGCTCGTCACCCAGCACTACCTGCAGAAGCTCAAGAACGTGCACGTCCTCGACGAGGGCCGGGCGGTCACCGTCTCGGGCCTGCGGATAGCGGGAGCCGGCGACCCGCAGTTCACCCCCGACCGTTCCGTGGTGGCCCAGGGCGACCCGGCGGAGCGCATGACGGGCATCCGCCTGGCCTCCAGCCTGCGGGACCAGCGCCGCGCGGGAACTCCCGTCGACATCGCGGTCGCCCACAACCCCGTCGCCGCGCGCGAGACCGACGGCGAGGTCCCGCTCGCCCTGGCGGGGCACGTGCACCACCGAGAGACCGAGGTCCTCCCGCGCGGCACCCGCCTCAAGATCGAGGGCTCCACGGGGGGCGGCGGGCTGCGCGCCGTCCAGAACCAGGAACCGGAGAAGGTCCGTGCGTCCGTCTTCTACCTGGACCGGAACACGCGGAAGCTCCAGGCGTGGGACGAGATCACCCTCGGCGGCCTGGGGCTCACCACGGCGGAGGTCAGCCGCCACCTGGCCACGGCCCCGCCGTCGGGCGGCCCCGCGTCGCCGGCACGGTCTCCCTCGACCGGTCCTTCCGGGTGATCCCGGCCGTGTCCGGCTCCGTCCCCGGCAGCACCGCTGGCCGGGCGGGAGGCGGCCGACACCCGGGCTGGAGCCGCCCTCAGCGGTCGCGCTCGGCCGTCTCCGGGAAAGCGTTTTGGCGATAGCTCCCGGCATCCCATATGCTTCTCACGTCCCCGACGCGCTGCGAAGCGCCCACGGCGGGCCTTTAGCCCTCATCGTCTAGTGGCCCAGGACGCCGCCCTTTCAAGGCGGTAGCACGGGTTCGAATCCCGTTGGGGGCACGCACAACCGTGTGCGAGACTTGCTCTCGCACAATGCATCACCTTTGGTCCTGTGGAGCAGTTTGGAGTGCTCGCCACCCTGTCAAGGTGGAGGCCGCGGGTTCAAATCCCGTCAGGACCGCTGCGATCCCCCGTGGATCGCGTGGCTGGGTAGCTCAGTTGGTACGAGCGTCCGCCTGAAAAGCGGAAGGTCGCCGGTTCGACCCCGGCCCCAGCCACCGCAGCCCACCAGGGCGGACACCCCCTCCGGGATTTTCCCGAGGGGGTGTTCTCGTGTTGCTTGCGCCCATCCGTACGCCAACGGGTCCCAGGTGAGGGTGCCGCTGGCGACCGGAGCGCCCTGCGCCGCGCGTCCGGCGGGGCGCGGTCCACCGGGGGGCTTCGCACCACGGAACGGCCCCTCTCCTCTGCTGGGGTCCGGACTCCGGGTCTCCGCCCCGGCCCGGCCGCGTTCCACCGTCCCGCGACGACCCCTCGACCGGTGAAACGGTTCGGCCGACAGCGGTCGAGTGTCGCCGGAGTTCCTTCACTCCTCCCTCGGTAGGGTGCTGCGCGGGTTCGCACGGCGCGCGTCCCGCGACGGTGCGGACCGTCCCGCCCCGGCGCCCGGTCGCCGGGGACCCCGATCCCCGAATCCTGAGACCGCCGATGCCCCCGTGCTCTCCGATCCTGCTCGGCCTCACCTTGGCGCTCGCCGCCCAGGTGCCCGCTGCCGAGTCCGCCGCCATCGCCCCGGCTACGGTCCCGCTCGCCGCGGGAACCCTGTCCATCACCGCCCCGGCGGCGGCGGACGTCGGGGTCGCCACCCCCGGGGCCACGCTCCAGGTGCGCTTCACCGCGGTCCAGGTCACCGACGGACGGGGGCTGGCCCCCGCCGTCTGGACCGCGAGCGTCACCACCAACCACTTCACGGATCCGCAGAACAGCTCACGGCGGATCAACAGGAACGCCGCCTCCTACTGGTCAGGCCCCGCCACCGCGACCACCGGGGTCGGGACCTTCACGCCGGGCCAGCTCACCCGAGCGCAGCAGGTGAACCTGGCCACCACCCGCACCGCCTTCAAGCTCACCGGAGGGCAGGGGAACACCACGGCCCGGTGGTCACCGACCCTGGTGGTCAAGATTCCGGCGGACGCACTCAGCGGGCGGTACGTCGGCGTCATCTCGCACTCCGTCGTGTAGGCCCCGGGGGGGGGCGGGATCCGTGGGAGGAGCTCCGCAGGAGCGGGGCTCCTCCCACGCGTTCACACCCGGCTGCGTCCCGCCCGGCTCCGGCGGCGCCGGGCGCGCGCCGCCGGGACGATGGCCGCGACCAGCACGACCAGGGCAAGCAGCACCCAGTCCGGGACCGCACGTCCGGCCCCGGCGACCCATTCCTCCACGGCGAAGGACGCATCGACCGGGAGGAGTCCCGGCAGGGCCGTGGTGCCGTCGAACGTGAGGAAGAGGACGCCCAGTGCGATGAAGAAGAGCCCGGACAGGGTGGACGTGGTGTGCAGTTCGAAGCGGCCCGCGATACGGACCGTGCGGCCTCGCAACCACGTCCGGCCGCCCAGCTCCCACCGCTCCCAGAGCAGCGCGAGCGCGAACAGCGGCAGGGCCATGCCGAGCGCGTAGACGGCGAGGAGCAACCCTCCGTAGACGGGACTGCCGCTCACCGCGGCCACCGTGAGGACGCTCCCGAGGATCGGCCCCGCGCAGAAGCCGGCCAGTCCGTAGACCATGCCCAGGGCGTAGACGGACACCGCCGTCGTCGGACGGATGCGCCCGCTGACGTCGGAGAGCCGCCGGAACGCGAAACCCCGCCCCAGGATCTGGACGATCCCGAGCGTGATGATCAGCCAGCCGCCCGCGGTGACCAGCAGGTCGCGGTGACCGTAGAAGAGCCGCCCGGCGAGGGAACCGGCGGCTCCGAGCGGCACCAGCGTGGTCGCCAACCCCGCGTAGAAGATGCCGGTGCGGGCGAGGAGCCTGGTCGTGGTGTCGATCGAGTAGGCGAAGAACGCCGGCAGCAGCAGGGCGCTGCACGGGCTGAGCAAGGCGAGCAGGCCGCCGAGGAAGGCGGCGAGGTACCCGATGCCGGTCACCGGGAGGAGCCCTCCGCCGCGCCGGTCGGCCTCTCCGGAGCTCCGGCCGGTACCGAAGGCCCCCGGGAGGCGGAGGGGTCCGCCGCGCCGGACGGCACCCCGGGGCCGGCCGCCTGGCCCGGGTCCGCCGCCCTGCGGGCCGCCTCGATGGCGTCCACGAACGTCTGCACCGACTGGGCCCCCGCGATCGGACGGCCGTTCACCAGGAACGACGGTGTGGACGTCGCGCCGAGGGAGTAGCCTTCCTCCTGGTCCCTGGCCACCGCCTGCCGGGCCGCCTCACTGTTCGCGTCGCGCGCGAAAAGGGACAGGTCCTTCACACCGGCCTGCCGCGCGATCTCCTGCAGCCGCGCCTCGCCGAAGCCCTTCTCCTTGGCGTCGGCGGCGTACGCCGTGTCGTGGAACTGCCAGAAGCGGCCCTGCTGGCCGGCGGCCCAGGAGGCGCGTGCCGCGGACTCCGACTCCTCGCCGAAGATGGGGAAGTTGCGCCATTCGATGCGCAGCGTGCCGTTGTCGACGTACTTCTTCACCAGCGCGGGCTGGGTGTCGCGGGCGAACTTCCCGCAGTAGCCGCACTTGAAGTCGGCGTACTCGACCAGCACCACGGGGGCGTCCGCGCGCCCCAGGGCGAGGGGGTCGCCGGGGGCCCGCCGTGCGAGCTTCTCCAGCTCCGAGAAGGCCCCGGAACCCTGCTCCGTGGAGGCGTCGGTGACCTCGCCCGACGGGGACGAGTCGGGTGCGGTGGCCATGTACGAGGCGACGCCGAGGGCGACCGCGGCGGCTGCCACGGCGGCACCGAGCGCGAACGGCTTCAGCGAGGTGCGGGAACGGGAATCGGGCATGGTTGTGGGGTCTCTCCTGGACGCGAAGGGATGGGCGTGGGCACGGGCGTGCCGCGCCTATACGCGCAGGACGGAGAGGCTGACGGGACTGGGGGCCGCCACCGGCGGCGGACCGCGCTCCAGGACGGTCTCCGCGCCGCCGTCGACGGCCCCACAACCGGTCACGACGTGCGCCCCCTGGAGGGACGGCAGCAGTTCGTGCGCCGAGGGGCCGCGCGGTGGCGTGGCAGGGCCGAGTCCGCCGTCGTCCTGGGAGCCCCGGCAGCCCGGGGTTCCCTGGTGGACCTGCGCGTCGTGGGCCGGTGCCACTGCTGCGGTGAGCCTCGTGCCCGTGTCGGTGGCCGCGGCACTGTCCGTGCCGACCGTGCGCCCCGTGCAGAGCAGCACCGCGACGAGCACCGCCGCCAGCACGCCGGTGGCCGCGGTCACGCGGCTCCACCGGCTGCGGAAGCGGGACATGGGCGCGGTCTCCTGTACGTCTGCGTTATCCGGTACGTCTGGTTCGATCTGGTCGCCATCGTACGGGGACGGGCCTGGGCCCACCCGGCGAGCGGTCCGTACGGTCCGCGGGGCACCGCGCCGACGGCGCGGGCGGGACCCGGCTGCGCCCGGGCGACGGCGTACCCGGTCCCGTTCGGTGCAGCCGCCCCCGTGGCCGGTCCGCTCATGCCGGGCGAGCCGACGCCGCCTCCGACAGCCGTGACTCCCGCTGTTGCGAGGACGGGGGGGCCGCCCGACGGGACCGTCCCGGGAGACGCGGTGCCACCGACCGTCACCGGCCGGCCGGTCAGGCGCCGCGGTGCCACCGGCCGGCCTCCCGCTCGTCGTGATTCGTCTGCCCGTCCCGGTGCCCGCACGGACGCACCAGTCGGAAATGGGTTCGCCACTCCGCTCGCGCGGGTGCGATCCTGGATCCCGTATGTCTACTTCCTTCGCCGATCTCCAGACCCAGCTGGCCGAGATCTCGCTGCGCGATGCGCACCGGCTCGGACGGCGGCTCGAGGGCACCCGCCGCATCCGCAAGCCCGAGGCCCGGCAGGCCGTGCTGGACGAGATCGCGGCCGAGGCCGTGAAGGCCGCCGCCCGCACCGCGGAGCGCGCGGCACGGGTGCCCGGGGTCACGTACCCCGAGCAACTCCCGGTCAGCCAGAAGAGGGACGAGATCCTGGAGGCGATACGGGACCACCAGGTCGTGATCGTCGCGGGTGAGACCGGTTCCGGCAAGACCACCCAGATCCCGAAGATCTGTCTGGAACTGGGACGCGGTGTGCGCGGCATGATCGGCCACACCCAGCCCCGCCGGATCGCCGCCCGCACGGTCGCCGAGCGCGTCGCGGAGGAACTCGGCACCCCACTGGGCGAAGCCGTCGGCTGGAAGGTCCGGTTCACCGACCAGGTCGGCCAGGACACCTTCGTCAAGCTGATGACGGACGGCATCCTCCTCGCGGAGATCCAGACGGACCGCGAGCTGCGGACGTACGACACGATCATCATCGACGAGGCCCACGAGCGCAGCCTCAACATCGACTTCCTGCTCGGGTACCTGGCGCAGTTGCTGCCGAAACGTCCCGACCTCAAGGTCGTGATCACCTCCGCGACCATCGACCCCGAGCGCTTCTCGCGACACTTCGGCGACGCCCCCATCGTGGAGGTCTCCGGCCGTACGTACCCGGTCGAGGTCCGCTACCGCCCCCTGCTCGAAGAGAACTCCGACGAGTCCGACCGCGACCAGATCACCGCTGTCTGCGAAGCGGTCGACGAGCTCCAGAAGGAAGGACCGGGCGACGTCCTGGTCTTCCTCTCCGGGGAGCGCGAGATCCGCGACACCGCGGACGCGCTGAACAAGAAGAACCTCCGGAACACCGAGGTCCTCCCCCTCTACGCGCGGCTCTCGCACGCCGAGCAGCACCGCGTCTTCCAGCCGCACACCGGCCGCAGGATCGTCCTCGCGACGAACGTCGCCGAGACGTCGCTCACCGTCCCGGGCATCAAGTACGTCATCGATCCGGGAACCGCCCGCATCTCCCGCTACAGCCACCGCACCAAGGTGCAGCGGCTGCCCATCGAGGCGATCAGCCAGGCCAGCGCCAACCAGCGCAAGGGTCGTTGCGGCCGGACCTCCGACGGCATCTGCATCCGGCTGTACAGCGAGGACGACTTCCTCTCCCGGCCCGAGTTCACGGACGCGGAGATCCTCCGCACGAACCTGGCGTCCGTCATCCTGCAGATGACCGCGGCCGGCCTCGGCGACATCGAGAAGTTCCCCTTCATCGACCCGCCGGACCACCGCAACATCCGCGACGGCGTGCAGTTGCTCCAGGAGCTGGGCGCGCTCGACCCGGCGCAGAAGGATCCCAAGAAGAGGCTCACGCAGATGGGCCGCAAGCTGGCGCAGTTGCCCGTCGACCCGAGGCTCGCCCGCATGGTGATGGAGGCCGACAAGAACGGCTGCGTCCGTGAGGTCATGGTGATCGCGGCCGCGCTGTCGATCCAGGACCCGCGCGAGCGCCCGGCCGAGAAACAGGCACAGGCGGACCAACAGCACGCCCGCTTCAAGGACGAGACGAGCGACTTCCTCGCCTTCCTGAACCTCTGGCGCTACGTCCGGGAGCAGCAGAGGGAGCGCGGCTCCTCCAGCTTCCGCCGGATGTGCCGGCAGGAGTACCTGAACTTCCTGCGCATCCGCGAATGGCAGGACATCTACTCGCAGCTGCGCACGGTCGCCAAGCAGATGGGGATCCACCTCGGCGAGAACGACGCCTCCGACCAGCAGGTGCACGTCTCGCTGCTCGCCGGGCTCCTCTCCCACGTGGGGATGAAGGACGTCAAGGACACCGGGCGTGAGGACGGGAGGAGCACGGCCAAGAACGAGTACGTGGGCGCGCGCAACGCCAAGTTCGCCGTCTTCCCCGGCTCCGCCCTCTTCAAGAAGCCGCCACGCTTCGTGATGTCCGCCGAGCTGGTCGAGACGTCGCGGCTGTGGGCACGGGTCAACGCGAAGATCGAGCCCGAGTGGATCGAGCCGCTGGCCCAGCACCTGGTCAAGCGCACGTACAGCGAGCCGCACTGGGAGAAGGACCAGGCGGCGGTGATGGCGTACGAGAAGGTCACGCTGTACGGCGTGCCGATCATCGCCGACCGGAAGGTGAACTACGGGCGGATCGACCCGGAAGCGAGTCGCGAGCTCTTCATCCGCCACGCGCTGGTCGAGGGCGACTGGCGGACGCACCACAAGTTCTTCGCCGCCAACCGCAAGCTCCTCACCGAGGTCGAGGAATTGGAACACCGGGCACGGCGCCGGGACATCCTCGTGGACGACGAGACCCTGTTCGACTTCTACGACCAGCGGGTCCCCGAGCACATCGTGTCGGGCGCACACTTCGACTCCTGGTGGAAGAAGAAGCTCCGCGAAGGAGGGGAGGCGGCCGAACTCCTCGACTTCGAACGCGAGATGCTCATCAACGAGAAGGCCGGGGAGGTCACCAAGGACGACTACCCGGACTCATGGCGACAGGGCCCGCTGAAGTTCCGGGTCACCTACCAGTTCGAGCCCGGCGCGGACGCCGACGGCGTGACCGTCCACGTCCCGCTGCACGTGCTGAACCAGGTCACCGACGAGGGCTTCGACTGGCAGATCCCCGGCCTGCGCGAAGAGGTCGTCATCGAGCTGATCCGCTCCTTGCCGAAGGCGATCCGACGTCACTACGTACCCGCGCCGAACTTCGCGAAGGCCTTCCTGGAGCGGGCCGTCCCCCTGCAGGAGCCCTTGCCGGTCACCCTCGCGCGCGAGCTGCAGCGGATGGTCGGTGTACCGGTCACAGCCGACGACTTCGACCTCGCCAGGGTCCCTGACCACCTCAAGATCACGTTCCGCATCGTCGACGAGCGCCGGCGCAAGCTGGCGGAGGACAAGGACCTGGAGGCCCTGCGCCTGAGGCTGCGACCGAAGGCCCGCCAGGCCCTGTCCAAGGCCGCCGCAGTGACCGCCGAGCGCTCGGGCGGCGAGGCGATCGAGCGCACGGGCCTGACGGACTGGACGATCGGGTCGCTGGCGAAGGTCTTCGAGACCCGGCGCGCGGGCCAGCCGGTCAAGGCGTACCCGGCCCTGGTCGACCAGGGCGAGTCCGTCGCCGTGCGCCTCTTCGACACCGAGGCCGAACAGGCCGCGGCGATGCGGCGGGGCACCCGACGGCTGATCCTGCTGAACATCCCGGTCAACCCCGCGAAGTTCGCTTCCGAGCGGCTGACCAACCAGCAGAAGCTCGCCCTGTCCCGCAATCCCCACGGCTCCGTTCAGGCCCTCTTCGACGACTGCGCGACGGCGGCCGCGGACCGGTTGATCGCCGACCACGGTGGTCCCGCATGGGACGAGTCGTCGTTCCGGAAGCTGTACGACGAGGTCCGCGCGGACCTCGTCGACGTCACCGTGCGGACCGTGGACACGGTCGGGCAGGTCCTGGCCGCCTGGCAGGCCTGTGAGCGCCGCCTGAAGGGCACGAACAGCCTGGCCCTGGTCACCAACGTCCAGGACGTGCGCGCGCAGCTGGCGGAGCTCGTGCCCGCGGGCTTCGTCACGCGGACGGGGCTGCGCCGGCTCCCCGACCTGATGCGTTACCTGGTCGCGGTGGACCGACGGCTGCAGCAGATGCCGACGGCCGTCCAGCGCGACACGACGCGTATGGCGAAGGTGCACGAGATGCAGGACGAGTACGCCTGGCTGCTCGAACAGCTGCCCAAGGGGCGGCCGGTGCCCCAGCAGGTCCTGGACATCCGCTGGATGATCGAGGAGCTCCGGGTGAGCTATTTCGCCCACGCCCTGGGCACGGCGTACCCCGTGTCCGACAAGCGGATCATCAAGGCGATCGACGCGGCGGCACCGTAGCGCGGCCATCGCCTTGAGTGAGTTCGACCGGACCGTCTGACCTGCTGTACAGTCTCTCTCGCAGCCAACGAAGTACAGGGCTGCGAAACCTGGTCCTGTGGAGCAGTTTGGAGTGCTCGCCACCCTGTCAAGGTGGAGGCCGCGGGTTCAAATCCCGTCAGGACCGCCCATGATGAAGAGCCCGCACCGGATGGTGCGGGCTCTTCTCGTCTCTCGCCGCACCCACTCCACGCAGGCACCGCTTCCCCGGACGACGGCGTGCGGTGCGCCCGCACCGCCGGCCGGCACCGGCTCCACGACCCGAGGGACGGCCTGGAGGCCCGCACCAGGCGGTGGGGGCCTCCCGGCGTATTGACGGGGCCGCCCGTCCCCGGTACCCAGGCATCACAGGGCTAGCGGGGCTATCGACCGCGGAGGTGGCGCATGGCGGCATCCACAGCGAGGCACGAGACCCGGGCGCTGCTGCGCGCCCATCTGGCGGCCGTCTCCGGCTATCGCCACCTCACCCGGCAGTGTCCGGTGTGCCATCGGCTCCTGCGTCTGGCGATGGAGCCGTCCGAGTCCCTCCCGGTGGAGCCGGAACACGACATGAGCGAAGAGGACGAAGGTCCTGGCAACGTATGACCTACGCCCCCCCGCCTCGGATCCCGAGGGGTGGCAAGCTCGAAAGAGCAAGGCCCGACCGTGTGACGGGAGTCACCGGAAGAGTTTTGAGAACAAGTGAACTTACACCCGCCCTACAACACAACAATTTAATACGTGCAATTGCACCCCATCGGGGACAGCTCCGACGGGTCCACCGGGTCCTCGCCCCCGGGCACAAAAAAGATCGCGCTGGACCCGGCGGAGTCCAGCGCGATCGACGACGAATCCTGTTGGGGCAGGCGCCCGCCGTGTCGAGCTCTGTTGCAGGGGTACCGGATTGGGGGTCCCGGCAATCCCGTCAATCGGGGTGTCAGGCCTCGCTGCGCTGCTGCGGGATACCCGCCAGCAGGGCGCGGACCTCTGCCTCGCGGTACCGGCGATGTCCACCGAGCGTACGGATGGACGTGAGCTTGCCTGCCTTGGCCCAGCGCGTGACCGTCTTCGGGTCCACGCGGAACATCGTGGCAACCTCAGCCGGGGTCAGCAGCGGCTCGGCATCAGGGGTGCGAGCGGTCATGAGCGGCCTCCTCGGGAGAACCGAACCTTCTCGGTTCTTTCCTCTAAATTCTGCACCTTGACCCGCGTTGCCCGAAATGGCAGACGCGGGCCGAGTCGGTTATAGGACGAACGGCTTGTCCTCGGCACTACAACTACACCATCTGTCCAGCCACGTCGGCCAAACCGATGGAATTGCCCTCTCAGGTGTTCATCCGCGGCGGAAGCCGATGGACCCTCCCATAACGGACAGTCACGCCACAGTGACGATCAGTCACAGAGCGATCAGGAGTCATCAGACCCCCCATAGAGTGCAATGCTGAGCAATTCCGCCTTTAGGTAGGCGGAAGGAACCCTCCCCGGACTCCTTGTCCTATTTTGGCACGAGGATGGGCGAGGGACGCAAGAGAGGACTTAGTGCTGTCCGTCACCCTTGATATAAAGGCCCGTATAGGCACCTACGTCACAGACATCCCTATTTGACCCACTACGCAGCAGCGTCAGTTGGCGAACTGACGGTCCCGGACCGCCCGCCAGCGCTCCGCGAGCCGCCCGTACGCCTCGCCCGCACCCTCGCCGTCCCCAGCCCGCAACGCGGCGATCCCCTGAGCCACGTCCGCCGCCGAGCGGTCCTCGGCCAGCTGTGCCGGGGACAGCGCGTGGACGAGCCCGCCGTAGTCGAGCTCGACCAGCGAGCGCGGGTGGAACTCCTCCAGCCACCGCCCCACGTCTACCAGGCCCTCAGTGAGCGGCCCCTCGTCGATCGACTCCTTCAGCACCTTGAGCGAGCGCGCCAGCCTGCGCCTGGCCTGCACCATCGCGGTCCGGTAGCGCAGCACAGGAGTCGCACCGGGCACCGCGCCCGGCTCATACTCGCGCTCGTCGTCCGCGAACAGCGCGAACCACCGGACCGGGACCTGCCACAGCGCCGTCCTGATCCACGGCCGGGCATCCGGATGGCGCTCGCGCCAGGCTTCGTAGTCCGCAGCGGCCTGCCCCCGCACCACCGGAGGCAGCACCGCGTCGAGCACCGGTGCGGGAAACAGCTCCACCAGCTCCTCCAGGGCCAGCCAGCCGCGCAGCCTGGTCCGCCAGGGACAGACGCAGACCACGCCGTCCACCTCGGCGACGAAGGCGTCCGCGCTCTCGTGGACCGGCACGGGAACGGGAGGGGTGGGCAGCAAGTCCGTCAGGGAACGTCGGAGTTCGTCCTGGGCGGTGGGCGTGCGGCCGCTCCGGGCATAGCGCCCCCAGTGGCTGCGTTCCGGCTCGGGGAACGCCGCCAGCGGCTCGTACACCCGCAGGTAGGACGCGTACGGGACGAGCACAGAAGTGGCGGCCGACATGTCATGAATCCTTCCACGCGCGTACTCCGGGAGAGGGTGATCCTGAGCACTGCTGCGGATCTACCCCGGCGTAGGACTTACCCTCTTGCCCATCGGGTCCCTCCCCACCCGCAGGAGGGCCGCCAATCGCCGCTTCGTACTTGGGAGTCACCACCGTGACCGATGTGACCGACGGCGTCCTGCGCACCCTGTTCCACTCGGACCAGGGAGGGCACGAGCAAGTCGTGCTGTGCCAGGACCGCGCCACCGGCTTGAAGGCCGTCATCGCCATCCATTCGACCGCCCTCGGCCCTGCCCTCGGCGGCACCCGCTTCTACCCGTACGCCTCGGAGGAGGCCGCCGTCGCCGACGCGCTGAACCTCTCCCGCGGGATGTCGTACAAGAACGCCATGGCCGGCCTGGAGCACGGTGGCGGCAAGGCCGTGATCATCGGCGACCCGGAGCGGATCAAGACCGAGGACCTGCTCCTCGCGTACGGCCGGTTCGTGGCGTCCCTCGGCGGCCGGTACGTCACGGCGTGCGACGTCGGCACGTACGTCGCCGACATGGACGTGGTGGCGCGCGAGTGCCGCTGGACCACCGGGCGCTCCCCCGAGAACGGCGGTGCGGGGGACTCCTCCGTCCTCACGGCGTACGGAGTCTTCCAGGGCATGCGGGCCTCCGCGCAGTCCCTGTGGGGCGACCCGACGCTGCACGGCCGCAAGGTCGGCATCGCGGGCGTCGGCAAGGTGGGGCACCACTTGGTCGAGCACCTGCTGCAGGACGGCGCCGAGGTGGTCATCACGGATGTCCGCGAGGAGTCCGTGCGCCGGATCACGGACAAGTACCCGCAGGTCCGCGTGGCGGTCGACACGGACGCACTGATCCGTACCGAGGGCCTGGACGTCTACGCGCCCTGCGCTCTCGGCGGTGCTCTGAACGACGACACCGTGCCCGCCCTGACCGCCTCGATCATCTGCGGCGCCGCCAACAACCAGCTCGCACACCCGGGCGTCGAGAAGGACCTGGCGGACCGCCACATCCTGTACGCACCCGACTACGTCGTGAACGCGGGCGGGGTGATCCAGGTCGCCGACGAGCTGCACGGCTTCGACTTCGACCGGTGCAAGGCCAAGGCTGCGAAGATCTTCGACACCACCCTGGCGATATTCGCACGTGCGAAGGAAGACGGTATTCCGCCGGCTGCTGCGGCGGACCGGATCGCCGAGCAGCGCATGGCGGATGCGCGCCGGCGATAGCGGCTTGCGCGGACGGCTCGGCGACCGGGGAGAGAAGACTCACTGCCAGTCGGCGAGCCGTCCGCCGAGAAGAGGTTAAAATCGCGGTTGACCAGCGAGGACGGGGCGCCTCGCAGGTCCTGCGAGGTGGCACGTGATGCGGGCGGCGTACCGTATGGCCGCGGAAGCAGGTACCGTTGAAGCCCTACGGACCGGTCTCTCCACGGAGAGCCCGCTCCGAACCATGAACGCGTGTCAAGACTCTGGGGCCGTCGAGCCCCGTCATCGAGGGGGTCGAGCCATGGGGCGCGGCCGGGCCAAGGCCAAGCAGACGAAGGTCGCCCGCCAGCTGAAGTACAACAGCGGTGGGACGGATCTCTCACGCCTGGCCAGCGAGCTGGGCGCATCGACTTCGAGTCAGCCGCCGAACGCGGAGCCGTTCGAGGACGACGAAGAGGAAGACGACCCGTACGCCCGCTACGCGGAGATGTACAACGACGACGAGGACGAGGACGAGGAGTCCGGTCCGACGTCGCAGCGTCGCGGCGCTTGACGCCTGCACACTTCCAACCCGGTCCTGGGGCTCTGCCCCGGACCGGGTTCTGTGCTGTTCAGCTCGCGTAGCCGTTCACCAGGGCCGCGCCCGTGGTGTGTTCGCCGCGCTCCGTGATCTCGCCGGCGAACCAGGCGTCGACTCCGCGGTCCGCGAGCGTGGCCAGGGCCACCTCGACCGATTCCCGCGGCACGACGGCCATCATGCCGACCCCCATGTTGAGGGTCTTCTCCAGCTCCAGTCGATCGACCTGACCCAGGCTGCCGACGAGGTCGAAGACCGCGCCCGGTGCCCAGGTGGACCGGTCGACCACGGCGTGCAGGTCGTCCGGTACGACCCGGGCGAGGTTGGCCGCGAGGCCGCCGCCGGTGATGTGGCTGAAGGCGTGGACCTCGGTGGTCCTCGTCAGCGCCAGGCAGTCCAGCGAGTAGATCTTGGTGGGCTCCAGCAGCTCCTCGCCGAGGGTGCGACCGAACTCCGGGACTTCGCGGTCCAGCGCCCAGCCGGCCCGGTCGAAGACCACGTGCCGGACGAGCGAGTACCCGTTCGAGTGAAGGCCGGACGACGCCATGGCGATGACCGCGTCACCCGAACGGATGCGATCCGGTCCGAGCAGCCGGTCGGCTTCCACCACGCCGGTGCCGGCCCCCGCGACGTCGAAGTCGTCGGGCCCGAGCAGCCCCGGGTGCTCCGCGGTCTCTCCGCCGACCAGGGCGCAGCCGGCCAGCACACAGCCCTCGGCGATGCCCTTGACGATGGCGGCGACCCGCTCCGGGTGGACCTTGCCCACGCAGATGTAGTCCGTCATGAACAGCGGTTCGGCACCACAGACGACGATGTCGTCCATGACCATGGCGACCAGGTCGTGGCCGATCGTGTCGTACACGCCCATCTGACGGGCCACGTCGACCTTCGTGCCGACGCCGTCGGTGGCGGAGGCGAGGAGCGGACGCTCGTAGCGCTTGAGGGCGGACGCGTCGAAGAGGCCGGCGAAGCCGCCGAGTCCGCCGAGGACTTCGGGGCGCCGGGTCTTCTTGACCCACTCCTTCATGAGCTCGACGGCGCGGTCGCCCGCCTCGATGTCGACGCCGGCGGCTGCGTAGGAAGCACCTGTCTCAGACATTGCCTGGGATCTTTCGGTTGGAATGAGGGGCCTGGTCAGGGACGACGAAGGGCGTCGGCGGCGTCGGCGCCGCCCGCCAGTTCGGTCTCCAGGAGTTGCTTACCGAGGAGCTCCGGGTCCGGCAGCTCCATCGGGTACTCGCCGTCGAAGCACGCACGGCACAGGTCGGGCTTGTCGATGGTCGTGGCCTCGATCATGCCGTCGATGGAGATGTACGCGAGCGAGTCGGCGCCGAGGGAGGTACCGATCTCGTCGATCGTCATGCCGTTGGCGATGAGCTCCGCACGGGTGGCGAAGTCGATGCCGAAGAAGCAGGGCCACTTCACGGGCGGGGACGAGATCCGGATGTGGACCTCGGCGGCACCGGCCTCGCGGAGCATCCGGACCAGGGCGCGTTGCGTGTTGCCGCGCACGATCGAGTCGTCGACGACGACCAGACGCTTGCCCTTGATGACTTCCTTCAGGGGGTTCAGCTTGAGCCTGATGCCGAGCTGCCGGATGGTCTGCGAGGGCTGGATGAAGGTCCGGCCGACGTAGGCGTTCTTGACGAGTCCCGCGCCGTAGGGGATGCCCGATGCCTCGGCGTAGCCGATGGCGGCCGGCGTGCCGGATTCCGGCGTCGCTATGACGAGGTCGGCCTCGACGGGTGCTTCCTTCGCGAGCCGGCGACCCATCTCCACACGGGAGAGGTAGACGTTGCGGCCGGCGATGTCGGTATCGGGGCGGGCCAGGTAGACGTACTCGAAGACACAACCCTTGGGCTTCGCTTTTGCGAAGCGAGAGGTGCGGATGCCGTTCTCGTCGATGGCGATCAGCTCGCCCGGCTCGATCTCGCGGACGAAACTCGCACCGCAGATGTCGAGGGCTGCGGACTCGGAGGCGACCACCCAGCCGCGCTCCAGTCGACCCAGGACCAGGGGGCGGATGCCCTGTGGGTCACGGGCGGCGTAGAGGGTGTGCTCGTCCATGAACACGAGGGAGAAGGCGCCCCGGACCGCGGGAAGAACCTTGGCGGCCGCCTCCTCGATGGTCAACGGCTTGCCGTCGTCGTCGGCCTGCCCGGCAAGCAGGGCGGTGACGAGGTCGGTGTCGTTGGTGGCGGCCACCTGGGTGGCGCGACCGTCCTGGCGGGGCAGGTCGGCGACCATCTCGGCGAGCTGGGCCGTGTTCACCAGGTTGCCGTTGTGGCCGAGCGCGATGGAACCGTGGGCGGTGGCCCGGAAAGTCGGCTGCGCGTTCTCCCAGACGGAGGCCCCGGTGGTCGAGTAGCGGGCGTGACCGACCGCGATGTGACCCTTGAGGGAGCCGAGGGAGGTTTCGTCGAAGACCTGGGACACGAGGCCCATGTCCTTGAAGACGAGGATCTGGGAGCCGTTGCTGACCGCGATGCCCGCGGATTCCTGGCCCCGGTGTTGGAGGGCGTAGAGCCCGAAGTAAGTGAGCTTGGCGACCTCTTCGCCCGGAGCCCAGACACCGAAGACGCCGCAAGCGTCCTGGGGGCCCTTCTCGCCGGGGAGCAGGTCGTGGTTGAGTCGTCCGTCACCACGTGGCACGGCACCGAGTGTAGGCGAGATCGACCACCGGTCCGAATTGGGGATGGGCCCCGGAACCTCGTGATCACAGTCGGATGTTCACACAAAAGCCGCGTAATGAAGCCTTTGGGGGGTCGTACGGGACAGTTCCGCAGGTGCGCGAGCGTGCCGCACATCACTCTCCGGGGGCTCCGCGGTGCCGCTCCTCCTCCGTCCCCGCAGCCGCACGGTGACCGCCCGTCACCGGGAGTCGGGGCGGGGCCCACGGAGGGGCCCACGGAGGGACCGACCACCCCGCCCCGCAGCCATCAGCTCATCACCGGCAGTACGCCGGAGAGGTCCGAGCGCTCACCGCTCGCACTCACTGCGGCGGAGCTCCGCGCGGCGTCCCACCCGACCCGCCCGGTCGCGAGCCGGATCCAGGTCAGCGAGTCCGTTTCGACGACGTTGGGCGGCGTGCCGCGGGTGTGCCGGGGCCCTTCGACGCACTGGACCACGGCGTACGGCGGGATCCGCACCTCCACCGAGCCTCCGGGGGCCTTCACCGCGAGGGCATCCGCGAGCAACCGTACGCACGCCGCGAGCGCCTGCCGCTCGTAGGGCAGGTCCAGCCCCGTGGCGTCGTTCATGTCGTCGGTGTGGACGATCAGTTCCACGGTGCGCGTGACGAGCTGGTCGCCGAGCCGCATGGCTCCCTGCCGGGTCTGCACCAGCCGGTCATCGGAGGCGCCCGCCAGCACGCCGGCGAGATCGGCGGCCGTCCGGTCGTACAGCTCGACCAAGCCCTCCCCGGCGAGGGAGGCCGCCCGGACGCCCTCGTCGACGGCATCCGCCCACGCTGCCGTCGTGAACGGCCACTGGAGCAAGCGGACTTCCGCCTCCGCCGGCTCCGGCAGCCCGACCGCCCTGGCGACGGCACCCACCGTCATGGCGATGTGGACGGCCAACTCACGGACGGTCCAGTCCCCCAGCCGGGTCGGCAGCTCCAACTGGTCCGGGGTCAACGCCCCCACACCGGCCCGAACATGATCGAACTGGGCGACTACGGCAGCTCTGGTCCTCGCGGAGTCGTACGAGCGGGCGCGCTTCCTGGCCGGTGGCATGGGCCGAGGCTATCCCCTCCCCCTGACAGCGGCGTGACCGCGCCGCGTGGCAGCGCCCGAGCCACCGGCGGACCATGAGAAGAGACACGCGTACCGACACGAGAGGTGTGTGGCGGAGATGTCCGAGCACCCGCACAGCGCCCTGGTCCGGCGGGGCTACGAAGCCTTCAACAAGGGGGACATGACGACCCTCCGCTCCCTGATGACGGCGGACTGTGTCCACCACATGCCGGGCGGCAGTCGCGTCTCCGGGCACTACAAGGGACAGGACAACGTCCTCGCCATGTACGGCGAGCTCGGGGAACTCACCGGCGGCAGCCTGCGGATCGAACTCATGGGCGCCTACCCCGACGGACGCGGCCATGTGATGGCCGTCCACAAGTACTACGCCGAGCGCGGGGACCGCGGCATCGAGATGCCGGGCGGCCTGTGGCTCACCATCGTCGGCGAGAAGATCTCCGACATCGACGAGTGCGTCCAGGACATCGACGAGGCCGACGCGTTCTGGGGCCCGCCCGACTGAGGAGTACCCGCCCGCCTGAGGAGTAGAGGACAGGGGCCGCCCGACTGGGGCGGTGCGGGGGCACGCAGGGCGGACAGCGGCGGCGGCGAGCGCACGTCGGCCCCCGGCGGGGCCGCGGGCCGACGTGCGGACTTGCTCAGGCGAACAGTGCCGGAACGGTCTCCTCGTGCGCGGTGCGGAGCTCGCTCAGCGGGACGGCGAACTCTCCCTGCAGCTCCACCGCGTCCCCGTCGACCACACCGATCCGCGTGGCGGGCAGTCCCCGGGCCCCGCACATGTCGGTGAAGCGGAGTTCTTCGCTGCGCGGGACGGCGACGACCGCACGGCCCGCCGACTCGCTGAAGAGGAACGTGAACGCGTCCAGTCCTTCGGGCACGACCAGCCGTGCACCCGTGCCGCCACGCAGGCAGGACTCGGTGACCGCCTGGATCAGACCGCCGTCCGACAGGTCGTGCGCCGCATCGATCATGCCGTCGCGCGAGGCGGAGATCAGGATCTCCGCAAGGAGCTTCTCGCGGTCCAGGTCGACCTTCGGCGGCAAACCACCGAGGTGGTCGTGGACCACCTGCGACCAGGCGGAGCCGCCGAACTCCTCGCGGGTGTCACCCAGCAGGTAGAGGAGCTGGCCCTCTTCCGCGAAGGAGATCGGCGTGCGGCGGGTGACGTCGTCGATAACACCGAGCACCGCCACGACCGGGGTGGGGTGGATCGCCGTCTCACCGGTCTGGTTGTAGAGCGACACGTTGCCGCCGGTGACCGGGGTGCCGAGCTGCTGGCAGCCGTCCGCCAGGCCGCGGGTCGCCTCGGCGAACTGCCACATGACGGCCGGGTCCTCGGGCGAGCCGAAGTTCAGGCAGTCGGAGATGGCGAGCGGCTTGGCGCCGGAAGCCGCGACGTTGCGGTACGCCTCGGCCAGCGCGAGCTGCGCCCCCGCGTACGGGTCGAGCTTGGCGTACCGGCCGTTGCCGTCCGTCGCGACCGCGACACCGAGGTTGGAGTCGGGGTCGATCCGGACCATGCCCGCGTCCTCGGGCTGCGCCAGGACCGTGTTGCCCTGGACGAAGCGGTCGTACTGGTCCGTGATCCAGGACTTGGCCGCCTGGTTCGGGGACGCCACCAGCTTGAGGACCTGCTCACGCAGTTCCTCGGAAGTGGTCGGACGGGGAAGCGCACCCGCGTCGTCGGCCTGCAGCACGTCCTGCCAGTCGGGGCGCGCGTACGGGCGGTGGTAGGTCGGGCCCTCGTGGGCGACGGTCCCCGGCGGCACGTCCACGATCTGCTCGCCGTGCCAGAAGATCTCCAGCCGCTCGCCGTCGGTCACCTCACCGATGACGGTGGCGATGACATCCCACTTCTCACAGATCTCCATGAAGCGGTCGACGTGCTTGGGCTCGACGATCGCGCACATGCGCTCCTGCGACTCGCTCATGAGGATCTCCTCGGGCGAGAGCGTCGCGTCACGCAGCGGGACGGTGTCGAGTTCGACCCGCATGCCGCCGGAACCGGCGGAGGCCAGCTCGCTCGTCGCACAGGAGAGACCGGCGCCGCCGAGGTCCTGGATGCCGGCGACCAGCTTCTCCCCGAAGACCTCCAAGGTGCACTCGATGAGGAGCTTCTCCTGGAACGGGTCTCCGACCTGGACGGCGGGGCGCTTGGTGGGCTTCGTGTCGTCGAAGGTCTCGGAGGCGAGCACCGACACACCGCCGATGCCGTCGCCACCCGTGCGTGCGCCGTACAGAATGACCTTGTTGCCGGCGCCCGAAGCCTTGGCGAGGTGGATGTCCTCGTGCTTCATGACGCCCACGCACAGCGCGTTGACCAGCGGGTTGCCCTGGTAGCAGGAGTCGAAGACGACCTCGCCGCCGATGTTCGGCAGGCCGAGGCAGTTCCCATAGCCGCCGATCCCCGACACGACACCCGGCAGGACACGCTTGGTGTCGGGATGGTCGGCCGCGCCGAAGCGCAGCGGATCCATCACGGCGACGGGGCGGGCACCCATGGCGAGGATGTCGCGGACGATGCCCCCGACGCCGGTGGCCGCGCCCTGGTAGGGCTCGATGTAGCTGGGGTGGTTGTGCGACTCGACCTTGAAGGTGACCGCGTACCCCTGACCGACGTCCACGACGCCCGCGTTCTCACCGATGCCCACGAGCAGGGCGTCGTTCTCCGGGGCCTTCTCGCCGAACTGCTTCAGATGGACCTTGCTGCTCTTGTAGGAGCAGTGCTCGGACCACATGACGGAGTACATGGCGAGCTCGGCACCGGTGGGACGGCGGCCGAGGATCTCGCGGATCCGCGCGTACTCGTCCTCCTTGAGGCCGAGCTCCTTCCAGGGCTGCTCGACCTCGGGCGTCTCCGTGGCGTGCTTGACGGTGTCGAGGGTCACGCTCGGTCGCTCCTTCGCGTGAGAGTGCTGCTGTGACCGCGAGCGAGGCGCTCAGTCGCTTCCTCGGCTGCTCCGGTGTCGAGAGTCATGCGGCAACCAGTTTCTTGAGGACCGAGGTGAAGAACCCGAGGCCGTCGGTGCCGCCGGTGCCGATCAACGGCTCCACGGCGTGCTCGGGGTGCGGCATCAGACCCACGACGTTGCCCGCGGCGTTGGTGATGCCCGCGATGTCGCGGAGCGAACCGTTCGGGTTCACGTCGAGGTAGCGGAAGGCGATCCGGCCCTCCGCCTCCAACGCGTCGAGCGTCCGCTCGTCGGCGACGTACCGGCCGTCCATGTTCTTCAGCGGGACGGAGATCTCCTGACCCTGCTCGTAGTCCGCGGTCCAGGCGGTTTCCGCGTTCTCCACCCGCAGCTTCTGGTCGCGGCAGATGAAGTGCAGGTGGTTGTTGCGCAGCATCGCGCCCGGCAGCAGGTGAGCCTCGGTGAGGATCTGGAAACCGTTGCAAATGCCCAGGACCGGCAGTCCGGCCTTCGCCTGGTCGATGAGCGTTTCCATCACGGGCGAGAAGCGGGAGATGGCTCCGGCCCGCAAGTAATCGCCGTAGGAGAAGCCGCCCGCGAGGACCACCGCGTCGACCTGCCTGAGGTCCTTGTCGCGGTGCCACAGCGAAACGGGCTCGGCGCCCGCGAGGCGGACGGCACGCAGTGCGTCCTGGTCGTCGAGGGTTCCGGGGAAAGTGACGACTCCGATACGAGTAGTCACGACTCCACCTTTACGACGAAGTCCTCGATGACGGTGTTGGCGAGGAACGTTTCGGCCATCTCATGGATACGGGCGAGGGCGGCGTCGTCGACCGGACCCTCCACCTCGAGTTCGAAGCGCTTCCCCTGACGTACGTCCGCGATCCCCTCGAAGCCCAGGCGGGGCAGTGCGCGCTGCACCGCCTGTCCCTGCGGGTCGAGGATCTCCGGCTTGAGCATGACGTCGACTACGACGCGTGCCACTGGCACTCCCGGTGGTGTGGTGCTGAAGGCGGTTCCCTCAGCGTACCCGCCCGAAAAATCTACGCGCATAGATATCAGGAGAACCCCGTGTGAAAATCCAGGAAAAAACTTTCCCGCCCCATTGCGAGGGACACGCGGATGTAATTGGCTGGGCTTCACAATGCGACGCCGGGCGCTGTACAAAGGAATGCAGCGGGAAAGCAGCATTGCCTCCCCCGACAACCGGAATACCGGTATCGCCGCACGTCAGCACCGAACCGTACCGACACGGAGCGGCGATCCGCAGGAAAGGACCGATAACCGTGGCGCAGCGCGTAGTGGTCACGCTCTTCGACGACATCGACGGCGGAGCGGCGGCGGAAACGGTTTCGTTCGGTCTGGACGGCAGGTCCTACGAGATCGACCTCAATCCCGCCAATGCAAAGAAACTGCGCAAGGCCCTCGCGCCGTACGTCGCGGCCGGCCGCAAGCAGCGGAAGGCGGGCACGTCGCGCCGGGAGTACCGACACACGACCCTCGCCCCCGACCCGGCCGCCGTACGCGCCTGGGCGCTCTCCAACAAGATGGACGTGCCGGCACGCGGCCGGATCCCGAAGCGCGTGTACGAGGCCTTCCGCGAGGCGAGCTGAGGCACCGTCGCCCTCTCCCGCGCGAACGGCACCCCAGGTGAACCGAGTTGCACGACACCCCCGCAGGTGGGCTAGAGTCTGGAGCACGCCGAGGGGCGAGGCCGACGGGCCGAACCTCACGGAGCGTGCGGGTGTAGTTCAGTAGTAGAACAGCCCTCTTCCAGAGGGAAGGCGCAGTGTGCAATTCCTGTCACCCGCTCCGCACCACATCACCGAACCACTCCAGTGGATCAGGTACAGTGGTGGACGCACCGCCCGGTGAAAGCCGGACGGGAGCAATGCGGACGTGGCTCAGTTGGTAGAGCATCACCTTGCCAAGGTGAGGGTCGCGAGTTCGAATCTCGTCGTCCGCTCAGAGTACGAAGGCCCTGGTCAATTAGACCGGGGCCTTCGACGTTTACCCGTCCCGACTCCTGACGTTTGTCATGAGGAGCGGTGACAGCCCGCACTGCCCACGGCAATGCGGGGGCGGAAGCCTGGAAGCAAGGAATCCGATGAGCACGTGATCGAAGCCCGGCAACGGCACCGCCGGTACACGGGCGACGTCAAGGATGTGAGCGGGATCACTTCTCGGTGACGCGCGGTGAGGTGTTCGCCCTGCTCGGCACCAACGGGGCGGGCGAGCCCCTCCACCATGGAAGTGCCGGAGGGGCTCGCCCGGCCGAGCTCCGGCACCGTACGGGTCAAACAGCTCTCCGGCGGCGAGCGGCGGCGCCTGGACCTCACACTGGCCCTGCTCGGCCGGCCCGAGATCCTCTTCCCGGACGAACCGACAACCGGCCTCGACGCGGAAGGGCGGCGCCGCACCCGGGAGTTGGTACGGAGGCTGCGCGAGGGCGGCACGACGGTCCTCCTGACCACGCACCACCTCGAAGAAGCCGAGGCGATGACGAGCACGTGACCCGCCGCGCGCTCGCCGCGCTGCTCGGGCCGGAGGACGACCTGACCGTCGTCGAGGACCGCCGCATCGAGCCCCGAGGCGCTGTCCACGGCCGGGCCCACCGGCCCGACGCGGCGGTCCTCGACCTGCTGATGCCGGGCGCCGACGGTGTGAAGGTGGCCACATCACTGCGCACCGAGCTGGCGGAGTGCAGGACCATGATCGTGGCCGGTCACGGCCGCCCCCGGCACCTCGAGCGGGCGCTCACCGCTGGGGTGCGCGGCTTCGTACCGAAGACGGTGGGCGCCCAGCGACCCGCCGAGATCACCCGAACCGTCCACGCGGGAAACCGCTACGTGGACCCGGAGTTGGCCGCGGACGCGATCGCCTCCGGAGACTCCCCACTGACCGCGCGCGAGGCCGAGGTGCTGGAGTCCGCTGAGGGCGGGGCTCCGGTCGCAGGGAGCACCCAGCAGGCTTCGCTCTCCCCGGGACGGTCCGCAACTACCTGTCGTCCGCGGGCACGAAGCTCGGAGCCGAGAACCCGCACACCGCGGTTCGTCTCGCTCGTGAGCGAGGTTGGGTATAGTGGGCTCCGCGCCACGGCGCATGCGGACGTAGCTCAGTTGGTAGAGCGCAACCTTGCCAAGGTTGAGGTCGCGAGTTCGAGCCTCGTCGTCCGCTCAAGGAAAGGAATGAGCCCCCGGCCGATCGGCCGGGGGCTCATCTGCGTGCGGCGCCCGCGCACTATGCCCAGCGGAGGCCGGTGAGCCGCTCGTAAGCCTCCAGGTACTTGGCGCGCGTCGCGTCCACGACCTCCGGTGGAAGCGGCGGGGGCGGCTGCTCGCTCGTACGGTTCCAGCCGGAAGCCGACGAGGTCAGCCAATCGCGCACGTACTGCTTGTCGTACGACGGCTGGGCCCGTCCCGGCTGCCACTGGTCCGCGGGCCAGAAGCGGGAGGAGTCCGGGGTCAGCACCTCGTCGGCGATGATCAGCCGGTCACCGTCGAACCCGAACTCGAACTTGGTGTCCGCGAGGATGATGCCGCGCGCACGGGCGATGTCCCGGGCCCTGCCGTACACGTCGAGCGTCGTCCTGCGCAGCCGGGCTGCCGTGTCCGGGCCGACCTGGTGCACGACTTCCTCATAGCTCACGTTCTCGTCGTGATCGCCGACGGCGGCCTTGGTGGCCGGAGTGAAGATGGGGGCGGGGAGCTCGGAACCGTCCACGAGGCCATCGGGGAGGGCGAGACCGCAGACCGTGTGGGACTGCCGGTACTCCACCAGCCCAGAGCCGGTGAGGTATCCGCGGGCGACGCACTCGACCGGCACCATGTCCAGGGCCTTGCAGACCAGGGTCCGTCCGGCCCACTCGGCCGGAGCGCCCGCCGGGAGCTCGGTGGTGACCACGTGGTGGGGGACGAGGTCGGCGAGCTGGTCGAACCACCAGAGGGAAAGCTGGGTGAGCACCCGGCCCTTGTCGGGGATCTCGGTCGGCAACACCCAGTCGTACGCGGAAATCCGGTCGCTGGCGACCATCACGAGGTCCCCGGATTCGGTCTCGTAGAGGTCGCGCACCTTGCCGGTGTGCAGATGCACCAGGCCGGGCACCTGAACTGGTTCGGGCTTTTCGACGAATCCGGACACGGTTCCTCCGCGTAGGTTGATCCAGGAACGGTTCCGATTCTCCCGCATGCGGGAGATGCCGCCCGTCGGCGGGGTGGGCCCGGCCCGCCGGCAGCGGCGGCGAAGGGGCCGGGGCGGGCGCTCGGAGGCATCGGGGGATCGGCCCGTGCCGCGGGCGCGACCGGGACGGTGCCCGGTACGCGTCCGGCAGCGAGCTCAGCCCCGTTTGCAGATCCGGTCGAGGAGATTCGCGGTGGCCCGCTGGATCCGGGCGTCCACATGGCCCGGGCGGTCCAGTGCGGGGGACCAGGCGAAGGTCCCCGAGGCGAACACCAGGGCGCCGGAGGGAGCCCGGTACAGCGACGTCTCCTGGTGGCGGGTCACTCCTTCACCGTCCTGGTAGGGAGAGTGGGCCAGCAGGATCCGTTCGTCGTGCTCGGGCAGCACGGTCCGCGGGAAGTAACGATCGGCCTCGCCCGCGACGAGACCCGGGACTTCGTCGCCGTCGCCCGCTTCGGTCGCCTCCCAGAGCCAGTGCCGGGCATTGCGCACCACGAGGGGGCGGGGCTCGGGGACCCGTCCCGCGTACTGGATGCCGAGCAGTTGCTGCTCCGGCCGGTCGGCCTCGCGCCACAGGGCGGCGCGACCGGGACCTCGGCGCTTGCGGCAGGTCAGCAGGCGGTCGGGCGCCCCCGATGCGGACGGGCCGAGCTCGACCTGCCAGTACATGGTGTTGGCGGAGAGGAAGACGAGGGACGTGCCGTGCTCGCGGGCCAGCTCCACGGTGCGCCGCATGGGGACTGACCAGTATTCGTCGTGCCCCGGGAAAACCAGGCCCCGGTAGCGGGTGGGATCGACGCGGCCCGCGTGCAGATCGCGGGTGTCGGCGTACGCGAGGTCGTAGCCGTACCGCTCGGCCCAGCGGATGAAGTCGTAGGCGTGCCCGACGTGGAGGGGGAGGCCCGCACCCGCGTAGGGGCGGTCGAAGGAGACCGTGGTCGCCGCGTCCTCCTCGCCGAGGAGTCGACCGTGCTCGTCCCAGGCGTGGTAGAGGCTGGCGCCGGTCCGGCCGTCCTCCGGGTAGAGGTTGTACGCCTGCCAGGTGATGTCGGGCAGGAGCAGGAGGAGATCCGCCGGGTGGCCGTCGCGCACGGTGAACGGAATGTGCGAGCGGTAGCCGTCGGCTGTGGTGAGCACCGCGACGTACGCGCCGATCGACCAGTAGGACGGGATCTGCAGCCGCCACGAGAGCCACCAGTGGTGGCAGGAGACCGTGCGGTCGGCGGTGAGGGGGGCCGGCTGGACGATGCCCGGGAGCCGTGGACTGGTCGTGATCTTGGAGGCTCCGTCGCCGCCGTAGTGGCCGATGCGGTAGACGTCGGCGGAGAACTGCTGGGGCGGATCCACCGTGATGTGGAAGTCGATGGCCTCGCCCGGGGCGACGGCCCCCGTGGACGCGAAGCCCTTGATCTGCTGGTGCACGTCGTCAGCCGTGCGCGGACCGCTCTTGCGCCGGCCGCGGTCCGGATCCGCGTACCAAGGGACGGCCTGACCGGTGTCGTCGACGTACCACTCGCTGCCGCGCAACCACGGCAGCGGCCCCTGGCCGAAGGGATCACTGACGGCGTGGGCCAGGGCGCCCGATTCCCACCGCCGGATGTGCTCCGCCCCCATGCCGCGCCCCTCCCTCGTCGTCGAGAACAGTTCTGGTGCGCCGACTGGTCGGCGCCGATCCCAGCACATCACATAACGCACGCACTCCGTCACCGTTCGTCGTGAATTCATGTGGGCGGAATGCGCCATTGCGGACCGACCGGCTCCGGGCGGGCAGACGACCGGCTCCGGGCGGGCAGATCAGCAGGTCCACACCTGGCGGCGCCGCGCGGGACGGGGCACACCACAGGGACCACGACCGGAGGATCAGCGGACGCGCTCCCGGCACCGCCCGGCCGTGTGGCGCCGGGCACCGGACCACCGGACGGGGGGAGGCACGACCGGTCGCCGCACGTCAGATCAGGTGGACGTCAGACCAGCCGGACGGGTTTCTCCGCGCGGACCCCGGTGGTCGCCAGCCACGCCCTGAGCGGCTCGGGATCCCCGTCCTCGACCAGGCTCAGCACCCGCGCGGCCAGGTCGGTTCGGCGCTCGCCACCGATCAGCAGGGCGGGACCGTCGAGCCAGTCCATCCCGGGGGTCGCCCCTGCGGTGTCGACGGCCGCACAGCACACCATCGCGGTGACGTGGTCGGCCAGCAGCTCACGGGACGTCCGGGGCGGCTGGAGCAGGACGAGCGGCAGTGCGTCGCACCCCCAGACGGCCTCGGCGCCGCCGCCCCCGGTGACGTGGTGATCGGTCGAGCGCTCGCGCGCCGCCTCCGCACGGGACACGTCCGCGCTGATCCCGGCGGCCAGGGCATCGCCGCGTGTCCTGGTCGTGGGGTCCGCGGCACCGTCGAGGGAGTCGTCGACCGGCAGGTCTGCGGCAGGCTCGGGGTCTCCGGTGAGGTGTTCCACCACCCGGGCGAGGGTCGGTCCACCGGCGGCACCGGGCGCCCTCCGCACCCCCATCGTGTCCAGGACCCTGTGCAGGCGGGCGGCTTCCGTGCGCCACTTCCGGTCCACGACCTCTTCCGGGTAGCGCTGCCAGTCCACGGGCGACCAGTCGGGCCCGGCTTCGGCGGGCCCGCCGTGGAAGAGACGGGCCGCCAGCAGCGAAGCGGCTTCGTCGACAGCTCCGGGCTCCTCCAGCAGGTCACAGGCCGGGCGCTCGCCGAGCCGCGAAGTGAAGCCCTCTGCCAGCCGGTCGCGACGGGACAGCTCGGTCAGTGCGGAGACCACCCCGGCGTCGAGCCGGCTCGGCCACCGACCCATCCGCCAGGCGGGCAGCGCGACCCGGGTGAGCAGGCGGTCCCAGCCCGCGTACGCCAGGCCGACCTGTTCCTGGGCGACGATCCGCAGACCGTAGTCCACAGCCTGTGCACGCTCGGACGCGGCGGCGGCAACCCCCCGTTCCATCTCCCCCGCGTGGCCGCGGCAGGCGCGCAGCAGCAACCGGGCGACCGGGCGGACGAGAGTGCCGGCGATCCTGCGGACCGGTCCGAGACCCGGCTTGGCGCTGAGCCCCGCCGCGGCGTCGAGGCCGCGCACGAACCGGCGTGCCGCGGCTATGTCCGGGTGCGCGGACGGGCCCGTACCGGCGACGACGGGAGCGAGGACGGCCCGCAGCTCGGCCACCCGCATCCACCAGAGGAACGGGGACCCGATGACCAGCACCGGGGCGTCGTCCCGGCCATCGGCGCGAGGGCCGTGAGCAGGATGCGTACGGTCCTCCAGCCAACTGTCGCAGTCCGGGGTCAGGGCTATCGCGGAGGGCGGCGGGACCTCCAGCCGTTCGGCGAGGTCGCCCACCAGCCGGTACAGGTCGGGAGCGGATGCCTCGGTCAGCTGGACCGTCGGGCTGACCGCCGGCTTCGCGCGGGCGATCACCGCGGCGACGGCGCCCGCGGCCAGCAGCACGACCACCGCGACGGACGTCACCGTCCATCGGGCGGTATCCCAACCGTCCCCACCGAACCGGCCCGTGGCCCCGCCGACGAGCAGGACGACGGCGACGGCAGCGGGCAGCAGCACGACGGCCAGCGCCGTGCTCCGCACCCGGAGCACGGCGAGGGCCCTGGAGCGCGCGGCCAGCGCGCCCATCTCCTCACCGATGACGGTTCCGGACACGGCCGGACTCACCCCCTCTGCCCTGCGGCGGCGTTGCTCACTCCCCCACTGTGGCACCCGCCACCGACATCGCAATGTCGGTGGGCCAAGTGCCGGAACGCTTGCGCCGCACCCTAGTTGGGCCGTCGACGGCCGTCATCCAGATGGGGCAGCGGTCACTCGATGGAATGGCTTTGGCCGAGCTACCGGCATGGGCGGGAAGGCGCCCGGGCACGGCACCCGGCATCCGGCGGAGAGCACGCGGTTGCCTCGTGCGGGACCGGCGCCCCGGCCCCGCCGTTCGCCGGCCGAACCGGACGCGGGCCGAGCGGGCGGCAAGCACCCGAACGGACCGGAAACCTGAGGCTGCCCGGGGCGGACGCATCGGGAGCTGCCGACCCGACGGCACTCGACGCAGGCACCGAAGGGGCGGCGCGAGGCAGGACGGGACGAACGGGAACGCGGGACGCACGGCGACTCCGAACGGCGGTCGCACCCCGCGGGGACTGCCGCGGCCGGCCGGACCGTCCGCTGAGCGGCTCAGGTGCCCGCGGCGGCCTTCGCTGCGATGTCCGTGCGGTGGTGGGAGCCGTCCAGGTGAATGCGCCCCACCGCTGCGTACGCACGATGCCGAGCCTGCGCGAGGTCCTCGCCCGTGGCGGTCACCGACAGCACCCGGCCGCCGGCGCTCAGCACCGTTCCGCCGTCTTCCTTGGTCCCTGCGTGCAGGACGTAGGCGTGCGGGGCGTCCTGCGCCGCGACCTCGTCCAGTCCTTCGATCGGGTCACCGGTACGGGGCGTGGCCGGGTAGTCGTGGGAGGCGATCACGACGGTGACCGCCGCGGCTCCGCGCCAGTTCAGCGGGGGCTCGTCGGCGAGGGTGCCGTTGGCGGCGGCGAGCAGGACACCCGCCAGCGGGGTCTGGAGACGGGCCAGGACCACCTGGGTCTCGGGGTCACCGAAACGGGCGTTGAACTCGATGACGCGGACCCCACGGCTGGTGATCGCGAGACCCGCGTACAGGAGTCCGGAGAACGGCGTACCCCGGCGGCGCAGCTCGTCCACCGTCGGCTGCAGGACGGTCTCCATGACCTCGTCGACCAGCTTGGGGTCCGCCCACGGCAGCGGCGAGTACGCGCCCATGCCGCCCGTGTTGGGGCCCTGGTCGCCGTCCAGGGCGCGCTTGAAGTCCTGCGCGGGCTGCAGCGGCACCACGGTCTCGCCGTCAGTGATGGCGAACAGCGACACCTCGGGGCCGTCGAGGTACTCCTCGATGACGACCCGGTCGCACCCGAGGGCGTGCGCGCGGGCAGCGGCGACGTCATCCGTGACGACGACGCCCTTGCCGGCGGCGAGACCGTCGTCCTTGACGACGTAGGGGGCCCCGAAGGCGTCCAGCGCCTCGTCGATCTCCTCAGGCGTCGTACAGACGTAGGCGCGGGCGGTCGGCACGTTTGCCGCTGCCATCACGTCCTTGGCGAAGGCCTTGGAGCCCTCCAGCTGGGCGGCCTCCGCGGACGGGCCGAAGCACGGGATGCCGGCGCCCCGGACGGCGTCCGCGACACCGGCGACCAGCGGGGCCTCGGGGCCGACGACGACCAGGCCCGCGCCGAGCTCTCCGGCCAGGGCGGCGACGGCTGCGCCGTCGAGGGCGTCGACCGGGTGCAGCTCCGCGATCTCCGCGATTCCGGCGTTGCCGGGCGCGCAGTGCAGAGCGGTGACGTCGGGATCGAGGGAGAGTGCGCGGCACAGGGCATGTTCGCGGGCGCCGCTGCCGATGACGAGGACCTTCACGGCAGCCAGGGTAGCCCGCTCGGCGACGGCGACCTTGTGCGGGCCACCGAAGCACCCCTTCCTACTCGTTCGTGTATTCCTCCACAACCGTCGCCCCGAGCTCCCGGACGATCAGGTCGTGGCCGGAGAGGGCGGAGTCCACGAGGTCGGGGTCGTCCTCCTCCGGGATGTCGTCCTCGAGTGCGACGGGCGGCGGCGCGGGCGGGGCCTGCGGGGCGGTGGCACTCGGCGGCTCCGGGGTGGAGGTCCGCGGCTGCGGTCCGGCCGGGGCGGGGGGGTGGGGGGGCTGCTGGACGGGGCGGGGCTCCTGGGCGGGTGCCGGCGGCGCCTGGGCGGGCCTTCCGTAGCCGCCCCCCGAGCCGGCCGCGGGCTGCCCCGCGCCACCGGAGGGATCGATGATCGCCTCGATCTTCCACTGAACGTTGAACTGCTCGGCGAGCGCCTGCCGCAGGACGTCCTCACTGCCACTGCTCGCGAAGTTGTCGCGCGCTCCCGCATTGAGGAACCCCAGCTGGAGGGTCGTCCCGTCGAAACCGGCGACCTGTGCGTTCTGACTGAGCAGGATCCAGGTGAAGCGCCGGCGGTTCTTCACGGCTTCCAGGATCGCCGGCCACATGGAGCGCACCTGGGCCGCGCCCTGGGATGCGGCGGGCGCGACGGGTTGCTGCGGCCCGGGCGACTGCGCGGGCTCGGCTGCCTGCGGTTGGGGGGCGGCCGCGGCGGGCACCGGGCGGCCCTGGCCGGGCGCCGCCGCGGACGGCCAGGCACCGGGGCGCTGCGCGCCGGGAGCGCCGGAGCCGGGGCTCGCGGCGCCCGGCCACGCACCTGGACGGGGTGCGGCGGACTCCTGGGCGACGGCCTGCGCAGCGGGCGGGGCCGGCGCCGCGGCGGCGGGCTCGGCGGGCGCCGCCTGGGCCGCGGGTGTCTGCGCGGGGGGCTGCTCCTGAACGGGAGGAGTGGACGGCGGTGGCGCCGCAGCGGGCTCCGGTGTCCCGCCCCGTACGGCCGCACGGGCAGCCGCTGGGCCGCCGCCCGGCACCATCGGGGGATGGGCCTCCGGCCCGGGCACGTAACCCATCGCAGGCCCCGGGCCTTGGGCCGTGAACGCGGCACCCGCCCCGCGCTCCAGCCGGTCGAGCCGAGCCTGCAGGGAACGCTCGTCGTCGAACGCGCCGGGCAGCAGCACCCGTGCGCAGATCAGCTCCAGCTGCAAACGAGGCGAGGTGGCCCCCCTCATCTCCGTCAGCCCCGCGTTGACCAGGTCCGCGGCCCGGCTGAGCTCGGCGGCGCCGAACACCTGCGCCTGGGCCTTCATCCGCTCGACCACGTCCGCGGGCCCGTCGATGAGCCCCTTTTCCGCCGCGTCCGGAACGGCCGCGAGGATCACGAGATCCCTCAGCCGCTCCAGCAGGTCGGCGACGAAGCGACGCGGATCGTTGCCGCCCTCGATGACCCGGTCCACGACCTCGAAGGCCGCGGCGCCGTCACCGGAGGCGAACGCGTCGACGACCGCGTCGAGCAGTGAACCGTCCGTGTACCCGAGTAGGGCCGTCGCCATGGCGTACGTCACACCGTCGTCGGCGGCTCCGGCGAGCAACTGGTCCATGACGGACATCGAGTCACGCACCGAACCGGCGCCGGCGCGCACGACCAGAGGCAGCACCCCTTCCTCGACGGGGATCTCCTCCCTGGCACAGACCTGCCCCAGGTACTCCCGCAGGGTCCCCGGGGGCACCAGCCGGAACGGGTAGTGGTGCGTGCGCGAGCGGATCGTCCCGATGACCTTCTCGGGCTCGGTGGTCGCGAAGATGAACTTCAGGTGCTCCGGGGGCTCCTCGACCACCTTCAGCAGGGCGTTGAAGCCCGCCGAGGTGACCATGTGGGCCTCATCGATGATGTAGATCTTGTACCGGCTCGACGCCGGCCCGAAGAACGCCTTCTCACGCAACTCACGGGCGTCGTCCACGCCACCGTGGGACGCGGCGTCGATCTCGATGACATCGATCGAACCCGGCCCGTTCCTGGCCAGGTCACGACAGGACTGGCACTCCCCGCACGGTGTCGGCGTGGGGCCCTGCTCACAGTTCAGGCAGCGAGCGAGGATGCGCGCACTGGTCGTCTTCCCGCACCCCCGCGGCCCGCTGAACAGGTACGCGTGGTTGACCCGGTTGTTCCGCAGCGCCTGCTGCAGCGGGTCGGTGACATGCTCCTGCCCGATGACCTCGGCGAAGGACTCGGGGCGGTAGCGGCGGTACAGCGCAAGGGACGACACGCATACGAGGTTATCGGGGCCCACCGACAACCGGACCGCCCCACCGGACCCCGCCCCCCCGGGGGCCGACGCGGCCCGTGCGACGGACACCCACCCCCGGCAACGCAAACGCCCCCCACGCACCCGCCAGAGCCGACCTACCCTTGCTGCCTTCCGGCCCTGGGGGAGTTCAGTCAGATAGCGCCACGTGAGGGGCTCCGCACAGGGTACCCGATGGTGGGGGTGGGGAACGAGTTCGCGAGCACTCCTCAGCGTCATGTAATGTTTCCGGCGGAGGATTCGCCTAGAGGCCTAGGGCGCACGCTTGGAAAGCGTGTTGGGGGCAACCCCTCACGAGTTCGAATCTCGTATCCTCCGCCAGCTCAGAGGGCCGGATCGCGAAAGCGGTCCGGCCCTCTGGCGTTCGTCCGTCTCAGTTTCCGTCTCAGTCGGGTTGTCCGTCCTCTCCTGGCTGCTCCCAGAGGGCGTCGCCGACTTGCTGCGCGACCTTCCGCAGCAGCGTCCCCGTCCCGTCCATGTGCCGGGCCCGCATGCGTACCGCTCCCCCGGGCTCCCAGCCCGTGATCGCGTCGACCACGACATCCGGGACGCCCAGGATCAGAAGGACGGTCGCGACGGTGTGGCGGGCGTCACGGAGACGACCGTCTCGCACCCCCGCGTCCCGCAGCAGTCGCTTCCAGACGTGGAAGTCGGTGTTCGGGCCAAACTGCGTGACCACCCCCGCAGAGGCAAGGCTTCGGCCACGCTTCGGCCCCGGCAGGCGTGGACATGATTCGCCGCATGAAGCGCAAGCGCACCCTCCAGATGGCCGCCCTCGTCGTCGTCGCGGCTGGCTACCTACACCTGATGTGGCGCGGCCCATGGATGATCGACGGCAGCCACCTGCGCACACATGATCTCCAACCGGCCGATGGTGTGATCGTCACCGGTTTCAGGACCACCTTGGTCGCAATCGGGGCTGGAGTCATAGCCTGCCTGGGCCTGTACTACACGCACCACTCGTTTCAGCACACACGCGCCCGGGACCAAGAGCAGGCCGAACTCACTCGCGAAGGTCAAGTAACGGACCGTTACGTTGAAGCCATCAAGCTGCTGAGTGCTGACCACCCAACCCAGCGCCTCGGCGGCATCTACAGCCTTGAACGGATCATGCGGGACTCGGAGAAGGACCATACGACGGTTGTCGCGGTGCTCGCCGGATTCATAAGACAGCACGCGCACCGACCGGAAGGCGGCACACCAGAACCCCAGCCCCTCGCCGAGGAGATCCAAGCCGCACTTTCGGTGCTGGGCAGACGCCCAACACGTGCAGAGCCCACCAGGCTGGACCTCCGCCGCACGAACCTGCGCGGCGCGGACCTCACCAACGCCCGCTTCAGCCGCGCCCGTTTAGCTGGCTGCGACCTCAGTCAGGCTGATCTACGAGACATCAACTTGGAGAACGCTTGGCTCCCTGGGGCCGACCTGACCAACTCATTTCTCACGAGGGCCGTTCTCAGCAGAGCCAATCTGCGAGGCGCAACCTTCAGTGGCGCCGTGATCTCCAATGCTCAGCTGCACGACACAGACCTGCGCGGCGCCGATCTGCGCAGTGCCAAGGGGCACGACGCCAGGCAAATCGGCATGGCTCTCACCGATGCCACGACAGTCCTGCCCCCATCGGCATGATCTCCTCCGGGCACATGAGCCTCGGGCTTGGAGATCCGGCTGGCCCGTCTCAGTTCCCGTCTCGTCCACCGCCGTTCGCCAACGCTCAGTCGAGACCAGGACTCCGAAAGGGAACCAGGGCGCGATGAGCTTGCGGTACGCCACGTGCGCCCAGGAGCACGGCAGGCCGCCGGGGCACGAGCGTTCACGGTGCCGTGCCCGCCCGGCCAAGGCACCACTACGATCGCCGGTCATGGACTGGCTGGAGCAGACCGCGAACTTGAGGCAGTGGAGCAGAAGCGGGACCCGCGCTCCGCACAAGCCGCTACTGCTCCTGTACGCCCTCAGCCGGTTCCAGCAGGATGCCGAAGGCGAACTGCGGTACAGCGTCGTTGAAGAGGATCTCCAGCAGCTGCTGAACGACTACGGTCCGCCCAACAAGACGACGCCCGCCTATCCGTTCCACCATCTGGCGAGCGACGGCGTCTGGGAGGTGCGCACTGACCGCGGACCGGGCAGTCCGGGTAGCGGGGTGCGGGAGCTGCGGTCGGCGGGGGCCGCGGGACGGTTGGTGCCTGAACTGCGGGCGGCGCTGCGGCGCGAGCCGTCGCTGCTCGGCCGGATGGCACGGGTCTTACTCGACCTGCACTTCCCGCCCTCCCTCCACGGCGAACTGTGCGCATCGGTCGGCCTGGAGCTGGAGCCCACGGAGTCCGGACAGCTCTCGGCCGTCCGCCGGCAGCGCGATCCGCGGATGCGGGAACTGGTCCTGACGGCCTACGAGTACCAGTGCGCCTTCTGTGGCTACGACGGCAGGATCGGCGCGGTGCCGGTCGGGCTGGAGGCCGCGCACGTGCGCTGGTGGGCGTTCGGCGGCCCGGACGACGTCGACAACGGCCTGTGCCTGTGCTCGCTGCACCACAAGCTCTTCGACAAGGGCGTCCTCGGCATAGGCGACGGCCACCGCATCCTGGTCTCGCAGCGCTTCGTCGGCCGCAGCCCCGCCGCCCGTGAGCATGTCGTAGCGCTCGCCGGACGCCCGATCATCGGACCGCAACCGGGTGTCCGCCCCGTCGCTGCGGCCCACCGTTCCTGGCACATCGGTCAGGTGTTCCACGGCAGCCCGCGCCCCGTCACGGCCGCCTGATCGCCGGATATCACCGGATCGTCAGTTACGGCGCGGTTGAGGACCCTTCGTGGCGGCGAGTGTCTCTCCGATGGAGGGGACGGCTCCTGATCAAGCGGAAGAGGAGAGCTGTTCGCGCACCCATCGAGGGTCGGGGTTGGTGTGCGGCCGGCCAGCCACGACGACAGTCGGCACGGTCTCATTGCCGTTGTTGAACGCCCTCACCGCTGCGGCCCCTGCCGGGTCGCGCCAGATGTCGACCCAGTGCAGTTGGCGGGCGCTGCGGCCCAATCGGATGCGCAGTCGCAGACAGTACGCGCAGCCCGGCCTCCAGAAGACGACCGGCCGGCCGTCGGCCGCACTGCGGCGTTGTGCCTCCAGTGCACCGATCGACCTCGGGAACGCCAAAGGTGAATTGATGCCTGCGAGCAGTACGAACACCAGCAGGAGTACCGCGGCTTCGACGAGGCTCCCCCTGATGACCAGCCCCGTGGCAGCGACTGAGCCGCCAAGCACGAACAACATGGGCAAGATCCAAGCGCGTGTCATGGTGACGCAGGCTATCGGCAAATCGAAATGCTCTTCGAGCCAGGCAGCTCACCCGGGTATGCGCCGGACGGACTGCCCTGCAGGAGTGTGCGTTCAGGTCGCCGAACCGACGCATGCGGAGGAGCACGCCCAGCCCACCACACCCAGGCTCCCGTCGACGAGCGGCGCCTCATCCAGGGCGACGGCACCTGGTGCCGGTTGAACGCCAGCGCGTAGAGCCGGTGGATCGGTGGGCCTGGCCGAACGTCTTGTTCTGCGGTGAGCGGGCGAGGCACGTCGTCGCGACGTCGTGGCCCCCCGCCAGCAGCTCACGGCCCCGGCCCGGCTCGAGGAGTCGCGCGCCTGGTGGCGGGCCCGCGGGTCCAGGCTGATCATCGAGCGCGCGGTTTCCCGTCCTGGGCGTGGTCACCAGGCGGGGGCGGGTCGTCGGACTGCTGGTCGGAATGCGGAAGATCCCCCGGTGGGTGCCGCTCCGGGGGCGACTGGTCCTGCGGTTGCGCGTGACCTCAGTGAGGCTGGTCGGCAGGGGGCCGGTGGGCGGGCGGAGGCTGGTTCTCCTGAGACGACCCGCCCCCGGACGGAGGCTGGTCCGCCGGGGGCTGGTCGCCATGGGGCTGGTCCCCCGACGGTGGGGACTCACCCCCAGTCGGAGGCTGGTCCGCCGGCGGGGCTTGATCCCGGTAGCGGGGTTGGTCGCCGGGCGGCTGGTCCGCCGGAGGCGGTTGACCGGGTGGTTGACCACCCGGCGGTTGACCACCGGGCGGCTGGTCACCGGGCGGCTGGTCACCGGGCGGCGAGGATACGCCGGCGGACGGTGTCCGGTCCGCAGGCGGCGCTTCCCTCTTCTCCTGCTTGCCCTTGTCCGGAGACTCTTCGTCCTTGTGACCGCCGCTTTCCCGACCCTTGTCCGGAGACTCCCCGTGCCCACCACTCTCACGGCCCCCGTCCGGGGACTCCCCGTCGTTGTGGACGCCGCTTTCCCGGCCCTCGTCCGGAGACTCCTCCAGCGAAGGGGAAGTCGGCGGTGGCAGGGTCGGGGCCGCGGAGCCGGGCTTCCGGTCGTCCGGGTGATCCACCTGCTGGTCGTGGCTGCCCTGTGCGTCCCCGCTCGGGCGCTTGAACCATTCCCGGCCGCCCTGGTCGTACATCGTGACGGCCTTCAGCGGCTCGTCGGCGGGTGCCACGGCCACGAGGCGCGAGGGGCGGAAGGTCGGCCAGGCGCGGCCGGTGTACTGCTGCTCGCCCTTGACGGCGACCGGGGTGGTCAGGGGATTGCCGCAGGCGCAGCGCACCCGCGGGACGCCGCGGTTGTCGACCAGGACGGCGGTGCCGGCCTGCAGGACCGCCTGGTAGTCGGTGGTGGCCCCGTTCCTGTACCCATGGTTGGTGACCCGGGTGTCCCAGGTCAGATGGGCGGGCGTCAACGATCGCAGGTAGGCGGGGACGGCGGACTGCCGGATGCCCAGGGCTCCGGCGAAGGCCTTCGCCTTGGTCCCGTTGCGGCCGAGGAAGGTGATCTGCTTCTCGACGTCGCAGCTCGCGACGTTGCGGCTGCCTCCGTACAGCCCCGCGTACGAACCGTCGACCTGGAAGGTGCGGGTGCCCCCGTCCTCGGTCCTCGGAGTTCCTCGGTACGTCGTGGAGGCGGCATTGCCGTCCTCACTGACCGTCGATGCGGTGAACGCGTCGGGACCGGCAGCCGAGGCGGTCTGGAGGAAGACCTCCCCGCCCGTGTCTCCCCCGCCCTGGAGGGTGACGGCGGCCATCACCGCAAGCACCAGGACGGCCACGGTGCTCACGCTCAGCACGGTGCGGCGCCCGCGCCACCAGGAAGACGGGCCTCCACCGCGTGGATCCGGAGCACGGGAGACACCGACGCCGGAACCGGGCGGGCCTGACGGCGGTGGAGGGGGCGAGGCTGCAGGTACGGGCGCCCCCACCGGCTGCCCCTCCGTCGGGCGGCCGGTCAGCGGACCCGACGGAGGGCCGGTCGGGCGCTCGGACGGAGGGGGCAGAGAGGTCACGGGACTCTCCTCGGACGTGGGCAACGGGCGGTCGGCCGGACCGTGTGCCCGGCGCCCCGCACCACCGGGTGTGCCGGATGCTGCGGGTGGGCCACGTGTTCGGCGTGGGCCCACGCCTCAAGTAGGCCCCGCGCCCCGAGACTCGTCATGTCCCTGTATTTCGGGACTTGACACAGGAAGGCGTACCTGACTTCGCCGGTCCACCCCCACAAGGGGAAACCGGTGATGCGTGGCAGGCTCCGTGAACCGTCCGGCCAGCGCGCCAACCGCCGGCGGTCCCGCCTTCGACCTCGTTCGCCGGTTCCGCACCAGCCGAGCGGTGACGCCGAAACGGAATCATTAGTTCCGTGACATCCCTCACGTCCGCTTCTGCCACTAAGGCTGCGGATTAGTAGATGCCGTCCAGGCGACATAAGAGATTTGTCCGTCTTGAGGGGCAAGCATCCAGGGCGGCTTTCGACGACATTCCCCCCGTGTGATCCATTCACCCGTCCGGCGAACGCACAACGGCTCCTGACGGGGCGCCAGGTAGGCCCGGAGGACACGGAGCGCCGTACCAGCACGCGGCTGGGCCCGTGGCAAGAGCCGCCCACCGCTACGAGACGGGGTAGTACCGAGGCTCGTTGCCCCGCGCGCAGGTCGGTTTTAACAATGACGGCCCGCAAGGCGTTCTGGCAGCTCAGGCGGGTCTCCGTAGACCTCGCCACGGTCCGGGGCGCTCCGCGAACAGCGAGTGAGGTCATGCATGAGGAAGCATCGCAGGAAGACGCACTACCGGCAGATAACCGTCGCTGCCGTTGCCATAGGCGCCGTGGCCGTGCCCTCCGTCGCCATGGCCTGCATCGATCAGCCGGAGGACCCGGCCGCGCAGGCCCGCCACCAGCAGTGGAGGAACGCGAACGCCAATCCGTGGTGGCAGGCCAAGTGGGGCCACAAGCCGACCGCTGGAGCATCGGAGGCCCCCACCGCCCCCACCGCGCCTGCCGCGCCTGCCGCGCCTGCCGCGCCGAAGGCTCCTTCGGCACCGAGCACCCCGACGGCCACCGCGACCCCGAGTGCCCCGGCTTCCGCCGCCCCTGCCTCCGGTGCCACCGCGAAGGTCGTGGCGCTCGTCAACAGCGAGCGTGCCAAGGTCGGATGCTCGCCGGTGACGGTAAACGCGAAGCTGACCAAGGCGGCACAGGACCACAGCCAGGACATGGCCGCCCACAAGAACATGTCCCACACGGGCTCCGACGGCTCCGACCCCGGTGACCGGATCACGCGGGCCGGTTACAGCTGGAGCACGTACGGCGAGAACGTCGCCTACGGCTACAGCACCCCCGAGAGCGTCATGCAGGGTTGGATGACCAGCCCCGGGCACAAGGCGAACATCCTCAACTGTTCGTTCAAGGAGATCGGCGTCGGGCTGGCGCAGCCCGGCAGCTACTGGACGCAGGACTTCGGCACGGCGCGCTAGCCGGCCGTTTCGGCGGACGTCGCGCATCCCCAGCGTCCGCACCGACGGACGTCGCGCATCCCCAGCGTCCGCACCGACGGGCTTCACGCATCCCCCAGCGTCCGCACGTCGGGACGAGGGCCCGACCGCCGGGCGGTTTCCGCGGTCGGGCCTTCGCCGTGTCCGGGCCGGGACGGGCACGGCCACGTGCGGGGCGGTCCCGGCCCCGCAGCGCACGGAACGAGCCCGGTGTGGGAGCGTCGACGGGTGATGACGTATACACGGATATCGGGTCGGAACGGTCCCGGCCCCGACGATCCGGAGGACTCATGACGCACGACACTCCCTCGCCCGCAGCCTCCACCCGGCCCGAGGCGTCCGGTGCGACCGAACTGCCCGAACTACGCCTCAGCCTTCCCGCGCTGGACCACAACGTCGAGTTGTTGGCGGGCTGGTGCCGGGAGCAGGACGTCGCGCTCTGCCCCCACATCAAGACCACCATGACCCGCCCCGTCGTGGAACGGCAGATGAGCGCGGGCGCCTGGGGGGTCACGGTGGCCACGGTGCGACAGGCGGGGATCGCCCTCGGCTGGGGCCTTCGGCGCGTCGTGATCGCCAACGAGGTGGTGCACGCCGCCGATCTGGCCGTCATGCGGGAGTGGCTCGACACGGTTCCCCGACTCGAGCTCTACGCTTTCGTCGACTCCGCGGAGGGGCTCGCGCTGATGCGCTCGGCCCTGCGCGGCGTGCGCAACCCGCTGCGGATCCTGGTGGACGTCGGTGCGCCGCAGGGTCGCACCGGCGTGCGGGGAGCCACCGCGGCGCACGCGCTCGGCAAAGCCGTCGCCGACGCCTCGCCGGAGGTCGCGCTGGCCGGTGTCGCGGCGTACGAGGGCGTCCGGCCCAACCGCCGTGACGCCGCCACGCTGAGCTACGTCGACGCGCACTGCCGCGAGGCCGCCGAGGTGTTCCACAGCCTGGTGCCGAAGGTGCGGGCCGGGCAGCCGGTGTTCAGCATGGGAGGCTCGGCCTTCCCCGACCGTGCCGTCATGGCCCACCAGGAGCTGCAGGCCAAGCACGGCAACCGCGATGCGGTGTTCGTGCTGCGCTCCGGCTGCTACGTCACCCACGACCACGGCACCTACGAGGAGGTCTCGCCCTTCCCCGGGCTGGAGGCGGCCCTGACCGTGCGGGCGGTGGTGCTGTCGGCCCCGGAACCGGGACGGGTCGTCGTGGGTGCCGGCAAGCGGGAGCTGCCCTACGACGCGGGGCTCCCGGTCCTCGTTGCCGCGCGCGACGCCCAGGGCAGCCCGCGCACGGACGCGGCCGCCACCGCGACACAGATCTTCGACCACCACCTGATCCTCACCGACGCGTACGACCTGCACGTCGGCGACGAGGTCGACCTCGGCATCTCCCACCCGTGCGCGGCCTTCGACAAGTGGCCCGACATCAGGGTCGTCGACGCGACCGGCAGCACTCTGGAGACGTGGCACCCGCAGTTCCGCTGAGGGGCAGGCCGCACTTCTCCTGAGGGGACACGGGCGCGGCAGCGGACCCGTACGAGGGATCGGGGGGGGGGAAAAGGGGGGGGGCAGGAGAGGGGGCCCTCTTTTGTGCCTCCCCCACCCCCACAACCAACACAAACTCTCCCCTCTTTTTTTTTTCCCCCCCCCCCCCCCCCCCCAACACCACCCCA
>NZ_JBHZCF010000016.1:0-127043 GCF_042755225.1 Streptomyces sp. NPDC059169 | reverse complement strand
GGGGGGGGGGGAGGTCGTTGTGGGTGGGGGGGGGAGGGGGGCAGGGGAGAGGACGCGGAGGGGGGCTGGTCGCCCCCCGCTTCTCCCCCCCCCCGATCGCGCCCTTGCGTCGGACCCGCCCCGACCGGCGGACCCGACGCGGCTTCATGCTCGCTCGCCGAACGCCTCCAGGATGCGTTCGGCAGCCAGCGTGGCCGTCAACTCGCCGTCGCGCACCTGCTGTTCGAGGGCCGGAACGAGGTCGCGCACCGTCGGGTGGGAGCGCAGCCGGCCGAGCAGTTCGTCGTGGACCATGGCCCACGCCCAATCGACCTGCTGATCACGGCGCTTGGCGGCGAGCCGCCCGCCCGCGTCCAACAGTGCACGGTGCTGCTCCAGCCGGTCCCACACGGTGTCGAGACCCGTGGATTCGCGTGCGCTGCAACTCAGCACCGGCGGCGTCCAAGCGGCATCGGCGGGATGCATGAGGCGGAGTGCGCCCGAGAGTTCACGGGCCGCGGCGCGGGCGTCCCGCTCGTGCGGACCGTCGGCCTTGTTGACGGCGATGACGTCGGCCAGTTCCAGGACCCCCTTCTTGATGCCCTGGAGCTGGTCGCCGGTGCGGGCGAGGGTGAGCAGCAGGAACGAGTCGACCATGTCGGCGACGGTCGTCTCGGACTGGCCGACCCCGACGGTCTCCACCAGCACCACGTCGTAGCCGGCCGCCTCCATGACCACCATCGACTCGCGGGTCGCCTTGGCGACGCCGCCCAGGGTCCCCGCGCTCGGCGAGGGCCGGACGAAGGCGGCCGGGTCCACCGCGAGCCGTTCCATCCGGGTCTTGTCGCCGAGGATGGAACCGCCCGTGCGGGTGGAGGACGGGTCGACGGCCAGGACGGCGACCCGGTGGCCGAGGCCCGTGAGCAACGTGCCGAAGGCGTCGATGAAGGTGGACTTGCCCACGCCCGGGACCCCGCTGATGCCGATCCGCCGTGCCCCGCCGGTGTGCGGGAGCAACTCGGTCAGCAGCCGCTGGGCCAGGGCTCTGTGGTCGGCACGGGTGGACTCGACGAGGGTGATCGCGCGGGCGACGAACGCCCGCTTCCCGTCGAGCACACCCTTCACGTAGGCGTCGACGTCGATGGCCATCCGCGGCTACAGCCCGTCGTGGCCGAGCGCCGCGCCGAGCCGCTCGACCAGGTCGTGGGCCGCGTCGGGGATCACCGTGCCGGGCGGGAAGACCGCCGTCGCCCCCATCTCCAGCAACGCCGGGACGTCCTGCGGCGGGATCACCCCGCCCACGACGATCATGATGTCGTCGCGCCCCTCGTCCGCGAGCGCCTCGCGCAGCGCCGGGACGAGGGTCAAATGGCCGGCAGCGAGCGATGAGACGCCCACGACGTGCACGTCCGCCTCGACCGCCTGCCGGGCCACCTCGGCCGGGGTCTGGAACAGCGGGCCGACGTCCACGTCGAAGCCCAGGTCGGCGAACGCGGTGGCGATCACCTTCTGGCCGCGGTCGTGACCGTCCTGTCCCATCTTGGCGACGAGGATGCGCGGCCTGCGACCCTCCGCCTCCTCGAAGCGCGTCACCAGTGCGCGGGTACGGTCCACCGAGGGCGACTCCCCTGCCTCGTTGCGGTACACGCCGGAGATCGTACGGATCTGGCCCGCGTGCCGTCCGTACACCTTCTCCAGGGCGTCGGAGATCTCGCCGACGGTGGCCTTCGCACGGGCCGCGTCCACGGCGAGGGCGAGCAGATTGCCCTCGAGCCCCGCCCCGGGGCCCCGCCCGGCGGCCTCGGTCAGCGCGCGCAGCGCTTCCTGGCACACGGCCTCGTCACGCTCCTCGCGCAGCCGCCGCAGTTTGGCGATCTGCTGGGCCCGCACCGAGGAGTTGTCGACCTTGAGCACCTCGATCTGCTCGTCGCTCTCGACTCGGTACTTGTTGACCCCGATGACCGGCTGGCGACCGGAGTCGATACGGGCCTGGGTGCGCGCCGCGGCCTCTTCCACGCGCAGTTTCGGGATGCCGGCGTCGATGGCCTGGGCCATGCCGCCGGCCGCCTCGACCTCCTGGATGTGCTGCCACGCCCGGCGGGCCAGGTCGTACGTCAGCTTCTCCACGTAGGCGCTGCCGCCCCACGGGTCGATCGCCCGGCAGGTGCCCGACTCCTGCTGCAGTACCAGTTGGGTGTTGCGGGCGATGCGGGCGGAGAAGTCGGTCGGCAGCGCAAGCGCCTCGTCGAGGGCGTTGGTGTGCAGCGACTGGGTGTGCCCCTGGGTGGCCGCCATGGCCTCGACGCAGGTGCGCGTGACGTTGTTGAAGACGTCCTGCGCGGTGAGGGACCAACCGGAGGTCTGCGAATGGGTGCGCAGGGAAAGCGACTTGGCGTTCTTCGGGTCGAACTGCTTGACGAGCTTCGCCCACAGCAGCCGGGCCGCGCGCAGCTTGGCGATCTCCATGAAGAAGTTCATGCCGATCGCCCAGAAGAAGGACAGCCGCGGGGCGAACGCGTCGACGTCCAGGCCCGCCTCGCGACCCGCCCGCACGTACTCCACGCCGTCGGCGAGCGTGTAGGCCAGCTCCAGGTCGGCCGTCGCTCCGGCCTCCTGGATGTGGTAGCCCGAGATGGAGATGGAGTTGTACCGCGGCATCTTCTGCGAGGTGTACGCGAAGATGTCGGAGATGATCCGCATCGAGGGCTTCGGCGGATAGATGTAGGTGTTGCGGACCATGAACTCCTTGAGGATGTCGTTCTGGATGGTCCCCGCAAGCTTCTCCGGCGGTACGCCCTGTTCCTCCGCGGCCACGATGTAGAGGGCGAGGACGGGCAGCACGGCGCCGTTCATCGTCATCGACACCGTCATCTTGTCCAGCGGGATGCCGTCGAAGAGCTGCCGCATGTCGTAGATCGAGTCGATGGCGACGCCCGCCATGCCGACGTCGCCCGTCACCCGCGGGTGGTCGCTGTCGTAGCCGCGGTGCGTCGGCAGGTCGAAGGCGACCGACAGGCCCTTCTGGCCGGCCGCGAGGTTGCGCCGGTAGAAGGCGTTGGACTCCTCGGCGGTGGAGAAGCCGGCGTACTGTCGGATCGTCCACGGCTGGTTGACGTACATCGTCGGGTAAGGACCGCGCAGGTACGGCGCGACGCCCGGGTACGTGCCCAGGAAGTCCAGCCCCTCCACGTCCCGGCCGGTGTAGAGCGGCTTGACGCCGATGCCCTCCGGGGTCTCCCAGAGCAGGTCGTCGACGCTGGTGCCGGTGGACTCCTTCACGGCGGCCCGCCACTGCTCCTCCGTGCCTCCCGCGGGGGTGCCGGACCCGAGGGGGACCTCGGAGAAGTCTGGAATCTGCATCACGCCGCAACTCCCATGCGGGTAAGGACGGAGGACAGGACGGCCACGGCGTCACAGCCCGCGTAGATGTACTCGTCGACACCGGTGCGCTCGCCGGGACGGCCCGCGAGGAAGACCCGTTCCGCGCCGGCGGCCTTGAGGGCCTCGGCCACCTCCTCGGCCTGCTCCTCGTACAGTGCGTCGCTGGAGCAGAGGCAGGCGACGGTCGCACCGCTGCGTGCGAACGCATCGGCGACCGTGGCGGCGTCCACCGAGACCGGGTCGTGGACCGGTTCTACACCGCCCGCCTGGAACAGGTTCGAGGCGAACGCCGCACGTGCGGTGTGTGCGGAGGCCGGACCGAGCGCGGCCAGGAAGACGCGCGGACGTGATCCCGTCGCTGCCAGGTGCGCGTCGGAGCGTGCGCGCAAGGCCTCGTACGCCTCGTCGCGGCGCACCCGCGGGAGGCCGCCCTCGTGGCGGGTCGGCACGGGGGCCGGCTCGCGTTCGACGGGCTTCTCGCCGAGGTACGGGAACTCACTGACTCCGGTGATGGGTTCGCGACGTCGGGCGAGCTTGCCCTTGCGCTCCTCCCAGGTGGCCGCGAGCCGTTCGCCGACCAGCCCGGAGCGCAGGGCCGCCTCCTGGCCGCCCGCCGCCTCCAGCTCCTGGAAGAACGACCACGCCGCGTGGGCGAGTTCGTCGGTGAGCTTCTCGACGTACCAGGAACCACCGGCGGGGTCGATGACGCGGCCGAGGTGGGACTCCTCCAAGAGGATCGAAGAGGTGTTCCGGGCGATGCGACGGGCGAAGGCGTCCGGCAGGCCCAGCTCCTGGTCGAAGGGGAGGACCGTCACGGCGTCGGCACCACCGACTCCCGCGCCAAGGCACGCGATGGTGGTGCGCAGCATGTTCACGTAAGGGTCGCGACGGGTCATCATCACCGGCGAGGTGACGGCGTGCTGGCGCTGCGCACCGGCGTCGGGAGTGCCGCACACCTCGGCCACCCGCGCCCAGAGCCGGCGGGCGGCCCGCAACTTGGCGATGGTGAGGAACTGGTCGGCGGTGGCCGCGTAGCGGAACTCCAGCTGGAGGCAGGCCGCCTCGGGGCTCAGCCCGGCCGCCGTCAGAAGCCGCAGGTAGGCGACGCCGGTGGCCAGCGAGGCACCCAGCTCCTGGGCTGCGGATGCCCCTGCCTCGTGGTAGGGGAGGGCGTCCACGGCGAACGCGCGCAGCCCCGGGTGGTCGTCGTGGCAGCGCCGGGCCAGCTCCACGGCGTCCCTCGCGTCCACCACCCCGCCCGTGCGTGCGGCGAGCCCCAGGGGGTCCGCGCCGAGGGTGCCGCGCACCGCGTCACGGGCAACGCCGCGCTCCTCGTACAGCCGCAGCAACTCGGTTGCTGCGGCGGCCGTTTCGGCACCCGCGTCCAGGGCGATCGGCGCCAGGTCGAGGTACACCCCGTCCAGCGCCCGCGCCAGGTCCGTCACCGGCACCCCGGTGCCGCCCACGGCGAGCCACAGCGAGGTGACGCCGTTCTCCAGGTCCGCGAGCACGGCCTCGTTGGTGCGCGCCGGATCGGGCCGCCCGTGCCACTGGCGCACGTCCCAGCCGCCGACCGGCCGGCTGCCGCGCACGTACGGCGCGAAGCCCGGGTAGCCGGCGTCGGGCTCGGCGTCCCGTGCGGTGTAGAGGGGGCGCGCCACGAGTCCGTCGTCCAGCGCCGTCGTCAGCGCCGCCTCGGCCGCGTCTCCCGACACGTCCTTGCCGGACTTGCGCAGCACGCCCTCGACGAGGCGCTGCCACTGCTCGTGGGTGGCGTCAGGGAACTCGGCGGCAAGCGAAAGCCCGTCGTCAGGCAGAACCGTCATGCTCGGATGCTAGGTCAGGGGTACGGATGAGCAGCAGAGCTTACGGCTGTGACCTTGCCCTCTTGTGCCACGCCCGGGAGCGCCCCGGGCCCGTCGCGGGGACCGCGGGACCGGGCTCCGGCGAAAGGTCCGCCGGGCCTCCCGGGTGCGCACCGGACACGTGTTCCCGATCCGGCCGCTCGACCGGAAGCCGTCCGGCGTCCCCGGGGCAGCCGTCCCGGGACCGGCCGGAGGGGTGTTGGACCCCGTTGCCGGCGCGAGCGGGCCGTACGGGGGTGCGCGATCGGACCTCGCGGCGTGTGGGCGGCCCTGCTGCGGCGCCGCGGCGACGGGGACGGCGGGCGTACGCGCGGTACGCGTGCTCCGGCGGGAATGTCGCCGACGGGGTGCGGGCCCCGCCCGCCGTCGCTCGCGGCGGCCTCCGCGAGGTCGGTCGGGTGCCGAGCCGTGCGCCACCAGTGCCGGCGGGCTCGCCGCGGCAGTGGTGGCGGTGAGCATGACCACGGCCTCGTCCCCGACCGCTCGACTGCTCGTCCCCGGGGCTAACGGCCCACCCGGTAGCTGACGTGAGTGACCTCCGGGGATCCGGTCACCCGGACGGGCACCAGCCTGAGCCCGCGGTCCACGCCCTCGAACAACCGCTCCCCCGTCCCCAGCACCATCGGAGCGAAGTGGATCTCCAGCTCGTCCAGCAGGCCGGCGTTGAGGAACTGCCGGACGGTCTGCGCGCCCCCGGACACCTGGACGTCGCTGCCGCCGGCCGCCGTGAGCGCCTGGTCGAGTGCGCTCGCGATGCCGTCCGTGACGAAAGTGAACGTCGTGCCGTCCTCGCCCACCCACGGTTCGCGAGCACGGCTGGTCAGGACGAAGACCGGGCCGCGGAACGGCGGCGGATCCGACGGCCTGCCGGCCCGTCCCTTCTCGAACATGCGCCGGCCCACCACGTGGGCGCCCGCCCTCGGGGGCTTCGCTGCGCCGGCCTCGACGGCGAAGGCCGCCCCGAGGGCCCCGGCGCGCGGCTCGCCGTCGCCCCACGGGCCGCCCGACGCGTGGTCCGGACTGTGCTCCGGACCACGGTCGTGTCCCGCGACGAAGCCGTCGCGGGACACCCTCAGACACGCGAAAACGCTGCTCATGGCCCTCCTCCAGAGGGGTGCACAACAGCCTCCATCCTGGGCCAGAAGGGTCAAGGCCGCATCCCCGGCCGGGCAGGGTCGCGCGGCGCAGTGCAGTCGACGGCGCACGCGCGAGCCCGCTCGGGGAGCACCCGCCACGCCCCGGAAGGCACGACTCGTGCGCGGGCGGGAACGGGTCGCGAGGGCAGAGATCCGAACTCCTGCACGAGTCGCCGGAGATCTGTCACCCCGTCGAGGATCCGCCGCCACGTCGAGGATCCGTCGTCCCGACTCTGGCCATTCATCTGACCCGCCAGTAAGTTACCGACGGTAGCACCAGCCCCTCGCCGCCCTTCCTTCCCCTGCCCCGGGAGCCGCGCCGTGACGACTGCACCGTCCCCGAAGCTCGCTGCCCTCGCCACCGCCCTCACGGCGACCCTCGCCGTCGCCGTCGCCCCCGCGTCCCCGGCCGCAGCGGCGGCACGCTCCTCCACCGGTCTGCGCGAGGTGCTCTTCGTCGGCAACAACTGGGAGGGCACCGCCGACGTCATCGAGTCGTCCGGCGGGTACCGGAGGATCGGCCGGATCAACGTGGTCCCCGACAAGGACGAGCGGCTGTGGGAGATCCACCTCAACCCCCTGAAGCTCGCCTACTTCCTCGGGATACGGATGTCCGTGGGCGAGGGTCACGACCAGTACGTGGACGACATGTACTCCACGCCGGACGGGTCGGCGGTCGTCGTCTCCCGCCCCAGCTTCGCCGACGTGGTCTCCATCGACGTGGCCACCGGGAAGGTCAACTGGCGCTTCCCCGTGTCCGGTTACCGCTCCGACCACATGGCCGTCTCCCCGGACGGCACCCGGGTCGCCGTGTCGGCCTCGACCTCCAACACCGTGCACGTCCTCGACATCGCCACCGGCCGTGAGACCGGCTCGTTCAGGACCGGCGACAAACCGCACGAGAACGTCTTCACCAAGGGCGGCACCCAGATCTGGAACAGCGCGATCGGCGAGGTCAACACCGCACTCGACGATCCGTTCTGGGACTGGACCAAGGGCGATCGCAAGATCACCGTGGTGGACGCACGGACCTACCGGACGGTGAAGGTGATCGACATGCGGGAGCGGCTCGACGCCTTCGGCCGCAAGGACCTGTCCGACGCCGTGCGGCCCGTGGCCTTCACCCCCGACGAGTCGAAGCTCTACTTCCAGGTGTCGTTCTTCAACGGCTTCCTGGAGTACGACATCGACGGCGACCGCATCACCCGTCAGAAGACGCTCCCGAAGAACCCGGGGACCAGCGAGGACCGTACGACCTGGGTCAACGACTCGCGCCACCACGGCATCTCGATGAGCCCGCGGGGCGAGAAGATCTGCGTCGCCGGAACGATGGACGACTACGCGACGGTCGTGGACCGGGCCACCCTCCAGGAGGGTCCGCTCGTGCCGGCGAGCAAGCCCTACTGGGCGACCGTCAGCGGGGACGGGAAGGACTGCGTCATCTCCGAGAGCGGTGCCGATGCCGTCACCGCGATCGACTTCGCCACCGGCCGGAAGGTCGCCTCGGTGCCGGTCGGGGACCATCCTCAGCGGGTGCGCCTCGGCCGTGTCGCGGCCGACTGGACGGGTCCCTCGAACGGCCGCCCGGCCGCGCACTGACCACGGCCCCGGCGAGCCCCACCGGGAGAACGGGGGGCGGCCACCATCCCCGGACGCCCGGTCGAGGTACGACGCACACGTTCGATCACCTGGTGCACGAAGGCCGAATCCGTCTCCGGACGAGGCGCGTACCGCCGCGGAGTCCGTGGGGCCGGAGGTCACCGATCTGCGGTCGGAGCCGCTGTGCACCGGGTTCTTCGACATCGGGGCGGTGATCTCCTTCCTGCGGAAGGTGGTGCGGATGGTGCCGGCCTCACCGTGGTGCGGTACCGCGACCGGCTGCGGGAACTGCACGACCGGATCGAGGCCGAGGGCCCGTTCGCGGCCCGTACGAAATGCTTCCTCGTCGAGGCCCGCCAACCCGTCTGACGGACCCGGAGGTGCACAGGGCCCACCGGGGAGCGATCATCGGGGGATGAGCCCCACGATCCACCTTGCCCAGCAGTCCGAGGCAGACGAGTTGCTCGGGCGCAGCCCGCTGGCCGCCCTCGTCGGCATGCTGCTGGACCAGCAGGTCCCGATGGAGTGGGCCTTCTCCGGCCCCTATACGATCGCGCAGCGCCTCGGCACCGACGACCTCGACTGCCACGAGATCGCTGCACAGGACCCGGAGGCATTCGCCGCGCTGCTGTCCGAGAAGCCGGCCGTACACCGCTATCCGGGCGCCATGGCCAAGCGGGTCCAGCAGCTGTGCCAGTACTTGGTGGACGAGTACGACGGCGATGCGACCGCGCTGTGGAAGGACGTGACGACGGGCAGGGAACTGCTCGCCCGGCTGAACGCGCTGCCCGGATTCGGCAAGCAGAAGTCACAGATCTTCCTCGCCCTGCTCGGCAAGCAGTTCGGCGTGGCGCCCGAGGGCTGGCGCGAGGCGGCCGGGCCGTACGGCGAGGAGGGGGCGTACCGTTCGGCGGCGGACATCACCGGGCCCGAATCGCTCGCCAGGGTACGGGCGTTCAAACAGGAGATGAAGCGGGCGGCCAGGTCCCAGCAGGCCGAGAAGCCGGGGAAGGCCGAGAAGGCCTGACCGGGTTGGGTGGGCAGGGAAGTCGACGGGGTTGGCCAAGTGCCCCCACGTACGCACTAAGACGTACCAGTTGATGTCAATGTGGCCAAAAATCAAGTGAGTTGTGGCACGGCGGTTCACAGGGCACTCAGAGATCGCTAACTTCCCTTCAACCTCGTTCACACCGGGAAGGAACTCTGTGACCTCATCCCTTCGCAGAGCCGTGGCCACCGTGGCCGCAGCCGCACTCGCGACCCCGCTCCTGCTGGCATCCGCCTCCCCTGCCTCCGCCGCCCGGCACGACCCCGCCGAGAAAGCGGCCAAGGAAGCGGCCAAGCTGTCCAGGAAGCTGGTCCGCAAGTCGTCCGCCAAGGACGCCTTCAAGCACCTCCAGAAGTTCCAGCAGATAGCGGACACCACCGACGGCCACCGCGCCGCCGGTTCGCTGGGCCACGACGCCTCCGCCGCGTACGTGTACCAGCAGCTGAAGAAGGCCGGGTACGACGTCTCCTACCAGACCTTCGGCTTCGTCTACACGCAGACACAGGCGGAGAAGCTGTCCGTGCTCTCGCCCGCTCCCCGCGACGTCGCGATCTCCGCGATGACGTACACCAAGTCCACTCCGGTGGGCGGCATCAAGGCGGATCTTGCCGCCGTGCCCGTCGACGACACGACCGGCTGCGAGGCCGCGGACTACGCGTCCGGCACCTTCACCGGCAAGATCGCGCTGATCAAGCGCGGCGGCTGCACCTTCGCCCAGAAGCAGGCGGAGGCAGCAGCGGCGGGCGCCGTGGGCGCGGTCGTCTACAACAACACCGAGGGCTCGCTCGGCGGCACCCTGGGCTCCGCCGAGTCCGGCAAGATACCGACCGGCGGCATCACGCGCGCCGAGGGCGAGAAGCTCGCCGCGGACCTCGCCAAGGGCCCGGTGAACATCTCCTTCGAGATCCGCCAGCTCCAGCAGAACCGTTCCACCAACAACGTCATCGCGGAGACCCGCTCCGGCAACGCGGCCAACACCGTGATGCTCGGCTCGCACCTCGACTCGGTGACCGCAGGCCCGGGCATCAACGACAACGGCTCCGGCTCCGCCGGCCTCCTCGAAGTCGCCCTGGAACTCGCGAAGACCCACAAGAAGCCGGCCAACAAGGTGCGCTTCGCGTGGTGGTCCGCGGAGGAGAACGGGCTGCTCGGCTCGGAGCACTACGTCGCGGACCTGAGCAGCCTCGGGCGCAAGGAGATCAAGCTCTACCTGAACTTCGACATGATCGCCTCGCCGAACTACGGCATGTTCGTGTACGACGGCGACGACTCGGACCACGTCGGCGCTCCCGCAGGACCGGCGGGCTCGGCCCAGCTCGAACGCGACATCACCGAGTTCATGGACAAGCGGGGCGTCCCGCACGAGGGAACCGACTTCACCGGCCGCTCCGACTACGGCCCGTTCGTCGATGCGGGCATCGCGTCCGGCGGTACGTTCACCGGCGCGGAGGGCGTCAAGACCGCCGCGCAGGCCGCGAAGTTCGGCGGCACGGCGGGCGTCGCCTACGACTCCTGCTACCACTCCGCGTGCGACGACCTCACGAACATCAACATGAAGGCGTTCGACGCCAACATCGACGTGATCGCCAACGCGGTCGGCACGTACGCCATGGACCTGAGCTCGCTGCGCAAGCCGGTCGCCTCCGTCCCGACGGCCGGCGGTGAAGGCAGCGGCGGCGGCCTGCACGACGGCCACGACGTGACGGAGTAACACCCGCAGGGCAACGGGGCGCGGGGAACCGGCGGGTTCCCCGCGCCCCTCTTCGCGTCGAGCCCGTGACGGGCCGCGCCGAAGGGGCGCGGACGGTCTCCCCACCGCTCCGGGTGCCTCCCGGGCGAAGCGGGGAGACGGACGGGCCGTCCCGGGACGACTCGCCGGTCGTGCGGGCGCGGCGACTGTTCCCTTCGGCCGGGTGGCACGGTCAGTCGTCCGTCCTCGATCGGGGGCGCCGAGGCCGGGGCCGGCCACTTCGCGCCGCGGCCGGCGGCGGTCCGCCGACACCCGGAAGGCACCGCCGGCCGCAGCGCGGGCCCGTTCACGACACGGCCCCTACTTCCAGGTTTGAACGGGTTTTACGTGATTTTGACAAGCATCGGACCGGCCCAGCGTTGCTGCGCTGACGGCCGCTCGCCCGGTAGGCTTTCCGTGTGATCTTCAAGCGCATCGGTAACGGGCGGCCGTATCCCGACCACGGCCGGGAAAGCACCCGGCAGTGGGCGGACGTGGCGCCGCGCCCGGTCCGCCTCGATCAGCTCGTGACCACCAAGGGCCAGCTGGATCTCGAGACCCTGCTCGCCGAGGACTCCACGTTCTACGGCGACCTCTTCGCACACGTCGTGAAGTGGCAGGGCGACCTCTACCTCGAGGACGGTCTGCACCGCGCCGTGCGCGCGGCCCTGCAGCAGCGGCAGGTGCTGCACGCCCGGGTCCTGGAGTTGGACTGACCCGTACGGCCCCGTTCCGGGCCGCTCCTGCGCCCGTTCGGACGCAGTTTCCGACTCGTACGGGCGCAGGGGGATGATCGTTTAGTAGGCATAGCGACGGGACCGCACTACGCTGCGCCCATGAGCATGCTCACTCCTCCTGGCATGGGGGGAAAGTACCGCATCACGGGCAACGCGTATCCGCGTATGCGCCGCCCCCGCCGTGGGCGCAGGATCGCCCTCGCAGCCGTCGCCGCCGCAGTCGTCCTCGGCTTCGCCGGCTGGGGGACGCTGCAGCTCATCGACGTGTTCACCCACGACGGCAAGAAACCCGCGGCCCAGAGCCGCACCACGGCCTGTAAGGCCCGGAGCACGCCCTCCCCGGCCCCGGCCCCGCCGAAGCCCGGCCAGATCACCGTGAACGTCTACAACGCCACCCCGCGCGGCGGGCTCGCCAAGGCCACCGCGGACGAGCTGCGCAAGCGCGGCTTCGCCATCGGCAAGGTGGGCAACGCCCCGGCCGCGTACGACAAGAAGGTCCCGGGCACCGCGGTGCTGCTGGGCTCGGCACGCGCGTACGACGGGCCCTTCCGGGTCCTCGGCACCCAGTTGGCGGGCGCCCAGGCCAAGGCCGACGCCCGCACCACGGCCGACGTCGACCTGATCATCGGAACGGGCTTCACCTCGCTGAACACCAAGCAGGTGGCCGACAAGGCACTGGCGGAGCTGACCAAGCCGCCCGCGCCCGTCTGCTAGCGCAGCGCCCGGGCCTCGCGGGCCCGGGCGCGCCCGGCACCGTCGGCCCTATTCCGCCGCGCCGTACATGCGGTCGCCCGCGTCGCCGAGGCCCGGGACGATGTACCCGTGCTCGTTGAGCCGCTCGTCCACCGAGGCGGTGACGACCGTGACGGGCGTGCCCGCCAGCTCGCGCTCCATCACCTCGACGCCCTCGGGCGCGGCCAGCAACACCACCGCGGTCACGTCGTCGGCACCGCGCTTGATCAGTTCCCGGATCGCGGCGACCAGCGTCCCGCCGGTGGCCAGCATCGGGTCGAGGACGTACACCTGTCGGCCCGAGAGGTCCTCCGGCATGCGCGTCGCGTACGTCGACGCCTCCAGGGTCTCCTCGTTGCGGATCATGCCGAGGAAGCCCACCTCGGCCGTCGGCAGCAGCCGCACCATGCCGTCGAGCATGCCGAGGCCGGCCCGCAGGATCGGCACCACCAGCGGGCGCGGGCGGGAGAGCTTGACACCCGTGGTCCGCGCCACCGGCGTGTCGATGTCGATCTGCTCGGTGCGCACGTCACGCGTGGCCTCGTAGGCGAGCAGGGTCACCAACTCGTCGGCGAGGCGCCGGAAGGTGGGGGAGTCGGTGCGCTGGTCGCGCAGGGTGGTGAGCTTGTGCGCCACCAGGGGGTGGTCGACGACGTGGATCCGCATGGACCCAACAGTAACCGGGGCTGGCGTGGGGACGACCTCCAGAGGGAAGGTGGGACGTACCTTCCCAGCCCGAGGTGGTGTGGCCGATGCCGGACCGGGAGCAGCAGGAGCGATCTGAAGGACACGCGCGGAGCGAAAGACGCGAAGAGCGGGAACAGCCGGAGCGGCAGCTGGAGCCGGAGAGCGACGCCGAGCGCAGGCGCCGACGCGCCCAGTTCCTCCGCGAACTCCATGAGGCCAAGGCACTGCGCGACCGCGTCCAGCCACGACGGGCACGCGCCGCCAGGATGCGCCAGGCCATGCGCATGCGGACCTTCCGCTGGTGAGTCCCGGTGCACCTGCGGCACGCCCCCAGGACCCCTCGGGCGGGCGTTCTCACTGAACGCGTGCACGACTCAACGTCGGAAGACCTCTCGCGAAGCCGCTGTTTCTGCCACGATTCCGAGTGGGCGGGGCACGAGCAGCGCTCCGCAGGTCGTCACAACTCTGATCAGTGGGAGAGTCACGGTGTACTTCGCCGCACTGCTCGCGCGCACCGAAGACGGGTGGGAAGCGAGCGACACAGAGCTCGACGATGTGGAGACCTTGTCGGATCTGGCCGACTTGGCCCGTGAGGCCTCGGTGAACGAGGACACGGTGCTCGCCTTCATCGAGCAGGAAGACACATGGTTCGGCATCGTCCGGGTGGAGGGCGAGGAGGATCCTCGCGTTTTCGTCTCGGACGCCGCCTCTGCAGCCCGCTCCTCGTACGGGGCCATGCTCACGGACGAACTGCTGGGCAAGGACGAGTCCGAAGACGACGAGCTGGACTCGCTGAACCTCGACGGCACCGAGGACGGCGAGCCGGAACCTGACGAGGAGACGACCGACGAATCCGACACGGTCCCGCCCGGACCGCTCGGGGACACGGACCTCCTCGCGGACCTCGGTATGTCCGCGAAGGAGCTGCTCCTCCTGAGCACGGAGGCGCTGACCGAGATCGCCGACACGCTCGGCGCCTCCGACATCCTGGAGACCGTCCGCTAGTGACGGATCCGGTACGGGCGCCCTGGGAGGCACCCATGCGGCTCGCGCTCGACGAGGCCGCGCGCGCGCCGCTGGCCGGGGACGTCCCGGTCGGCGCCGTCGTGCTGGGCCGGGACGGCTCGGTCCTGGCCACCGGTCACAACGAGCGCGAGCTCACCGGCGACCCCACGGCACACGCGGAGGTACTCGCGCTGCGCCGTGCCGCTGCGGAGCTCGGGAGCTGGCGGCTGACGGGTTGCACGCTCGTCGTGACGCTGGAGCCGTGCACGATGTGTGCTGGCGCGCTCGTGCTCGCCCGGGTGGACCGCGTGGTCTACGGCGCACGGGACGAGAAGGCGGGCGCGGCCGGCTCGCTGTGGGACGTCGTACGGGACCGGCGGCTCAACCACCGCCCGGAAGTCATCCTCGGTGTCCTGGAGGAGGAGTGCTCGGCGCAGCTGACGGCGTTCTTCCGGGACCGCTGATCGATACCGATTTCAGAGCACGGCACCCTTTGGGCTAAGCTCTCTCCCGGTAGCGTGTCCGAGCGGCCGAAGGAGCTCGCCTCGAAAGCGAGTGTGGCGCAAGTCACCGAGGGTTCAAATCCCTCCGCTACCGCTGGCAGACGACGGGTCTGGTTCTCAGAATCAGGCCCGTCGTTCTTTTCCGTCTCAGTTTCCGTCTCAGTCGAGCCCATGAGTCGTCGCCCAGGACTCCGAGGCTTCCTCTGCCGAGGTGCGCGCTCTGCTCTCTTGCCTGGCACCTTCTAGCTCCCCAAGATGGAGTCTCGGGATGAGGGGCGGATCGCCATGATCTCTACAGGGCGCCGAAGCGTCATCGCTTGGACTGTGATGGGAGTGCTTACTGCTTCCGCAGTGGTGATCACACCCTTCCTCCTCGAAGCGGCAGCACCCGCCAGCAAGGACTGGCAACAGCTCAGCGACATCAGCCAGGCGTACGGAGCGCTGTCCGTCCTATTCTCGGCTGCAGCGCTCGTGGGGGTCATCGCATCCATAGCTCAGCAGTCCCGGCAGACAGCTGTGGCCATCGAGCAGGCGCTACGCGCCTCACACCAACATCTGATCGAAATGGCGTTGAACAGTCCAGAGCTCCTCGCGGGTGGCGAACCGTTCTCCAGTGCCCTGACACCACAGTTGGCCAAGCAGGTGATGTTCTCAAACCTCCTAGTAAGCAACTGGTTGGCGGAATACCGTCTGCAGCGCATGACTGACGACGAACTGCGAGTGCAATTGCACCGCCACTTCCGGGGCGAAGTGCCCCGGAAGTTCTGGGAAGGCGCTTCGCGAGCGTGGCAACAGTCGGCCACCGCGTCGAAGGACCGCAAGAAGATCCGGTTTGTCGCTATCGTGGACGAGGCGTACAGCCAGGCGGTGGCTGAAGGTCCGGCGATCCCGACCAGTGCCTACTTCTCCAGCAACGTGTAGTTGCCGAAGATCGGCGTCGGCGATGCGCTGCCCGCAGCAGCCTCTCTGCGCGGACAGCGCCACCCGCGAAATCCGACCTACGACTCTCCTTCCTGTCTCCAAATCAGCCCATCGACCTGCCGGGCGACGTCGCTGCGAACGGAGCCCACCATGTGTTGATAGCGGGAAGCCATAGCGGTGGTGGACCACCCCATAAGCCCCATAACGGCTCGCTCGGAAACGCCCAAGATCAGCAAAACCGTGGCGGCGGTGTGCCGGGCATCATGCAGACGGCCGTCTCGCACCCTCGCGTCGTCCAGCAACTCCTTCCAGTCGTCGTAGTCCGTTCGGGGTGATGTGCCCCGACCGGTGGGTGTGGCAAAGAGCCAGCCTTCATCCGTCCAGTCGTTGCCGGCCGCCACGGATCCGAGCGTCTCGCTCGCGGCCGGGTTCGCGGGTGCGCTCGAACGGGTGGCGGCGCTGCACCCCACATGCGACCTCGTAAGTCCTGGGACGCCCTCAGCGACGGTGGCCATTCTCCGGGAGCGACGGGGCTTCCTCGATCACCTGGTCTTGGCGGACTCCCCCGTCGTACTCGAAGGGGCCGACGGGTTCACGGTGCTCACCGACTTGCGGGTGGACGAAGTCCTTCCCGAGTTGCGGGCGGAAGTCGAGCAGTACGAGACCCATACGGCCGAACATCAAGAAGCGCTGCGGCGGTTCGTCACCGCGCAGCGCCAGACGCGCAACACACCTTCTGGTTACTGGGTCGCCGCTTCCAACGCGGAAGCGGCGAATCACGCCCTGGTCGGCAGCACCCCCGCCGAGGACGTACGCGCCGCAGCCGTTCTCTCCGACGGTGCGTCGCGGCTGGTCACCGAGTACGGCATGGCCACCTGGTCCGAGGTCTTCACGACGCTTCGCACCGGGGGCCCGCAAGAGCTGATCGCCACCGTCCGGAAGGTCGAAGCGACGGACCCGACCGGGCGGCGGTGGCCGCGCTACAAGTCCGGCGACGATGCCAGCGTGGCCTTCTGCCAGTGGTGATATCGGCTGGTCAGAGCCGTTTTTCTCTATCGACCAACTCTGTTGGTATCCGGCACCGAACAGTGCCAGCTACGGCAGGAGATGGCGGGTCTGTTCGATCACATGAGCCCCCTGTTCGATCACAGCATGTGTCTCCGTTCCCAACTGCCGGATGCCTCGGGAGATATCGAAAAGCCTTGCGATCGTGTTGGCGATCGCTGCAAGTCGCTCCGTGAAGCCATGCTGCTCGGCTTCCTGCATGGCTTCGGGATTGCGCGAGAGAGCCCCGCGGAAGGCATCAAGCCCCTCCTCAACGGGAGCAGCACCAGTGATGCGGATGAGGTCAAGGGCCTGAAGCAGACGATGGAGGTGGTGCAGCAGGAGAATCTTGGCCGCGTTTTCGAGGCTGGATGCACGGATGTCGCCCATGAGCGTGGTCACGGACTCAATCAGTGCGTCGACTTCCTCGCGAGGGATGACGGGCTCAGGGCTGTAACGGTGGAGCCGGCGAGAGCAAGTGCCAAGAGACTGTACGGCCGCGCTGTTAGGGACGTCGCCTCCGGCAGCAAGGACCTTGAACACCTGCTCAAGGATGTGGTTTCGGCTGGCGACGTTGGCCAGGAACGTCTCGACCTTGTCCAGGTGCTCGAGAAGGTGCTCCTTCTCCTCTTCGTCCTCGTCGAGAGCATCCACAGCCCTTCGGATGTCTGCTGGAAGCTCCAGCAGGCGCGTCATAGCCCTGAGTGCTTCCGGCGAGGACGCCGAGGCTTGCGGAGCCAGAACCCTGACGGTGGCATCCCAGGCCACTGTGTTCGGGGGCGTTCGATGCAACTCGATGAGCAAGGTCCGCAGGCGGCCGGCTGGGTTGTCCTCGTACTCGGGCATGGTGCGAGAGTAGCCGTTCCCAACGGCAGCGCCGCAAGCTCTGAAAAAGTGGGACTGACGTGCAGGTGCTCCGAGCTACAGCCTTTCTTCTCCCGTCTCAGTTTCCGTCTCATTCACCCCCGTCCGGGGTCGTCCACAGCGATTCAGGCTCCGGGCGGGCGAACGGAAATGAACGAGGTTGAACGGGCGCGGATCATGCCCTGACCAGCACGAACAGACCTCGAAAGCGCGTGTGGCGCAAGTCACCGAGGGTTCAAATCCCTCCGCTACCGCTGGCAGACGAAAGGGCGGTCCCGTAGAGGGCCGCCCTTTCGCGTTCCTCCGCGCCGCACCCCGGCCGCACCCCCTCCCGCCACCTCCGAAGCCGCGCGTCGGGCCCTCGCCGAAGGGCTCCGATCTGGGGGCTTTTGCTGTGCAGGCGCTCGGTTAGACTTCCGCGACTGCACAGGGGACCGCTGGGAGGCAGGGCTGATGGTGCAAACGAAGAAGATCGCCCTCTACGCGGTCGCGGTCTTCGTGCTGTACACGATCATCACGTCCCCTGCCAGGGCCGCGGACCTCGTCCAGGTAGGGTTCGAGGGCATATCGAGCGCCGCGCAGGCTGTCGGCCAGTTCATGACCGAACTCGTCAACTAGGAGTCCTCCGTGATCCGCCATCTGGTCCTCTTCAAACTCAACGAGGGTGTCCGGCGCGACGACCCCCGGGTCGCGGCGGGCGTGAAGGCCTTCGAGGCCCTGGGCGGCCTCGTCCCGGACCTGGAGTCATGGGAGTGCGCCTGGAACTTCACGGACCGGCCGATCGCGTACGACTACGCCATCAACTCGTCCGTCGCGGACCGGGACGCCCTCACGCGTTATCTCGAACACCCGGCCCACCAGGCGGCCGCCGGACAGTGGCGCGAGTTCGCCACGTGGGTGATCGCCGACTACGAGTTCTGAGACCCCGAGCCACCTGGCCCCTCACCGGCAACGGTGAGGGGTCTTCTGTTTTCCCCTACCCCAACTGGCCCTCAACACGGAGTTATCCGGTGCTTGCACACAGTGGACATGTCTTGTGATGCTATGACCGCTTTTGACGGATGAGTTACCCGTCGTTGACCACTACCCAGTGCCGTTCGACCGCGAAGGGGTGGCGAGACCGTTGCCCGCCAGTACTGCGCCTCAGGCGCCGCCCCAGGACGAGAGCGAGGGACGGACCAAACCCCAGAGCCGGGGTGCGGACACCAGGGCGCTGACCCAGGTGCTGTTCGCCCAGCTCAAGGAGCTGGATCCGGGCAGCACCGAGCACACCCGGGTGCGCGCCGCACTGATCGAGGCGAACCTGCCGCTGGTCCGGTACGCGGCGGCCCGCTTCCGCAGCCGCAACGAGCCGATGGAGGACGTGGTCCAGGTCGGCACGATCGGCCTGATCAATGCCATCGACCGCTTCGACCCGGAGCGCGGGGTGCAGTTCCCGACGTTCGCCATGCCGACCGTGGTCGGCGAGATCAAACGGTACTTCAGGGACAACGTGCGGACCGTGCACGTACCGCGCCGACTGCACGAACTGTGGGTCCAGGTCAACGGCGCGACCGAGGACCTGACCACGACGCACGGACGGTCCCCGACGACCGCGGAGATCGCGGAACGGCTGAAGATCTCCGAGGAGGAGGTCCTCGCCTGTATCGAGGCGGGGCGCTCGTACCACGCGACCTCACTGGAGGCCGCACAAGAGGGCGACGGCCTGCCCGGCCTGCTCGACCGACTCGGCTACGAGGACCCGGCGCTCGCCGGGGTCGAACACCGCGACCTCGTCCGCCACCTCCTCGTACAACTGCCCGAACGGGAGCAACGGATCCTTCTGCTGCGCTACTACAGCAATCTGACGCAGTCACAGATCAGCGCGGAGCTCGGGGTGTCCCAGATGCACGTGTCCCGACTCCTCGCCCGGAGCTTCGCACGCTTGAGGTCCGCAAACAGGATCGAGTCGTAACCGAAACGGGTAGACCCCTTTCAGCCCACTTCGAGCAACACAAATGGGGCAGACCCCCTTTTTCCTGCGGTGTTTTGACGCCTCGTTGTCGACATGTCACTACAGCGCGTTGCCGACATGTGACATTCTGCCGGAACCGCGTTTGCCGCGGCCCCGCCTCCGGTATTCAGGTGGAGGCTGCGTTCCTCCGATGGTCGCGGCCCAGGCGACCGTCCGCGACCTCCAGGGGGTGGCATGTCCGCAGAAAAGGGCAGCTCGAAGGTGCTCACGCTCAGCCAGAGCGCTCCCACGCCCGACGCGTTCCCGGAGCCCGGGGCCATCGAGGCTCCCGGGGCCATCGACACCCGCACGCTCTCGCGCTCGCTCTTCCTGCGGCTCGCCGCGCTCGACCAGGACAGTCCCGAGCGAACGTACGTACGCGACACCCTCATCGAGCTCAACCTTCCGCTGGTGCGCTACGCCGCCGCCCGCTTCCGCAGCCGCAACGAGCCGATGGAGGACATCGTCCAGGTCGGCACGATCGGCCTGATCAAGGCCATCGACCGCTTCGACTGCGAACGGGGCGTGGAGTTCCCGACGTTCGCCATGCCGACCGTGGTCGGCGAGATCAAGCGCTTCTTCCGGGACACCAGCTGGTCCGTGCGGGTGCCGCGCCGACTGCAGGAGCTGCGACTCGCCCTCACCAAGGCCAGTGACGAACTGTCACAGAAGCTCGACCGCTCGCCGACCGTTGCCGAACTCGCCGCGGCCCTGGGCGTGTCGGAGGAGGACGTGGTCGACGGCCTCGCCGTCGGAAACGCGTACACCGCCTCCTCGCTGGACTCCCCCTCCCCGGAGGACGACGGCGGCGAGGGATCGCTGGCCGACCGGCTGGGGTACGAGGACAGCGCCCTGGAGGGCGTCGAGTACCGCGAGTCCCTCAAGCCCCTGCTGGCCAAACTCCCGCCGCGGGAACGCCAGATCATCATGCTGCGGTTCTTCGCCAACATGACGCAGTCTCAGATCGGCGAGGAGGTCGGCATCTCCCAGATGCACGTCTCGCGGCTGCTGACGCGGACCCTGGCACAGCTCCGCGACGGTCTGATCGCGGACTGACCCGCCGCCCCTCCCCATCGGACGGGCACACAGGGCCGGCGCCCCGGCGGGTTCCTCATTGACGGGGCGTCAGTCACACTGGCGCGATGTTACGGAAGCGGCTCGGGTACGGACTGGTGGCGGGTGCGCTCTGCCTCGGTGGAGCGCTGGCCGCGTGCACGGGCGACGGTGACGGCGACGGCCGCGCCGTCGTGGGCGCGGCGGGGGACGGCACCTCGCACGGGCCGCCCGGTCCCGTGCCTCCGTCGGGGGACGTGGCGTTGGTGCCGCTCGACCGTGCGACCCCTCCGGCGAGCCCTGGGCGACCGGCCGGGAGCAAGGGCTCGGGGCAAGCGCCGCGCCCCGGCACGGGCAGCGGCCGCGCTACGAGTGCCGACGGGACGGCCGCAGGGGACGGGGGCACTCGTCCGGGACTCCCAGGCGGCGGCACGGGCAGACCCGCACCGGGGAGTTCGGGGGCCGCCCCCGGCCCACCGGATCCACCGTCGCCCCAGCCGGGCGGTGGTACGACGGCACCGCCGACGCCAGGCACCACCCCACCGCCCCCGCAGCCTCCCGGACCGGCCGTGCTGACGATCGGCGAGCCCCGTCGGACGCCCGGCGACGCCCGCTGGTGCGAGCAGGTCAGCGTGTCCTTCCACAACAGCGGCGAGTCACCCGTGCGGTCGGGCTCCGCCACCTTCGCCACGCACGTCATCGGCGGGCTCGGGATCGACTGGGCGACGATCGAGTCCACTCAGCCGCTGCCAGCGCCCATCGCCGCCGGAGCGACGAGGTCGCAGACGTACGCGGTCTGCGTGGCGTCCTGGCGGGTGCCGCTGGGCATGCACATCGAGACCCGCGACGTCACCGCCGACTGGTCATGACCGGCAGCAGTGCGAGCCGTGTCGACGACCGGCGGCCCGGGAGCACCGGACCGACGGGGCGCCGGGACGGCGGATCCGGCTACGACCGGCGGGCCGGCGCGGCCGAGCACGGCCGTGCCCCCGTCGTCGGGACGTCCCGTCGGCAGACGGCGTACGGAGCGACTGGGGCGTTCCGGATCAGGTGAGCGCGAGCCAGGCGACGGCGCCGAGGACCGCGATGACCGCGATGACGCCGACGATCATCCCGACCCGCGGGCCCGCGGGTGCGGACGGCGCCGCGGCACGGCCGGCGTGCTGTGGATCGCCCTCGTCGACGAAGGCGCGGAACATCTGGGTGCTGCCCGCGGGGTCGTAGCCGCCCTCGGGGCCCTGGGGGGCATGGGGGTTGTGTGCCATGGTGCAGGACCCTAGCGAACCCGGATGACCTGCCCAACCCCTGGCCCACCGCCACCGCGACACGCTCGCCCCTTGCCCTCCGCATGCCCGCGTCGTGACCTCGCACATGCAAACTCTTTAGTCTTCCTTTACTTCGGATGCCGCATTTTCATTTGCCTGCGGCAACCAACCGGGCCTATGGTTGCCCTAAGCAACAAAATGGGGGTGTCCATGGCCGAGCGGAGCCAGTACGAAGAACTGGCCCGGCAGATCAGCGCCGTGGGCGCGGTGAAACGCAGCCTCGCCCGCCTGCTGCCGGTCGAGTGCCCCTCGGGCGCGGCCGCCGTACTGGCGCTCGTCGAGCGGCATGGCGAGATGCGGTTGAGCCGCCTCGCCGAGCTGCTCGCCGTCGACTTGTCGGTGACCAGCCGGCACGTGGCCCACGTCGTGGACCGCGGCTGGATCGAGCGGTGTCCCGACCCGGATGACCGGCGGTCCCGCATCCTGCGGCTCACCCCGGCGGGCACGGACATGCTCGACGCCCTCAGCAGGCGCACCACCGACATGTTCGCCCACCACCTCAGGGACTGGTCCGACGACGACGTCGGACGACTCAACGCGCTGCTGGCCCGTCTCCGCGAGTCCCTCGGAGATTGCCGGACCCACGCCACCCGTACACCGATCGACGAGACGATTCAGTAAGGAAGTTCATGGCTACGACCACACCGACCGGTGTGCGGGGCGGCCACGCCAAGCATGGGGGGACCAAGACCTCCGACGGCGACGCGCCGATGACGCACCGGCAGATCATGGAGGCGCTTTCCGGGCTGCTGCTCGGCATGTTCGTCGCCATCCTGTCCTCGACGATCGTCTCCAACGCCCTACCGCAGATCATCAGCGACCTCGGCGGTGGCCAGTCCGCCTACACCTGGGTCGTGACCGCGGCACTGCTGTCCATGACGGCGACCACCCCGCTGTGGGGCAAGCTCTCCGACCTCTTCAGCAAGAAGCTGCTGGTCCAGATAGCGCTGGTCATCTATGTGGCTGGCTCGGTGGTGGCCGGTCTGTCGGAGAACACCGGCATGCTCATCGCCTGCCGCGTCGTCCAGGGCATCGGCGTCGGAGGGCTCACCGCCCTCGCCCAGATCATCATGGCCGCGATGATCGCGCCGCGAGAACGCGGCCGGTACAGCGGCTACCTCGGGGCGACGTTCGCCGTCGCAACGGTCGGCGGTCCGCTGCTGGGCGGTGTCATCACCGACACCGACTGGCTGGGCTGGCGCTGGTGCTTCTACGTCGGCGTGCCGTTCGCGGTCATCGCCCTGCTCGTGCTCCAGAAGACGCTGAAGCTGCCGGTGGTCAAGCGCCAGGTCAAGGTGGACTGGGCGGGAGCGTTCTTCATCAGCGCCGCCGTGTCGCTGCTGCTGATCTGGGTGACCTTCGCGGGCGACAAGTACGACTGGCTGTCGTGGCAGACGTACGCCATGGTCGGCGGCTCCGTCGTCCTCGGTGCGGTCTTCCTGGTCGTCGAGGCGAAGGCCAGCGAACCGATCATCCCGCTGCGGCTGTTCCGCAACCGAACGATCACCCTGGCATCGCTCGCCTCCCTCTTCGTCGGTGTCGCGATGTTCGCGGGCACGGTGTTCTTCAGCCAGTACTTCCAGCTGGCCCGGGACAAGTCGCCGACGATGTCGGGCGTCATGACGATCCCGATGATCGGCGGCCTGTTCGTCTCGTCCACGGTGAGCGGCCAGATCATCACGAAGACCGGGAAGTGGAAGGCGTGGCTCGTCAGCGGCGGTGTGCTGGTGACGGCGGGCCTCGGACTGCTGGGCGGCATCCGCTACGACACCGACTACTGGCGCATCGCCGTCTTCATGGGCGTCTTGGGTCTCGGCCTCGGCATGATGATGCAGAACCTGGTACTCGCCACGCAGAACCAGGTCGCCCCGCAGGACCTCGGCTCGGCCTCGTCGGTCGTGACGTTCTTCCGCTCCCTGGGCGGTGCGATCGGCGTCTCCGTGCTGGGCGCGGTGCTCTCCAACCGGGTCACCGACTACGTCCAGGACGGGCTCGCCGAACTCGGGCCGCGGGCCGCGGCACTGGGCCACGGCGGCACGGGCGGCGGAGGCATCCCCGACCTGGACGCGCTGCCGGCACCGATCCGCACGGTCATGGAGAGTGCGTTCGGACACGGTGTGGCCGACGTCTTCCTGTGGGCGGCGCCGTTCGCGCTGCTGGCCTTCCTGGTGACGCTGTTCATCAAGGAAGTGCCGCTGAAGACCAACGCGGCGCCCGCACCGGAGGCGGCCTCGGACGACTCCGCGGCCCTCGCCCGAGAGGGCGTCGAGGACGTCGCCGCAGCTGTGGCGGGCGGTGCGGCGGGAACCGGAACGATCGGGACGGCCGTGGCCGGTGAGCGCACCGGGACCTCCGTCCACGGTGTCGTGCGCGGCTCCGAGGGCGCACCCGTGGGGCAGGCCGCCGTCACGCTGATCTCGCCGACCGGCCGTCAGCTGGGACGCTCGGTGGCCCACCCCGACGGTGCCTACGCACTGGACGCACCGGGTCCTGGCAGCTACGTCCTCATCGCCTCCGCCGACGGCTACCAGCCGGAGGCGACCACGGTGGTCGTCGGCGACGAGCCGATCGCGTTCGACATCCTGCTCGCCGGTACCAGCGGGTTGGCGGGTGCGGTGGTCGCGACCGAGGGCCGGGCTCCGGTCGACGGCGCGACGGTGATCGTCACGGACGCCCGCGGCGACGTGCTGGCCACCGGTACGTCCGGTGCGGACGGCGCCTTCGCCTTCACCGATCTGGTCCCGGGCGCGGTCACCGTCGCCGTGAACGCCACCGGCTTCCGTCCGCTGGCCCTGCCGATCGAGATCGGCGGCCAAGGCATCACCCGCGTCGAGGCGGCCCTGCGGTCCGGGGCGGCGCTGCGCGGCACGGTGCGGGCCGGTGCCGAACGGAGTCCGCTGTCCGACGCACGGGTGACGCTGGTCGACGCAGCGGGGAACGTGGTCGCCACCGCAACCACCGGTGACGACGGGGCGTACGCCTTCGCCGACCTGGACGCGGGAGAGTACACGGTCATCGCGACCGGGTACCCGCCGGTGGCGGGTGCCCTCACCGTGACCGGACAGGGGGTCGACGGCCACGACATCGCACTCGTCCACACCGACGAGTGATCCGATCCCCGGGTGGCGTTCCGAGCGGAGGCGCCCCCGGGTCCGGGGCGGCAGGCAGGGGACGTCTGCCGCCCCGGCACTTTTCGCGAGGAAGAGCACGCGGGTGGGACTTCACGCCCAGGTACGGACGCGGGAAGGCTGGGTACGGACGCGGGAAGGCTGCGCGGTCCCGCACGCCGCGGTGACCGGGCGGACATGACGGGTGGTGAGGTACTGCGGGAGGGGCTGGTGCCGATGGCGCCGTGCGGACCGGCACTCCCCTGTCGCCCGGACGGTTCACGGAAAACGCCGCCCGGATCGAGATCCCCCGGACCCTTCCCGCTCCGACGGACGGTGAAGCCGTCCAGGACCGGTACCGGTTGCCCGGACGCGCCGAGGCGGCGAGGGGACACCGCGCGCAAGGACGGCCGGTCCGGCGGAGCGGCCCGACGCCCCGGGGCCCGCACCTCGCGCTGACGCCCCGGGCCCGCCGTGCTGCCCGCCCGTGGTCGGGCCCGGCACCCGGCCGGCGCGGCCCCGCGGTTCCTGGGCGGGCGCACGGGTCTCACGTCCCGTGCTTGGCCACCATCGTCTCGATCCCTGCGATCACGATGTCGAGGGCGAACCGGAAGTCCCGCTCGAGCATCTCGTCCACGGTGCCCCCACCACGGGCCTTCATGACCTCCTCGGCGTGCTGGAGCAGCTCGTCGAGGGCAACCGCCCCCCGGGTGGCTCCCATGGCGCCCTCGTAGTACTCGTCCGGCGTCATCCCCGCGTCCGCGCAGCGCTTGCGGAACTGGCCCTCGACGGTTGCCACGCCGTAGACGAACTGGAAGACCGCGTGCAGGGCCGCCGCCTGCCAGTTCAGCGGCAGCCCCGTGTTCCGGACGACCTTCTGCACCACGGTCGCGAAGGCCACCGCGTTCGGTCCGACGTTCAGGTACGTGCCGATCAGCGAGGACGCCCACGGGTGGGCGACGATCAGTCCCCGGTACTCGTCGGCGAGTTCGCGCAGTTGGTCGCGCCAGTCCGTACCGTCCGCGTCCGGATCCGGCAGGCGAAGTTCGCCGAAGACCGCGTCCAGGGCGAGCTCCAGCAGTTCGTCCTTGGTGTCGACGTACCAGTAGACCGACATCGCGGTCACGCCGATCTCCCCGGCGAGCCGCCTCATGGAGAGCTTGGACAGTCCGTCCGCGTCGAGCATCCGCACCGTCACGGCGGTGATCTTCTCGCGGTCGAGTCCGGAAGGCTGGTCGGCCTTGCGGGCCCGCCGAGCCTTGTTCTCGAGCCACACGCTGGTCACCGGTGGACGCTTCGTGCGGTCGGCTGCCGGCACCATGGATCTCCTCCTCGCTCGCGCCGGTACGCACGGGCCGGAAGCGCTCCGGCCCGCCAGGCGGCCTGCCCCGATGCTATGCGGCGGCCTGCACAGAGTCTGCCCGCTCCGCCCGGCGGAGGAGCACCGCGGCCAGCAGGCCACCCGCCAGCACCGCCGCCGAGCCGACCAGTTGACTGGTCTGCAGGCTGGAGGCGAACGCGTCGGCGATGCGGGCCTCCTCCGCGGTTCCTCCTGCCGCGGCGAGCGCCGCCGGGAGGGAGGCGGACGACACGGCGACGAGCGAGGCGAAGCGGGAGTTGAGCACGGCCCCGAGGACCGCGACACCGAGCCCGTTGCCGAACTCGGCCAGCGTGCCGTTGATGCCGGCGCCCACACCCGCCTTCTCCACGGGGATCGCGCTCATGAGGGCGTTGGCCATGGCCGGCTGCGACACCGCGACACCGGAACCCATCAGGATCAGACCGAGCAGCATCCCGCCGTAGGCCCCGTCGGTGCCGCCGCCGAGCAGGGCGATCGCCGCCAGGCCGCCGGACACGAGAGCCATGCCGACGAGGACGGTGAGCGGGGTGCCGAGCTTGGCCACCGCCTTCGGGCCGAGGCCGCTGACGTTCAGCACGACGACGGTGAGCGCGAACGGGGCCATGCGCAGACCGGCTTCCAGGGGCTCGTACCCCAGCACGAACTGGAGGTGCTGGGTCAGCAGGAAGATCGAGCCGCTCATGCCGAAGACGACGAGCAGCGCGCCTGCGACCGCACCGACGAACCGCTGGTTCTGGAAGAAGTGCATGTCCAGCATCGGGTGCGGGGCACGCAGCTCCCACAGCACGAAGGCGGCGAGGACCGCGGCACCGACGACGGCCGGGGCCAGGGCCTGCGCGGAGAGCCAACCGTGCTCGGGCCCGGTGATGATGGCGTAGACGAGGGCCGTCATCCCGATCGTGGAGAGCAACGCCCCGAGCAGATCGGGCCGGTCGCCCCGCGGCGCCTTCGACTCGGGGACGAGCTTCACCACGGCGACCAGTGCGACGAGCGCCACGGGGAGGTTGACCAGGAAGATCATGCCCCACCAGAAGTGGTCGAGTATGGCACCGCCGATGAGCGGTCCCGAGGCGAAGCCGAGCGAGGCGACGGTGCTCCACAGGGCGATCGCCTTCACCCGCTCCTTCTGCTCGAAGATCTGCATGACGACGGCGAGCGTGGTGGTCATCAGCAGCGCGCCGCCGACGCCCATCCCCGCGCGGGCGGCGATCAACTGACCTGCGTCCCGGGCGAGTCCGGCGGCCAGCGAGCCGAGCCCGAACAGGGCGAGGCCGGCGATGAGCAGTTTCTTGCGGCCGTACCGGTCGGCCGCGCTGCCCGCGGTGAGCAGCAGGCCCGACTGGACCAGCGAGTACGCGGTGATCATCCACTGGATCTCGGCCGTGGAGGCGTGGAGTGACCGGGTGAGCGAGGGGATCGCGACGTTGAGGACGGTGTTGTCGAGCAGCACGGTGAGTTGGGCCGTGCAGATGACGGCGAGGATCAGCCATCGCTGCGGGTGGCCGCCACCGCTGGTCGGGGCGGCGTCGGGTCGGGCATCGGCGGTCTGCGCCGTCATGAAACTCCTTATACGGTGTACGGGAGCGAGCACCGTACACCGTATAAGGATTTGCCTACGTCGTAGGGGATTATTTCGGGTCGGTGAGGTCGTACAAGGTGGCTCCACCCACTGTGACCTGCTGGAAGTTTTCCTCGACCCAGCTGGAGATCTGACTGCTGGTACCGCCGCTCCGGCCGGGCATACCGGTGCCGCCGGCAATGAAGTAGTGGATCTCCCCCGCAGCGACGTACTGCTTGAACCTGGCCAGGGTCGGCGAGGGGTCACTGCCGTTGAAGCCGCCGACCGGCATGACCGGTTGCTCGGTGGCGAGCTGGTAGCTCGCGGCGTTCTGGGAACCGATGGCGGCGGCGACCCAGGTGTAGTCGGAGGCGTTCTCCATCAGCTTGGCCTTCGCCGCCGCGCTGACGTTCGCGCCGCTCAACAGGCCGCCCATGCCGCGCCCGCCGCCCTCACGGCCCTGCCCCTGACCCTGACCCGGCTGTTGACCCTGGCCTCGGCCCGTACCCGGCAGCTGACCCTTGCCCTGCGGGCCCATGCCCGGCATCCCGCCACCCTGCGGAACCCCTCCGGCACCCATGCCCCGACCGGGCTGGCCGCCCTGCCCGGACGGACCACCGCCCTGGCCCGGCTGACCACCCGTCTGACCCGGCGGCACCATCCGGCCACCTCCCGGACCCGCCTGGCCACCCTGGCCGCCCTGGCCGCCTGGACCACCGGGACCGCCCGGACCACCCTGGCCGTCTCCCGGGCGACCGCGCAGTGAAGCAGGCCCCGCCGTCACGAGCGAACCCTGATGACCGGTGCTGAGCGTGGAAAGGGTGTACGCCACGGGCCCGGCAAGCGACGCGGCCAGCCCGAGCCCCACCGCTCCTAGCGCGAGCCGGCGCCCGAGCCGTCCCGCGAAGAGCAGTCCGGCCGCGGCCACCAGCCCGGCCACCAGTACCGCGGGAGAGAGCCACGGCACGAAGTCCTCCGTGCGGCCCAGCAGCACGTACGCCCAGACCGCCGTGACCGCGACCGCACCGCCCAGCACCGCACGCACGGCGAAGTGCGCCCTCTCCTCCCACAACACCGTGGCCCCCATGCCGACGAGCGCCGCGATGTACGGGGCCAGCGCCACCGTGTAGTACTCGTGGAAGATCCCAGCCATGAAGCTGAAGACGGCGAGGGTCATCAGCAGCGAGCCACCCCACACCAGGAACGCGGCCCTGGCCGTGTCGGACCGCTCCCAGGACCTCCGCCCCGGGACACCGTCCCCCGTCCGCCAGGTGACGACGAGCCCCGCCACCAGCAGGATGAGCGCCGCGGGCAGCAGCCAGGAGATCTGGCCCCCGATGGTGTCGCCGAACATCCGGCCGATACCGGTCTCGCCCCAGCCGCCCGGACGCCCACCACCGCCGCCACCGCCCACGCTGCCGGTCTCGTTGCCGTTGATCCGACCGAGACCGTTGTAGCCGAAGGTCAGCTCCAGGAAGCTGTTGCTCTGCGAACCGCCGATGTAGGGACGCGAAGAAGCGGGCCACAGCTCGACGATCGCCACCCACCAGCCGGCGGAGACGATCAACGCGATTCCCGCGAGGGCGAGTTGCCCGAGGCGACGCCGCAGCGTCGTCGGCGCGCACACGGCGTACACCAGCGCGAGCACCGGCAGGATCAGGAACGCCTGCAGGGTCTTGGTCAGGAACGCGAAGCCGATCGCGACGCCCGCCCACACCAGCCACTGCGTGCGGGCGCCCTCCAGCGCACGCAGCACGCAGTAGACGGCGACGGTCATCAGCAACGCCAGCAGCGCGTCCGGGTTGTTGAACCGGAACATCAGCGCGGCCACCGGCGTGACGGCGAGCACCGCCCCGGCGATCAGCCCGGCTGCGGGGCTGAACCGCCGCCGCACCGCCGCGTACAGCACTCCCACCGTCGCCACGCCCATCAGCACCTCGGGCAGGAGGATCTGCCAGGAACCGAGCCCGAACAGTCGCACGGACAGCGCCATGGGCCAGAGCGCAGCCGGAGGTTTGTCGACCGTGATGGAGTTCGCGGCGTCGGACGAACCGAAGAAGAAGGCCTTCCAGCTCTCGCTCCCGGCCTGGGCCGCCGCGGAGTAGAAGGAGTTGGCGTACCCGGACGCACCGAGGTCGTACAGGTACGCCAGACCGGTGACCACCAGCAGCGCGAACAGGGCGGGCCGCGCCCACGCCGGGTCCTCCGGCCGCCCGCGCCACAGGCGGGCCCGACCGCCGCCCGGGGGTGGCGACGCGTCGAAAGAGGGCCGGGACGGCGTGCGGCCGAGCCCCGCGGAAGGCGTCTCCGCGGGCCCGACGGCGCGCAGGCCCTCGTCGTGATGGTGGGGCGTCGTGGTCATCGTCGGTTTCCCGTCGTCGAGTTCAGGCAGTGCGGATCGTTCATCGGGGGTTCTTCGAGCGAGGGTTCGTGCACGGGCGGGCCCGCCCGTGGCACGGCCTCGTCCACGCACGGGTTCGTCGTGGGTCGGCTCGCTACGGGGGCTCGCTCGCAGGTGCGGGCCGTCGTTCACGGGCCCGTCGGGGGCACCCCGCCGTCGGACGGCACGGCGCTCGACCGCAGGGTCGGCTCGCTGCCGCCCGGAGCACCCCGCCCCTGTGCCGTGCCCGGGTCCTCCCGCTGGTCGGGGAAGACCCAGAGGCGGAACAGCAGGAAGCGCAGCACCGTCGCGGCGAGGTTCGCGACGATCAGGACGGCGAGTTCCGTGGAGTGGGCCGGGCTGCCGGAGGCGGCGGCGAGCGCCGCCAGCGAACCGCTCGTCAAGGCCAGTCCGATGGCGAACACGACGAGCCCCTGGGCCTGGTGGCGCACGGCACGCGTCCGGCCGCGCACCCCGAACGTCAGCCTGCGATTGGCGGCCGTGTTGGCGACGGCCGAGACGAGCAGCGCGGCCGCGTTGGCGGTCTGCGGTCCGAGCCCGATACGGAAGGCCGAGTACAGCAGCAGGTAGAAGAGCGTCGAGAGCGCGCCGACCACGCAGAATCCGACCAGCTGGCGGGCCAGTCCACCCGGTACGCCGTGGATCCCCCGGTCCCTCGGGTCGTCGCCGAAGGGCCGCGCCAGCCGGTCCAGCGGCAGCGCGCCGACCGCCAGGGCCCGCCCCACCCGCCAGACGCCCTTGAGGTCGTCGACCGCCGTCCGCACGATGTGCACGGTGGAGTCCGGGTCGTCGACCCAGTCCACCGGGACCTCGTGGATGCGCAGCCCGGCACGCTCGGCGAGCACCAACAGCTCGGTGTCGAAGAACCAGCCCGTGTCCTCGACCATCGGCAGCAGCCGCACCGCCACGTCTCGCCGGATCGCCTTGAACCCGCACTGTGCGTCGGAGAACTTGGCCGCGAGCGAGGAACGCAGGATGAGGTTGTAGGCCCGTGAGATGAACTCCCGCTTCGTGCCGCGCACCACACGGGACGACCGCGCCAGCCGCGATCCGATCGCGAGGTCCGAATGGCCGGAGATCAGCGGCGCGACCAGGGGGAGCAGTGCGTTGAGGTCGGTGGACAGGTCGACGTCCATGTACGCCAGGACCGGTGCGTCGGAGGCCGCCCACACCGCTCGCAGCGCCCGCCCGCGTCCCTTCTCCTCCAGCCGGTACGCCCGTACCCCGGGGATCGAGGCTTCGAGCGCGGCCGCCACGCGGGGCGTGTGGTCGGTGCTCGCGTTGTCCGCGACGGTGATGCGGAAGGGGTAAGGAAACGTACGCGCGAGGTGGTCGTGGAGCCGCCGCACGCACGGCTCCAGGTCCTTCTCCTCGTTGTAGACGGGAATCACCACGTCGAGTACGGGAGTGCCCGCCATGCCGACGGGCAGGTGCTCCCGTGCCGGCAGGGTGCCCGGTGCAATGTCGGTTCGCATGACACAGACTCTGGCCTCGGCGGCTGTCACGGCTGTGTGGTGCGCCTGTGCGCTGCCTGTGAACTACGCCCGCCGAACGGAACGTTCTCCGCGGCCACTGCGCGGGCCGCGGGCGTACGGCCCTGGACGGGTGGGGCACGTGCTCCGGGGGCGCGTTCAAGAAGCCACGTCGTCCGGGGCGGAGGTGTTCACCAGGAACACTGCGTCGGAGGATGCACGCGCCGGAAACACGGCGCCAGCGGAAACGGGGCCGGCGGAACGGGGCCAGGGGGAAACGGAGCCGGAAACACGGCGCCGAGGACCTCTCGCCGCCAGCGGTGGGCGATGGGCGGGGCGGAGCCCCTCGCGGCCTGCCCGGCGACGGGACGAGCGGGCGGACCCGCACGGCGACGGGTCCGCATCCGAGGCCGGGTCAGGGGCCGAGCCCGAGCCCGAGTCAGGGACCGAGTGCGAGGCCGGGGCCGAGTCAGTTCCGGGTCTGCCGGCCGGCACCGACGCGCAGGTCCCGGGGCTCCCGGTCCCGACCGGCCCACGGTGTTCCGGGCTCGATCGCCGGAACAGCGGGATGTGCCGACTCGGCTCGCCCCGCCCGCACCCGTGGCGCACGGGGACGCGCGCGGGATTCCGCCCAGCGCGAGGGATCCCTCCCAGCGCATGGTGAACCGCCCCGCGCCACGCCCGCCGGAGCGCGCACCACCGTGCCGGCCGTAGCGTTCAGCGGGCCGGCGGACCGCCCCGTGGCAACCCCGTCACGGGGCGGGCGGCGCGCGAGCGGCCGGCCTCCGGACGAGCCCGGAGGCGCCCGTGCCCGGGAGCGCCCCGCCGGTCCGTGCCCGTCGAGGGCCGGCCGCTCCGAGTCGCGGGACCGGCTCAGTCGTCCCGAGCCGGGTCGCCCCCCTCTGCTGCGCGGACCTCAGCCGACCTCCGCAGTCCCGGAACGGCCACCGCCCTTCCGACGACGGGGCGAAGGGCATCACTGGCGCTCGGATCGAACGCAGACGTACCCGGCCCGGCGGACACGCTCAACCCGGACGCGGACCGACCCCGATCGGACGCGACGCGCCGGTGTCCGGCGGGCCCGGCGCCGGCCCGGCCGTGCGCCCCTGATGGACCGCCGCCGTCGTCGGTCCGCCCGGCCTCCTCGACCGGGGGCGCGGAGCCTTCGGTCAGGCCGGGGCCGGAGGCGTAGGGTGCCAGCGGCAACCGGACGGAGAACACCGTGCGTCCGGGCACGCTCTCCACGGCCACGCTCCCACCGTGCGCCGCGACGACGGCTTGCACGATCGCCAGCCCCAGGCCGGTGCTCCCGGCGTGCCGGGACCGTGACGCGTCGCCGCGGGCGAAGCGCTCGAAGGCGTGCGGCAGCACGTCGGGAGGGATGCCGGGACCGTCGTCACACACCTCCAGGACGACGGCCGTACCGCGGTCGAGCGGTCGCACCCGTGCCGTCACCGTCGTCCCGGCGGGCGTGTGCGTACGGGCGTTGGCGAGCAGATTGACCAGGACCTGCTGGAGCCGTGCGGGGTCGGCCAGCACCGTCGCCGGCTCGTCGGGCAACTCCAGACGCCACACGTGGTCGGGGCCGGCGATCCGGGCGTCGCTCACGGCGTCCACGACGAGCGGTGAGAGATCGGTGCTCTCGTACGAGAGCGGCCGTCCAGCGTCGAGTCGCGCCAACAGCAGCAGGTCCTCCACCAGCCCCGTCATCCGGGTCGCCTCGGATTCGATCCGTCCCAACGCATGCCGGGTGTCCGGCCCGGTCCGCTCCTGGCTGCGGCGCGGCAGCTCGGCGTAACCGCGGATCGATGCGAGCGGAGTGCGCAGCTCGTGGCTGGCGTCCGCGACGAACTGCCGCACCCGCGTCTCGCTCTCCTGCCGCGCGTGCAGCGCCGCATGCACATGGTCGAGCATCCGGTTGAGCGCGGCCCCGACCTGTCCGACCTCCGTGCGGGGATCGGCCTCAGCATCGGGAACCCGCTCGTGCAAAGCCACTTCGCCGCTGTGCAGCGGGAGTTCGGAAACGCGCGTGGCGGTCGCCGCGACCCGCCGCAACGGCCGCAGCGCGATGCCCACGAGCGACCCGCCCGCCAGGCCCGCGGCGACCAGACCCGCGCCGGTCACGCAGACCTCGACGACGACGAGTTCGCCGACGGTGGACTGCACCTTGTCCAGCGGGAGGCCCACCAGGAACGTGCCCTTGCCGCCGTCCGCGTACACGACGCGGTAGTCCCCCAGCCCGGGCAGCTCCACGGTGTGCGGCTCCCCGTCGCGGGGGGCGGCCGCCACCGCCGCCCGGTCCGCCTCCGACAGCGCGCGCCCCGTGACCTCCGGCCCCAAGCCGTCCGTCACCCTCTGGGCGGAGACCACCCCGCGACCGAGGGTCCCCGAGCCGGTCACCTCTGCGCCCACCGTGCCGACGGGCGCGCCGGCCCCGATGACGAACCGCAGCGGGTCACCCGCCTTCCGCGGCGGAGCACCGACTGCGTCGGGCGGCGGGCCGGACGCGCGGAGGGACAACTCGTGCAACTGCTGGTCCAGTTGCTCGTGGAGCGAGTCCCGCAGGGCGAGCGTCGTCACGGCCCCGATGACCGCGGCGACCACCGCGATCAGCGCCACCGCGGAGACCACCAGCCGGGTCCGCAGCGACCACCTGCGGCCTACCGCCGGCCGCCTGCGCCGCGCCACGGAGCCTCCGCGGTGCGTCCGACTCCGCTGGCGCACCGCCGTGGAGCCCTCACCGACCGACCCCGGGGCCCCTTGGTCCGTCCCCCGGGGTCCGCGCCCCGCGTCCGAGCGCCGCCACATCCTCGAGGCCTCACTCACCGGGCTTGATCAGATAACCCGCGCCACGTCGGGTGTGGATCATCGGAGAGCGCCCCGCGTCGATCTTCCGCCGCAGGTAGGAGATGTACAGCTCGACGACGTTCGCCTGGCCGCCGAAATCGTACGACCACACCCGATCGAGGATCTGCGCCTTGCTCAGCACACGCCGCGGGTTGCGCATGAGATAGCGCAACAGCTCGAACTCGGTGGCGGTGAGGTGGATGCCGACCCCGTCCCTGGTCACCTCGTGGCTGTCCTCGTCGAGGGTGAGATCGCCGACCACCAGCAGCGACTCGCTGCGCGCAGTGGCCGCGCCGGAGCGTCGGATCAGCCCGCGCAGCCGCGCCACGACCTCCTCCAGGCTGAACGGTTTCGTGACGTAGTCGTCGCCGCCCGCCGTCAGCCCCGCGATGCGGTCCTCGACGGCGTCCCTCGCGGTGAGGAACAGCACCGGCACGTCGGGGAGTTCGATCCGCAGCTTGCCGAGCACCGCGAGGCCGTCCATGTCGGGAAGCATCACGTCCAGGACCACCACGTCGGGCCTGAAGGTGCGCCCCGCGTGCACCGCCCCCGCGCCGTCGGCGGCGCTGCGCACCTCCCAGCCCTCGTAGCGCAGCGCCATGGACAGCAGCTCGGTGAGGGATGCCTCGTCGTCCACGACGAGGACGCGGACCGGACCACCGTCCGGCCTGAGCAGTGCGGTACGTCCCTGTGGTGTCGTCGTCGGCATGGCACCACTGTGGGCCCGTGCCGTGAGAGCCTCCTTTCCCTTTCCTGTGAATTGCCTGAGAACTGCGCGGGAGACCCGCGGGGCGTTGCCTCGAACGGAGCGCGGCATCGCCGCACCTGCCCGTGGACGTCAGAGGAAGAGCCGCGCACCGTTGCCGTAGCAGACGGCCCGCAGCCAGTCGTCCCCCAACTCGAGCCGCTCCAGGGCCTCCAACTGATGCAGGTAGGGGTACGGGATGTTGGGGAAGTCGGTCCCGAGCAGCACCCGTTCCTCCAGGTCGGCGAGCCGCGCCCGTTCGGCCGCCGGGAAGGGGCAGAGCCGCTCGCTGAAGTCCGTGAACGCCACCGTCGTGTCCAACCGCACCTGCGGGTACCGCTCCGCGAGGTCAAGGAAGTCCGTGTACTCCGGCATTCCCATGTGGGCCACGATCAGCGGCAGCCGGGGGTGGCGGGCGAGGAGGCGGCCGACGGGCCCGGGGCCGGTGTACTTGCCGGGTGCCGGCCCGGAACCGCAGTGCATCACGATCGGGATCCCCGCATCGGCGAGCAGCCCCCACACCGGGTCGAGCAGCGCTTCGTTGGGGTCGTACGCCCCGACCTGCACGTGCGACTTGAAGATCCGCGCCCCGTTCTCGACCGCCAGGCGCACGTAGCGCTCCGCACCCTCCTCGGGATACAGCGTCGCCGTGTGCAGACAGTCGGGCGTGCGGGAGGCGAAGTCCGCCGCCCAACCGTTGAGCCAGTCCGCCATCCCTGGCTTGTGCGGGTAGAGCAACGCCGTGAAGGCCCGCACCCCGAACCCGCGCAGCAACGCAAGGCGCCGCGATTCCTCCTCGCGGTAGGTGATGGGCCACTCCATGCCGGTCAGCGGCCCGGCGGAGTCGAAGTAGGCCCACACCTTGTCGAGCACCTGCTCGGGCATGAAGTGCGTGTGGACGTCGATGAGGCCGGGCAGCCCCAGCCGCTGCCAGAACGCGCGGACCGCTACGGCCTCACCGCCTCCTTCTCCTTCCTCCACCGCAGGGCCACGTACCGCTTCGTCGTCGTGCCCGCCGGCGCACGGGGCACTGCTCGGGGCGGCATCACCGCGGACGGCACCATCAGGGACGCCGCCGTGACCCGCACCACCACGCGCTGTACCGGTACCCGATGCGCCGTGCGACGCGCTGCCACCCGGAGCACCGTCACGCCCGCTCAAAGCCACAGCTCCGCTCGACCTTGCCCCCGTGGACGCTGTACCGCTCGTACCCAGCGGCGCGGCCACGCCGCCGGGCCCGCCGGTGCTGGTTCCGTTGCCCGGCGGCGACCGGCTCCTCGTCGCGGCAGTAGCCGACGGTGATGCCGAAGCCGCCCGGTGCGCGGGCCGCCTCGTGCCCGAGGAAACCGGGCACCTCCTCGACCAGCTCGCGCATCCGCCGGGCGGTCCCGGCGCAGCCGTCGGGGTCCGGCCGGAGATGGGAGGTGAACACAACGGTGAAATAGGGCGGTTCGAGCCCCGCCACGAGGTGATCGCTCATGTCGAACACCCTCCGACGTGCATCGATGCGGTGTCCAGGTTCCCGGCCCAAAGGGATCGAAGTCTTTACCGTCGCCCGCGGCACGCCGCTCGTGCGATCAGAAGAGGCCGTCCTGCACGCCGCGCGGCAGCTCGTCGACCGGAACCGTCACGGCGGCCCCGTCCGCCGCGGCCACGAGCTGCCACCCTGCCATCACACGAGTGTCGACGACGACCACCCGTCCGCCGGGGGCGATCAGGTGCAGGTCAGGACCGGCGGCAGCGATGACCCGGCCGGCGACCGTCCCGCCGTCCTCCAGTGCGCGCACCACTCCCGAGGCCGCGGGAAGCCCCTCCAGCCCGAACACCCCGACGTGGTCCACCACGTCGAGCTCGACCCGCTCCAGCGCCTCGGGCCACTGTGCGAGTGCCACGGCCCGCGCGTACAACTCCGTGACCTCCACGGCACGGTCCGCCGCCGTCCCCGTCAGCATCGCCCGCACCACACGCTTCTGCCCGTACGGGATGCGGTCCGGCACGCCCAAGGCCGCGCGCAGCAGCTCCTCGGTACGCCGCGCCGCCATCAGCGGCCCGCGCCCCAGCCAGCCGAACACCACCGCCCCCTGCTCCAGCAGCCGCGCCGCGCCGCGTTCCTCCGCGGTGATCCCCACCTTCACCAAACCGGGCCCGAACCACGCCAGGTACACCCGGTACGGCCGCGGGTCGTCGGCGACGGTGTCGGCCGCCACCGAGTGGACGCGCTCCAGCCGGGCGCACTCGGGGCAGAGTCCTCCCGTGCTCCGGCCTGGTACGACCGCTGCGACTGGACAGGCGTTGCCCCGCGCACCGAGGCAGCTACGGGCGCCGACCGCACGGAAGCCGATCCGCTGCCCGAGCACGAGCGGGCTACGGCGGCGCTCCCCGGCCCGCTCCCAGCGCAGCACCGCGCCACCGCCCGGGACCCACCCCATGCCCCGGCACTGCCAGCGACCGCTGCTCATCTGCGAAGTCCTTCCCACGAGGTCGGGCCGATCACTCGCACGACGCGCGACGGCGAAGGGAGCCGACCCCTCCCAGGCTCCCGCAGCCCGCCCCGACCGGTCCACCGGCACGAGGCGTGGGGGACAAGGCTCATGCCTGGCTACTCCAGGAAGTGCTGCACTACCTACGCCACGAGAACTCCGGCTGCCACGGCTTCCAGAACATGGGGGCGGTCTGGGTTCCCGTACGCAACGGAATCGACGATGAAACCCTGTGCCACGGCGACCCGCGCGCGCTGGACGTGGTCGAGAGCTGGGAAGCGGTCGGGGAAACGCCGAATCCGGCTTCATCCGGAGCATTGACAAAGCCGTGCACCGCTTCCACACCAGCGTGGTGGTCCACCTGGACGGCCAGACGCCCCGGCAGGCATCGGCGAAGGAGCGCGCCGGGGCGGGATGAACGCGAGCCGGACGGTTGCACGCGGACGCACTTCTCGTACAGCCGTCCACAGGACGCTTGCCTGGGGCCATCCGGTGCTGCGGGGCCGAGCGCCCAAGCCCCGAGGGCTGGTCGCTGGGCCTGGGGAGAGAGCGGCTTCGAAGTCCGTGGTCACAGGGCAGGGCGGCTGACCCACGATCGCCCCGCCGAGTTGACCGCGCTACCGCTCCTCCACCACCAAACCGTTGACCAGGGGGAGTTACGGAGGCCTGCCGGAGCAACAGCCGTCATCGTGTCAGGGACGCGCTGAGAGGTGATGGCAAAGATCCGGACGATGTCGACGGCGCGGCGGGCGCCCTCGTTGCTGTCCAAACGCCTTTGCTCCGTGGACCAGCCACGAAGCACACAGCCTTCCGCTGTCCTAAAGGCGACCACTCGTTTGCGGGACTTCGGCATAGAGGGCCGATTTGGTGACGAACATCCCGTTGGCTGCTGGAGACGGCCAAAGCACCACCATCTCTGACATGAAGGAAGTCGACAATGAGCTTCATCCAGACCGGCAAGATCGACCTGAGGTCTGACAACCCGATCGAGACGAGCGGCGGCAACACCTCGACGTTCACGCGCGTCACGTTCCCCACCCCGTTCCCGGCGGGTTCCAATGTGGTCGTCCTCCCGCTGACCCAGACCTTCAACGGCCCGGAGACGCCGGGGATCCGCGTCCATGACGTCACCAACACGGGCTTCCTCATCCGCCTGAACGAGGTGTACGCCGGCGCCACCAAGAGCGACGGGAAGCACGCCACCGAGACCGTCGGCTGGCTGGCCGCAACGGTCTGACGCACACGCTCCGCCGGGCGTAGGGATCTCCGCTCCTTCAAGCAGCGCCCGGCCAGAGCACCACTCGTCGCCTTCTGAAGCGGCTGTCGTCAAACACCGTCGCCAAGGCATGAGCCAAGGGCCCTGTGGATCTCTCCACAGGGCCCCTGGTCTGCTGTTTTCCACGTCCGGAGCCGGGAGGGCCCCGTACGCCCACTCCTGCTGACCTGGACGGGCGCCGACCTCCGTGACGGTGGCTGCATCGCCTTGTTACCCCGCGGCTCCCCCGTTCCTCTCCCATCGAGCACGAACCGGGCACGCAGCTGTCATCAGCACATGCAGTCTTGGGCGGGCCTTCCCCCGTGATGGTGGACACACGTCTTTGATCACGCGGCGAGCGTGAGCTTGGCGGTGTGGTGTCGGCGTTCGTATTCGTTGGGGCTGAGGTGGCTGTTGGCGGAGTGCCGGCGGCGGGTGTTGTAGCGGGTCAGCCAGGCGAAAACCCTGTTCCTGCAGCCGGCGGGGCCGCCGTAGTCGCGGGCGGCCTGGAGGGTCTCGCGTTCGAGGGACGCGTGGAAGCTTTCGCAGGCGGCGTTGTCCGCGCTGCTGCCGACGGCGCCCATGGACCGGGTGACCTTCAGCTGGTCGCAGAGGTCGGCGAAGGCCCTGGAGCCGTGGTGGGCTCCGTGGTCGCAGTGGAGGACGGAACCGTCCAGACCGCCGCGGGTCCGGGCCGCCATGTGGAGGGCGTCGGCGACCAGGCTGGTGCGCATGTGGTCGGCGATGGGAACCTCCCCCTGATCGGTGGGCACGCCGACACTGGGGCGGGACCGGGCTGCCGGTGTACCGCGTTGCCGTACGACACGACAAAGCCCCTGCGGGATGAGGCGGATTCTCGGGGGCCGCTGTGCTGCCGCTGCTTGGTGACGACTACTGGCCCCGGTGGTCTCCCGCTTGATGGGGCACGGCTACCGACTGAGCATCTCGAGCAGGTCCAAGAACAGCGATACACCGAGGATGGCGACGACGCCGATCCCGATCACCAACAGGGCGACGACCAAGGCGATCGCCATCATGATCCGTGTGCGTCTCACAGCCGACCTGTAGTCGGCGTCGTCGTTCTCGTTCTGATCAAGCACTGCAGCCCCCCACAGGGGTACCGTACAGCGAAGGTCGGTGGGGTGGCTTTGGGGTGGAGCTGCCATGGAGCGAGAGATCGGTGCGCCTGCGGCGACAACCACACCGAATACGCTCCCGAACCCGGCACCCCGCTGGACCCGCAACTCCACCCCGCCCCGGCGCGCTCCGCGACGTACGCCCCGCCCAAGCCGCCCCGCACCCGCACCCGCACCCGCACCCGCACCACCGACGGGACCACCACTCTCGTCACCACCTCCTCCTGGGCCTACCTCTGCAGCGGCTACCGCCCCGGCCAACAACTCCTCGCCGCCCAGGTCCGCCACGACAGGGCCCACACCCAACGCCCCAAGCGAGCAGGGCACCGACGCTCGAATGATCAAGGGAGTCCTGGGCCACAGCTCCATCCGCGTGACCATGGACATCTACACCTTCGTCCGGCTCGACTCCCGGCGCTCCGCGTTCGACCGCGTCGGGGATGCCCTGCGAGCTGATGACAACGGGCCGGATGATCACAACGGCATGAGCGGTGTCCTCGTGGCCGTCTAGTCGCTGCCGCTTCGAGCATCAGCGGGAGCCCACTCTGTTTGAGTTGGAGGATCTCATCGAGTCGCCGCATTCCCGTCAGCGCAGGGATAGCGACGGCGCGCGACCTGAGATTGGACCGTAACCGGGAGGAAGTGTCATTCATCAGACACCTCTCCCGGTGAGGTGACCAAAGCCAAGGTCGCCGAAGCCGTACAGGAACAGTCAGCACACGACGAACCTGTGCCACCGAGCGTTGCGGGGGACGGGCGCCACCCCTATTTGTCAGATCGACGCTAAGTCGCCGAACTCTGCTGCCTTCGAGGTTCGTTCTGCGATGCTGGAGGTCGATCGAGAGGGGCCGCAGCGATGCAGTGGAAGATCCACGGTGAACGTCCGATCTACGAGAACAGCTGGGTGAACCTGTGGCTCACCGACGTCGAAACGCCGGACGGAAACCGCTGGGAGCACCACGTCGTCAAGCTCCGGCACCTGGCCGTGGCCGCCGTGGTCAACGAGCGGCGCGAGGTGCTGATGATGTGGCGGCACCGCTTCATCACGAACGCCTGGGCGTGGGAGCTTCCCATGGGCCTGGTCGAAGAGGGTGAGACGCCGGCCGAGGCGGCGGCCCGTGAGGTTCTGGAGGAGACCGGCTGGCGGCCCGGCCCGATCAAGCCGCTGATCTACGCCGAGCCAGCCAACGGCATCACCGACTCCCAGCACCACGTCTTCCGGGCCGACGGAGCGACGTACGAGGGTCCGCCGACCGAGAAGAACGAGTCGGACCGGATCGAGTGGATCCCGCTGGCCGACGTGCGGGGCATGATCGACCGCCGCGAGATCGTCAGCAGCGGCTCCCTGGTCGGGCTGCTCTACGTGCTCATGGACGAGGCGATCCGCTGATCTGGCGGGGCAGCACTTCCCGGAGTCGGGTCTCGAACGCCACCGCAGCCGGTTCCCGCCGGAAGGGCTCCAGCTGCTCGTAGAACTCCCGGAGGTGGCCGGCGACCCGTTGCGAGCTGACGGCCGCCGCCGGGGCCAGGGCGTCCATGGCCGTGTGGCACGCCTCGTCGAGTTTGCCGCGCTGGAGCTGGGTGCGGGCGAGCCAGAAGGCGTGGAAGGCGCGGCCTCGGTGGTTCGACTGGTGTTCTCGGCGGAGAGCGTCCGCGATGAGGGGTTCGGCGAGGGCGGCTTCGCCCAGGCGGCCGTGTGCGATGCCGGTGTCCACGATCAGCTTTGGCTCGTCGAAGTAGGCGACCCAGGCCGGGTCCGGATCACCTGTGCTGATCCGCCCGAACTGGGTGTGGGCTTCCGAGATCGCGGTGTGAGTCGCGCCGTGGTTGCCAAGGGTCGCGTGGGCGAAGGCTTCGCGCATCGCGAGCATGGCCAGCACGCGCGGTGTCGTCCCCGCGGCCGCTCGGGCCTGGTCCTGGGCGGCCGTGACGAGTGCGAGGGCGTCGCCAGGCTTGTCCTGGTAGGTGGCCTGGAGGCTCATGCAGGCGAGGACGTTGGCCATGAACTGGCGGTCGTCGATGGCCTTGGCCAGACCGAGGGATTCGGTGAAGTAGGCGCGTGCCTGGTTGTACTGGCGGGCGTCGAAGTAGGTCCATCCGGTGAGCCGGGCCAGCTCGGCCGCGATGCTGTGCAGGCCGTCCCGCAGAGGATCCGGACGTTGCTCCTTGAGGAGATCGACGACGTAGCGGAGCTGGCCGACGACCGCTGGCCGTAAGGTCTCGCCACCGTGCTCGTCGTCCCGGCGCCAGTAGTCCGCGATCGACGAATGCAGCGCGTCCAGCGTCGAGGCGCTGAGATCCCGCTCGGCCGCCAGGGCGAGGATGCTGTCGACGTCCGTCCCCGGTAGTCCGGCGGCCAGTGGTTCGACGGCTGAGGTCGGCACCTCGGCCGGTTCGCGGGGCGTGACCGTCAGGCTGGGCGGCGTCTCCCAGGAGCGTCGGGCAAGTCCGAGCATGTGCCCGGGGATGCGCAGCCCGTCAGAGATCCGTTCGATCACGTCCATGTGCAGCAGTTGTCGCCGTCCGGCGATTACCTCGCCCACGCGGCTCGGGGTCAGGTCGCAGCGGCGCGCGATCATCGACGGATAGATGCCTGCTCGTGCCTTGACCAGCTGAAAGATGCGGCCGAAGTCTCTGGCCTGGCATGCCTCAATCATCACTGGGTCCGTGAGCAGGCTGACCGGGAGTTCCTTCGAGCGAGATGGCTCGGGCATCGGGCACGCTCCGGCATGAGGACTACGGATCGCTGCACTTGGCCAACCGAGATTGATGTTACCCAAGTTGGGTAATCCGCTTGGCCTTTCTGGCCGGGCCCGTGGATCGCGATGCTCCTGACTATGGCGAACGGACAGGACGACGTACGGATGACGTTGCGGGTCTCCCGCGACTCCGGCCAGACGTGGGGGCCTCTCACGGAGGTACGCGTGGGCGAGGATCCGGGGGTCCCGGAGAACCCGGGCCGCTATCCGCCCTGCGACTGTCCCCGGTGCTCGCAGCAGGCTCGGAACGCCGTTGCGTCCTTCCGGATGGTGTCGTGATGCGGTGCACGCACTGGCGCCGGGTGCCCCTCGACCTGGCACGGGAAGCACGGCGGAAGTCGGCCGCCAAGTACATCGACAGGGCGGTGCAGTGCCAGCTGTCCGCGCACGACCAGGGTGAGCACTTCGGTCTCCTCACCGACACCTGCGCGTACGGGACCGCGCTGTGGCTCCACTGGCACGGGACGGACGAGGCGGAACTCGTCGTGCTGCCGGACTGCCCGGTGGCCGCCCCGGGGCCCGACGGTGAGGGCTGCTGTCTGTTCGCCGACCACGCCAAGCAGCACACCTGGGAAGACGCCCTGGAGGAGGTCTCGTGCACCAGCTGATCGCGAGCCCGCACAAGTGCCGGCGCCCTCGCTCGCCTCGCAACGAACAGTGCGGGGACTGCGGTGGCAGCGGAGCCAATTCGTCCGGCAGAACCTGCGGCACCTGCAACGGGCTTGGCGAGATCCACTGCCGCGCCGGCCGCCAGGAGTCCCGTGTGCTGTCCCGCTCCGTGATCCGGAAGGAGGGCCACCGATGGCCCACGCTCTGATCGCCTCCCCGTTCCTCGACGGGCACCTTCTCCTCAAGCCGGGAGCAAGGGCCGGCGCCCGAATCTCCGCCGACCATTACGAGGGCCTGCGCCAGGCCGCCACCGACGGTGAGTCGCTTCCCGCCTGGGCGGTGCAGACCGCCGCCGACCTGTGGGACCTGGACTTGGGCAGCCGACCCGCACAGGCCACGGTGCTGGCGCGTGAGCCGTCCCCGTACGGCTACTGCCGGGCGTCCTGGGAGATCAACCTCGGCTGCAACTTCGGCTGCAAGCACTGCTACCTCGGTGAGCGGCCCTTCTCCGGCCTCGGCTGGGAGGACAAGGTGCGGCTGCTCGACATCATGCGCGAAGCCGGCGTCCTCTGGCTCCAGATCACCGGCGGCGAGCCCACCATGGACCCCCACTTCCAGGGCGCCTACCGGTACGCCTGGCAGGCCGGGATGATGCTCACCATCTCCACCAACGGCTCGCTGCTCTGGCAGCCGGACCTCCTCAAGCTCTTCCGGGATGCCCGCCGTACCGCCTGGTGGTCAGCATGTACGGGGCGAGTGAGGAGTCCTTCGACACGCTCACCCAGCGCCGCGGGGCGTGGAAGGCGTTCCGGCGCGGCATGGACGCCGCCCGTGAGGCGGGCCTGCCGCTGCGGATCAACGTCGTGGTGACCGAGGACAACGCTTCCGAGGCCGACGACATGGCCGCCCTGGCCGACGAGTGGAGCGTCGAGAACCACGCGTACACGAACATGACGCCCACGATCTACGGCGGCGGAGAGCCGCTGCTCGCCCAGTCCGCCGCCCACCTGCGGCAGCGCAAGCCGTTCGCCGGCTGCAACGCGGGACACACCTTCTTCCACGCCGACCCGCACGCCAAGGTCTCGATCTGCAAGGTCGGCCGCGACGACCAAATCGACCTCATGGCCGAAGGCATCGACGGCCTCACCCGGCTCGGCGCCATCGCCGACCGCCTCATGCTTCGCACCGGTGGGTGCGAGGGCTGCGCCCTGTCCGGCACCTGCCGGGTCTGCCGCCCCCTGGCCAAGCATTACCAGGAGGCCAAGGCGCCGCTGCACAGCTACTGCCAGCACGGAGACAAGGAGAACGCCTCATGACCCCGCCCGTACCGGTGACCATCCTCCCCGGCCCGACGTCCTCGGCCCGCCGCGCGGCCCCGCCCGTCGCGACCGCGTCGATCACCGCCGTCCAGGACCTCGACGTGATCGTGGAGAGCGCGGAGTGCTCCTGCGACGCCGGGGACGACAACCCCCACTGACCGACACGATCCGGTCAACTCCGTTCAGGCCCCGGCGTACTCGCGTCGGGGCCTGAGCCCTGCCCGTTCCACCGCTAGGGTGCCGCTCATGTTCTTCCGCTGGGACTGGCTCCGGCACCAACTGACCGCGCCGATCGTGCCCACTCTCGGTCCCATCCACCCCACCGCCCTGACCGTCAGCATGTTCGAGGACGTCCTGCGAGCGGCTGGCACCGGGGACTTCCTGCCCTATGACAAGGACCGGCGCTGGGGTGGCGAGAAGGACGAGAAAGTCCTCCGCGAGGACGTGGTCCACCAGCCCGAGCACACCCTCATCCCCACCCTGACCCGGCGCGGACGCAGCACTGTGAAGGTCTTCGCCTACGGGCTCCGCGACAGTGTCGTGGAGGAAGCCGCCGAGCTGGCCGCGAAGCTCGCCTCCAGGCACGATCTGGTCAACGCCCGGGTCGTACGCCCTCTCGGTCCCGAGACCGCACACCCGCGCGGCACCCGCATCCAGCTGAAGGACTTCACCGCCCGCCCCTGCCCCGCCCCGGACGGCCCGGTCCGGCCCGTCACCGCCTGGTCGGCTGCCGTGCAGGAGACCTTCGCCCCGTTCGCCGAGGCCATGACGGGCGATGGTCTGGCCTTCCTCCACGCCCAGATGCAGGCTGGCCGGTGCAGCCCGGTTCTCGCCACCGCCGTCGAGGACCGCATCGTGGGCGCGATCGGCCCCATGGAGATCCAGCCCGACGCCATTGGACGCCCCCAGCTCATGCCCCAGTACTTCGCCGTCCTCCCCGAGGGCCGAGGCCAGGGCCTGGGACGCATCCTGTGGCGGGCGGCGATGCACTGGGGCCAGTCCCACGGTGCTGCCTACCAACTCCTCCAGACCGAGGTCGGCGGCCCCTCTGACCGGCTGTGCCAGGCCGACGGATTGACCTCCCTCGGCTTCAACCACACGACACGGGCGTAGCCGCCAGCGGAGACCGCCACAGTAGGCGGGTACCGCGTGCGTTAATTGCCACGTTTGACGCGTCCTCGGATGGCGAGGGCGGCGAGACCGAGTAGGACCGGTTCGGGTCAACGACATACGACAGAGGCCCTCAGGATCTCTCCTGAGGGCCTCTGGCATGCTGTGCACTCGGCAGGATTCGAACCTGCAACCTTCTGATCCGTAGCTCTAGCCGGATCGGTCAGCTCGGGTCATATTCGGTGCTGCGGCGCCGCTGGCGGGCATAGCGGGACGTGAACGGTTGCTGGGGTTGCTGTACTCCGCTGCTGTACAGGTCGGCAGCATGGTCCGGCGCTCCCAATCGTGTCGCCTACTCTCTGGACCATGGGTGACTCGGAGGCCTTTCGCGCGGCGGTCAGCGCGCGTGCGGCGGCCATGCTGGACAGCAACACTTCGCCGTACGAACTGGCGTTGGAGATCTTGGGCCTCGTAAGTGGCGGGTTGCCGCTGGACAACAGCGACGAAGCGCTGTACTCGCTCGCGCTCATCTGGGGCGAGCTGACCGATTGGGTCGAGCTTCGGCCTGCGGAAACGGATCAAGCCGAGTCGCACATGGTCACTGCCGCCCGTGAGTGGCTGACCGTCGAGGGCGACCGAGAGACAGAGGCCCGGTACCTCGACCGTTGGCTTCACGACATCCTTGGTTACGAGCGTCCGGCTCCCCCACAGACTTAGTACACGATCTTGAAAACCGTCGTGGCAGCGATGTCACCGTGGGTTCAAATCCCACACCTAACGCACGTGAACGGCCCCTGAACAGGTAACTCGGTCAGGGGCCGTCCTCGTGAGTGTTGTCCGCCAGCGACCGCTGTTCCCCGTTGTCTCCCGACCGATCGGGCACGTGAGGGGCACGGTGCTGGCTAGGGGCGGCTGCTGAGCTTCCGTCTCATGGTGCTTTGATCAGCGGGTGACCCACGCTGATGACCCGACAAGTGACAGATCGGGGCGGATGAGTCTCGCCGTCGTTTTCGGCGGGGCTTCCGTCGCGTTCTGGTTCTGCTGCCCGTTCTGGATGCTCGTCTGGGTGCTGGCGTTGCCGCTTGGCCTCGCCGGCCTTGTCCGCGGCTCCATCGAATACCGTGCTGCCTCGCGTCAGAGTGCGAGTCTTTCTCAGCCCCTGACCGGCCTGGCGTTGTCGTTGGTGGGGACAGCGGCGGCGGTCGCGTACATGATTTTCGTGTTCACGCATCCGGACCTGCTGATTCAGGATTAGGTCGGCGCAGCGGCTTTGGGCGGGAGCTGCCATGGGGCGAGAGATCGGGGCCCGTACGCTGGCCGCGAATCGGGCTGGCTCCTCGCCTGCCCGCAGTAGCCCGATGTGGGCCCCGATCTTCGAGGCTCGCCCTATGGTGGCTGCCTAAAGCCGTGGAGCCGACCGCCCCAGCCACAGCGGGTTTGTCTCTCAACAGCCGCCGCGCGCGTCCGGCGGCCGGGCGGAGCGGGGCGGAGACAGGAGCGTCGCCCGGCGCCCAGCCGGGCGCGCGGCGAGCGGAGCGAGCCCTTGATGAAGTAGAGAAAGTCTTACCGCAGGTGCGGTCTTGTGGCTCTGTCTAGCTCCTGCTGCGATGGCGGAACCGTGGTCTAAGTTCCCGAGGGGGGCTCGTGGCTGAGTTGAAGGTCGTTCGTTGGAAGCGATTCGGGCATGATCGCTTGTATGTGAACTTGCCCGATGGCACGACTGTTGGCTGGGCTGACTGCAAGACAGGCGCTATCACGATCTTGGTCGATGGCTATCGTGCGGAAGTCTTAGCAACGCTGGAGGGGCGCTTACCAGGCGTTGATGATGCTCGGTCACCCGAGCCGGTGCAGAGTTCTGAGCCTGTGCGTCTCCCCCCGTTGACTCCGGCGGACGACCTCGCTGCGACCTTGCCTGGAGCAAGCCTGGAACCGCGGCTTGCTGAATCAGACCCCGGCCTGCTAGAGCGGGCTGTCGCCTGGTTGCTACGGCGACCGGTGGATGGCGACTCGTGGCGCAAGGGCATCGCGGGTGAGCGGCGCGTGGGCTCCGAGTTGAGTCGACTTGAGCGGCAGGGTTGGCGCGTTCTGCACTCCATACCATTGCCGCGTGATGTCGATGTTGATCATCTGCTGATCGGGAGCGGTGGGGTGTTCAGCATCAACACCAAGCACTACCCCGAGAAGTCGGTATGGGTCGGGGACGATGTGGTCAAGGTCAACCGTGGCCGGCCTGAACCTCACGTACGCAAGAGCCGGTCAGAGGCCGCACGTGTGCAACGCGTGCTCGAACGGTGCTGCGACTTTCCCGTGCCGGTAGTGCCGGTTCTCGTCTTCGTCGGTGTAGCCGACCTGAAGGTCGCGGCCACCCAACTCAAGGTACGGGTTTACCGTGAGCGCGAGGTATCCGCCTTGGCCCCGCTCTCCGGGGTGTTCACTGCTGATCAGGTGGAGGAGATCTACAGGGTTGCCCGCCACCGGCAAGCCTGGGTAGCGGCCTGAACGGCGACCGTGACACAAGCGTGCAGCGGAGAAGCCGTCTCCGTCCCGGTCACGCGGCTTCGTTGCCTGGCTTGTGACCGTGCTCAAGGTAGACAGGCACAGCCTTGGCGCGGGCTTCTGCCGCGGCCAAGATTCGGCGGGCCAGTCGGGGGATGGTGCGATCTGGGACTTCGTCCAGGGCAAGAAATGCGTAGCTTCGAAGCTCATCGGGCTGCAGAGTGATGCCTGCCAACTGCTCTGGGGTGAGCTGGCCGCCATCGAAGAGGTACAACACCTTGTCGCCTTCCGCCTCGCTCGGCGCCCAGTCGACGGCCAGCAGGCGCCCGAGTGGCGGGGTGATCCCTAGCTCTTCCTGAACTTCGCGGATGGCGGCGCGCAGTGGCGACTCACCGGTCTCGACGTACCCGCCGGGGATCTCCCAGTAGTCCTTGTAGGTCGGCTCCACCATGAGGACCCGTCCGGCGTCATCGAAAAAGAGCGCACCCGCGGCCATGCGCGGATGCGCCATCTTTGCTTCATGTGCATTCGCTGCCATGCAGCCGAGGGTACCCAGCTCAGACCACATGCAGCCGGTCGGCCAGACCTGCCAGAGTGCGACTTGGCCGCGCGCGCTGGTTCCGGACCCAGGTGAGCACAAGCTCACGCGCGAGGTAGTGGCTCCGTACCTGCTCGGGCGCCCAACTCTCCGCTTCAAGGATCTTGGCCAGGGCGTCGTCCATCCGGTTGTGCGCGCTGAGTGCCCGAGCAACTTCGAGGTTGTGGCGTGTGCGCCGCTCTGTCGGCAACGCAGCCGTGTCGATCTGCGGGCCGAGGTCTACGGCTACCTGCATGTCGCCCAGCTCGGCCGCAGTGGCGACGCGGTGAATCGCGACGTTCGTCGGCCCGAAGGCGGTCCAGACATGGTTGGCGTCCTGCCCGAGCCGTCGCGCCGCCTGATCGGCTTCTCCGAGGAACGTCTGAGTCGTAGCACGGTCCTCCGCCCGGGCCGCCGCCATGGATCCTGCCAGGAACAGAGTCCCGTAGATGGACAGGAACTCAGGAGTGGGCTCGGCGAGCCCCGGTCGGAGGTACTCCCCAGCGTCGCCTACAAGCTGCACGGCAGCGTCGAACCTTCCGTTCGACAGGAGGCAGTGCGCGACGGACCGGAACAGCGATCCGGTCACGACGCTGTTGTCGGACTGCTGAGCTGCTGTCAGGCCTCGGTCGGCGGCGATCCACGCGAGGTCAGTTTCGCCCAGTTTGGTCAGCACCATGGCGGCACCTTGGTAGGTCATCGCCATGAGTCCGTGCGCCTGCTCGCGCTCGTGGCCAGTGTAGGCCTGGGTCGAGATGAAAGCGTCCGCGAGCAGGAGGGGCAGACGCCTGGTGGCGAACCCGTACCGGGAGTCTTGGTACGCGTCCCAGACTTCGGCGACGTTACTGCGCAGCTCGTTGAGAGGGGTCGGTTCGCCTTCGGTGGTGACTCCTAACAGGGGAGTGAGCTGGCGGTAGTTCATCAGGGCGGTGCGCAGTGCCGGCACGGTTTGGGTTCCGCTGTCGGCACTCCAGTCCATGAGCGTCGGCTCGGCGAGCAGGTCGCCAAGAGTGACGTCCAGGGCGTCGGCTAGCGACTTGATGACCGAGAGCCTGTCCAGCTCCAACCGGTTGTTCTCGGCCTTGCTCAACCAGTCGATGGTGCGGCCGACGAGTCCGGCCAGCACTTCTTGGGACATCCCGCGCCTCCGGCGGTACCACGCGACTCGTTCGCCGATCGTCAGGTTCGTCGTCATTCCTCGCATGGGGAGAGCGTCCACCCGTCTCTCAATGCGACCCCGGAGAGATTTTCCGGGGTGCTGCGCCGGTCTGGTCCTAGCGTTGTTGACAACCCGAGGGACTGTCAGATCGAACTACAACGAAGGGGCCACGATGGCGCTGACCCCGGCCGAAGTGGTGGGACTGATACGCGATGTCAGGGCACTTGGAGAGGAGGTGGCAGATCTCGCGAGGCGCGCTGATGCGATGGTCAACCGTCTTGCGGATGCTTCCGAACCAGCTGCTCAAGCTGGTCCATCCGATCCGCGAGGCGGCGTACGTCGCGGCGAACCTCCGCCAGGTACGCGGTGATCTGCTCGAACTCCGGGCTGTGCTTGGTGGGACGGTCCTCGCTGGGGAGGGTTGCAAAGCTGCCCTTGCCCTGGTGGGAGTACGCGTAGCCGTCCTCACGAAGACGAGAGATCGCCTGCCGGGCGACAGTGCGGGAAACCCCGTGCTCAACCATCAGCTCCGTCTCGGACGGCAGCTTGTCCCCCGGGGATAGCTCCCCGTCTCGGATCCGCCGCTTGAAGTCGTCGGCGATCTCCAAGTACCTCGCACGCCCGGTGAAGTCGGCCATAGCCCCTCTCAGTGGTTGTCGCACTAAGTGGAGCACACAGAACAGACAAGAGTCGAGAATCACTTGACGCACTAAGTGTGTTAGGTGCACTCTCGTTACCGGTCGACGTACTAAGTACGTCAAGTTGATCGAAGGAGCGCACACATGCGTCAGATTCCTGTCGACACTTCCGCCGCGACCGTGATGGTGGCGCAGCCTCCGCAGCCGAAGGTGAAGGACCGTCGTACTGGTGAGCGTGCGATGGACGCGGAGACTGGTGCCGCGCTGTCGACCGTGGACGTGATGTTCGCGGCGAACGGTGAGGTGGAGATTCTTTCGGTGACCGTGCCTGAGACCGGCATCTCCGGTGATCTGGCGATGGGTACCCCGGTCGCTCTCACGGGGCTGATCGCCCGGCCGTGGGAGAACGAGTTCAACGGGCAGCGCCGTCACGGCATCGCGTTCCGCGCGGTTGCTGTCACGTCGTTGGTCGAGGGCGCCGCGAAGTCGAAGGCGGCCTGAGGTGTCGTGGCTGATTGTGTTACTGGTGCTGGTCGTCGCTGCTGCGGGTGTTCTGCGGTGGCGGCGCCCGGCCTGGTACTGGCTGGCCTTCGGCGTCACGTTCGCGACGCTGCGGGTCCTGGTCCGCTACGGCTCGGTCATGGAAGCGTGCGGGCTGACCGTTCCGCCGCCGCGCTGGCGGCTCGCTGTCGCTCGGATGGCCAACCGTCCCGCTCCCGAATCGCGGGCCCCGCGGATCCTGCGGGTGCGGCTCACCCGGACCGGTCTCGTCTTACGGCTCGGGCTGCGCCCTGGTCAGGATGCCTTCGATGTATCGGCGTCGTGTGATCGGCTGCGGCACTCGTTCGCCATGTACGGCGTCACCTCGCGTGAGCTGCGCTCGGGTGTGGTCGAGTTACGGATGACCGGCTATAACGTGCTCAAACGGGTGCAGATGCCCGCCAGGGTCGACACCGGCCCGATGCGGGTGCCGGTTGCCCTGCGCGAGGACGGGGCCGTGCACTACCGCGACTACCGCACCGTCCCCCACGCGCTCACCCTCGGGGCCACGAAGTCCGGCAAGTCCGTCTACCAACGCAACCTCGTCGCCGAACTCGCCGCGCAGCACGTCGCGCTGGTCGGCATCGACTGCAAGCAGGGCGTTGAACTCTTCCCGCTGGCCCGCCGATTCTCCGCCCTCGCCGACAACCCCGACACCGCCGCCGAACTCCTCGACGCCCTCGTCACACACATGGAGGACGTCTACCAACTGATCCGCGCCGAACAGCGCATCACCGCCGACGTGCCCGATGCCGAGATCGCCGCCGACATCTGGGACCTACCCGAGACCCTGCGCCCGACCCCCATCGTCCTGCTCGTGGACGAGGTCGCCGAACTCGCCCTGTTCGCCACGAAGGATGAGGAGAAGCGCCGGGACCGGATCATCACCGCGCTCGCCCGCCTGGCTCAGCTGGGCCGCGCTGCGGGGATCTACCTGGAGATCTGCGGGCAGCGCTTCGGCTCCGAACTCGGCAAGGGCATCACCATGCTCCGCGCCCAACTCACCGGCCGCACCGCGCACCGCGTCAACGACGAAACCTCCGCCGCCATGGCCTTTGGTGACATCGCCCCCGATGCCGTCCTGGCCGCGATCTCCATCCCGACCGATGCTCCCGGTCTCGCTGTCACCGGCGATTCAACGGGCGGCTGGGCACGGATCCGCACCCCGCACACGACCATGCGCCAAGCCGTCAACGCCTGCAACCGGCACGCCGGTCTGACTCCGGACCTGCCCGGCCTGGCCGACTTCCGGCCCGAACTCCCGCCCACGGCCTCGCTGATCAAGATCCCCGCTCCTTCCGTGGAACCCGCCTCCATCTGATCCACCCCCGCTCTCCTGGTCGGCGTGACCGTCTTCGCGCCAGGTCCCTACCCCCGTCATGCCTGAAACCGGAAGGAACGCTCATGGCCACTCGCAAGCACCGGCCGAAGAAGTGCCCGGACTGCAAAGGCACGGGCGAGATCACCGAGACCGTACGCGTCGGCACCGCCCGCAAAGCCCGCGAGACCCACGACCGGCAGGGCGCTCTGTGCCTGACCTGCCTGGGCACCGGCACCGCGACCGGCTGACACCACGAAGGAGGTGAACGACATGACCCGCACCCTGCGCATGGACGCTGTCCTGGTCCAAGCCGTGATCGCCGGGGCGCTGTCCTTCGCCCACCTGCACGACCTTGCCGCCGCTGCCGGGCAGACCGGCTGGAAGGCATGGGCCTACCCGATCAGTGTCGACCTGCTCCTGGTCGCCGCCTGGCGTCGGCTGCGCAACGACGGCCCGTCGCAGCTGGCCTGGTGCTGGTTCCTGATCGCCCTGGCCGCCTCACTCGGCGCCAACGTCGCCACCGCCGGATTCCTCGACCTCGCCCACCCGCCCGCGTGGCTGCGGTTCGGCATCGCCGGATGGCCCGCACTCGCCTTCCTCGGCGGCACCCTCCTCGCCCACACACCAGCCAACGCTGACCACGCGCCCACCCCCGAATCGGGGCCCGAACCGGTCGAGGTTGTGCCGGCCGAACCGGAACCCGCGCCCGAGCCGGTTCCCGTCGCCGAGCCAGAGCCCACCCCGGCCCTGCCCGCAGCACCCGAGCCCGCTCGCGTCCCGGCTCCGCCGGTCCCGGCCGCGCTGGTCGACCACGCCCGCAAGGTCGCCGACGACCACCACGCCCGCACCGGACAGCCGATCGACACCGACACCCTGCGCGCCCGCCTCGGCGTCCCTGCCCCGATGGCCGATGCCATCGCCGCCCAACTCACCTGACCTCGAACGGAGAAGCCCCGTGACCCGTGATCCGGCCGATCTGACCGCCGCCGCATACCTCGACGCTGCCCGCGAGATGACCGCCGCTGACCGGCCCTACCTCGCCCACCTGCTCGCCGAGGAAGCCGCCCAGCTCACCACCGACCCGGCCACCGCCGCCGGAATCCGCGCCACCTACCCCAACCCCACCACCGCCCGAACGGAGAGCGACTGACATGCCCACCCGCGACCACTTCCACTCCGTCATGCGGATCGGCCCCGTACAGATCGGCACCCACCGCGACCGCCACGGCCGCACCAAGCACGCCGCCGTGTGCACCGCCGACCGCTGCGGCTGGTCCGCCGACTACTCCAGCCCCTCGGCCGCCCAACTCGCCGCCCGCACCCACCGCTGCCGCATCACCAACTAACCAGGAGACCACCCGCCATGGACGTACCGCTCTGGCTCGCCCTGATCGTCGTCGGCGCCCTCGGCATCAAGCTCATCCGCCCGCCCTGGTGGCTCATCGCCGTGCTCCTCCTCGGCGGCTACCTCCTCGCCGACAGCCTCCTGGCACCCGTCATCAACACCGCCATCAGCAAGTAACCCACCCCAGAAGGGAGAACCATCCAATGCTCCGCCCGAAGATCCCCACCATGCCGACACCGACCGGCATCGTCACCCCGCCCGCCATCGAACCGACCGCCGTCATCCAGCACACCCCCGCACCGGCCCAGGCGGCCCCGGCACCCGTGGTTCCGGCCCGGCCCACGATCCAGCTCACCCCTGGTAATGCGCTCGCCCTCGTCGGCGCGGGTACCGCCGTGCTCCTGGTCGTCGGCGCGGTCCTCGTCTCGCTCCTGCTCGCGGTCGCTATCACCGCAGCCTCCGTGGCGGTCTGTTCCCTCGTGCTCCGCTCGCTGCTCACCACACAGGGCAAGCGCCGCTGACCGGCCCCCGGAGCGGCCTCGGTCGCCAAACTTCCGCCGCTCCGGGCGCCTTCCCACCTTCCAGATCCAACGGACCCGAAAGGGAAGCCCCATCATGCCTCAGCACGCCCCCAACACCCCCGTCTGCCGCGACTGCGACGGCTTCGCCACCGCCGCCATCACCACCGGTATCCGCCACCACGACGGCACCCGCGCCACCCTCCGTGTCGCCTGCCCCACCTGCAAGGGCACCGGACACACCCCCCAGGCCGTCTCCCTGATCCGGATCGGACGGTGACCGGGATGGGCGACCTGACCCCCGACGAGAAGACCCCCGGCCTGCACATCTCCGCAGAGCCCGTCTACCGCCGCCACGACGACCCAGGCCGCTGGTGGAACACCACCGCCTCTCGCCCCACCGCCGCCTACACCTGCGGCACCTGCGGCGAGTCCGACACCGCCCGCGGCGACAGCAAGGTCCGTGCCCTGGTCGACGACTACACCACCAACCACGGCCCCGCCCACCACCGGAAAGGCAACAGCAAGTGACCAACTCCGCCACCCTGGCGGGCCTGGACCCGACCACCCTCGGCGATCTACTGCGGGTGGCCGGGTCCCCCGGCTTCGACCGCTGGCAAGACCAAATCCACCGCACCGGCGGCTGCGCCGACCCCATCCACCTGCGTGGCTGGACCCTCACCAAAGACCGCGTCTCGGGCGAGACCCTGCACCACTACAGCACCGAGTCCGAACCCGGCGGACGGTTACGGATCGCCTGCGGCAACCGCCGCGCCTCCCGCTGCCCCGCCTGCGCCTGGACCTACGCAGGCGACACCTACCACCTCATCCGCGCCGGACTCGCCGGAGAGGAGTCCAAAGACATCCCCACCGCCGTCCGCAACCACCCCCGCGTCTTCGCCACCCTCACCGCCCCCTCCTTCGGCCCCGTCCACAACCGCCCCGACCGCGGGGCCTGCCGCTGCGGCACCCACCACACCGACGACGACCCCGCCCTGGGCACCGCCCTCAACCCCGACACCTACGACTACGCCGCAACCGTCCTGTTCAACAACCACGCCGGACAACTCTGGCAACGCTTCACCACCCGCCTCCGCCGCGAGATCGCCGCCCGCGCCGGACTCACCCAACGTGAACTCGCCGACCGCTGCCGCCTCTCCTACGGCAAAGTCGCCGAATTCCAAAAACGCGGCGCCATCCACTTCCACGCAGTGATCCGCCTCGACGGACCCGACGGCCCCGACACCCCACCCCCAAGCTGGGCCACCGTCCAGCTACTCACCGACGCAATCCGCGCCGCCACCACGCACTCCTACACCTCAACCACTGTCCCGGCCGCCGACAACCAACCCGCCCGGACCTTCCGCTGGGGCCGACAGCTCGACATCCGACCCATCCGCGCCTTCGGCGACGGCTCCGACATCACCGAACAAGCCGTCGCCTCCTACGTCGCCAAATACGCCACCAAAGCAGCAGAGAACACCGGCACCCTCGACCGCCGCATCGGCGAACTCTCCGAACTCGACCGCCACCACGTCCCCGACCACGCCCAACGCCTGATCACCGCGTGCCGAGATCTGGACGAGCAGTACCCCGACCGCCGCCTATGGGCCTGGGCCCACATGCTCGGCTTCCGCGGCCACTTCTCCTCCAAATCCCGCCGCTACTCCACCACCCTCGGCGCCCTCCGCCAGACCCGCGCCGACTACCGCGCCGCACAAGAACGCCAAACCCTCGGCCTCGACGACCGCGACCCGGACACCGTCCTCATCCTCGCCGACTGGCAATACGCCGGACACGGCCACACCCCCGGCGAATCCGCCCTCGCCGCCACCATCGCCCGCGACATCCAAACCAACCGCCAAACCGCCCGCGAAGCCCTGCAAGACCAACTCGCCCTGGAAGGAGTCACAGCATGACCACCACCGTGATCGAGCGGAAGTGGCACACCACTGCGGAGGTCGCCGAAATGCTCGGCTTCGGCCTGTCCAAGACCAAGATGCTCGTCCTCACCGGAGAGATCCGTTCCCTGAAGGAGGGCCGCAGCCGCCGCATCCTTCCTCGCTGGGTCGACGAGTACGTAGAGCGCCGGGCCCGTGAAGCCGAGGAAGGACTGACAGCATGAGCGGCAAGCGGGGCAACGGCGAAGGCTCGATCTACCCCTACAAGAACGGCTACGCGGCCTACGTCTGGGTGACCAAGCCTGACGGGAAGCGGGCTCGCAAGTACGCCTACGGCAAGACCCGTGAGGAGGTCCACGAGAAGTGGCTGAACCTCCATGCGGAAGCGAAGAAGGGGCCGGTGGCCACCCGGCACCGCACGGTCGCCGCGTTCCTCGCGTACTGGCTCGGCTCCATCGTGAAGCCCAATCTGGCCCCGCTGTCGTACGTCTCGTACGAGGGGTACGTGCGGCTCTACATCGCCCCGCACTTGGGTGCGAAGCGAATGGACAAGCTGACGGTCCGGGATGTGCGGGAGTGGCTGACCAAGCTGGCGACCATCTGCCAGTGCTGTGCCCAGGGCAAGGACGCGAAGCGGGAGCCCAGCCGGCGGAAGTGCTGCGCGGTCGGCGACTGCTGCGAGTCGTACCCGTCCCGCCGGGTGATCCAGGGTTCCCGCGATGCCCTGCGGGCCGCCCTGGCCCACGCCGTGACCGAGGAGGAGATCAGCAAGAACGTCGCCTCCCTGGTGAAGGTGCCGAAGCCTCGTCGTCGCCGGATCAAGCCGTGGTCCGTTGCTGAGGCGGGCCGATTCCTCGCGGACGCTGCCGCTCGGGATGACCACCTCTTCGCGGCCTGGGTGCTCGTGCTCTGCCTCGGGCTGCGCCGCGGGGAGGTCCTCGGCCTGACGTGGAAGTCCGTCGACTTCGAGACCGGCGAGCTGTACGTGGATCACCAGATTCAGCGCGCCGGGCGCCAGATCCTCCACCGTGAGACGAAAACGGAGGACTCGGACGACTTCCTGCCGCTGCCTGCACTCTGTCTCAAGGCCTTACGCATGCGCCGCGCCCAACAGCTCGGCGACCGCCAGGCCGCCGGGGATCTTTGGCAGGACAGCCATGACCTGATCTTCACCACGAAGTACGGCACCCCGATCGAGCCAGGGAACCTCACTCGCATGTTCGCGCTGCGTGCCCGCCGTGCCGGGCTGCGTGTGATCCCGCTCCGGAACACCCGGCACACGTGCAGCTCGCTCCTGGTCGCTCTCAAGGTCCATCCGAAGGTGGCTCAGCGCATCCTCCGGCACTCCCAGATCGCCATGACGATGGAGGTCTACGCCGAGGCGAGCGAGGAAGAGGTACGCGCCGCTATCGGCAAGCTGTCCGACGCGATGGGCGGTACCGGCTGACGACGATCAGCGCGGTTGCTGTACTTCGCTGCTGTACGGCACGACAAAGCCCCCTCCGGGATGATCCCGAGGGGGCTTCGACCTGTGTGCACTCGGCAGGATTCGAACCTGCAACCTTCTGATCCGTAGTCAGATGCTCTATCCGTTAAGCTACGAGTGCTTGGCGTTCCGGGGCTTTTCTCCCCGGTCGGCGTTGCGGGAACAACATTACATGACCTGCGCCGTCACGCGAAATCCGTTAACCAAACACTTCCTGAGCTGGGCAAATGCCCCCAACGGCGGTCCGGGTCGGACGAAGTCCGGTTACCGGGTGGGCCTGATGGCGCCCAGGGAGGGGCCGGGGAAGCCGAACGGGACCCCCGTACCGGCGAACGGGGCGCGCGCGGCGACCGGGACCGGAGTCAGGTGCAGGAGAAGGTCGCCGTCAGCGCAGCCGGCGGGGCCGGAACTTCCGCACGGCGAGCCGGCGAGGGCGGGCGAGCCACCGGGGCGCCAGCGGCCCCGACCGCGACGCAGGGCCCGCGGCCCAAGCCGCACGCGAACGGCCGAAGCCCCGACCGTGGGGCCGGGGCTTCGGTGTTCTGCGGAGGCGGAGGGATTTGAACCCTCGATGGGCTTTAAGACCCAAACCGCATTAGCAGTGCGGCGCCATAGACCGGACTAGGCGACGCCTCCAGCACACCCGCGCGGGCGCGGATGGTGCGTTGCAGATGATGACACAGCCGAGCGGCTCGCCACCAATCGATCCCCACGGTACTAGGCACGCCTGCCCCAGGGCAAAGAGCCGACCGGGCGTGCTCGCTTCCCTTCGGCGCCGCGTCCGAGCCGCCCCGGATCACCCGTCCCACCCCGGCCCGCGCGCCGTCGTCGTGGGCGCTCCGGGGGCCGCCGCACCACCCGTACCCGGTTGGCCCAGCAGTGATTGCGCAACGCACGGCCGTCGGGAGCGTTAGAGATGCCGGGGTGTCGCACCCCGATCCTTCGCAATCCTGGAGTACGCATGCTGCGCCGCCTGATCTTCGCCGTCGCCGCGACCGCCACCGCGTCCGTCGCCGCGCTCACCGCCGTCCCGGCCGCGGTCGCGGCCGCCCCCGTCCCGCTGCCGCTGCCCCTGCTGGAGAGGTCCGATGTCGGTGACCGGCTGACCATCACCACGTCGCACACCGGGAACCCCCGGGCCGACGGCACCTTCGAGCTGACGTGCGCGCCCGCCGGCGGCACTCACCCCGAGGCACCGGCCGCCTGCGACAAGCTGGCGCAGTTCGCCAAGGAGGGGAAGGACCCCTTCACGCCGATCGACGAGCGTTCGATCTGCACGATGCAGTACGGCGGCCCGGCCACCGCGCGCATCACGGGCATCTGGCGGGGTCGCAACGTCGACGCCACGTTCCAGCGCGGCAACGGGTGCGAGATCGGCCGCTGGCGGAGCCTGGAGCCGGTCCTGCCGACCGCTCGCTACCAGGAGCCCGCCGGCTCCTGAGGGCTGCCGTGGCGGAACGCCCGGCCGGTGTCCCGGACCGGGAGGGCGCAGTCGCGGGGCCCGGCGGTCCCGAGGTCGTGCTCCGGTGGCCACCACCCCGCCCCACGCACCCGTCGTCGGCGGCTGGACGTCAACCGTACGGCCCGACGTCATTCGCACGACCCGCAGGTCGCACCGCCCGCCAGACGCCTCCCCCGCTCCGTGCCGTCACCGGGCCCGGAATGAGGACGCCAGGCCGCACCCGGGGCCGTACCGCGTTCGGACGCCATCCGCACCGGCTGGTCGGGCTGCCGAGTCCGGGCCGTGGTCGGGTGTCGACCGGGCCGTGCTCGGGCCGCCGGGCGCACCCGGGGGCGCATGACCACTGCGTGTACGACTCCGTGTACACAGAACCTTGGTGAGAGCTCCCCCTCATCCACCGCCGCGGCCGCACCCCCTGCCTTTAGACTCCCTCCAGTGACAGGCCGCGGCCCCGAGGAGCAAGATGGGTGGGCCGGCCGTCCGAAAGATGCTGTAGGTCAGGGAGGAAGCGCCGTCGTGAGCAGCAGGCCATCCCGAGGCGCTGCTCGCCTCGCCGCCATACTCGACGCTCTCCCGGACGGGCTCGTGCTCGTCAACTGCAACGGCACGGTCGTCAACGCCAACACCATCGCGCTGGAGATGTTCGAGACTCCGGGCACGGCGCTGGTGGGCCGCGGCCTGCTCGACCTCCTCCCGTCCTTCGACTCCAAGCTGATCCCCGGCTCGATGCGACGTCCCGACGCGGCCGACGAGCGGGGCCGCACCAAGCCGACCCGGATGGTCGCGCGGCGCACCGACGGCGGGGAGTTCCCCGTGGAGGTCACCAGCGCGAGCCTGGAGGACGGCCGCGCAGCCTACGCCCACTCCGGCAGCGGAAGCGGCGGCTACACCGGCGACGAGCTGCTGATGCTGGTCGTCCGTGACCTTTCCGGCACCGTCGACACCGAGGCCGAACTCGCCCGCTCCCAGCGGCAGACCGAGATGATCCTGCGCGCCGCAGCGGAAGGCGTCGTCGGTACGGACACGGACGGGCGGGTCGTGCTCGTCAATCCGGCCGCGGCACAGATCCTCGGTTTCCGCGCCAGCGACCTCGGCGGCAAGGAACTGCACACGCTCGTCCTGCATTCGAGGCCGGACGGCGAGCCCTTCCCCTACGACGAATCGCCGCTTGCGGACACCCTCCGGTCGGGACGCAAGCACCGGGTGCGGGGGCAGGTGCTGTGGGCGAAGAACGGCAAGCCGGTGCCGGTCGACCTGACCACCGCGCCGGTGCGGGACGGCGACCAGCTGGTCGGCGCGGTGCTGACCTTCACCGACCGCCGGCCGTTCGAGGAGCTGACGGCGCAGCACGCCGCGGAGGTGGCGGAACGGGACGAGCGGCACAAGGCCGAGCTGGCGGAACGCGACGAGAAGTACGCCGCGGAGCTCAGCGAGCGGGACGAGAAGTACGCCGCGGAGCTGGCCGACCGGGCCGAGCGCTACGCGACGGAGATCGAGGAACGGGACCAGCGGGAGGCGGGGCTGACCGCCCGGCACGCCCAGCTGACCGCGGTGCTGGGCGATGCGCTGCGCGGCCCGCTGGAGGAGCTGCGCGGCGAGCTGGGCAAGCTGGCCGCCGACCCGGCCGGGCAGCTGTGGCCGGAGGCCAACCAGATCCTGCACCACCTCGCCGCGGGCTACGCCCGGATGACCACGCTCGTCGACAACGTGCTCGGCTTCCAGCGGTTGCACGCCGGATCCGAGACGCTGGCCAAGGCGACGGTGCTGCTCGACGCCGTCGTGGCGGCGGGCGTGGAGGGCGCGGTCGAGCTGATCGGCCCGGGCCGGGCCCAGTTCGCCGTGCACGCCCCGCCGATCGAGGCCGAGGTGGACGCGGCACGGATGTCGACGGCGCTGGCACACCTGGTCGCCGATGTCGCCGGAGTGGACTCGACGGGCAAGGCCCGCGCGGTCGCGCAGCCGGGCGGGTACGTCGACTCGACGATCGTGGTCGCGGCAGCCCAGCGCGGTGACGTCGTACGGATCGAGGTGCGCGGACCGTACGCCGGCGGCGACCCGGTGCACGAGCCGATCGTCCGCGGCATCGTGGCCGCGCACGGCGGTGTGTTGCAGACGCACGAGGTGCCGGGCATGAGCGGCAACGCGTACGTGCTGGAGGTGCCGCTGGGCGCGGGCGCCGGCACGGTTGCACCACCGCCGGTCCAGGAGGGCGCGCCCGCCCTGCCCGCTGCGCAGACGTCGGGAGGTGGACGGCGCCGCGCACGGCGCGCGTCCACGGACGCGTTCCTGGAGGGCCCCGCCGCTCCGGAGCCGTCCGTCGAGCCTTCGGGCCGGCGCCGCGCCCGCCCCGAACCGTCGGCCGACAACGCGACGAACGGTGCAAGCGGTGCTGCGGACGGTCCGGGGGCCGGGGGCGGCACGGGCCGTCGACGCGGGCGTCCCAGCCCCGCCGAGACGGGGGCTCCGGTCCTGCCCGCCACGGGATCGGTGGTGACCGCGGCCGAGGCGAGTGTTGCCCGGCCCGCGCTGGGCGAGGCAGTCCCCCCGCAGGGAGTGGGGCCCGAGGCTGCGGGCCATGCGGGCACGGGGCGTCGTGCCCGCCGCCCCCAGGGCGCGCTCGCCGCGCTGTCCCCGGCGGCTCCGGCGCGTCCTGTGCCTGAGGCGTCCGGGGAGCAGGAGACGGGCGCCGTGGCGGCGATCGAGTCGGGCGCCGCGCCCCGGGCGGACGGTGGATCAGGTGGGGGTACGGCTCCCACCGCGACTCCTGCCGCCGGCACGCCGTCCGGGCCCGTGGCGGAGCTCTCGCCCGGAGCCGGAAGCGAACCGACCACACCGACCGCACCGACCCCACCGACCGCACAACCCGCGCTGCCTGCCCCGCCCTCGCAGGGGGCGCAGCCGGAGCCATCGGCGCCGCCGGCCCGGGACGTTCGGCCCGAGCAGAACCGTCAACCCGCATCCGATGCCCAGCCCGCGCCGCACGCGCAGCACGAACAGCCCACGCAGGACGCATCCCAGGGCCGTGGCGTCGGAGCCGAGGCGCTGCAGCCCGTCGGTACGGGCACGCAGCCGGGAGGTCGGCGAGCGCGGCGGGCGCTCGGCACCGCGCAGGACCGCTCCCGGCCCGCAGCGGGGGCCGAGGAGGCACGGTCCGCGTTCGCACTGCCACCGGCCGGGGCGGACCGCGCGCCCGAGTCGGGGGGCCACGAGCAGGGCCACGACGCCCCGCCCGGCGGCGGACCGGACGCCGACCACACTCCGGCGCAGCCGCACCCCGTGCCGACGGGACGCCGGCGAGGGCGTCCCGCCGAGGGCGACACCCCCGCCCAGGGACTCCCCTCGCCCGCGGCCTCTCCAGCGACGCCCCCCGCCGCCACACCGGCGTCCGGTGATACCGGCTCGGTCCCGCTGCCGCCCGCCGTGCCCGCTCCGGCGGCGTCGCGCACGGCCCAGCCACTGCCGGCCGAGGCACCGGTACAGCCGTCGACACCGGTACAGCCGTCGACGCAGACGCCGACGCCGCTCCCGCTGCCCGAGCCGGGTGCCGCGCCGTCGCCCGAGGGCACCGTGGACCCGGACGCTTCTCTGGGCAGGTCCTTCAGTGTGAAGACGCTCGGGCAGGGCGTGCCCCTGGCCCAGCGGATCACGCAGCAGGGCCAACAGGCCCCGGCCGGCACCCAGGCCCCTCAGGAGCCGCAGCCGCCCGCCGCGGCCACCGGGCAGAACCACACGCTCGGTTCGGGGCGTCGCCGCAAGCTGGCCACGCCGCCGGAGGGCGAACGGGCCGAGCGTGCGCTGCCCGAGGCGGCCGCACGACCGCATCCGCAGCCCCAGCAGCGCATCCCCTCGTCCTCCGAGGGCCGCGCCTACGCCATCGGCGCCCCGGACGAAGGTTCCACCGAAGGGCCGGAACCGCTCGACGGGCCCGGCGGCGCCGTCGAGGTGGCGAACCGGCCCGCGCCCCTGCCCGTGGACGACGAGCTGCCGCCGGAGCCGCTGGACAACCCGCGCCGGCTGCTGGTCTGGCCCGCACCGGACGTCGCCACGCAGCAGGCGTTGAGCAACCGCGGCTACCGCCCTGTGATCGTCCACTCGCGCGAGGAGGTGGACGCGCAGATCGCCGCGTTCCCCGCTGCGCTGTTCGTCGACCCCCTGACCGGGCCGATCACGCGCACCGCGCTCCAGTCGCTGCGCCAGGCGGCGGTGGCGGCCGAGGTGCCGGTACTGCTCGCGGCCGGTCTGGGTCAGACCACGCGCGAGGCGGCGTACGGGGCTGATCCCGCCGTACTGCTCAAGGCGCTGGCACCGCGTGACAGCGAGCAGCATCCGTCACGGGTGCTGCTGATCGAGGAGCACGACGACATCGCGGCGGCGCTGACCGCCACGTTGGAGCGGCGCGGCCTGCAGGTCGCACGGGCCGGTGCGGACGCGGAAGCGGTGACCCTCGCCCAGCAGATGCGGCCCAACCTGGTCGTGATGGACCTGATGCAGGTGCGCCGCCGACGCGCGGGGATCATCGACTGGCTGCGCGCCAACGGGCAGTTGAACCGCACCCCGCTCGTCGTCTACACGTCGGCGGGGCTGGACCAGGCGGAGCTGCCCAAGCTCTCGTCGGGCGAGACGGTGCTGTTCCTCGCGGAACGGTCCACGAGCGCAGAGGTCCAGGGCCGGATCGTCGATCTGCTCGCGAAGATCGGTACGAACTAGTAGGGCTCGGTCAGGTTCCCGCCGACGGCGGCGGGCCGTGCCGCCGACCGGCAGCGGCAAGGCCGCGGGCAGGCGCACTCCCGATCCGCACCCCGGTGCGCGGCGCGCGGCCACGCACTCCCGGCGCCGCGGGCGTTCCGTCCGGCTCCGAACGGGGCCCGGCCCGGTGCGCGGTGGTGTGCGCCGGGCCGGAAGGGCGCACGGGCGGCCCTGCACCCGCGCACCGCCTACCGCAGTTCGGTGACGTCCAGCTCGCCGTCCGCGTACTGTCGGCGGATCACCTTCTTGTCGAACTTCCCGACGCTCGTCTTCGGGACGGACGGGACGATCGTCCAGCGCTCCGGGAGCTGCCACTTGGCGATCTTCCCGGCGAGGAAGTCCTTCAGCGACGCGTAGTCCGCGGTCGACGCCTCGGTCAACACCACCGTGGCCAGCGGCCGCTCGCCCCACTTCTCGTCGGGCACGGCGACGACCGCTGCCTCCACGACGTCCGGGTGGGCCATCAGCGCGTTCTCCAGCTCGACGCTGGAGATCCACTCGCCACCGGACTTGATGACGTCCTTGGCCCGGTCGGTGAGGGTGAGGAAGCCGTCCGCGCTGATGACGCCGACGTCACCGGTCTTCAGCCAGCCGTCTTCGCTGAACTTGTCGGCGGGCTTGATGGCCTGTCCGGACGCTCCGCCGTAGTAGGCGCCCGCGATCCACGGTCCGCGTACCTCCAGCTCACCGGCCGAGTCGCCGTCCCAGGGCAGCAGCTCCCCGCCGGGTCCGCGCAGCCGGGCTTCGACGCCGGCCGGGAAACGCCCCTGGGTGAGGCGGTAGGCGAACTCGGCGTCGGTGCCCACCGCGTGGGCCGGCGGCCTGGCGATCGTGCCGAGCGGCGAGGTCTCCGTCATGCCCCATGCGTGGCAGACGCGCATGCCCAGCTTGTCGAACGCCTCCATGAGCGAGGGCGGGCAGGCGGAGCCGCCGATGGTGACCTGGGTGAGGGAGCTCACGTCACGCGGCTTCATGGTGAGCTCGGCGAGGAGGCCCTGCCAGATGGTCGGGACGGCCGCCGCGTGTGTCGGACGCTCCCTCTCGATCATCTCGGCGAGCGGGCCGGGCTGCAGGAAGCGGTCCGGCATGAGCATGTTCACACCCGACATCAGCGTGGCGTGGGGGAGGCCCCAGGCGTTCACGTGGAACTGCGGGACGACCACCAGGCTGGTGTCGCCGTCGGTGAGCCCCATCGATTGCGCCATGTTGACCTGCATCGAGTGCAGGTAGATGGAACGGTGGGAGTAGACGACACCCTTGGGGTCACCGGTGGTGCCCGAGGTGTAACACATCGCCGCGGCCGCCCGCTCGTCCACGTCGGGCCAGTCGTACCCGCTCGGCTTGCCGGCGAGCAGCTCCTCGTACTCGTGCACCCGGGCGTCCGAGCCGTCCAGCAGCGAACGGTCGCCGGGACCTGACACCACCACGTGCTCGACCGTCGGCAGGTGCGGGAGCAGCGGTGCGAGCAGCGGCAGCAGGGAGCCGTTGACGATGACCACGCGGTCCGCGGCGTGGTTGACGATGAAGACCAGTTGTTCGGCGGGCAGCCGCAGGTTGAGGGTGTGCAGGACGGCGCCCATGCAGGGGATCGCGAAGTAGGCCTCGACGTGTTCCGCGTTGTTCCACATCAGGGTGGCGACCCGCTCGTCGCCCTCGACACCGAGGTCGTCGCGCAGGGCGTGCGCCAGCCGGGCCGCGCGTTCCCCGATCTCGCGGTAGCTGCGCCGCTGTGGCTCCTGTTCCCCGGTCCACGTGGTGACCTGTGAGTCCCCGTGGATCGTCATCCCGTGGGTCAGGATGCGGGTCAAGGTCAGCGGTACGTCCTGCATGGTGCTCAGCACGGCGTCCTCCCGGTGGGCGCGCAGCGTTTCGCAGGGGAGCCGCCGCCGGCTCCCTCTGGCGGTAGGGGTGTGCAGATTCTGCGCACATACCGATCGGTATGTCACTACCCCCGGGTACGAAAAGCGGAGCGGACCCGTCTCATCGGCTGCCCGGAGCGGCGCCGGTCACCCCTTTTCACCGCACCGGGGAGAGCTCCGGATCTTCACGGAGCTTGGCCAGCGCACGCGAGACCGCACTCTTGACGGTACCGACCGAGACGCCGAGGACCTCGGCGGTCTGGACTTCACTGAGGTCCTCGTAGTAGCGCAGGACGACCATGGCACGCTGCCGGTCCGGAAGCCTCATCACGGCCCGCCACATCGCGTCGTGCAGCACCTGCCGCTCGGCCGGGTCGGGCTCGGGCACCCCGGACGGCTCGGGCAGCTCGTCGCACGCGAACTCGTCGACCTTGCGCTTGCGCCACTGCGAGGTGCGGGTGTTGAGGAGCGCGCGGCGGACGTAGCCGTCGAGTGCCCTGTGGTCCTCGATGCGCTCCCAGGCGACGTAGGTCTTGGCGAGCGCGGTCTGCAACAGGTCCTCGGCGTCGCTCGGGTTCGCGGTGAGCGACCGGGCGGCGCGCAGCAGCACGGGCCCCCGTGCCCGTACGTACGACGAGAACGACGGGTAGAAGGGCGGCGGCACGGCGGCCGTGGAGGCGGCCGTGCAGACTGGCGTGGTCATGGCTCCACGCTAGGAGCGGGCGTTCCCACAGGGATCGGCCCCAGGTCCCGAAACGGGGTCCGCCTCAGGTTGTACGGGTGAGGCTGACCCGACCTCCTATGGGTGGAGGAAGCTGCGCCTTTCGGCAGGGATGGGACCGTAGGCCGCGGTGCCCCTGCCGGACACCCGCCGGGGCGCGGGCGGGCGCCGCGTCCGGCGCAGTACCGGGCCGAGGGCCCGGCTTCCGGACCGGCGTGCGCGGGTGGCGGTGCCTTCCCACGGGGGCGGCCGTGCCCGCGGACGCGGCCGGTGGTCCACGGCGCCGCACCGTGCGCGGCCGACCGTCCGGCCCGTTCGACGCCTAACCGTCCGCGCCGAGGAGCAGTGCGGAGGTCGGGACGCCCGTTCCGGCCGTGACCAGGACCGTGGCGGCGCCGGGATGCTGGTTCACGGACGTGCCGCGCAGTTGCCTGACCGCCTCCGCGATGCCGTTCATCCCGTGCAGGTACGCCTCGCCCAACTGGCCCCCGTGGGTGTTGAGGGGAAGGGCGTCCGCGGCCACGACGTCCGCGGCCTCGCCCGGCTCGCAGAAGCCGAACTCCTCCAGCTGCATCAGCACGAAGGGGGTGAAGTGGTCGTAGAGCACGGCCACGTCGACATCGCCGGGGCCCCGGCCCGAGCTCCGCCACAACTGGCGGGCGACCACCCCCATCTCGGGCAGTCCCGTCAGGCCGTCACGGTAGTAGCTGGTCATCTGCTCCTGGGCCCGGCCGGCGCCCTGGGCCGCCGCCACGATCACGGCGGGCGGCCGGGGCAGCGCCCGGGCACGCTCGACGGAGGTCACCACGACGGCTTGACCGCCGTCCGTCTCCTGGCAGCAGTCGAGCAGCCTGAGCGGTTCGGCGATCCACCGGGAAGCGGCGTGCTCGGCCAGGGTGATGGGCCTGCCGTGGAAGTACGCGGCGGGATTGAGGGCCGCGTGACGCCGGGCGGTCACGGCGACGTGCCCGAACGCGTCCGGGGTCAGCCCGTACGCGTGGAGGTAGCGCTGCGCCGTCATGGCCACCCAGGAGGCGGGGGTGAGAAGGCCGAAGGGCAGGCCCCAGCCGAGTGCCGCCCCCTCCGCCGACGGCTCCCGCCGCTGCACCCCGGCACCGAACCGGCGGCCCGACCGCTCGTTGAAAGCGCGGTAGCAGACGACGACTTCGGCGACTCCGGCGGCGATCGCGAGAGCCGCCTGCTGGACCGTGGCGCACGCCGCGCCGCCGCCGTAATGCACCCGGGAGAAGAACGACAGCTCGCCGATCCCGGCCGCCTGGGCGACGGTGATCTCGGGGCTGGTGTCCATGGTGAAGGTGACCATGCCGTCCACGTCGGCCGGGGAGAGCCCGGCGTCGTCGAGCGCGGCCCTGACCGCTTCGGCGGCCAGCGTGAGTTCGCTGCGCCCGGAGTCCTTGGAGAACTCGGTCGCCCCGATCCCGACGACGGCGGCCCGGCCTCCGAGCGCGTCCCTCCTGCGCACGCTCATGCCCTGACCTCCTGTTCCGGGTCCCTCCCGGCCCGGGTGGCTCCCTGCGCCGGACCTTCGGCGGTTGCGGCCGGGTCCCGGGAAGGTGTTGCGGCTGCGGGGACGCTCACGGTCACCGTGCCCGTGACGTGGTGACCGAGGCCGTTCGCACCGGTGATCCGGACCCGGGCGCACTCCTCGTCGACGTCGGTCACCGTGCCGGTCAACGTCATCGTGTCCCCGGGGTAGTTGGGCACCCCCAGGCGTATCGCGACCGCACGCAGCACGGCCAGCGGGCCGAAGTGGTCCGTGACGAACCGTCCGACGAGACCGTTGGTCGTCAGGATGTTCATGAAGACGTCCGGGGACCCCTTCTCCCGTGCGAGCTCAGCGTCGTGGTGCACGTCCTGGTAGTCCCGGGAGGCGATGGCCCCCGCGACGATCAACGTGCGGGTGATCGGGATGGTGAGCGGTGTCAGCTCGTCCCCCACCCGCGGGCCGCCGTCCGTCGTCCCGCTCATGCCGTCGCCTCCTCAGCGAGCAACCCGCCCAGTTCGTCCAGGAGCCTGGGACCTCCGCCCAGATGGGCGTCGAGCTGGCGCCCCCACAGGAAGTGCCGGTGGACGGGGTGGCCCACGTCCGCGCCGAGCCCTCCGTGGAGGTGCTGCACGGTGTGGACGACCCGCTTCCCCGCCTCGGACGCCCACCAGGCGGCGATCAGCGCGTGCGTGGCGCACGGCAGCCCTTCGTCATGGCGCCAGGCCGTTTCGTAGGCGGTGACCCGGATCGCCTCCGTGTCCATGTACGCGTCGGCGGCCCGGAGCTGCACGGCCTGGTGCGTGGCGAGCGGACGGCCGAACTGCTCCCGCACCGACGTGTGCGCCACGGCGCGGGCGAGCGCACCCGCGCACACGCCCGCCTGGAGCGCCGCGAAGGCGGTGCGGGCCACGGTGAGGACGTCCTCGTACGCGTCGTCGCCGCCGAGCCGCTCACCGGGAGTACCGTCCAGGGTGAGCCGGGCAGCCGCCCAGGGCGCGGTGGTCTCCACCCGCGCGGTCACGGCCCCGGCCGTCCGCACCCACCACAGCGCCCGATCGGCGTCCGGCACCAGCACATGGGTGGCGTCCCTCAGCCAAGGCACCCAGATCACCGTGCCGGTCAGCCGCCCGGCGTCGTCCGCGCGGACCGCTCCGGGCGCCGGGAAGGCGCCCGTCGCGACGGCCGACCCGTCCCGCAGGGCGGGCAGCAGCCGGGCGCGCTGCGCCCGCGTACCGTGTCTGGCGACCGCGAGCACCCCGTACGCACAGCTGACCGCGAGGGGGACCTGCGCGGTGGTGCGCCCCTGTTCCTCCAGCAGCAGCACGAGGCCGAGCAGCCCGGTCTCCTCGACGGACGCCGTGAGGCCGGCGGAGCACAGCTCTTTCCACAGCTCGGGGTCGCTCCCGGTACCCGCCGCGGCGAGTCGCTCGTGGCCGGACAGGTCGCCGAAGATCCGCGCGGCGAGGTCGCGGGCGGCGGTCTGCTCCTCGGTCGGGGTGAAGTCCATGTCAGAGCGCTCCTTCCGGCCCGGCAGGAGCGCCGGGGGAAACGTCCTCTCCGACGGCGCGGAACACCGGCAGTTCCAGCTCGTCGTCGGCCCGCAGGAACTCCAGCCGCACCGGCATCCCGATCCGCACCCTGTCGTACGGCACCCCGATGACATTGCTGATCATCCGTACGCCTTCGGCCAGTTCGACCAGGGCGACGGCGTAGGGAGGGTCGAAGGCGGGGAACGGTGGGTGGTGCATCACCACGTAGGAGTAGACCGTGGCGTCGCCACCCGCTTCGACGGTGTCCCAGTCCGGCGAGCCGCACGCTCCGCACCCGGGCAGCCAGGGGAAGCGGAGCGTCCTGCACGCCCCGCACCGCTGGATCAGCAGCTTGTGCGCGGCGACGCCCTCCCAGAATCCTGCGGTGTCCCGGTTGATCACCGGCCGGGGCCTGAGGGCATTCGGCTCGGGCCCCGCCGCCCGCCCCGATGCCGCCGCCCGCCCCGATGCCGTACGGGCGGCGGCCGGCGCGTACTTGAGGATGCGGAAGCGGTGCGTCCCGGCCAGCTCGCCGTCCGCCCGGACATCCGTCCGCGTGGTGACGAAGTACCCCGTCCCCAGCCTCGTCGTCTTGCGGTCGGACACCGACTCGATCACCGCGTCGAAGGTGATGCGTTCGCCCGGCCGCAACGGCCTCAGGTACTCCTGCTCGCAGTCGGTCGCCACCACGGAGGTGCAGCCAGCCGCGTCGAGCAGTGCGGACAACTCGTCGTACGCCCCCGAGCGGTCGGCGTGCCCGGACAGCCCGCCCATCGTCCAGGCCTGCAGCATGGTCGGCGGCGCGATCGCGTCCGGACCCGCGTAGGCGGGGTTCAGATCGCCCATCGCCTCGCACCAGTGCCTGATCATCGCCTCGTTGACGACGTCCTTGCCGACCACGGCCGTGGCGGCGGACCTGCCCTCGTACTCCTTGAGCCGGGCGTGCAGGTCCTCGCTCACCGCGGTCCCCTCCGCATGCCGAGCCGCATCGTCGCGACGATCTCCCGCTGCACCTCGCTCACCCCGCCCCCGAAGGTGTTGATCTGCGCAGCCCGGTTCATCCGCTCCAGCTCCCCGCCGGCGACGGCACCCGGAGAGCCGCTGCGCACCAGCCCCGCTTCCCCGGTGATCTCCTGGCACATCCGGTACACCTCGACGGCCGACTCTGTTCCGGCGAACTTCACCCCGCTGGCGTCTCCGGGAGCGAGCCGGCCGGCGGCCACGTCCCCCACCAGGCGCCAGTTGAGGAGTCGGGTGGCCGCCAGCCGGGCGTGCACCTCGGCGATGCGGGACCGTACCCACGGCTCGTCGAGCGGACGCGCCCCCGTCCCCGGATCGGGAGTGCGGGCCCGGTCGAGCGCCGCCGCCGCGAAGTCCTCGGCCTGCATGCCGATCGCGGCGAGGGCGACCCTCTCGTGGTTCAGCTGGTTGGTGATCAACCCCCAGCCGCCGTTCTCGGCACCGACCAGATTGCCTGCGGGGACGCGCACCCCGTCGTAGTACGTCGCCGTCGTCGTGAGCCCGCCGACGGTCTCGATGGGTGTCCAGGAGAAACCCGGGGCGTCGGTCGGCACCAGGACGATCGAGATCCCCCGGTGCTTCGGCGCCTGCGGATCGGTGCGGCAGGCGAGCCAGATCCAGTCGGCGTGCTGGGCGTTCGACGTGAAGACCTTCTGTCCGTCGATCACCCACTCCGTCCCGTCCCGCACCGCCTTCGTGCGCAGCGAGGCGAGGTCCGTCCCGGCCGCCGGCTCGCTGTACCCGATGGCGAAGACGTCCTCGCCGCGCAGGATCCCCGGCAGGAGGCGGGACTTCTGCTCCTCGGTCCCGTACCTCATCAGGGTGGGGCCGACGGTGTTCAGCGTGACCATGGAGACGGGCGCTCCCGCGCGGTAGGCCTCGTCGAAGAAGACGAACTGCTCGTCGGCGCCACGACCCTGGCCGCCGTACGCGACGGGCCAGCCGAGGCCCAGCAACCCGTCGGCACCGATGCGCCGGAGCAGTCGGCGTTGCCCCGCGCCGTCGCCGGCGGCCGGGGGGCCGTCCGGCATCAGGGCGCGGAAGTACGAACGCAGTTCGGCGCGCAGCCGCTGCTGGCGCTCTGTCGGGGCGAGGTGCACGGCGGCGGCCTCCGGGGCGGCACGGGAGAGGGAGCGGTGCGTGGCGGGCGGGGCCCGCGGCGATCCGAGCTTTTCTGACTGTCCGTCAGAAAGCTTGCGCCTGTCAAGGTCGCGCACGGAACCCCCGGGACACCCCCGCCCGGCCGAAAACGGTCTGTGCGGCGGTACCGGAGCAGCGCCGCACAGACCGCCCTTCACCCCATCGGCCAGACCCTCTCCCCGTCACCCCCCCGTCCACCACCCCCGCCGATCCCCGCCACCGGACCCCCCGCCCGAAGCCCTCCCCTCCACCCCCCGGCCCCCCGTCGGCCGCCTACCAGAAGTTGAAGAAGTTCACCGCAATGTTCTCGTTCGACTGGTCGATCGCCGCGAATCCCGGCCCGTTCACCTGGGCCGTGTTGTTCTGGTTGGAGGCACCGGACCCGGTGGCCACCTGCTGGGTGGTGGACGAGCTACCGGAGTTGTCCCCGCCCACACCGCTACCGCTGATCGTGGCCACGGCCGCGTTCGATCCGTCGTCCGCGAGAGCCCCGTTGTCGGCCTGCGCCACCCCGCCGAAGAGGGCGGTGGCGAGCGGCAGCGCGACGACGGCGACCAGGGTGCGGGCGGTACGGATGCTTGCCATGTCTTATTCCTCCAGTGATGGACGGCGCCTCCGATGCGTATCGGAGACACGGAACCGCACAACTGCGGGAAACCCGGGAAGCTCGGGAACCGAGCCTCTCCACCGGGTAGTTGGCCAACCGCCCCGGCTACTTCTCACGACGTCGCGAGATCAGAGTTGCCCAGCGGATCCCGGCCGAACCACGGCAGAGACCGCATTCCCCCTCAAGCGTGATGACATGTCGATAAACCTCCTGAGCGACCCGAAACCCCACGTCGATCGCGACGACCCCGTCCACCATCGACGCCCGGGCGCCACGGGGAATGGCCTGCCGAGCCGTCCCCGACGCACTGCTCCGCCTGATCGCAGCGCCCGCGCACGCCCACCACACCGCACCGCACCGCACCGACACGGGCACCCCGCGGCCGGGCGCTCGTGCGGTTCGTACTGGCCGCCCACGAAGGACACGCAACACCCGACTGTTCTGGGCGGCGTGCCGGGCCTACGAGAACGGCATCGGCGAAGCGCTCGCGGACGCACTCGCCGACGCACTCACGGACGCACTCACGGACGCCGCCGTGCGCATCGGACTCACCGAACGCGAGGCGCGCGCCACCATCACCTCGGCGGCCCGCCTCACGGACCGCTGACCGGCGAAGTCGCCGCCCCACGCCTCCTGGCCCGCTCGGCGATCACGAACGTCACACTGATCAACAGCGCCCACGCCCCGAACTTCGCGACCGATACGGGCCGCCAACCGTCCAACTGGTCCGGGTAGCTCCACGCTCCGGCGTACGTGGCGGCGTTCTCCGCCACCCACAGGAAGAAGCCGATCAGGACGAAGCCGAGCGCGAGGGGCATGCGGTAGGTGAGCGCACCGACCCGGTAGGCGACCCAGGTCCCCGCGGTCGCCCCGAGCATCGCCGCGGCCAACAGCCAACGGACGTCCGGGAGCCAGTGGTGGGTGAAGAAGTTCAGGTAGACCGCGCCGGCGAGCCACGCCATGGCGGACGCCCGGTAGCCGGTCAACCGCAGGTCGAGCAGGTGCCAGGCGCGGCAGACGTAACTACCCACCGCCGCATAGAGGAACCCGCCGTAGAGCGGCACGCCGGCGACCTTCGTCAGCGCGTCCTCCGGGTAACTCCAGGACCCGAGCTGCACCTTGACCAACTCGAACAGCAGACCGACGAGATGACACCCGGCGATCACCACGGTGTCCCGCTTGCTGTCCCAGCCCACCCAACGCGCCACCACAGCAAGCCCTACCCCGTAGACCAGCACCAAGTCATAGCGTGCGACGGGAAGTTCGGGCAGCAGACGGGAAGCGGCGATTCCGCCGACGAGCGCGACGGCGAACGCGCAGCAGCGCGCCTGGAGCAGTCCGAACCGAATGAGTTGCCGCACGCCTTCCCGTATCTTGCTCATGCAGGGTGGACGCCCGAGAGGCGCCGCGCGGTTGTTCGCCGCGTACGCCACGGACCCCATCGGTGACATACACCACACGAGAATCGGTGAGATCGAGGGCAACTGTCCCACCTCGATCGCTTTCGCCCCCCTGTGATGCGGTGCTACCCGTCGGCAGGACCGGATATCTCGCTTCCTCCCGGCATTTCCGAGTCATACGATCACCGGACAGTCGCTCAGCGTGAGGCTTCCGCAGCGACTGTCCCCACGCTTCCGACCCCAGAAGGGTGCTCGTGACCATTCGCCGCATCGCGGCAACGGCCGTCGCCGCTGCCGTCACCACGCCTGCCGTCCTGCTCTCCGTGAGCCCCGTGTACGCCGATGCCAAGCCGGTCACCGCGCAGACCGGGCAGCAGCGGGACGGGAAGACGTCCGTCGAGGACCTGCGGAAGGCCGCCGCAGCGGCGCAGCAGAAGTACGACGAGGCCGTGGCCGCCGAGAAGGCGGCGGTCAACGCGGTCGAGGCCGCAATGGCTGACGACGCGCCCCACTCCGTGGCCGCCGCGAAGGCCAGGAAGGAGGCGGCCGCCGCCGCCGCCGCGAAGGCCACGGCCGACAAGGAGCGGGACGAGGCGAAGGCCGCTCGCGCGGCACTGCCCGAGACCGCCACCGCGGACGAGAAGGCGGAAGCGGACAAGAAGCTGGCCGCCGCCGAAGCCGCTGCGACGGCCGCCGAGGCCAGGAAGACCGCAGCCGACGCCGAAGCGGCCAAGGCCGGCAAGGCCGCGGACGACATCGTGGTCGACGCGGGCCGCAAGCTGGCGGCGGCCCGTAAGGCCGTGGACATCGCGCTCGCCGAGAAGAGGGCCGCCGACGAGGCGCTCGCCGACGCCGAGAAGCGCGTCTGCGTCTACGAGGGCAAGCTCACCACGACCCTCACCGGCCTGCCGACCGAGATCGTCGCCGGGTCCACGGTCGACTTCACCGTCCGGGTGACCAACGGCACCGCCAAGACGATGGACAAGGTCCTTCCGTCGGTCTTCTTCCACGGGACGGACAAGAGCGGCACCAAGACCGTCGACGACCTTTTCGGCGTGCAGTGGTCCACCGCTGCTTCGCCCGCCTGGAAGCACGTGGCGAAGGACCACTTCCTCGGATCCGTCACCCCGCTGAAGAAGGGCGCCCACGCCGACATCAAGGTCCGTCTCACGGTCGACGCCAAGGCGCCCGCCGGCAACGGCACGGCCCTCGTCTCCGGCCAGTACGTCAACAACGACGGCACCTGCGGCGGGAACATCGCCCTCTGGCACGACTTCACGACGCTGCCCGCGGGCAGCAAGCCGGCCACGAGCGGCACCGTCACCCCGAGCAAGACCACACCGGGCACTTCGGGCACCACCCCGCAGGGCTCCACGTCCAGCCAGGCGGTGGGCGCCACCACTTCCAGCACGTCCACCACCCCCAGCGGATCCACCGGATCCCTGGCCAGCACCGGCTCGTCATCGGCCCTACCGCTCGCCGGCGCAGCCGGTGCGGCCGTGGTCCTCGGTGCCGGCACCGTGGTCCTCACCCGCCGCCGCAAGGCCGGCGCCTCTTCCTGAGCGGGAACACGGCACGGCGAGAAGGGCGCTCCCCGGCGGGAGCGCCCTTCCGTCCGCTCCCGGCCGGGTGGCCGTGAACCCTTCACCGCGGGGCGGACCGGACGAGCGCCGTCCCGCCGGGTCCCACCGCCGTCGTGGGACCCAACCTCCGCGGTGCCGGTGCCGGTGCCGGCGTCAGCCACGCGTCCACCCTGCCGAACGGGTCAGTGCCGGGCCCGGTCTCGCGGGAACGAGCCCGCCCGCGGCGTACGTTGTCCACGGCACGCGTCCCACCTCCGGCCCTCCCGGTGGCCGCATGCCGTCGCACCGACCTCACCGCGGAAAGAGGCACTGGGATGACGCGCACGCCCGAACGCCGTGGGTCCGCGCAGACCGCCCACCGCAGGATCACGGCGGCGCTCACCACGACGGGGCTGCTGGCCCTTACGGCGTGCACCGCTCCCACCACCGCGTCCGCCCCACCCGCGGAGGCGGCGACCTCCGCCACGCCCTCGGCCGCCGCGCCGGTGCGCGAGCTGACCCCGGCCGTGACGGCTCGGCTCGACAAGGCGATCGAGGGGACGCGGCGGCAGGCAGGCGTCCCCGGCGTCATCGTGGGGCTCTTCGTCCCCGGGGAGGCCGAGTACGTACGGTCCTTCGGGGTCGCCGACAAGAGCAGTGGCGCCCCCATGTCGGACGACCTGCACATGCGGATCGGCAGTGAGACGAAGACGTTCACCGTGACCGCGCTCCTGCGGCTGGTGGACGCGGGGAAGGTCGGCCTCGACGATCCGGTCTCGGAGTACCTGCAGGGCGTCCCCGGCGGGAACGGGATCAGCCTCCGGCAGCTCGCCGAGATGCGCAGCGGACTGTTCTCGTACAGCGAGGACCCCGACTTCGACAAGGCGTTCCTGGCGGACCCCGACAGGGATTTCACTCCCGAGCAGCTGCTCGGCTACGCCTTCAAGCACCCGGCGGACTTCCCGCCGGGGCAGAAGTTCCAGTACAGCAACACGAACACCATCCTGCTCGGCCTGGTCGTGGAGAAGGTGAGCGGCCGGAGCCTCGGCGACTTCCTGCAGCGGGAGGTGTTCCGGCCGAGCGGTCTGGAGCGGACGCTGTTCCCGGTCGGAGCGGAGTTCCCGAAACCGCACGCCCAGGGCTACACGACCCAGACCGAGAACGGCGAGCAGGCCGACGCGACCGACTGGAACCCGTCCTGGGCCTGGGCCGCTGGAGCGATGATCTCGGACCTGGACGACCTGCGTACGTGGGGGCGCGTCGTCGCCACGGGAACCCTGCTGAAGCCCGCCACCCAGGCCCAGCGGCTGCGGACCCTGCCCACCGGCTACCCCGGAACCGGTTACGGCCTGGGGATCTTCGTCAACCACGGCTGGTTGGGGCACAACGGATCGCTGCCCGGCTACCAGTCGGTGGTCGTCTACCTGCCGTCGGCGAAGGCCACGCTCGTGGTGCTGAGCAACACGGACAACGACTACCTGGGCAACGAGAACAGCACGCTCTTCGCAAAGACGATCACCGGCATCGTGACTCCGGGCAACATCTACGACCTTCCCCCCGCTCCACCTTCGTCCGCGTCCCCTTCGGGCTGAGCATGCCCGAGCGGCGGCCGAGTCCGTGCGGCGGCCGATGCCGTCGGCCCGGTGTCAGCGACACGGCCCAGCGTGTTCCCGCTCCCCATATTCGAACAGGCGTATCATTCTGGTCGTGGCCGAATATGACTTCCCCGACGATCTGCGCGAGGCCCAGCTGCGCCTCCACCAGGCCCGCTCCCAGTACCGGGCACTGTGCCGGACCCTGCCGTGGTCGGTCGTACCCGCCGAGGGCTGGACCGCCGTCGAAGGGCAGTACTCCGGTTACCGGCACGAGTTTCCCGCCACGTCCGGCTACACCGAGGAACAGAAGGCGGAGGAGAGCCGCCTGCGGCGCCTCGTCGTGGAACTGTCGATCGAGGTCTCGGCCCACCCGTACTGGGCCACCCTCGAAGGGCCGGCAGTCGTGGCGGCCAGGACGGCGCTGAAGAAGCGGCCCGAGGAGGGCGCGGGCGCCGAAACCGCGGCCGAACCGGGCACCGACTGAGGACGAGGTGCCCGTGGCACCGCCTCCCACACCCGCTTCCCCGCGCCGGCCACCCCGCAGGTCCACCGGCTCCGCGCCCGTCCCGACCGTCGTCGGCCGACCGCATGCGACTCAGGCAGGGTCGGTGGTCCAGATCTCCGTATACGCCTGGCTACCGATGAAGGGGTTGTTGACGGCCCAGAGCAGACCCTTCTGGTTTTCCGGAACGTCAAAATCGCACATCACCCAGCCGCCGTCCTTACCGCGGTGGTTGAAGCACTCGCGACCCCAGTGCGCCGGGAGTACGGACGTGATCGTGCCTGCGGCGGACTGTCCGTTCGCCTTCGTGTCCTTGACCCAGACCCGGTCTCCGTACGCTGCGAAGCACGCCTTCGCTCCGGTCGTCGACACGCACGTGACGCCCGACGGAGGCGGGCCGCTCGGGGTGCCGGTCGCCGCCGACGCCACGGTTGTCGTCCCTGCGGTACTGAGCATCACCGCCGCAGGAACCACCATCAGCGCTCGCCATAGCCTGCTCGTGTGCTCCCCCTAAGAACCGGAATGAGCCTCGGGCCGGGACCAATGTCAGACCCGGCTCGTAGCGTCGGAAGCGAGGGCCTGGAGCGGCCGGGCCCGGAGGATACGGGAGTGAGCCATGGGCGAAATCAGTGTGGGCAGGCAGCACCTGGACCGGCTGCTGGCCGACAGCGCCGGCTCATCGTGTGGAACCCCGTACCAGCGGGCCTTCGCAGAGCTCGCCAGGACACGCCAAGGGAGGGCCAGCCCACCACTGTGATTGCGCGCATACGTCGCATTCACGCGACGTATGCGCGCAAAGAGCGCACCTTGCCTGACGCCAGACACATCCGACCGCGCCGGTTGGGGTGCCGTTGCGGCTGACGGGGCGGACTCCCCCCTCTCACAGCCGGTTGAAGAAAATATGTTCCCTTTGTCATGGCTGGCGGGTTACTGTCCCCGCACGCAGGACCCCGTCAGGCGGTAGACCACATGCATGCCGTCGAAACCCCAGGTAGGCCCGGGCGGCCGCCCGGCATCAGCACCGGCCCCGATGTCATCCCGATGCGCAGACTGCCCTAACACGTCCCTGAGCGGGCACCGACATGAGCCCGCGGCCGGCGGGATCCCTCCGGCCGCAGGCTTCGTCGTTCAGCCCAGCAGTTCCAGCAGGCGGATAGCCTGCTTCTCTGCAGTGCCGGGAGGGTTTCGGGGATGCGCCGGGTCATCTCTCGCGAGCAGGAACAGCCAGACCAGAGCCAGCAGTCTCCTGCACTCCTGCAACCGCGCCGTCTCCGCCGCAGAAAGGTCGAACTGTCCCAAGAGCGCCGGGACATCTAACGGGTGTTCGACCCAGCTGCCCACATGCTCGGTGATCTCCGCCAGCTCAAAGGCACGATCACTGCGGCCTGAATCCTCGAAGTCCACAACCTGGACCCTGGTTCCGTCCCACAGATAGTTGGCAAGATTGCCATCGCCCGGGCCGAACACATCGGGCACCTCCTGCGAGGCGTCGGCTTCAAGTCCGGAATGAGCCACCCAGCCCAGCCCGGCATCCATGGCCTGCCTCACCAGCCCTCCGGCCCGGGGGCGCATTTCCATCGCCCACCTGCCGAGATGGCCGATGAGCTCGCTCGGCAGTCCGGGTCTGAGCGGAATCTTACGAACCACATCAGGTGGCACGGCTGCATACAGTGTGGCCAGGGCCTCTGCCAGTGCCTCAAGTTCTCTCTTGCCCAAGGCAGTTCCACGCAGGGGAATCCCCGCGAGGCGAGACATCGCTACCACAGGCGCTTCAACTGCGAGATCTGCTTCCCACGGCTCAGGCGCCAGCCCCGGAGCGTGAGCAGACAGCAGGGTCAGCCCCCGCCACTCACGCTCGGCACGTCCATCGTCCCCTGAGGCGAACCGCTTGATCACGCGGTCCGCGGTCATCTCGATCCCATGGGTGCCCCATCGGCCAGAACTCATGGGAGGGGATCCTGCCAGGTCATGCCACTCGCGCTGGACGCTGCCCAGGCACACACCGAGCTGGCCCGGCGGCTGGTCGACACGCCGCTGGAATACCCGCTGGAGCCTACCGGGTCCTTAGAACTCCTAACGAAATGATCTTTGAGGTGGTTGGATCACTCCGAGACGGATGATCCGGGGGTGTGGGGTGGCTCAGCCGAAGCCATGGGAAGCCGATGACGACTTATGGGCGGTGATTGAGCCGTTGCTGCCGAAGGTGGAACGGCGACCACGGCATCCCGGTCGTAAGCGGCATCCGGACCGACTGGTGTTCCAGGGCATCCTGTTCGTGCTGCACACCGGGATCTCCTGGGAGCATCTACCGCAAGAGCTCGGCTTCGGGTCGGGCATGACCTGCTGGCGGCGCCTGGCCGAGTGGACGGAGGCCGGTGCGTGGCCCCGGCTGCACGAGGTTCTCCTCGCGAAGCTGCGTGGCTCGAACGCCCTGAACTTCTCCCGGGCGATGGTCGACGGCTCCCACATCCGGGCGCTAAAGGGGGAGCCAAGACCGGACGAAGCCCTGTTGACCGGGGCAGAGCGGGCAGCAAGCACCACCTGATCACCGACGCCACCGGCATCCCGCTCGCTGCCACCTTGACCGGCGGCAACCGCAACGACGTCACCCAGCCGATCCCACTCCTTCAGGCTGTGCCGCCGGTGCGGGGCATGCGCGGCCGGCCCCGGCGCCTCCCCGACATGGTGCTGGGCGACCGCGGCTACGACCACGACAAATAATGCCGACTCGCCCGGGACCTCGGCGTGAAGCCGCTGATCGCCCGCCGAGGCACAGAACACGGCTCCGGCCTGGGCACCCAACGCTGGGTCGTGGAACGCGCCTTCGCCCACCTGCACTGGTTCCGCCGCCTACGCATCCGCTGGGAGACCCGCGACGACATGCACGAAGCCTTCCTCACCCTCGGATGCGCACTCATCTGCTGGCGACGCCTGCGCGCTCTGGCGAGCGATGCCGAGTGCTAGTCAGCCGCTGCCAGTCGGTTGAGAACTTCCATGGGGGTGAAGCTCCAGCCGACCAGGCGCGGCCCACTCCAGTTGATGCCGATCTTGTATCCCTCTCGGGCGGCACCGGGCAGATCGCGATCACGCCATGTGCCCAAGGGCATGGATTCAACGCGTAGCCCGTGCCCCCAGATCTTCGCTGCCCTCTGGGCGCGAGCCGAGGTCGACCAGAAGGGAAGGCTTCGCGTGCCGTCCGCAGAGAGGGGAGCCGGGCTTCCGTCGTCATCCCGGACAAGCCAGACCACTCGGCTCTGGCGGACATCTCGGAAGAATACTGCCGCTTGCGAACCACTCTGACTCATGACCGCCGAGCCTAGCGTTCCCTGCCCCTCATTCCGTTAGGGGTTCTAAGTCGCAGTCCTTCGTGCTGCGTTGGCGCGTGTCATTCAACCTCATCCGGTCGTGATCGCTGCCGCCGTCCTCATCGGTGACCAGCAGCCGGTTGGGCCCATCGAACACGTGGCCAACCCGCTCATCAGTCCCATGCGTTGAAGATCACCCCGCCCAGCGTGGTGATGGCGTAGAAGCGAATCTGGCGCCACTCGCCCGGTGTGAGTACCGAGGTGTCCACCTGGGAAAGAGGCGTGCCGAGTCGTTCTCGATTCAGCACGGCAAACCCCGCGTGCGCGAAGGTGTCGGCCCAGGACGGCGGTGCGGTGAACTCCGTGCCGTACCAATCCCTACGTTCCCGGGCGAACGCGATCCAGGGGTGGTGGGCGTGGCACAGGACGATGTGCTCGCCTGCACCGTCGACGACCGACGCGGTGTGGAACGTACGCGGGTACGCCTGCTCCTCCTCCTCGCCGACCTTTCCTCCGGCGGCGCGAGCGGCCTGGTACAGAGCACTTCGGAAATTCCGCAGGTCGGTTTCGGGAAGCGGACCGCCCTTCGGCTGGTAGAAGCCCGTTGCTCCTCGGGGCAGGCTGAAGCCCCTGTTCTCGTCGTCGGCCACGTGGTCATCTTGCCGCCTGCGCTTGCGCGACCTGCCCATACCTTCGTTCGGGCCCACGGGACCGGCCGAAGGTATCTCCGGACCGAGGTGACGGGAAGCGTGCCCCGGCATGCCTGACCGGGCGGGAACCAAGGAGCCGGGCAGTGCCGAGCACACCGGACACGGCGAAGGCCCCCGACCATACGCACTGGTCAGGGGCCGCCGACCCGCGGTGGGTGTGGGAGGTGAACCCACGGTGACTCGCGCCACGACGGCTGGCGCGGGAGCCGTGGTCCACACGGGGTCCACTGGCTCCACCCTGCTACCCAAGGTCATCCGCTCCGGGGGTAGGAGGCTGCCGGCTTCTCTGGACATGCGACACACGGCGCGTACGCCCGCCGGATGGGGCCGTCCGGGTCAGCTGGCATCCGGAACGTCGATGATGTTGCCGTCCTTGTCGAGTGTGTGGGTGTCCCAGTACTTGTCCCACTTGTCGTCGACCTGCTGCGGCACCTTGCCCTCCGGGTATCTCACGAATCCCGCCGGAGGCTCTGTCTTGTCCGAGACACAGGCGGAGCCGGTACCGCCCACGGACAGGACGGGGTACTCGCCGCTATTGCAGATGTCCTCCTTGTACTCGACGCCGGCGCATCCGGTAAGTGCCACCACGGCGGCCGCGCCTGCGAGAGCGGCGGCGACGAGGCGGACCCTTCCGGGCCGCACAACGGTGGTGGGGCGGCTCGTCCTGCGAGGCGTGTTCATGACCCCCTCCAGTCATTCGATGTGCTCCCAATCCTCGCCGCCGGACGGCTGCCGTGCCCTGAGCACACGTACTCAGAAGCGCCCGCGATGATGCTCAACCGTGCACAGTTCATCGATGTCGGGTGCTGTCCCCAGTCGCCGTCGACGGCACTGGACCCGACGGGCCTTTGTGCGCCGCCGTTGCCGCCAGGGGTGCCGTCAAGAGTTGGTGTCCTGAGATGCCCGACGTTCGATGAACGGGGCACCCGCGCCTTTGCTGTGCATCTCCTGACCGCTGAACGGCTGCATCAGCCGCCTGATGTCGGAGAAGGGGTGCGTCGTGGCTGGGGCGGTCGGCTCCTCGGCTCTCGCCACCTCCCCGCTCCGCCGACCTCGTAGACGGCCACCGACGGAAACATCCCAAAACTACCCACTGCCGGAAAGGCCAACGCTGGGTTCGAGGACGCCCAGCGCTGGACCCTGGCGCGGATCGCCGTGCTGATCGGCCGCACCTGCCACGTCTGCTACACCCTCACCGGGGTGAGCAAGCTGCTGGACCGGCACGGCTACTCCTGGCAGGTCCCGGTACGGCGCTCGGCGGAGCGTGACGAGGAGGAGATCGCCCAGTGGCGGGAGGAGACCTGGCCGACGGTGGAAAACCGCTGCCGAGCTCGGCGCCTACGTCTGCTTCGCCGACCAGGCCGGACAGGCGCTGTCTCGTCCGCAGCCGCCTCGAGCAGATCCAGTACCGCCCCGACGCGATCACCGGCTGCCTCACCGAGGCCGGACTGTCCTTCGCCCCTCCATGATCCCAAACCCGGACGCCACGAGTTCAACCTGAGTAGCACAGAGGCCGCCCGCTGGGGATGCCCGAAATGAGCCGTGTCCCGGTTTCCGAGCCCCGTTGCAGGGCAGTTCCCGGGCGACTCTCTCCTCGGTATCTTCCGGCACCTTCGGCTGAATCGCGAGCCGGAGGAGGTCTGGTGGTGAAAATGGGGCAGCGGAGGCACTACGGTCCGTGTTGGCCACGTGCATAAAGACGGCTTGCTTTGTGCGCTGTTCAGGTCCGCTTAATCCCAGGTGGTGATGCGACAATCAGCCGTATCGCAGATTGGGGGACGTATGGCGACGCCGAGCACGGGAAGCCCCGCGATACAGCGACTGCGGCTTCGGACACGGCTGCGGCAATTGCGGACGGCCGCTGATCTGACGCAGCGACAGGTTGCTGAGCGCATGGAGTGGTCCCCGAGCAAGCTGCTGCGTATAGAAGCTGGCGAGGTCGGAATCTCCGTCAACGACCTGCGCCCGCTGCTGGCTCTCTTCGACGTGGAAGACGACGCCACTGTGGAGGAGCTGCTGAACCTGGCTCGGGGAAGCCGGAAGATGCCCTTCACCGAGTATCGGGACATCTACGACAAGGACTTTCTCGGCTTTCTCGCGATGGAGTCCTCAGCTTTCGTAACCCGCAGCTTCCAGCCCCTGGTCATGCCCGGGCTGCTCCAGACGGAGGAGTACGCGATGGCCATCATCCGCGCCTACACTCCGACGCGCTTCTCTGAACAGCAGCGACAGCGCATGCTCGAGGCGCGGATGCTGCGCCAGGAAGCACTCGAACGGGACGAAGCGGAGTCGTACTTCATCCTGGACGAGTCGGTGATCCGCCGGCAGGTCGGCGGCCCGGGGGTCATGAAGGGCCAACTACGCAGACTCGCCGAACTAGCGGCTCATCCTCGCCGCAACATCATGATCTTTCCGTTCAGTGGTGGCGCGCATGCCGCATCGCAGGGTCCCTTCACTCTCTTCGAGTTCGAGGAGGAGGAGATGCCGCCGTTCGTGTACCTCGAGAACCTTCGAGGCACGGCCACCGTGAGCACGGAGACGGAGAGCTTCGTCGCCTACCTGGAGCAGTTCTGGAGCCTGGAGGAGAGGGCGATCAAGGGCGAGCAGATCCCGCGGATCCTTCTGCAGATAGCCGAACATCTGGAGACGCAACCTCACGACTTCCACGTCAATCCACGGAACGGGGACTGAGCCACGACGCCACCGATTCAAAAAGCGTGATCAGCCCCGCCCTTGCTGCGTACGACAGGAAACGGCTGAGCAGCTCTCCTCATAGCCGGCTGCCAGCAGGGGCGCAGAGAAGCACGGTGGGGCGCACGAAGTCACTTGCCGCAAACATGGCTGTGGCTCCGCACAGGCGAAGCCACAGTGAAGCGAGCCCGCTGCAACGGGATGCGCCCCATGCTGATCGCCCGGGCCACCGGACATCAGCGTACGGAGAACGGTTGCGCATCCAGGCCGAGTTCGCAATCGCCGCTGGTAAAGCGACGCAGAACTGCCCGGATCCAATCGCTCCTACCAAGATGTGCTCGGCGGGGAGTCCGGATAAACCATCAATCTGCTAGCTAGCGTGTAGCCGGATCGCAAACCGTACGACGTCGATCTGATGTGTGGAGATCTCAACCACTGCGCCAACATGGGACTTCGACAGCCAGGGACGAATGAGTGATCACGTAGAGCCGAGGGAATCGCCACCTCAGGAACGGCCGTTCGCCTGCAAGCGAACGGCACCAAGCACCGTTTCAAGTCCCGGGCCATCTGGAGTACACCATGCCGGAAGACGTCGAACGTGCTGCGGCGGAAGAATCGCAGCGAAGCGTTCCCGTTCTGCCACGCGCCAATGCCGTAGTCGCCGTTATCGTGGCGGTTGCCTCACTGACTGCGGCCATCTTCACGCTGATCCTGGTCCCCGACGACGCCGGCAAGGCGGCCGCCGGAGCCATCGCCACTGCAGGACTCGCCCTCGCCGGTCGATTGGGGACACCTGGTCATTGAACACTAGGCGCCGCGCCCCATCCGTTGGTCCAACGGGTGGGGCGCGGCGTCTTGTGGGGGCGCCTCAGACAGAGGCCATCTACTCATAGGGGACCCGTCCCCGACTCGGTCGAGGCTGTGAACCGGCGCCATGCGGCGGCACCGAATGCGAGGCGACCCGCGGCAATGTCTTTGGAGTCGCGCACCATGACGCCGAGCGAAGTACGCGCGACCTCCACGCACTGATTGCCTGCGGCGTCGCTGAACGACGACCTCCGCCACGACCACGAGCCGTTCATTACGCGCCCATCCCTTGGAGCCCGCAGCGAGGCGGGCATATACCTACGGCCACAAAGAGCGACATATCACCCTTTGCGCCTTAGCTTACATCTGTGCCAGGCCCCGCTGACACGCGGTCACGGCAGCCGAGGCGTATGTAGCTCTGGTAGCTGGAGTACCTCGCAGGCGCGCCACTGTAATAGGAGGTGCAGGGCCTTCGCGGGGTCCTTGACGGAAACGTCACCGACCAGACGTGTAGTTGGACGTTAGGTCCGATCTTCCTCAGTTCGTGATCGCTCGATCGTGGTACTGATCGCCGTCCAGGTCACTTGCTGGGCATGTCCATGTTGAGATGCGGGGCGTGAAGAGAGAGCCGTACCTCACCGACTTGTCGAACGAGCAGTGGGCGTTGACCGAGCCAAGGATCACGGCCTGGAAGCAGATCCGGGTGGCACGGTCGACGACCGGAGATTTCGGATGCTGTGACCTGAGGCAGATCGCGAACGCGAACTTCTACCAGAACCAGACAGGCTGCAAGCGATCAGAGGACCTGTCCCTCGTAATCACCGACACCCAGTCTGTGCGCGCGGCCACCGGTGTCCCGAAGGCCACGACGGGACTGGACGTGAACAAGAAGATGTCGGGTCGCAAGCGGGGACTGGCTGTTGACGTTCTGGGGCTGGTCATCGGCGTCGCTGTGCTGGCCGCGTCCGCCCACGACAACGCCGCCAGCACCGCCCTCCTCGACCAGGCCACCGACCGCTGCGGGAACCGTCTGGAGGAGGCCTCGGCGGACCACTCAGGTTGAACTCGTGGCGTCCGGGTTTGGGATCATGGAGGGGCAAAGGACAGTCAAGGCCGTGACGGGGGTGGATGACCATTCCCGGTATTGCGTGATCGCGTCGGTGGTGGAGCGGGCGGTCTGTGCGGGCGGTCTGTGCGGCGTTCGCCCGGGCTTTGCAGAGGTTCGGGGTGCCGGAAGAGGTACTGACCGACAACGGCAAGCAGTTCACCGACCGGTTCGGGCAGGGTGGTGAGGTGTTGTTCGACCGGATCTGCCGGGAAAACGGGATCGCGCACCGGCTGACCCAGCCGGCCTCCCCGACCACGACGGGCAAGGTCGAGCGGTTCCACCAGACCCAGCGGCGTGAACTCTTCGACGACTGCGGCGCATTCGAGAGCCTCCAGGAGGCTCAGGCGGCACTGGATCGTTGGGTGGAGGAGTACAACTCCGTGCGGCCGCATCAGGCGCTGGACATGCGGTCCCCAGGAGAGCGGTTCACCCCGGTTCTCGAGCAGGAGCGGAACGTCCTGGGCCTGAAGATTCCCGGAGTGCTTGCGCTGGTGCCGCAGCAGCGGACCGCTCCTGCTGCGGTGCCCGATCCGGTCGAGGTGGCGCCTGCTCCCGCCCCTCTGCCCGGGGTGGACGAGGGTGGACCGGTGGCGCCTTCGCGTTGTCGGGCACCTGGCCCGCGCATGCCCCACAGCGGTAGTCCTGACCTGCGATTTCTCGTCCTCCGTGGGCCGGATCTTGGTCCACGCCTGGTCCACAGACACTGGTCAACGTCGTGACAGAGGCGGATCAAGGTGAGACAGGCCCCATGGGAAAGGGGCGCCCCGGAATCCGGAGCACCCCTTCTCACCTGGCCTTACGTGGCCTGTACGCGGTGGGTGTGGGATTTGAACCCACGGTGACTCGCGCCACGACGGTTTTCAAGACCGTTCCCTTAGGCCGCTCGGGCAACCCACCTCGCGCCCGCCCGATCTCCGGGAGGCGCCTGCACAGCCTAGCCCGTCAGCCGTCGCCCTTGCGCTGCCCCAAGGTGATCGAGGCCGTGGACTCCCGCCCGTCGCGCTCGTAGGTGAGCGTGACCTTGTCGCCCGGCTTGTGGTTCCAGATCTCGCTGATCAAGGTCGGCCCGCTGTCCACGGGCTTGCCGTTGAACTTGGTGATGACGTCCCCGGGCTTGAGCCCCGCCTTGGCCGCCGGGCCGTTCGGTGTGATCGCCGCGGTGCCGCCCGCCCCCTGTTGGGCGATGGTGGCGCCCGCGCCCTTGGAGGTCATGTTCACCGTGGCGCCGATGACCGGGTAGACGGGCTGCCCCGTCTTGATGAGCTGTTCGGCCACGTTCTTCGCCTGGTTGATGGGGATCGCGAAGCCCAGTCCGATGGATCCCGCCTGGGATTGCTGGCCGAAGCCGTTGTTCCCCGTCGACTGGATGGCGGAGTTGATGCCGATCACCGCTCCGCGAGCGTCGAGCAGGGGTCCGCCCGAGTTGCCCGGGTTGATCGAGGCGTCCGTCTGCAGGGCGCTCATGTAGGAGTTCCTGCCGCCGGCACCGTCGCCCGACGCGACCGGCCGGTTCTTTGCACTGATGATTCCGGTGGTGACCGTGTTGGAGAGCCCGAACGGCGCGCCGATCGCGATGGTCGAATCGCCGACCTGTACCTGTTCGGAGTTGCCGAGCGGCAGCGGCGCCAGGCCGGATGGGGCGTCCTTCAGTTTCAGGACGGCGACGTCGTAGCCCTGGGCCCGGCCGATGACCTCGGCGTCGTACTTCTTGCCGTTGGAGAAGGTCGCGGACAGCGTGCCGCCGTCGGCCGCCGACGCCACCACGTGGTTGTTGGTGAGGATGTGGCCCTGCTTGTCGTACACGAAGCCGGTGCCCGTGCCGCCCTCCCCCTGGCTGCCGCCCGACTGCGCTTCGATGGTGACGACGCTCGGCAGGGCCTTGTTGGCGACGGCGGCGACCGTCCCGGGGTCACGCTTGAAGTCGCCGGGTGCCTCCCCGGCCGCAACGGTCGTCGAGACGCCGCTGTCGCTGTCCTTGGCGGCCACGTAGCCGATCCCGCCGCCGATCCCGCCGCCGACGAGCGCGGCGGCGAGCACGGCCGCGATCAGTCCGCCGGACCGCTTGCGCGGTCCCTGGGGTCCGGGTGCGACGGCGCCCCAGGGCGCTGCCGCCGGCGGGGGCGGCGGCCAGCCTCCACCGGTGTGCTGGACCCCTGCGGCGTTGTAGTGGGTGCCGCTGCCGCCACCGTGGTGCGTCCCTGCGTTCGGTGTCGGAGGCGCGGTCGGCGCGGGTGGCACCTGGTGTGCCGACTGCGTCGGCGCCCCGGCGCCCTCGGGTCCGTGCGCGGCCGTCTCTTCGGGAGCGGCCGCCGGCACGGGAGGTACGGATGGGCCGGGCTGCGCCGCAGTGCCCTCGTTCTCGGTGCTCACAGCTCTCTCCTCGGTTCCGCGGTGTGCGATGTGCGCGTGGGTCCGCTCCGCCAGCTTTTCCCACCGGCCGTCAGGCCACTGTAAGCAGGACCTGTGCGTATCCGCGCCATCCTTTATCCCGGACATTACGGTCACATCCGCGGCACGGCCTTTCCGACGGTGGCACCATGACGCGGTGACTCAACTCCCGATCCAGGTCGTCGCCCACCGAGGGGCGTCGGAGGACGCCCCCGAACACACCCTGGCCGCGTACGTGAAGGCGATAGAGGACGGGGCGGACGCCCTGGAGTGTGACGTACGCCTGACCGCGGACGGTCACCTCGTCTGCGTCCACGACCGCCGCGTGAACCGCACGTCCAACGGCCGCGGGGCCGTGTCCGCCCTGGAGCTCGCGGACCTCGCCGCGCTCGACTTCGGCTCCTGGAAGGACAGCGAGGAGAGCCCGGACTGGCACGACCCCGAGTTCACGTCCGTCCTCACCCTGGAACGACTGCTCGAGCTCGTGGCCGACGCGGGCAGGCCGATCGAGCTGGCCATCGAGACCAAGCACCCCACGCGCTGGGCGGGCCAGGTGGAGGAGCGGCTGCTGCACTTGTTGAAGCGGTTCGGGCTCGACGCCCCGGCGGCGCCCGACGAGTCCCCGGTGCGCATCATGAGCTTCTCGGCGCGCTCGCTGCACCGGGTCGCGGCCGCTGCACCGAACATCCCCACCGTCTACCTGCTGCAGTTCCTCTCGCTGAGGCTGCGCGACGGACGGCTGCCCGCCGGCGCCGGGATCGCCGGGCCCGGCATCCGGATCGTCCGCAACCACCCCTCCTACGTCGAGCGGCTGCACGCCGCGGGCCACCGGGTGCACGTCTGGACGGTGAACGAGCCCGAGGACGTCGACCTCTGCGTCGGGCTCGGCGTGGAGGCGATCATCACGAACCGGCCTCGGCAGGTCCTCTCCCAATTGGGCCGTTCCTAGTCGCTCGGGTCCACCGCGACGGAGCTGGCGCCATCACGGGGAGTGCACCGGCGCGTTCGCTGAGTACTCGATCGTTACGAGTGCGTCATCAGACGCCGACTGGCCGGTTTCCGATCGGGGTCGTTGGGGCATCCAACCCGTGGCGTGGGGCAAAGGAGGTCTCGGGGGTGGCGTTGGTGGTGGCACAGGAGGTGCCCACGTCGTCGAGCATGGCCGTACCCCATGGCCCTGCGGGCGTGGGTGAGGCACGGCACCGGATGCGTGAGCAGTTGCAACGCGGCGGAGTGTCGGAATCGGTAGTCGACGATGCCGTACTGATCCTTTCCGAACTGCTGAGCAATGCCTGCCGGCACGGCAGACCGCTCGGGCGGGAGGACATCGGGGACGGCAGCGTCCGTGCCGCGTGGCGCGTGGACGGGGCGGGCGGTCTCACCGTCGAGGTGACGGATGGGGGCGGTCCGACCCGACCGGTTCCGTCGACGCCCTCGGTCACCGCGCGCGGCGGTCGGGGGCTCAACATCATCGGTGCGCTCGCCCATGACTGGGGTGTTCGGGACGGCGCGTCCGGCGAGGTCACGGTGTGGGTCCTGGTCACGGCCGGGAGCCGGCGCGACGACTTCGCTACGCGCGTTACCGGCCCGGGTTTCGACCTGGTCCAGGCGTACGACGACATGGACCGGGGCCGGCGCACGGTGACCTGATCCGGCGTTGGGGCCGTCGGCTGGGGCGGGACGGCTAGGCTCGCGCCCGAGACAAGCACGCCGTCATCGGGAGAAAGCCCATCATGGCCAAGAAGCGCCCCCAGACGAAGGCCACCAGGCCACAGCGCACCGATGGTGCCCGCGCCGCCGGCGCCGACGAGCCCGTGCCGGTGGTGGGTGCCCGCGAGCCCTGCCCCTGTGGGTCGGGCCGTCGCTACAAGGCCTGCCACGGCCGTGCCGCCGCGCACGCCGTGACCGAGCTGGTCCATCGCCCCTTCGAGGGGCTTCCCTCGGAGTGCGACTGGGTCGCACTCCGCGAACTGGTGCCCGCCGCGACGGTCGCGCTGACCCTCAAGGACGAGCTCCCCGCGGACGTTCCGTCCGTCACGCTCGCCACCGTCCTGCCCATGGCGTGGCCCGCGCTGCGCCGGGACGACGGCTCCGTGCTGCTCGCCGTGCAGAACGACACGTCCTCCGGCGACCTCAGCAGGGACCTCGCCGACACCCTTCAGCGCGCGCTGAAGGCGAAGCCCGGCACCGCGGTCGCCGGGGAGCGGGTCTCCCCGGAGGGTCCGCGGCTCCAGGAGCTGCTCGATCCGGCCGCTCCCTTCGAGCCGGTCGTCCACAGCGGGTTCGAATTCTGGATCCCGGAATCGGCGGAGAACCCGAGCCCGGAGGTCGCTGCTTCGCTGGAGCGCGCCAACGCCGCCGCGATCCCGACCGTCAAGCTGTCCGGCGTGGACGCGGCGTACTGGTGCGAGACGCCGGAGAAGAACCACCTGCGCTGGGTCATGTCGCATCCGGAGGAGCAGCTCCTGGACGCGCTCGCCCGGCTGCACGCCGCCGGCACGTCGAGTCTGGGCGAGGGCACCCGGCTGGTCGGTTCGTTCCGCGCGCACGGCCTCGTGGTGCCGGTCTGGGACCTGCCGAGCGGGATGGGTGCCGAGGAGTGCGAGAAGCCGGCTGCCGAGTTCGCCGAGCGGTTGGCCTCGGCGCTCGCGGCGGACGCTCCGCTGACTGCCGAGGAGCGCCGGGCCCGCGGCGGGCTCACCAACCGTCAGGTGACCCTCAGCTGACCGGACCGTCGTAAGGGGCACTGACGGTTTCTGTCCCACGACAAGTGATTCCCGTCACAATCACCCCTACGGACGGGTAATTCCCTGTCCGAATACTCGAGATCGAATTTGCGAACAGCAGATCTCTTGTTACCGTTCTGGAAGCCCGGTCGCTGGTGCATCCCCCGTCGCCAGCGACCGGGCGCTGCTATTTCCGGAATGGCTTCCATCACTTTCTTCCGGCACCAACTGCGCGCGGATGCGGAAGAGTTGCCGCCGGATCGCGGTAGCGAAGGATGGCGAGCTCACCTTCGGGGAGATGCGAACTACGCAACGAGCGAATAGCCGCCCGCACCCCTCCCGCTGCTTCTCACTTGGCGTTTTGCGTACCTCGGCGGCATCTCCGACCCGCACGCGCAATATGCCCGTACGGCCCCTACCCGGGGATCTCCCGGCCCCCTTGATCCCCGCGGTCCGCCGACGGCCGTCCCGTCGGCGTCGCGCAGGCGCATCGACAGCCGAACCCGTGGTCGATACAACCTTCCAGGCTGCGAGCGTGGCGCCCGAACCGAGTTGCGCGGGAGCACGTTCGCTAGTGCGTGGACCGCGGTTTTCGACCGACGGCTCGGCACCACGCTCGCCGCATGAATGGATTTCAGCCAGAAATCCCTACCGCCGTGCCGTCTTGCCATCCGGCCCGACATGGGGTCGCACAACGGACCGTCACTCCCTGGACAATGCCCGACACCCGCGCCGGAAGCACCGCCCACTGCTCTTCACGAACTCCACCCGTCCACTACTACGTCCTGGACGCCGCCCGTCCGCTTCCTCCGTGCCGCAGCCGGGGCGCGGCACGGCGCCGCAGACGGGCGGGGGCCGGACGAGTGGATCGGGGCACCCCGGGGTCGACGGGCGCACGGCGAACCGCCACGGGTGTGCGGTGTTCTCGTCACGCCGTCATCCGGGTGGCACGTCGACGGCAGCGGCCTCGTCCCGAACGGGGCCGCGGCCACCGGCGGGGCCGTACCGCCGGCTGCACGGAACCGAGAGCGACGGTCAGTAGGCGAGCTTCGAGTCGTCCCCGGCTTCGGGCGGGGTCATCCCCCCGAACGGCGCACTGACGCTCGCCTCGACGAGGGCGTCGACGACCGCCTCGACGTCCGGCAGCCACGGCCGAGCGGACCCGGGCAGTGGTGCCCGCTCCCAGCGGACCTGCCCCGTGCCCGTCTCGGAAGGAGGCAGCATCAGGTATCCGCCCCCGCCGTGGAAGCGCAGCGAGCTGGGCACCCAGTCCTTGGCGTGCAGCAGTTCGCCGAGTTCTTCCATGGAATACGGGGCGACGAACAGCGACCAGCGGGTCGGAGTGGCCACGACCGGGCCGAGCCTGACGCCCTTCCGGTCGAGCGCAGACAGTGCACGGGCCCCGGCGACGGCGGGCAGGCTCACTGCGCAGGGCGCGCGGCCTCCCGTGGCGAGCACGATCGGCGCCGCGGGCCGCCGTGTCCACCACCAGCGCACCATGCGCTCGTCGGTGGTCGCCGCCAGGAGCCCCGGGTCGAAGGGGTGGGCACCGGGTACCACGCAGTCGGGGTCGGGGCAGGCACAGCCGCGGCCGCGGTCGGCCCGCCCACCGGCGGACTTGAGTCCCACGCCGGGCAGCACGGGCCACTTCCACGCGGTGGCGCAGGTCAGCGCCGCGTCAAGCTGAGGAGCAGGCCTCCCCTTGCGCCAGAACCGGAGCCTGCGTCGCCTTCCGAGGATCTCGCGCATGAGCGCTCGTTCCTTTCCGTTGAACGCCGAGGTCCATCACACCATGTGTGCATCACTTCACTGTGCGTACAAGCGACGTCTCGCCACCCACGCCGCAGGCATGGGCGGTCCCATGGGCTGTGTCCATTAAACGCATGGCGAGGGGTGGCGCGCGCCTGGCGCTTACTGTCCCGCTGTACCTGTCCCGCCACTGGGGATGGGGGCGGCGACCCACGGCGGTTAAGACGCCCGGGGCCTCCGCCAGGTTCCAGGGCTGTCCCAACTGCCCCTGGCCATCACCGTTTACGTACCCATCACGCTCGGAATGACGCCCTGTCGAACGGCTCCAGTCGACCGCAAATGGATGCCATGGGGGGCATTTTTAGGCCAAGTTAGTAGCGCCTCGGACACCAGTATTCCCGCTAGGACAATACTGGACATCCCCCTTTGTGTGCGTGTAGATGTGGATGCATTGGTAGCGACGCAGATTGACATGGGGGTTTGCGATGCTATTGGCCAGAACGCGCCAGCCGGAAAGCCGGCTGCCATGAGCACCCCTCACCTGCCGAAAGTGGCTGGAATCGATTCAGCAGTTCCAGCGCCGACGCACACTGCCACGTCTCTCGCGCCCGCTCCCACCCCGACCACCGCCACCGGCGCGGTGATCCAGGACCGGCTGGCCGGCTGGGTCTCCGATCTCACGACCCTCCACGAGCTCACCGAACGCCTCACCAGAACCGGAGGGCTCGACGAGGCCCTCCACGAAGTCCTGCGCGCGGGCGCCGCCCTGGTCGGCGCCCACCGCGGCATGGTGGTCTTCGAACCGGCCGACGGCGGCGGGCCCGCGGCCACCATCGGCCTCGGCCTCGCCCACGCCGACCTCGGCCACATCGAGACCGTCCCGCGCTCCGCCACCGGGTACGGCCGGATCCTGGACGGCGGGAACGGCACGGTGCCGGCCGCGGTCGCCCAGGCCGACCTCCTCCACGACGACACACTCGACCCGCGCCACCGCGAGGTCGCCGCCCGACTGGGCTACGCCGCGAGCTACGCCCTCCCGATCGCCACCGAAGCGGCCGGCCGGCTGGGCGTGGCCGTCTGGTTCTACGACGAACCCGCCGAACCCGCGGAGCGGCAGCGCCATCTCGTCGGTGTCTACGGCCGCTACGCCACCGAGCACCTGGCGCGGCTGCTGGAGCTGGAGCGGGCCCGCCGGCAGATGGCCACGATCGCCGACGAACTGCTGCCGAGCCGGCTGCCCCGGGTGCCGGGGGTGCGGCTCGCGGCGCGTCATCTCAGCGGACCGCGCGGCGGTGGCGAGTGGTACGACGCGCTCCCGCTGCCCGAAGGAGCGCTGGGACTCGCCGTGGGTTCGGTGTCCGGGTCGGGCCCGAGCGCCCTGGCCGCTATGGGCAGGCTCCGGGCGAGCCTGCGCGCGTACGCGGTGATGGAGGGGGAGGATCCCGTTGCCGTGCTCTCCGACCTGGAGTTGCTGCTGCGGCTGACGGAACCGGCCCGTTCGGCGACCGCGCTGTTCGCGTACTGCGAACCGATCGGGACCCCGCAGTCGCCGGGCCGGGGCACCAAGGTCGTGCTCGCCGGAGCGGGCCACGCCCCTCCCCTGGTCGTCGGGGAGTGCCGCACGGAGTTCGTCGAGACCTCCCTGTCGGCGCCGCTCGGCATGCTGGCCTGCTGGGAGGCGCCGAGCGTGGAGTTCTCCCCGGCTCCCGGAGAAACGGTGCTGCTGTACACCGACGGATTGCTGCGGCGGACGGGCGACCCGATGGACCGGGCGTTCGCACGGCTGCACTCGGCGGCGGCGAGCGTGCCGAGGGCCGTGCGGGACGATCCGGGGGCGGTCGCGGACCACGTACTGCGGACGATGCTGCCCGGCGTCCCGGCCGGCGGGGACACCGGCGAGGACGTCGTCATGCTGGCGGCCCGTTTCGCGTAGCCCGCGGAACCGCCGGGGATTCCGCGGATTCCGGCACGGTCCGGTCGTGCCCGGGGGCCGTGCGACCGCGGGCCCGTCCGGCCGGGGTGCCCCAGCGCCACGGGCACGTGTCCGCACGACCGTACGATGTGTGAAGGGTTCAGCATCGTACCGATGAGGAGGCAGACCCGTGGCAGAAGAGCTCATCCCGGAGACCCCGGAGACCGAGTTCGATGGTGCCGCCGACGCAGAGGCGGACGCCGAGGAGCCGATCAAGCAGCGCAAGAACGGCCTGTACCCGGGGGTCTCCGACGAGCTCGCGGAGAACATGAAGTCCGGCTGGGCCGACACCGAGCTGCACGGCCTGGAGCCGATCGCACAGGCGGGGCACACCGCGCGCCGCCGTGCCGCCCTCTCCGCCCGTTTCCCGGGCGAGCGCCTGGTGATCCCGGCGGGCAACCTGAGGACCCGGTCCAACGACACCGAGTACGCCTTCCGCGCCTCGACCGAGTACGCGTACCTCACGGGTGACCAGACCCACGACGGCGTGCTGGTGATGGAGCCGACCGCGGACGGGCACGAGGCGACGGTCTACCTCCTGCCCCGTTCCAACCGCGAGAACGGCGAGTTCTGGCTGGACGGCCTCGGCGAGCTGTGGGTCGGCCGCCGCCACTCGCTGGCCGAGGCCGGGCAGCTGCTGGGCATCCCGGCCAAGGACGTCCGCGAGCTGCCGCAGGCCCTGCGCGAGGCGACCGGGCCGGTGCGCGGCGTCCGCGGTCACGACGCGGGCATCGAGGCCGCCCTGACCGACAAGGTCACCGCCGAGCGCGACGAGGAGTTGCGCTGCTTCCTCTCCGAGGCCCGTCTGATCAAGGACGAGTTCGAGATCGCCGAGCTGCAGAAGGCGTGCGACTCCACCGCCCGTGGCTTCGAGGACGTCGTCAAGGTCCTGGACCGGGCCGAGGCGACCAGCGAGCGCTACATCGAGGGCACCTTCTTCCTGCGCGCCCGGGTCGAGGGCAACGACATCGGTTACGGCTCCATCTGCGCGGCGGGACCGCACGCCACCACCCTGCACTGGGTGCGCAACGACGGTCCGGTCCGCTCCGGCGACCTGCTGCTGCTCGACGCGGGTGTGGAGACCACCGAGCTCTACACCGCCGACGTGACGCGGACGCTGCCGATCAACGGTCGTTTCAGTCCCCTGCAGCGCAAGATCTACGACGCCGTGTACGAGGCGCAGGAGGCCGGTATCGCCGCGGTGCGACCCGGCGCTGACTACCGCGATTTCCACGACGCGGCGCAGCGCGTCCTCGCCGCCCGGTTGGTGGAGTGGGGCCTGCTCGGCGACCTCGACGTCGAGAAGGTGCTGGAGCTGGGTCTGCAGCGCCGCTGGACCCTGCACGGCACCGGTCACATGCTCGGCATGGACGTCCACGACTGCGCGGTCGCGCGCCGGGAGACGTACGTCGACGGCACGCTGGAGCCGGGCATGTGCCTGACCGTCGAACCGGGTCTGTACTTCCAGGCCGACGACCTCACCGTCCCGGAGGAGTACCGCGGCATCGGCATCCGGATCGAGGACGACATCCTCGTCACCGAGGACGGGAACCGGAACCTGTCGGCCGCGCTGCCGCGCCGTGCCGACGAGGTCGAGGCGTGGATGGATCGGCTCAGGGGCTGAGCCTGTCGCGCCGCGCACGGTCCGGCACCGCGGGATTCACGGCACGCGGCCGGCGACGGCAGCGTGCACGGGCCTGGGAGGACGCCCTGATCAGACCACTCTGAGCAGGGCGTCCTCCCGCCATTTCAGCATCTTGTCGAAACTCACCACGGCGCCCCGGCCCGGCCTGTTCCTGAGGTAGACGTGGTCGGCCAGCTGTTCGATGAGGCAGAGGCCGCGGCCGCTCTCCGCGGACAGGGCGGGCACGACCGCCCGGGGATAGTCGGGGAAGCCCGGCCCCGCGTCGGACACTTCGATGCGGCACTTCTCGCCGTCCAGGTAAGCGGTGACCCGGTACGCCTCCGAAGCACCGGCCCCCGCGCGCCCTCCGTGTTCGACGGCGTTGGCGCACGCCTCGCTCAACGCGACCGAGAGGTCGTACGAGATGTCGGGGTCGACGCCCGCGGTCTCCATGGCGCCGAGGAGGAGTCGCCGGGCGAGCGGGACGCTCGCTGCTTCGCGCCGCAAATGGAGAGTCCACCAGATGCTCATGCTCCAGCCTCCTGGCTGCGGCTCGACATACCGATACGTATTGCCCCTGGATCACGTTCGTAAGCGCGGAGTTGACGTGATTGCCCTCATTCGGCGGATGTCGCATCTCCCCGTGCCGGTGTATGTCCACGCCATGCATCCGCCCGGGCCCCAAACGTGACCTTCCGGACCTGCCGCACCGAGCCCAGGGGCGCAGTGCGATGATGGCGCGGCCATGTCTGCACATCCGTCGGCCCCACCCGCCGACGCACCCGGAGCCGGTCCACGGCTGCTGCGGGCCGCGGTGTTCGCCGCGGTCTGCGTCGTGCTGTCCGCGCTGGGGCATGTGCTGGCGGCGTGCGCCACCGTTCCCTGGTGGTCCCTGCTCGGCGGATTCCTGCTCGTGTTGGCGGTGGCGGCGCCGCTGGCGGGACGCACCCGTTCGCTGCCCTTCACCGTCGGCGCCCTGACCATGGGCCAGCTCGCGCTGCACACCCTCTTCGGCGTCGCCCAAAGCCAGCTCGTGGTGTCCCCGAGCGCGGACGACGCACTGATCAGGACGGCGGCCAAGCTCGTCTGCGGCGCGGGGGGCAACTCGCTCAGCGTCGCGGACGCCCAGCGGATCATCGTCGGCGCGGGGATCGACCCGGCCGCCGCGGTGCACGCTGCGCACACCGGGCACGGGATGGCCGAGCCCGCCGGCCTGCTCCCCGGTCTCCCGATGGTCCTCGGCCACCTGCTGGCCGCACTGGCGGCCGGCTGGCTGCTGCGGAGCGGTGACCTCGCGCTGTTGAAGCTGGCCGCGCTCTCCTCCTACGACGCCACCGCCGCGGTGACCGAAGCAGCCCCGGTACGCGCCCTGCGCGCCGCCCTCGTGCTCGTGCGTGCGCTGCTCGCCGGACTTCCCGGCGCGCCCGGAACCACCGGTCCGCGCCTCGTCGTTGCGGGCTCCGACGACTCCCCGCCGAAGGCAGCGGGAGCAATCCAGCACACGGTGATCAGGCGCGGGCCACCCGCCCGCCACGTCCTCGCAGCCTGACGCGGCCCACGCGACGGAAGTCACAGGACTCCCGGGCGCGGTGGTGCCGCGGCGTCCGCGCGCATCCTCGCGCGCCGGATCCACCCCTTATCTGCTCCCGTGGAGTCATCTCATGAAGCTTTCGCGTCTCGTCGTCGCCGGTGGCATCGCCGCCTCCTCCGTCGTCCTCCTCTCCGGCACCGCCTTCGCGCACGTCAGCGTGCAGCCGCAGGGCGCCGCGGCCAAGGGCGGCTACGCCACCGTCAACTTCAAGGTCCCGAACGAGCGCGACAACGCGTCCACCGTGAAGCTGGAGGTCACCGTCCCCGCCGAGCACCCGCTTTCCTCCGTGATGCCGCAGCCCGTCCCCGGCTGGAAGGCCGAGGTCACCAAGACCAAGCTCGCCAAGCCCCTGGACGTGCACGGAAAGCAGATCACCGAAGCCGTCTCGAAGATCACGTGGACCGCGGACGGCGGCAAGATCGCCCCGGGTGAGTTCCAGCAGTTCCCGGTCTCGCTCGGCAGACTGCCCGAGGACACCGACAAGCTCGTCTTCAAGGCGCTCCAGACGTACGACAACAAGGAGGTCGTGCGCTGGATCGAGGAACCGAAGGAAGGCGCGGCGGAGCCGGAGAACCCCGCTCCGGTGCTCGCCCTCTCGGCCGCCTCCACCGACGACCACCACGGTGGCGCAGCCGCCGACGGCAAGGGACACGACGACGAGAAGGAGCACGCGGCGGAGGACGAGACCGAGGCCGCGGCCGGATCCTCCGACACCACCGCCCGTGTCCTGGGTGTCGTCGGCATCCTCGTCGGTGCCGCCGGAGTGGCCTTCGGCGTGCTGGCCGGCCGCCGGCGAACCGCCTGATACCCGCACCCCACCCCCTTTTGGACACATCGCCATGCGCTACAAATCCGTGACGGCCGCCGCCCTGGCGGTGGCGGCCGCACTCACCCTCACCTCCTGCGGCTCCGGCAGTGACGGCGCGGGCGGCGACAATCCCGTCGCCGACGTCTCCGCACCGAAGAAGACCAAGGCCGCGACCGTCCTCGACCAGCCCTTCGAGAAGCCGAACCTCGTGCTGACCGACACCAAGGGCAAGAGCTACGACTTCCGCGAGCAGACCAAGGGCCTGCCGACACTGATCTACTTCGGCTACACGCACTGCCCTGACGTCTGCCCGCTGACCATGAGCAACATCGCCGTCGCCAAGAAGCGGTTGCCCAAGGCCGACCAGGACAAGCTCCGGGTCGTGTTCGTCACCACCGACCCCGAGCGCGACACCCCTGCCGAGCTCGGCAAGTGGCTGCCCTCGGCGGGCGATCCGTCGTTCACCGGTCTCACGGGCGACTTCGCCACGATCCAGGCGGGCGCACGTCAGCTCGGCATCGGGATCGACCCGGCCACGAAGGGGAAGGACGGCAAGGTCGTCTCCATGCACGGCGCCCAGGTGATCGCCTTCTCCCCCAAGACCGACCAGGGCTACGTCCTATACGGGGAGGAGACGACGGCCGAGGACTACGCCAAGGACCTGCCGAAGATCATCAAGGGGGAGACCCCGTGACCCGCCCACGCACTACCGCCCTCGCCTCGGCCGTGACGCTCGCCGCCGCTCTGGCGCTGGGCGGCTGCAGCTCGTCCGACGACGCCGACGCCAAGCCGAAGATAGAGGTCACCGGGGCCTTCATGCCGCAGCCGGTCAACACCGAGATGGCCGGCGCCTTCATGACCGTGACCAACGACGGCGGGGTCGGCACCAAGCTCACCGGGGTCACCAGCGACCTCTCCGACGACGTGCAGATCCACGAGGCCAAGAACCAGACGATGCGGCAGGTGCAGTCCTTCGACCTGCCCGCCCATGGGGCGCTGAACCTGGAGCGCGGCGGCAGCCACATCATGTTCATGGGTCTCAAGCACCAGCCGGAGCCCGGTGAGAAGGTGACCGTGCAGCTGCGCTTCCAGGACTCCGACCCGGTCACCGTTGAGGTTCCGGTGAAGGAGCGCACGTACAACCCGAAGCACCACTGACCGGCTGACTGAGGGACCGACACATGCCTAGAGCCACCGCCCCGCGCTTCGGGACCGGGGGAGGTGCCCTGGTGAGGCTGCTGCTCGTTGCCGGGGCGCTCCTCGGCGCGCTGCTCTCGGGCGCCGCGCCGGCGAGCGCGCACGCCGCGCTGACCGGGAGCAGCCCGAGGGACGGGGCGGTGCTGACCGCCGCCCCCAAGGAGGTCACGCTCACGTTCTCCGAGCAGGTGGCCGTCGGGAACGACTCGATCAGGGTCCTCGACCCGAGGAGCAAGCGGGTCGACACCGGAGCGCCGCGCGACCTGAGCAGCGGGAACGTCGTCACGTACGGGGTCGGCCTGCAGTCCGGACTGGCGAAGGGCACGTACACCGTTGCCTGGCAGGCGGTGTCCGCGGACAGCCATCCGGTCGCCGGGGCGTTCACCTTCTCCGTCGGCGCGCCCTCGCGGACGGCGGTTCAGCTGCCGCAGCAGAACCCCGGCGGCGGGCCCGTCGGCGTGCTCTACGGGATCGCCCGGTACGCGGCGTACGCCGGGTTCGTGGTACTCGTCGGCGGTGCCGCGTTCGTGCTGGGCTGCTGGCCGCGAGGCGCGGGCGCACGGCCCGTGCAGCGGCTGGTGGTCGGCGGCTGGGTGGCTCTCACCGGGGCCACGCTGGCGATGTTGCTGCTGCGCAGTGCGTACACCGGTTCGGGCGGGCTGGGTGACGTGTTCGACCTGGCCGGGTTGCAGGCCGTGCTCGCCACCAAGACCGGGGCGGCGCTGGTCTCGCGGTTGCTGCTGCTCGGTGCGTCGGCCCTGTTCGTCGCCGTGCTGTTCGGGGCGTTCGCCAAGCAGGCGGAGGCATCCGCCGGCGACGACGTGCGGGACGGGGACGACGACGGGGACACGGGCGGGCGCGTCGGCAGCGGCACGGACCTCACCTTCGGGCTCGGCATCGGCGGCACGGTCGTCGCGGCCGGCATCGCGGCCACCTGGGCACTGTCCGAACACGCCTCGACGGGGCTCCAGCCGGGCATCGCCATGCCGGTGGACGTGCTGCACCTCCTGGCCGTCGCAGCATGGCTCGGCGGTCTGGCGGCCCTGCTGGTGGCGCTCCACGGGACACCTGCGGTCGAGCGCAGCGCGGTGCTCCGGTTCTCCCGGGTGGCGTTCTGGTCGGTCGTGGTGCTGGCCCTCACCGGGCTCTACCAGTCGTGGCGGCAGCTCGGCTCGTGGTCGGCGCTGACCGACACGTCGTACGGCAGGCTGCTGCTGCTCAAGGTGGCCCTGATCGCCCTGCTCGTCGGCATCGCGTGGGTCTCCCGCCGCTGGACGGCGCGGGTGTCGGACGCTGCGGCCGGGGGCGGCCCTGACTCTGCCGGAAAGGACGCAGAACCGACCGGGAAGGAGCAGCCGGGCGAGGTGCCGGAGACGGGCGGGAATCCGGACGCCGGCGAGGCGGCGGCCGTGGACCCCGAGCGCGCCGCCCAACTGGCCCGGCAGAAGACCGCCGTGGCGACGGCCACCCGCAAGCGGCTCAAGGAGGCCGACGCGGAACGCTCCGGGCTGCGTCGCTCGGTGCTCGCCGAGGCCGGTGTTGCGGTCGTCGTGCTGGCCGTGACGACGCTGCTGACGTCGACCGAGCCCGGGCGCACGGAGGAACTGGCGGCCAACGCGGGCGACCCGCGGGCCGCCGCACCCGCGCCCAGCCGTCCCGTCGACATCACCTTGCCCTTCGACACCGGTGGCAAGGACGGCAAGGGCACGGCACGCCTCAGCATCAGCCCGGGCGGCTCCGGCGCCAACGAGCTGCGGCTGTGGGTCAAGCGGCCCAACGGGCGCCCGCTGGACGCCCCCGAGGTGAAGGTCTCCTTCACCTTGACCGCGGAGAAGATCGGTCCGCTGCCGGTCACCCCCGACCGCATCGCAGTGGGCCAGTGGAGCGCGCGCAACCTCCAGATCCCGCTCCCGGGTGAATGGCGGGTCCAAATCACCGTACGGACGTCGGACATCGACCAGGCGACCGTCGACAAGAACGTGAAGATCGGCTGACGTGGGCAGGGGTATGAGCGACAACGACATCTCGCGGCGCAGACTGCTGGGCACGGTGGGCGCCGCCGGCGCGACCGGCCTGGTCCTCGGCGGTGCCGCCGGATACGCGGCGACGGGCGGCGACCCCGCGACGGCACTGACGACGGTCGGCTCCGCCTCGGTGCCGTTCCACGGCGCCCACCAGGCGGGCATCACCGATCCGCTGCAGGCCCGCGGTCACCTGGTCGCCTTCGACCTGACGCCGGGCGCCGGCCGCAAGGAGGCGGCGGCCCTGATGCGCCGCTGGTCGTCGACGGCGGCCCGGCTGATGGCGGGCGAACCGGCCGGTAGCGGCGACACGGGCGTCGCGCTGGACGCCGGCCCGTCCTCGCTGACGATCACCTTCGGCTTCGGTCGGAGCTTCTTCGACCGCACGGGGCTGGCGGCTCGGCGCCCGGTGGAGCTGGACCCACTGCCACCGTTCTCCGCCGACCAGTTGGACGCCCGGCGCTCGAACGGCGACCTGTGGGTGCAGATCGGCGCCGACGACGCCCTCGTCGCCTTCCACGCGCTGCGCACGGTGCAGAAGGACGCGGGCACCGCCGCGCGCGTGCGCTGGCAGATGAACGGCTTCAACCGGTCGCCGGGCGCCACCGCACGCCCGATGACCGCCCGCAATCTGATGGGTCAGATCGACGGCACGGGCAACCCGAAGCCGTCCGAACCCGATTTCGACAGCCGCGTGTTCGTACCGTCCGACGGGCAACATGCGTGGATGGCGGGCGGCTCGTACGCCGTCGTCCGGCGCATCAGGATGCTGCTCGACGACTGGGAGAAGCTGTCGCTCAAGGACCAGGAGCTGGTGATCGGGCGGCGCAAGTCGGACGGTGCGCCGCTGACCGGGGGCAGCGAGACGACCGAGCCGGATCTGGACAAGTTCGGCCCGGACGGGACCCTGGTGATCCCGGACAACGCGCACGCCCGGATCTCCGCTCCGGAGCAGAACGCCGGTGCGGCGATGCTGCGGCGGCCGTTCTCGTACCACGACGGGATGGCGGCGGACGGTACCCCGGACGCCGGCCTCCTCTTCGTCTGCTGGCAGGCGGACCCGCTGAAGGGCTTCGTTCCGGTGCAGCGCAAGCTCGACCGGGGCGACGCCCTGTCGACGTTCATCCGCCACGAGGCGAGTGGTCTCTTCGCCGTACCGGGCGGCCCGAGGCCGGGTGAATACGTGGGTCAGCGGCTTCTGGAGCAGTGAGCGATCAGGAGCGCACCGGGGGTGTGGCGCACTAGGGTGACGGGTATGTCGGCGACTCGCTTCACGTATCTCGGCCCCGAGGGAACCTTCACCGAGGCCGCCCTGCGCACGCTCCCGGAGGCCGCGACCCGGGAGCTCGTCCCGATGGTGTCGGTGCCCGCCGCGCTGGACGCCGTGCGCCACGGGGAGGCTGCGGCTGCTCTCGTGCCGATCGAGAACTCGGTGGAGGGCGGCGTGACGGCGACCCTCGACGAGCTGGCGTCGGGCGAGCCGCTGATGATCTACCGCGAGGTGCTGCTGCCGATCTCCTTCGCGCTGCTGGTGCGGCCCGGCACGAAGATGTCGGACGTGAAGACGGTGACCGGCCACCCCGTGGCGCAGCCGCAGGTGCGGAACTGGCTGCGCGCCCATCTGTCCGACGCCGTGTGGGAGTCGGCCGCGTCGAACGCGGACGGTGCGCGGCTGGTCCAGGAAGGCCGGTACGACGCAGCGTTCGCAGGTGAGTTCGCGGCGGCGACGTACGGGCTCGAACCGCTGGTCACCGAGATCCACGACGCGGAGAACGCCGAGACGCGCTTCGTCCTCGTGGGCCGCCCCGCCCGGCCCGCGGCACCGACCGGTGCGGACAAGACGTCGGTCGTCATCTGGCAGCGCCATGACCACCCGGGCGCACTGCTGGAGCTCCTCCAGGAGTTCGCGGTGCGGGGGGTGAACCTGATGCTGCTCCAGTCGCGTCCGACCGGGGCCGGCATCGGCAACTACTGCTTTGCCATCGATGCCGAGGGTCACATCGCGGACCGGCGGGTGGGTGAGGCGCTGATGGGGCTGAAGCGGATCTGCCCCGAGGTGCGCTTCCTCGGCTCGTATCCGCAGGCGGGGGCGGCTCCGGCGAACGTCCGTGCGCCGCGGCCGGGCACTTCGGACCAGGCGTTCGTGGAGGCGGCGGACTGGCTGGCGCGCTGCCAGGACGGGCGCTCGTAGGACCGTACGCCGCCACTTCGGTCGTATCTGCGCACTTTTTCGTTACCCACAGAAGTTATCCACAGGCTCCCCCGTGGCCTGGGGACAAGTCGACACGACAGTCCGGCATGGTCGACAAATCGCCCCACTCCCCCACCTCACCCCACAGGGGGTCGACAGTGACCGTGTCACCTCAATTCCATTGATCAACTCTTTGAGGCGAAGAATTCCCACCCGAACGAGTGCGCGGAAGGGGTTTGCCAGGGATGACTCGGGGCTCGAACAAGCCCCTGGGAATGATCAATTCTGGAATCCACAGACCGTACACACAGCCTGTGGATAACCTTTGGCAGTCACCCCGCTTCTGTGGACAACGAAAGATCGAGAACTCCGGCCCGCACGACATCGGAGTCAAGATCACGTAAGGTGGATGCCCCATTTCGGCGACCAAGATCCCCATATTGACGGATGCCCCCTCATCAGCAGGCATTAATCCGGTCACCTTTCCCCCTTTCCCAATTCCGGCAATTCGACCCAAAGGGATGGGGTGTCGATAACGAGTGGGGAGGCGGGAGCCCGCACCGGTAGCCTGGTGGGGTGATTGACCTTCGCCTGCTCCGTGAGGACCCCGACCGTGTTCGCGCCTCCCAGCGCTCCCGTGGAGAGGACGTCGGGCTCGTCGACGCCCTGCTCTCCGCCGATGAGCGGCGCAGGTCGTCGGGCGTCCGCTTCGACGAACTCCGTTCCGAGCAGAAGTCGCTCGGCAAGCTCATCCCCAAGGCCTCCCCGGACGAGCGCGCCGAGCTGCTGAAGAAGGCCGAGCAGCTGAAGGCCGACGTCAAGGCGGCCGAAGCCGAACAGAACGAGGCCGACGAGGAGACCCGAAGGCTGCTCATGCAGCTGGGCAATCTGGTCCACCCCGACGTCCCGGTCGGCGGCGAGGAGGACTTCACCGTCCTCGAGACCCACGGCACGATCCGCGACTTCGCGGCCGAAGGCTTCGAACCCAAGGACCACCTCGAGCTCGGCGAGGCCCTCGGCGCCATTGACGTCGAGCGCGCCGCCAAGGTGTCCGGCTCGCGCTTCTACTACCTGACGGGCGTCGGCGCCCTCCTGGAACTCGCCCTGGTCAACGCGGCGATCGCGCAGGCCACCGAGGCCGGCTTCATCCCGATGCTCACCCCCGCGCTGGTCCGCCCGCGCGCCATGGAGGGCACCGGCTTCCTCGGGCAGGCCGCGGAGAACGTCTACCACCTGGAGAAGGACGACTACTACCTCGTCGGCACGTCCGAGGTCCCGCTCGCGGCCTACCACATGGACGAGATCATCGACGCCGACAAGCTGCCCCTGCGGTACGCGGGCTTCTCGCCGTGCTACCGCCGCGAGGCCGGGACGTACGGCAAGGACACCCGCGGCATCTTCCGCGTCCACCAGTTCGACAAGGTCGAGATGTTCTCCTACGTCGACCCGGATGACGCCGAGAGCGAGCACAAGCGACTCCTGGAATGGGAGAAGCAGTGGCTGAACTCCCTGGAGCTGCCCTTCCAGGTGATCGACGTGGCGAGCGGGGACCTGGGGGCCTCCGCCTCCCGGAAGTTCGACTGCGAGGCGTGGATCCCGACCCAGGGCAAGTACCGCGAGCTCACCTCGGCCTCGAACTGCGACGGCTTCCAGGCCCGGCGGCTGTCCGTGCGCGTGCGCGACGGCAAGCAGGTCAAGCCGCTCGCGACGCTGAACGGCACGCTGTGCGCCGTCCCGCGCACCATCGTGGCGATCCTCGAGAACCACCAGTTGGCGGACGGCTCGGTGCGGGTGCCCGAGGTGCTGCGTCCCTACCTCGGCGGGCGTGAGGTTCTGGAGCCGGTCGGCAAGTGAGCTTTCCGTACCGCCTGATCGCCACGGATCTCGACGGAACCCTGCTGCGCGACGACGAGACGGTGTCGGAGCGCACGCGCTCGGCACTCACCGCCGCCACTGCAGCGGGCGCCGCGCACATAGTCGTCACCGGGCGCGGCGTCCCGTGGGCCCGGCACATCCTGGACGACCTGGGCTACGAGGGGCTCGCCGTGTGCGGACAAGGGGCACAGGTCTACCACGCTGGCGAACACAGGCTGCTGACGTCGGTGACGCTGGACCGGCAACTGGCGGGGATCGCCCTCGCCAAGCTGGAGGCGGAGGTCGGACCGCTGGCCCTCGCCGCCGCGCGCGACGGCCTCGACGGCGACGTGATCGTCGGGCCCGGCTACCGGATGCAGGTGGGCCCGCTCCCCGCGGTCCCCCTCGACGACCCGGCCGAGCTCCTGTCCGCGCCGATCAACAAGGTCTACGTCCAGCACCCCGAGCTCGACGACGACAGCCTGGCCCGCGTGGCGCGCGAGACGGTCGGCACCCTCGTCGACGTGGTGCTGGCGGGCCCGGGGATCATCGAGATGCTCCCCCTGGGGCTGAGCAAGGCCACGGGCCTCTCCCTCGCGGCGCGGCGTCTCGGCGTCAGGTCCGCACAGACGATCGCCTTCGGCGACATGCCCAACGACATCCCCATGTTCGGCTGGGCCGCCCACGGCGTGGCCATGGCCAACGCCCATGAGTCGCTCAAGGCCGTGGCGCACGAAGTGACCGCATCGAACGAGGACGACGGCATCGCCGTGGTGCTGGAGCAGCTGCTCGCGGCCTGACCGCGCGGGCGTCACGGACCGGACCGCCCGGTAACCGCGAGCACTGCCCCCGGTTTGCGCAACCGGGACGGGCGAGCCCCGGGATAGTCGGCCCGCGGGCGTACAACAGCCCTGACCCGTGCGCCTACCGGCCGGTGACCACGGAGCGGAGGATGCGCGGATCGAACGCGCGCGGGGTTGACCCCGACCTCGGCTTAGCAAGCCGGTGCCTTACCACTCGGCCAATCCTCCGGGAGGGCGGCCCGCGCAGGTGCGCGCTCGAAGCGGCCGCCCGGGCAGCTGTGGGGCGGCCGCTCGACGGAGTCCGATGATTACTCCGAAGCCTGCCGGACGCTGCCCTGTGGGGAACTCGACGGACCCGTACTCTCGGCCATCGCCTCGCTCCTCCCCGGTCTCGGTGCCCACAACCACTGTGCCGGGCACGAGCAGTTCGCCGCCACCGGATTTCCACGGCGGGGAAAGCCGGCCCCCGCTGCCCCCGCGAAGACGAGGGCAGCAGGGGCCGGGGACGCACCCCGTCTCAGCCGTGCGTCACTCCTCGCCCGCCAGCTTCAACGTCCGCAGCTTCTGCCCTGCGTACGCCGTCGCCAGCAGGGTGACGCCCACGAGCAGTGCCACCGCGAGCGGCAAGCCCACCTCGGACGTGATCATCCCCTCGCCACCGATCTTCTCGGCGAGCGCCAGTGACCACTGCTGCACGCTCAGCGTCCGCGCCCCCGGGACGAGGCTGCCGAACAGGGTCTCCCACACCAGGGCGTAGACCAGGCCGAACACGACCGCGTGCCGGCTGACGGTACCCAGCAGCAGGAACAGCGCGCTGTAGGCGATGGAGGCGACGAGCGCCGCGACCGTGTAGGCGACGGCGAGCTGTTGGCCGTTGCCATTGAGGATGTAGCCCGCGATGAAGGTCGGTACGGCGGAGAACGCCATGGTCACGGCGATCGCCACGACCAACTTGGTGACGATGATCGTCGGCCGTTTCACGGGCTTGGCGAGCAGGTAGACGATCGAACCGTCGTCGATCTCCGGACCGATGGCTCCGGTTCCGGCGATCACTCCGATCAGGGGCACCATCGTGGCGATGGCGAAGCCCCCCAGCACGTCGGCGGCGACCTGGTCGTCCACTCCGTTGAACCCCCGCACCGCAGCCGCGATGAGCAGCAGCAACCCCGGGAGGACGAAGAGGACCGCGGCGCGGCGACGGCCGAGCAGGGCCCGGTAGGTGAGCCGGGCGACTGTCGGGTTGTACATGTCGATGGCTCCTATCAGGCCGCTACGAGGTACGAGAAGACCGATTCGAGGGATTCGTCCGATGGCGAGACCGCCAGCAGCCGGATGGAGTGGTCACGGGCGACCTTCGGTAGCAATGCGGTGAACCGCCCGAAGTCGACCGCCTGGATCCGCAGTGCGCCTTCCTTCAGGTCCACTTCGATCCCGGCCGTCGAAGGGTCGGCGATCAGCGCGGCGGCCAGCGCCCGGTCGTCGCTGGAGCGGACCAGGTACCGGTGCGGCCGGTCCGTCATCAGCCGGCGGATCTTGCGGAAGTCACCGCTCGCGGCGTGTCGCCCAGCGACGATCACCTCGATGTGCGAGGCGAGTTGCTCGACCTCCTCCAGGATGTGGGAGGAGAACAGCACCGTGCGACCCTCGGCACCCATCCGCCGCAGCAACTCCATCAGCTGCATCCGCTGGCGCGGGTCCATGCCGTTGAAGGGCTCGTCCAGGAGCAGCACGTCCGGCTCGTGCACCAGCGCCGAGGCCATCTTGACGCGCTGGCGCATGCCCTTGCTGTACGTCGCGATCTTCCGGTCCTGTGCGTGCTCCATCTCCACGGTGGCCAGCGCGCGCTGGGCCTGCTTGGCCCCCAGACCGTGCAACTCGGCATTGGCGACGACGAATTCACGGCCGGTGAGGAAGTCGTACATGGCCTCGCGCTCGGGGACGACGCCGATCTTCCGGTACACCGTCTCGTTCCGCCAGATCGGCTGGCCGTCGAGCGTGACACTCCCCGTGGAGGGGTCGAGGAAGCCGCCCATCATGTTGATCAGGGTGGACTTGCCCGCACCGTTGGGGCCGAGGAGTCCGGTGACACCCGGACCGACGGTCATGGTCACGTCGTTGACGGCGACCACGTTGCCGAACCAGCGCGAGGTGTGGTCGATGTGGAGGGTGCTCATGGACGCAGCCCAATCCTTAGAAGGGTGGTGGCGGGCGACGGGAGGGCGGGCGCAGGGAGGGCGGAGGCGGGCTCGGGGCACCACCCGGCGCGTGCCGGGAGCAGTCGGCGGATCACAGGCCCACCTTTCGGTAGTGGCGCATCAGCACGGCGTACGAGCCGGCGATGAGCGCGAGGACGACCAGCAGGTAGACCACTCCGGCGGCGGCGCCGGGACCCTGGGCCCCGGGGTAGGAGGAGGACGCGCCGAGGAAGGCGGTCTGCACGCCGTCGATGAGGGTGACGGGCGAGAACAGACCCAGCCACTGCACGGCTCCGATGGCCCCCGTCTCGAACGCGATGGCCTGGAGGGTCGACACGGCGCCGTAGGTGATCGTGAAGGTGGCGATGACGGCTGCGACGCCGAAGCCGCGGCGCGGGGTGAGCGCGGCCATCACGAGGCCGAGACCACCGAAGAGGAGCGAGAGCAGTGCCACGGAGACCAGCCCCTGTGCGAATCCCTTGGTCTGTTCGGCGAAGTCCATCTTGGCCAGCAGCGAGCCGACGTAGAGGATGAGCAGCGGGACGGCGGTGAGGGCGAAGAGCGCCGAGGCCATCGCACCGAATTTGGCGACGACGTAGTCGATGCGTTCGATGGGCCGCGAGAAGTACAGCGGCACCGTCTTGAACCGGAGGTCACGGGACACGGCCTGCGGCGCCTGCGCTGCCAGGTAGAGGCCGATCACCGCCTGCATGACGATCGCGTACCGCGTGTAGTCCAGCGGGAGTTCCTTCATCTTCGTCGCCACCCCGACGGCCACGATGATCGCCGCGGGCACGCACATCACCGCGAAGAGGATCATCGGCAGGACCTTGGACCTGGCGGACCGACCGAGCCCGTAGGCACCGCGCAGCGACTGCGAGTAGAGCGCGCGCCGGGCGTAGCCACGGCCGAGCCGTGCACCGTCGTAGTTCCGGTAGCCGATGTTGTGGATGCGGGTCGTGTCGGTGCTCATCGCGCCGGTACCTCCATGGGCTGGGCCGCTGCCTCCGGGCGGAAGACCTCTGCGATGTGGTGGCGGCGCTGTTCCATCCGTACGAGTCCCAGGCCAAGCTCGGCGACGGTGTCGCGTACGACGTCGTATGTCTCCTCGCCGGTTGCCTCCAGCAGGAGGATGTGGCCGGCACCGGGCAGGCCGTCCTCCACGCCGGGGCGCAGGGCGAGCCCGGCGGCCGTCAGGGCCTCGCGGAGCGCCGCGGTCCCGTCCGGGTGGGAGTCGGAGTCGGTGACCTCGACGGCGAGGGTGGTGGTGGTCTGGGTGAAGTCGCTGGTGGAACTGGCGCGCAGCAGCCGGCCGCCGTCGACGACCACCACGTGGTCGCAGGTGCGCTCCAGTTCACCGAGCAGGTGGGACGTGACGAGGACCGAGATGCCGAAGTCGGTGTGGACGCGGCGGATGAGGCCGAGCATCTCGTCCCGGCCCACCGGGTCGAGGCCGTTGGTCGGCTCGTCGAGCAGGACCAGCTTCGGGTCGTGCACCAGCGCCTGGGCGAGTTTGACGCGCTGCTTCATGCCCGTCGAGTAGCCGCCGATGGGCCGGTACCGCTCTTCGTAGAGACCGACGTGGCGAAGAGTGTCGGCAGTACGCTCGCGGGCCGCGGTCGCCGGGAGCCCGGACATCCGCGCCATGTGGACCACGAACTCGGTGGCCGAGACGTCGGGCGGCAGGCAGTCGTGTTCGGGCATGTATCCGACCCGCTCGCGGATGGCGGCGCCGGAAGTGGCGACGTCGAGCCCGAGCACCTCGGCCCGACCTTCCGTGGCGGGGGACAGGCCCAGCAGGATCTTGATCAGTGTGGACTTGCCGGCCCCGTTGGCGCCCACGAGTCCGGTCACGCCGGGCCCGATGTCCAGGGAGAGCCGGTCAAGCGCGGTCACTCGCGGGAACCGCTTGCTCAGGCTTTCGGTCACGATCACAGTCACGTCATCGAAGGTAGTGGCGCACACCACACGGGGCGTCAGACCTGACGGCTGGTTCCGCATCCGACTCCAGTCGTACGGACCCGTAGGGGGCAACTCCCGAGGAGGAGATGCACCGGGGGGTGTCCTGGAGTACGGGCCACACCCGGGCCGCCGCGCCGCGTGCCCGCGGAGGACGGCGCCCTCGTCTCCCGGCCCTCGGACGGCGGGCTGTCCGGGCCACCGCCTCGGCGGCTCAGGGGGCCTTCCGGCGGCTTCCTGCGCCGGACCGGCTGGGCGCCCCGACGTCGGCCGCCTGGTTCTGCGCGGGGTTTTCCACAGGCTTCGGCACGACCCTTGACGCAGCCTCTGGTCATTGTCACATTCGTCGGTGGCAGGTTACGCAGGTGGACCGCACAGGGACGGACGGTGGGCATGACCTCAGCGGTGAACACTCAACCCGCGGCGGAGTTGCAGGGGTTCCGCGATGTGCAGCGCCTGGCGTACGCCTGCGCGGAGGCGGTCGCGGCGCAGCTCAAGCCGGGGGTGACTGAGCGCGAGGCGGCACGGATGCAGCGGGAGTGGCTGCGCGAGCGCGGCGTCCGCGACTGGTTCCACCTCCCCTTCGCCTGGTTCGGGGACCGCACGGCGTTCGTCGGCTTCCGGATACCCCTGCAGTTCTTCCCGACGGACCGGCGGCTCGAGCCGGGGATGCCGTTCATCCTCGACATGGCGCCGATCCACCGGGGCTTCACCGCCGACATCGGCTATGCGGGCTGCCTCGGTCCGCACCCCCTGCACGACAGGCTGATGGCCGACCTCAGGGCGCACCGGGAGCTGATCCTTCGCGAGGTGCGCGAGCGCCGCCCGCTCCGCGAGATCTACGAGGACGTCGACCGGCTGATGGTCCGCCAGGGGTACGAGAATTGCCACCGCGCCTATCCCTTCGGGGTCATCGCCCACAAGATCGACCGCGTCAGGGAGCGCCGCAGGGCACCGACGCTCTTCGGATTCGGCGCCCAGGCGTTGAGGGGGCTCGTGAGTGATGCGCTGCACGGCCACCGCGAGGGCTGGTCGCCGCTCTGGTCGCCGCACGGGTTCTCCGACCACCCTCCCCGGCCTGGCCTGTGGGCCGTGGAACCGCACCTGGGTTTCCGGGGCACGGGAGCGAAGTTCGAGGAGATCCTCGTCGTGACCGACTCCAAGGACCCGGAGGAGAGCGCGTTCTGGCTGGACGACGACCTGCCGCACGTGCGGCGTTGGGCCGAGGACGCATGAGCGGCGCAGCGGGAGTCACGGTGGTGCGGGCGGCGACGAGGACCGGGCTGCTCGGGCCGGTGGCGGCGGCCGGGCCACGGGCAGTGGTGCAGGTCCGGTCCGTGCCGGCGGACCGGAGGCGGGACGACGAGGAGGGGACGGCGTGAACGTGGGGTCCGAAGGCGTGCGCGAGCGTTGGGTGCGCACGGGTGGGGTCGAGTTGTGCGTGGCGGAGCTCGGCGACGCGTCCCAGCCGACGGTGGTGCTGGTGCACGGCTATCCGGACAGCAAGGAGGTGTGGTCCGAGGTCGCCGCGCGCCTGGCCGATCGCTTCCACGTGGTGGCCTACGACGTGCGGGGGCATGGCCGCTCCACCGCGCCGCTGCCCTTGCGGGGTGGCTTCACGCTGGAGAAGCTGACGGACGACTTCCTGGCCGTGGCGGACGCGGTCAGCCCGGACCGCCCGGTGCATCTGGTCGGCCACGACTGGGGTTCCGTACAGGCCTGGGAGTTCGTCACGGTGCCGCGCACCGAGGGCCGGATCGCTTCGTTCACGTCGATGTCGGGGCCGTCCCTGGACCACTTCGCACACTGGATCAAGGACCGCGTGGCGCGACCCACCCCGCGCCGGGTCGGGCAGCTCCTCGGCCAGGGGGCGAAGTCCTGGTACGTGTACCTGCTGCACACCCCGAAGCTGCCCGAGTTGGCCTGGCGCGGACCGCTCGGCAGACGCTGGCCGAAGATCCTCCGGCGGGTGGAGAAGGTGCCGGTCGGCGACTATCCGACCCCGTCCCTGCCGCAGGACGCGATACGCGGGGCGTGGCTCTACCGCGACAACGTGCGCGCCCGGTTGAGGCGTCCCCGCACCGACGCGTACGCCCACGCCCCGGTCCAGTTGGTCACTCCGACCGGTGACGGCTTCCTGTCCGAGCGGCTCTACGACGACTTGGGCCGGTGGGCTCCACAGCTGGTCCGCCGTACCCTGCCCGCCAAGCACTGGGTACCGCGTACCCGTCCGGACCAACTGGCCGCGTGGATCGACGCGTTCGTCACGGCCCACGACGGGGGAGGGCCGACTGCGGCATCGGCGGTGGCCCGTGGCCCGTACGCCGAGCGCTTCGGCGGACAACTGGTGCTGGTGACGGGCGCGGCCAGCGGAATCGGTCGGGCCACGGCCTTTGCCTTCGCCGAGGCGGGCGCGCGGATCGTCGCGGTGGACCGGGACGCCGAGGGCGCCGCCAGGACCGCCGAGATGTCGCGGCTCATCGGTGCACCGGCTGCTTGGGCGGAAGTCGTCGACGTGGGCGACGAACCGGCGGTGGAGAAGCTCGCCGGGAAGGTCGCCGCCGAGTACGGCGTCGTCGACGTGCTGGTCAACAACGCCGGAATCGGTCTGTCCGGCTCGTTCCTCGACACCACGAGTGAGGACTGGCGCAGGGTCCTCGACGTCAACCTGTGGGGCGTCATCCACGGTTGCCGCGTCTTCGGCCGGCAGATGGCGGAGCGCGGTCAGGGCGGCCACATCGTGAACACGGCCTCGGCCGCCGCCTACCAGCCCTCGAGGATCCTGCCCGCGTACGCGACGTCGAAGGCCGCGGTGCTGATGCTCAGCGAGTGCCTGCGGGCCGAACTGGCCGGCCGGGGCATCGGGGTCTCCGCGATCTGCCCGGGCATCGTGAACACGAACATCACGGCCAGTGCCCGCTTCGCCGGCGTCTCGGAGGAGGAGGAACAGCGCCGCCGCAAGAGGTCCTCCCGGCTGTACGGGTTGCGCAACTACCCGCCGGAGAAGGTCGCTGAAGCAGTCCTGCGCGCGGTCGTGGAGAACCAGGCGGTGGTGAACGTGACCCCGGAGGCCTGGGGCGCCCGTCTGCTGTCCCGGCTCGCCCCGGGGGTGCTGCGCGCGGCGGCTCGATGGGAGCCGCGGCTGTGACCGCCCGGGCGGCGGGCACGCCGGCGGCCGGGGTGGAGAGGCGGGGCATCGCGGCAGGTCGGGTGCGGACGGCGGCGACCGTGCCGCGTCGTACCCGGCTCGGCGAGGCCGGAGCAGCGGGCGCGCAGACGACGTCCCTTACGGCCTTCGGCGCCCGGAGCGGGCGGGCCCCGGAGGCACCCGTCCCGCCGAGCGGCGGAGCGGGGGTCGCCGCAGCGATACCCCACGGCACGCGGCGGTCGTACCATCCCTGCCAGGAGGGTGTGCTGCGATCGGCCGTCTGCCGTCCTGCGCCGCCCGCAGCGCGAGCGGCGGCACGATCGGTGGGCCGCGCGGCCGTGGGGCAGTAGGGAGTGGTCATGGCCGGGGCGCAGACAGCCGAGTACCGGATCGAGGACCTCGCACACCACAGCGGTGCCACGGTGCGGACGATCCGCGCCTACCAGGACCGCGGGCTGCTCCCCAAGCCGGAGCGGCGCGGCAGGGCCAACGTGTACCGGGACTCGCATCTGGCCCGGCTGCGGCAGATCGCTGATCTACTCGACCGCGGGTACACGCTGGCCTCGATCAAGGAACTGCTGGAGGCCTGGGACGCAGGACGTGGACTCGGCGGGGTGTTGGGCTTGGTCGCCGAGGTCCAGGGCCCGTGGACGGACGAGCAGGCCGACCGGATCACCCGCGCGGAGCTCTACGCGGCCTTCGGCGGGAGGCCGGACGAGGACGCCATCACGGAGGCCGTAGAGCTCGGCGTGCTGGAGCGCGTCCCGGACCGGGACGATGAGTTCCTGGTGCCGAGCCCGCAAGAGCTGTCGGTAGCCGCTGAGTTGTATGCCTCTGGCATTCCCCTCCTCGCAATATCCAGTCATTTGAGGGAACTTCGCGGACAGGTGGAGCACATCGCCTCGCGTTTTCTGGAGTTCACCACCGAGCACGTCTTCGACCGCTACCTCGGCCACCGGCCGCCAACGGACGCGGAAGCCGCCGAGGCCGCGTCGATGGTTCGGAGGCTACGGCCCCTCGCACAGCAGACCATGGATGCCGAACTCGCGCGCGCCATGCGGTTGTTCGCCACCCGTCACCTTCAGCACCACCTCAGGGCGGAAGACGCCGCGGAGCGGAACGACGACACACGGCTGGTCCCCGTTCCGGGCAGCACGGTCAGGGCCGTTGAGCATCTCGTCGGCGCGGAGCGTGCTGCCCAGTTCATCTCGGTTGCTGCTGAACGTGAGCTACGGAAGAGGACTTTGGACACCCTTGCGGCAAGTGGCACTGAAGCGCGACATATTGACCAAAGCGGGTAAAACAGAACGGAGTTGTCCACAGAAACGCCAAATACCTTGTGGATAACTGCACTTGGTTGTGGAGCAAACATTTCGACCCATGTCGTCCGGGTAAAAAGTGCATGGCGGCGGGCCGACGACCCGCGGGATCCTGGCCCGATGAACAGGGCGAACGGTATGAACGACATAGACGAAAAACGCACCATAAGAGTGTCGAAGTACCTTTCGAAGCACCTGCGGCACCAGCCGGACCGGATCGGGATCACCCTCGACCCCAACGGCTGGGTCGCCATCGACGAACTGATCCACGCGGCGGCCACGCACGGTTTCTCCTTCACCCGCGCCGAGCTGGACCATGTCGTCGCCGTCAACGACAAACGACGCTTCACGATCGACGGGGCCCTCATCCGGGCGAACCAGGGCCACACCGTCGACGTCGACCTCGGTCTGCCGGTCGCCGAGCCTCCCGCGTACCTCTACCACGGCACGGTCGCCGCGAGCCTGGGCGCGATCCGCACACAGGGACTGCACCCGATGGCCCGCCACCACGTCCACCTCTCACCCGACCGGGAAACCGCGACCCGCGTCGGAGCCCGCCGGGGGCGACCCATCGTCCTCACCGTCGACGCGGGAGCCATGCACCGCGCGGGCCACGTGTTCCACGTGAGCGCCAACGAGGTCTGGCTCACGGACACGGTCCCGCCCGCCTTCCTGCGCTTCCCCGGCTGATCACGCCCGCACGCCCACCACGGCACCCGGGTCCGGTGCCGACGACGACCGCATCGGGCGGCGTCATACGGCGGCCCCCTGATGTTCTGCGAGCCGGCGGTAGAGGCCGTCCTGCTCGCTGAGGTCGCGGTGGGTACCGACGGCCTGCACCCGGCCCCGGTCGAGCACGATGATCCGGTCCGCCCGGGCGATGGTGGAGAAGCGGTGGGCGATGGCGACGACCGCGCAGCGTTCGGCGACGGTCGCGATGGTGTCGCGCAGGGCCGCCTCGGAGGCGCCGTCAAGGGCTGCGGTCGCCTCGTCCAGGAGCACGATCCGGGGGCGCTGGAGCAGCGTACGGGCGATGGCGAGGCGCTGGCTCTGGCCGCCGGAGAGGCCGGAGCCTCGTTCGCCGAGCATGGTGTCGAGCCCGTCGGGCAGCGCGTCGACGACCTCGGTGAGTTGGGCCATCCGCAGCACCTCGGCGATGTCCTTCCCGGAGGCGTCGGGGGCCGCGTAGGTGAGGTTCTCGCGGATGGTGCCGCTGAGCAGGGTGTGCTCCTGGTCGACATAGCCGACGAGGGAACGCAGCCGGTCGAGGGGCAGACCGGCGATGTCGGTGCGGCCGACGCGGATGATCCCGGAATCCGGCTCGTAGAAGCGTTCGACGAGCTGGAAGATGGTGCTCTTGCCGGCACCGGACGGGCCGACAACGGCGGTGAGTCCGCGCTCGGGGACGGTGAAGGAGACCTCGTCGAGGACGGGGATGTCGCTGCCGGGGTACACGAAGGAGACACGGTCGAAGACGAGGGCGCCGGGGCCCTCGAGTGGGGGCTGCGGTGCGCTCCCGGACGTCCTCACGTCCTCGGACGGCCAGGGCAGGTCCCCGGACGGCCTGGGATCCTCCGGTTCCTCCTGCTCGATCGTGCCGAGCTCCGCGAGCCGGTCGACCGACGCTCGCCCCTGCTGGAACTGGGCGACGGACATGAACAGCATCACCAGCGGCGAAACCAGGTAGAAGAGATACATCATGAACGAGGTCAGGTCGGCCGGGGCCATGTCGCCCGTGGCGACGCGGGCCATGCCCCAGGCGATGACGACGGTGAGCGCGACCTGGGTGCCGACGTTCATGGCCGGGGTGAGCATCGCCGACAGCGCGGAGACCCGGATCCCCGAGCGGCGCGCGTCGTCGGCGAGGCCCGAGACGCGGGCGCTCTCCCGGTCCTCTGCGCGGGACGCCTTCACGGTCGGCAGGGCGCCCATGACCCGCATCAGGGCGGAGCCGAAGGTGCTGGTGTCCTCGCGGTTGGCAACCGACACCCGCCGAACCCCGCGCGCGAGGAACAGGGAGACCACGCTGGCCACGCCGAGGCAGCCGAGGGTGGTGGCGAGCAGCACCAGGTCGAGCCAGGCCATCAGGGCGACGCCGCCGAGGACCATGAAGGCGCTGGTGACAATCTGCGCGACGGCCTGAGTCATGCAAATCCGGGCCAGCGAGGTGTCGGTGACCATGCGGGTGAACACGTCGCCCTGATCCCAGTTCCGGTACGAGCGGAGCCGGGAGCGCAGCAGCCGGGCGACGAGGGTGTGCCGGATGTCGTAGACGACGTTCTCGCCGGCCCGGCCGATGGCGTACGCGTGGGCGGCGGCGAGGGCCGCGTCCGCGGCGAACAGGCCGGCCGCGACCAGGATCGGTCCGGTGAGCGAGCGGTCGGCCGCGACGGCCTCGATCATCTCGCCGATGACCACCGGCTGGGCCAGCGTCGCCGCGGCCCCGGCGAGGCCGAGGACGATGCCGGTGACGAGCAGGGACAGGTGGCCGCGCGCGATCCGCCAGACGTTCACGCCGTGGCCCTGACGTAGGTGGCCACGAACATGGGGGACTCCTCCGAGTACGGCGTGCCCACCCAGTCGGCGACCCGGTGCTCCGGTGCGAGACCGGCGTCCCGCGCGTAGGCGTCGACCTCGTCGGGGGTGGTGAGCCGGGACAGCTCGCTGCCGACGCGGGTGGTGCCGTCGGCCTCGTACCAGATGTGCGAGCAGTGCCACAGGTCGCCTTCGGGGAGCAGCGTGGAGTGGGTCTGCAGGCCGGTGCCGGGCTCCGGGTACGGGGTGAAGTACGTCGCGCGGCTGCGGCCTTCGTGGAGGGCGAGGATGGCCGGCTTGTTGTGGGTCTCCACGACGAGCCGGCCGCCCGGGGCGAGCAGTCCGGCGGCGCGCCGGATCGCGGCGCGCTGGTCGTCGGTGGTCAGCAGCATGGAGAGGGTGCCGCAGACGCAGTAGACGAGACCGGCGGTGCGGTCGGAGGTATACGTGCGGATGTCGCCGTGCACCGGCTCGACGAGGTCCTCGCCTTCGAGGGCCGTGCGCAGGCGCGTGAGCATCTCGGGCGAGGAGTCGACGCCGGTGACGCGGCCGATTCCGCGGGCGAGCTGCAGGGCGATCCGGCCCGTACCCACGCCGAACTCGACGGTGCCGGCAGCCGGGTCGGGATGAAGCGCGGCGAGGGTGGCCGCGGTGGCGGCCGCGGAGTCGTCCTTGGGGAACAGCCGGTCGTACCAGCCGTCGAACTGCCGCCCGTAGCCGATGTCCTGCACCGTATTCACGGAGGTCACGGAACTCATGGGGTCACCTCCGCTTGAAGACGCCGATGGCGATGGCAGCGGCGATCGCCGCTCCGATGGCGATGACGAAGTAGGCGGCCATGGTGGTCAGCTCCTCGCTTCGGTGATGGGCCGGGCGACGGCCGGGGCGTTCGGACCGAGGAGGGTGTACGGGGAGACGAACACCATCTCGGGGTCGTGGCTCTTGTCGTAGCCGGTGGCCCGGGCGAGGGCGAACTGGAAGCCCTTGACCGTGTCGGTCGTTCCGCCCTGCGCCGTGATGGTGGTGCGCAGGTGCTCGGTGAGGGTCCGGTAGGCCGGGGTGCGGGTGACCACGCCGAAGCCCTTGTCGATGACGTGCAGGATCTCGCTGCAGATGTCGAAGACGGCTTTCTCGGGTCGACGGGTGGGGAACCAGGCGATCTGCCAGGGCTTGCGGCCCTCGATGACGTCGATGCCCTGCCACAGGGAGGTGGTGCTGTCGGTGCTGAGGGTGCGGTAGAGGAAGTGGTAGTCGTGCATGGCCGGAGTCGGCGCGAAGAACCGCCAGTTCGGTAGGACCGAGAAGGTGTCCTTGAGTTGGAGCCGGTTGAACATCTGGTGCGGGTGCTGGGTGGCGAGGGTGCCGACCAGCATCGCGGCTCCGGCGATCCGCCAGCCGGCGCTCTCGCCGGTGAACAGACGGGACACGACGCTGCGGGAGCCGGTCAGGGTGCCGCCGACGCCGACGGAGCTGAGGGGACGGGTCACTTGGCGGCCTCCTTGCCGGCCTGGTCGCTCGCCGCCTCGATGCGGTCGGTCGCGCCGTCGCTGCCGGGCTCCGCGAAGAACGCGATGATCCGGTCGGCGACCTTATGGGCGAAGCGGCTCTGGGTCAGGATGGTGTCGTGTCCGGCGCCCTCGACGACCACCATGTCGGTGCGTGCCGCCGATCCCTGGTGGGCGTCCGCGAGTTCCTTGTGCATGAGCAGCTGGTCGGGGTCGCGGTCGACGGTGTGCTGGGCGGAGACGACAAGCCCGTGCACGCCCTCGACTCTGCGCAGGGCCCCGCCGAAGGACCGGAAGTCGGCCTCCACGGCCTCCCATTCGCGGCGCCCGGCCGCCCACATCCGCGGGTCGGCGTACTGGGCGAACGCCTTCTTGCGGTAGGCGACGGGCAGCGACTCGATCCAGTCCGGGCGGGACATGAGGATGCCGGTGCCCAGCCGCAGGAACCAGGTCATCTGGGTGAGGGAACCGCGCAGCTTCTCGGCCGTGTCGCTCTGCTGCTTGGAGCGGTTGAGCTCGTCCGGGTGCGAGGAGTCGAGGTAGACGACGCCGTGCAGGCGGTCGCCGAGGTCGGCGACGGCGCGGCGGGCGATCTCGCCGCCGAGCGAGTGGCCGACGAGGATCACCTTGCGGTGCGGGGCGACGGCGCCGTGCACGAGGTCGACGAGGTCGTCGGCGGACTCGGCGAGGCCGTAGCGCGCGGGTGAGCGGCGACGGCTTCCGGCGTATCCGGCGCGGGCGTAGGTGATGACGCCGTAGCCGGTCTCCTTGGCGAGCCGCTCGGTGATCCACGCGAAGTGCTCGCTGGTGGAGACCATGCCCGCGGCGAACACCATGACCGGCTGACGCTCGTCGCCCTCGGCGATCAGTTCGTACTGGAGCCGGTTGTTGTGCCGGGTGGTCAGGGTGTGCGAGGAATGCCAGCCCTCGGTCGTGCGCAGCCGGCGCTGTACGGCGGTGCCGACGGCGATCGCGCCTGCGCCAACCAGCAGGGCGAGCGCGGCGGGCAGGGCCCGGTCGTCCCGTCCGGCGACGGCGGGGTGGCTGCGGGGTGCCGAGGTGTAGGCGACCATCGGGTGCATCGCGGTGAACGCGGTCACGAAACGGCCGAGCCCCATGAAGTAGCCGTTGGCCAGGTGGAAGGCGGCGGCGCTGCCGATGATCGGGCGGGCGAGGCGGCCGCCGGCGGCGTACGCGAGCGGGAAGAGGCACTCCAGCGCGAGCACGCCGTGGGTGAGGCAGCGGGCGGCCTTCGGGTGCTGCTGAGTCCACCGGAACATGCCCTCGTGGCCGTAGGTGCGGGTGCGCATGACGCCGCCGAGCGCGGAGGCGTCGCGCCAGGGCTCGCCCAGGAGCTTGACCCAGCCGGAGATCAGGTACGAGAGGTTGGCCTGGAGGGCCACGTACCAGAGGAGGGCGTCCTTGGCCTGCGTCGACGGCACGAGGCGCGCGGCGCCGGTGGCTGTCTCGACCAGGATCGCCACCTGGTCGGAGCCGTCGGTGCCATACCGGTGACGCGGGTAGAGCAGGGCGGAGGTCGCGCCGAGGAAGAGGCTGCCGGCTCCGCGCAGCCGGGAGTTGCCGGGCAACAGCATGCCGACGGAGACGGCGGCCCGGGCGACGTGCAGTGCGGTGGTGGTCTTCGGTCCGCTGACGCCGTCGAGCAAGCGGCGGACCAGCGGGGTGGATTCGGCCTGGACGTCCTTGACGATGTCCCAGTCGTTGAGTCCGCCCTTGCGGATTTCCTTGCGCTGCGTGAGGTATTCGAGGGATGACGTCAAGGTGGTGACGGCGGCGAGCCGCTCGGAGATGCCGAGAGCGCGGTCCCGGCTCACCGGCGCGGGTGCGAATACCGCGGAGGCGATCCTTTTGGCGAATTTCACGAAGTCCCTTTCGCAGCATCCTCGAGGGGGTTCTAGGCTGGTGAGGCCCTGCCGGGCCAGAACGCACCTCTGGCCCGGCAGGGTGGAAACGCCCGGCCCCCTTTCAGGGGCGGTCGGGTGTCAGCCGTTGCGGCCGAGCTCGAACGCGCCGATCACCGCGGAGGAGATTGCGACACCACCCAGGAAGGCGCCCGGGGTGGCGAGAACCGGGGTGGCCTCGGGGAAGATGACCCCCTCCTCGGGGAGCTCCATCTCGTTCACGGCGTTGGTGACGTCGTTCATTCTTCTGTGTCCTTTCGTGGTCGCGGGGTGTCGTACCAGTTCAGGGAGTCGGCGCACGGCCGGTCGGCTGGTGGCCGGGTCAGCCGATCGCGCGGCCGAGAGCGTAGGCACCGCCGACCAGGGTCGCGCCGCCCACGAAGGCGCCGACGGCCTTGGCGCCGCCGATGGCGGCGAGGGCGGCGGCCGGGGTGGCGAGGACCGGGGTCCGGTCGGTGTGGGCGTCGCCCGCCTCGATGGCGCCCAGGTCCAGGCCGTTGACGAAGGTGACGATCTCGGTCATGGCGTTCCTCTTCCGTAGGGGTTTCGGTGGTGTTGCCCGCTCCGCAAGGGGACGCAAGAGTGTCATGGCGGTGCGCCGGTCACGGCATGGCATGGCCTGTGCCGTTCACGACGGCGCCTGTTCAGAGATCGCGCATGGTCAACTGCGCGGCTACGGAAGCCTTTTCGGACATGACATTCCTGTTCCCCCGTCACGTTGCCCGGGAATGCCCGTCGGTTGGTCATTCCGAAGGCGATCACCACGCGGCGTGAGGGATGTAATCATCCGCCGCCGACATGGAATATGACCTGGATCACACCACTATTCGGACCGTCATATTCCGCCACATGACGGGTGTCATGGGCCGTTATGGCATCCGTCATGCAAACCCATGACTCCTCTCACCTGTGGATGCCCTTTCCCTCGGCGAGCATGGTCGTCATGGCACCTGAGATTCAGCCGTCCGTGATCGAGGTCACAGACCTGTGGCGGCGCTACGGCCCCGCCGGACCCCGCGGCTTCGACGCCGTCCGCGGCGTCGAACTGTCCGTCGGCGCGGGGCAGATGTTTGCCCTGCTCGGCACCAACGGCGCGGGCAAGACCTCGACGGTCGAGCTGCTCGAAGGACTCGCCCGGCCCACGAAGGGCACGATCCGGCTCTTCGGGGACCTCGACCCGGTACGGGACCGGCGCAAGGTGCGCGCCCGCACCGGTGTGATGCTCCAGCACGGCGGGCTGCTCACCGATCTGACCGTCGCCGAGATGCTGCGCATGTGGGCGGCGTGTACCACCAGCCCCCGGCCGGTCGACGAGGCCGCCGCCATGGTCGGCCTCACCGCGCGCACGGACGTCGCCGTCAAGAACCTCTCGGGCGGCGAGAAGCGCCGCCTCGACCTCGCCCTCGCCACCCTCGGTCGGCCCGAACTGCTCTTCCTGGACGAGCCCACCACCGGCATGGACCCCGAGGGGCGCCACGAGACCTGGCAGATCATCCGCCGGCTGCGCGAGGACGGCACCACGATCCTGCTCACCACGCACTACCTCGAAGAGGCCGAACAGCTCGCCGACCGGCTCGCGATCATGCACGCGGGGCGGATCGCCGCCACCGGCACGGTCGCCGACATCGTCGCCGCCCACCCCTCGACCCTCGGCTTCCGCCTGCCGCCCGGCCTCGGCACCGGCGACCTGCCGCCGGCCGCCACCCTGAAGGCCGGTCTCACCGTCACCGCGGGCGGCCGGATCGAGCTGTCCACCGGCGACCTGCAGCACACCACCACCGAAGTGCTCACCTGGGCCCGCGCCCACCGCGTCGATCTGCCCGAACTCGACGCCCGCTCGGCCTCGTTGGAGGATGCCTTCCTGCGGATCGCCCACCAGGGGATCATCGCGCCGGACGCATCGCCCGAGACTCCGCACGCGTATGAAAAGCCGCCTGAGCCCAAGACGTCGCACGAGCCCAAGGCATCGCACCAGCCCCAGGAAGAAGCCGCATGACCGCCGCCACCGCCCACCTTGCCGCGCTCTCCCGGGTCGAACTCACTCTCTTCTTCCGCAGCAAGAGCAATCTCTTCAACGTCCTGGTCGTCCCCGCCCTGATCGTCATGGGCACCACCACGATCATGAAGCAGTACGACCTGGAAGGCGCCGGCCTCACCATGGGTCAGGTAATGATCTCCACCGGCGCCGGCATCGTCCTCGTCATGGCCCTGTACGCGCCGCTCATCGGCGTCTATGTGCTGCGCCGCGAGGAACACGTGCTCAAGCGGCTGCGTACGGGCGAGGTCGGCGACCTCGCCATCCTCGCGAGCCCCGCCGTCCCCATGGCCCTGGCCACGCTGGTCCAGTTCGCCCTGATCGCCGGCGCCGTCTCCGCCATCGCGGGTCTCGGCGCACCCGCCGCCCCGCACCTGGCCGTCGCCGGCGTGCTGCTCGGCACCGTGCTCATCACCGCGGCCGCCGCGATCAGCACCGCCGCCGCCCGCACTGCCGAGAGCGCCCAGGGCGTCAGCACCATCGGCTTCCTGCTGCTCCTGCTCACCTCCGGCACCCTCATCCCGCTGGAGGTGCTGCCCGACCCCGTCGGCGCCGTCCTGCGCTTCTTCCCCCTCACCCCCGTCATCCAGCTCGTTCAGTCCGGCTGGACCGGCCAGGACACCGGGATGATTGACTCGGTGGTGCGCTGCGCGACCCTGCTGGCCTGGACCGCACTCGCCTCCTGGGGAGCGCTGCACCGGTTCCGCTGGGAACCGCGCGGCTGACCACGCATGAACGGGGCGGAGCGGATGACCGGAACGGAGACGTCGCGGTACCGGACGGACGTCGACCGGGCGACCGACCAGACCCGGTGGATGCTCTGCTCCATGCCCTGGCTGCTTTTGGCCTCGCTGCTGTGGCCGGTGCTCACCCGGGTCCCGGCCGACATGGCCTGGTGGATCGCCGCGTTCACCGCCGCACAGGGCGTGGGCGCCACCACCGCTGTCGCCTACGGAGTCGGCCGCGCCACCCGGCCGAAGGCGCTCCTCGCCGGCATGGCCGTGATGACCGCCGTCCAGCTCGCCCTGCTGCCGTACGCGTACGAGGACGGCCGGCTCGACAGCATACGTACCCTGGTCATCGCCTCCATCGTGATCGCCATCCCCCCGGCCTTCGCCCTCTCCGCCCGCCCTCACCGGGCCGTATTCGGCAGCGCGGCCCTCGCCGAGTCCGCGGCGACGGCCCTGGTCGTCTTCTTCCTCGACCGGCCCGCCGCCCCTGCCGTCCTCGTGTTCACGGCGACGGCCTGGACCGTCATCGGGGTGCTCATGCACTCCTCGCTGTGGTTCCTGGCCGTGCTGTGGCAACTCAACGCCGCCCGCGAGGTCCAGGCCCGGCTGGTCGTCGCCGAGGAACGGCTCCGCTTCGCCCGCGACCTGCACGACGTCATCGGCCGCAACCTCGCGGTCATCGCCCTCAAGTCCGAACTCGCCGAACGGCTCGCGGAGAACCCCAAGGCCCGGGCCGAACTCGCCGACGTGCAGAACCTCACCCGGGGCCTGCACAAGGAGATCAGGGACGTCGTCAAGGGCTACCGCAGCACCGACCTGGGCACCGAGATGCAGGGCGCCCGCTCCGTCCTGGAGGCCGCTGGCATCACCTGCCACATCCGCCAGGACACCGACCTGGTGCTCGGCCAGGAAGCCCAGACCGCGCTCGGCTGGGCGGTCCGCGAGGGCGTCACCAACGTGCTGCGCCACTCCCACGCCACGCACTGCACCATCGGTCTGTCCCGCACCGCCGACGGCACCACCCGACTGACCATCACGAACGACGGCGCCGGACCTCACGCCCCTGCGGCCGTCGGCGGCGGCCAGCAGGCCGACCGGGCCCACCGGGTCGACGGCAGCGGCCTCGCCGGACTCGCCGAACGGCTCGCCCCCTTCGGGGGAAACCTGCACCATGGTGCTTCCGGCCGGAGCACCTACCGACTGCTCGTACACCTACCGAATGAGGCCCCAGCATGATCCGCGTCCTCCTCGCCGACGACGAGCACCTCATCCGCGGTGCCCTCGCCGCGCTCCTCGGCTTCGAGGACGACCTGGAGGTCGTCGCCGAGGCCGCCACCGGATCCGAGGCCGTCGCCATGGCCCTGCGCCACAAGCCCGACGTCGCCGTCCTCGACCTGCAGATGCCCGGCAAGGACGGGGTCACCGTCGCCCACGAGATCGCCCCCGCGCTCCCCGACTGCAAGACCATGATCGTCACCAGTCACGGGCTACCCGGACACCTCCAGCGCGCCCTCAACCACGGGGTGCGGGGCTTCGTCTCCAAGACCGTCTCCGCGCAGGAGCTCGCCACCATCATCCGCACCGTCCACGGCGGCCGCCGCTACATCGACCCGGTCCTCGCCGCCGACGCCATCAGCGCGGGCGACTCCCCGCTCAGCCCCCGAGAAACCGACCTGCTGGCCCTCGCCGCCGACGGCGCCCCCATCGACGACATCGCCGAGCGGGCCGCCCTCGCCCCCGGCACCGTACGCAACTACCTGTCCTCGGTGACCACGAAACTCGGAGTGGAGAATCGGCACGTGGCGGTGCACCTGGCTCGGCAACGCGGCTGGATCTGACCGGGACGCCCGGCCGGCCGCCGCCCCCGGTGGCAGACTGCACCCGATGGCCCGGCACCACGTCCACCTCTCACCCGACCGGGAAACCGCGACCCGCGTCGGAGCCCGCCGGGGACGACCCATCGTCCTCACCGTCGACGCGGGAGCCATGCACCGCGCGGGCCACGTGTTCCACGTGAGCGCCAACGAGGTCTGGCTCACGGACACGGTCCCGCCCGCCTTCCTGCGCTTCCCCGGCTGATCACCCCCCGCACGCCCACCACGGCACCTTCCGGGACGGGCCGTGGTTCGGTGCCGTGCCCACCCTCACGGCCGCGGCGACGGCAACGCAGAGTATCCGCTTGGGTACCCTCGTGACCTCAGTCAAGCCCTTTTCACCTATCGCGGGCTGACCTGCGGAAACAGGGCAAGGGGTCGGCAAGGAGCGGCCGTCGGCACTCAGATCGGCTCTACGGCGATGTGAGGGGGCACAGCCGGCGAAGGTCGTCCGTGTCGCTCGTGATCACGGTGACATCGCCGTGCTCCATGCGGGCCGTTGCCGCGAGTGTCGCATCGATGGCGTATTTGTGACCGTGCAGGCTTTCTGCTGCGAGCACCCTGCTTGCCGCACGCGCGATCTCCTCCGTGACCGGGCGCACCTTGGCCAGGGAAACGGCATGGTCGAACGCCGCTTGCGGCACCTTCGGGTCGCGTGCCTCCACCAGCGTGGCGGCGCTCGTTACGACGAGCAGGTCCAGTCTGCGAGCGACGTCCAGCCATACGGTCATGCTGCGGTGCCGACGGGAGAGCTTGGAGAGGGCTTCGCTGTCGAGAACGAGAGTCCCGCTCATGCGGCCCTACCTTCTTGAGTGCGTCCCGTGAGTTCGCGACTCTGGGACTGCGCGGGTGGGGCAGGGATGGTTTTCATGCTGGCTGCCTCCG
>NZ_JBHZCF010000015.1:143235-216132 GCF_042755225.1 Streptomyces sp. NPDC059169 | reverse complement strand
GCTCGGTGGTCGCCGGCCGTTCGGACGAGGCGCTGGACGACCTGGTGGGCTTCTTCGTCAACACCCTGGTACTGCGCACCGACACCTCCGGCGATCCAACCTTCGCCGAACTCCTGAGCCGCGTCCGGGAGACCCAACTCGACGCCCACGGACACCAGGACGTGCCGTTCGAGCGGCTGGTCGAGGAGCTCAACCCGGCCCGCTCGCTGGCCCGCCACCCTCTCTTCCAGGTCATGCTGCTGCTCCAGGGCGGGGCCCGGGGCGCAGGCCGGGCCGGTGACCACGGCGTCCCCGGCGAGGGTTCGCTCGACCTGGCAGACCTCTCGGTCACCGTCGAACCGGTCGGCGGGTACGCAGCGAAGTTCGACCTCTCGGTCGCCATCGGCGAGTCCTTCGACGCCGACGGTGAGCCCGCCGGGCTCGAGTGCGCGATCGACTTCGCCACCGACCTGTTCGACCGCGAGACCGTCGAGTCCATCGCCGTTCGGCTGGGCCGGCTGCTGACGGCGGTGGCGGCCCGTCCCGAGCAGCGGATCGGCCGGGTCGATCTGCTCTCGGTCGTTGAGCGCGCGGAACTCGCCGGACGTGGCGACGCGTTGCCGGTGGACGTGCCGTTGCTGCCCGCCGCCTTCGAGGCCCAGGCGGCCGACACCCCGGACGAGACCGCCCTGGTCGCCGGGAACACCCGGCTCAGCTGGGCCGAGTTGAACGCCCGAGCCAATCGCCTCGCCCACCGTCTGACGGAGGCGGGAGCCGGTCCGGAGTCGGTGGTCGCGCTGGCCCTACCGCGCTCCGCGGAGACCGTGATCGCCCTGCTCGCCGTCCTGAAGGCCGGCGCCGTCTCGCTCCCGCTGGACGCCGACTACCCGGCCGACCGGACCGCCGCCATGCTGGCCGACGCCGCGCCCGTGCTGGCCGTGAGCTGTGACGGCTGGCCGTTGCCCGAGGTGCTCGCCGGCCTGCCCGTCCTGACGGCGGTCCCGGTGGACGCGACCGATCGTCCCACCCGGACGGACACCGTCCGCCGCGACGACCTGACCCGTTCCGCCGGGGTGAACAGCGCCGTCTCGCCGGACTCCCACGTCGCTGCCGACAATCCGCCGCCCCGCGCCGTCGCATCCGACGCCGCCTACGTGATCTACACCTCCGGATCCACCGGCCGCCCCAAGGGCGTGGTCGTGAGCCACGGTGCGATCGCCGCACTGCTCGCTTCGCACCGCTCCGCGGACGGCCCGATCGGCGAGACCGAGCGCCACCACGGCCGCCGTCGCGTCGCGCTGACCGCGTCGTTCTGCTTCGACGCCTCCTGGGACGGGTTGCTCTGGCTGATGGCCGGCCACGAGCTGCACCTGATCGGTGACGACCTACGCCGTGACGCCGCCGCGCTCGTACGACACGTCCGCACGGAGTCGATCGACGTCCTGGAGGTCACTCCCTCCTATGCCGAACAGCTGGTCGACGAGGGTCTGTTGGAGGCTCCCGCGCCGCGTGTGGTGCTGCTCGGTGGGGAGGCGGTCGGTCAGTCCCTGTGGGCGCGGCTGCGGGAGGCTCCCGCGACCACCGGCCACAACCTCTACGGGCCAACCGAGTGCACCGTCGACACCCTCATCCAGTCCTTTGGCGGCTCGGAGCGCCCGGCTCTCGGCCGTACCGTCCTCGGTACCCGTGCCTATGTCTTGGACGAGCACCTGAACCCGGTCCCGCCCGGTGTGCCCGGTGAGTTGTACGTGGCGGGCGCCGGCCTGGCCCGCGGCTACCTGGGTCGCCCGGCGCTGACCGCGGAGCGTTTTGTCGCCGACCCGTTCGCACCGGGGGAGAGGATGTACCGCACCGGTGACCTCGCCCGGCGCCGCACGGACGGCCGGATCGACTACCTGGGCCGCACCGACCACCAGGTCAAGATCCGCGGCTTCCGGATCGAACTCGGCGAGATCGAGCACGCCCTGACCCGCCACCCCCGGGTCCTCGCCGCCACCGTGACGGCACACGAGGACGGCACCGCCGGCCCCCGGCTGGTCGCCCACGTCGTGCCCGAGGGCTCGCTCGACCCGGCCGAACTGCGCGCCTTCGCCGCCGAGTCGCTGCCCGGATACATGCTCCCGGCCGCCGTCGTCCCGCTCGACGCGCTGCCCCTGACGGCCAGCGGCAAGGTCGACCGGAGTGCGCTGCCCGCGCCGGACTTCCTCTCCTCGCCCACCGGCCGCGCACCCGGGACACCGCACGAGGAACTGCTCTGCGACCTCTTCGCCGAGGTCCTCGACCTCCCGGGCCCCGTCTCCGTCGACGACGGCTTCTTCGACCTCGGAGGTCACTCCCTCCTCGCCATGAAGCTGCTCGGTCGGATCCGCACCGCACTCGGCGTCGACCTCGGTATCCGGGCGCTCTTCGAAGCCCCCACGGTGGCCGCCCTGGTGCGCCACGTCGACCGCGCCGGCGCGGCGGCCGCAGACGACCACGCCGCCCTCGACGTCCTCCTCCCGCTGCGCGCCGACGGCGCCAAGGCGCCGCTGTTCTGCGTCCATCCCGCCGCGGGGATCAGCTGGGTCTACTCCGGGCTGCTGCGCCACCTCGACCCGGACCGCCCGGTCCACGGCCTCCAGGCGCGTGGTCTGCGCGGTGGCTCCCCGTCCTCCGTCACCGAGATCGCCGAGGACTACGTGCGGCAGATCCGTGCCGTCCAGCCGGAGGGGCCGTACCACCTGCTCGGCTGGTCCTTCGGCGGGGTCGTCGCCCAGGCGATGGCCGTAGCCCTCCAGGCGGCGGGCCACGAGGTCGCCCTGCTCGCCTTCCTCGACGGCCTCCCCGCCGATCCCGCCCGGTACGGGGCCGGTGGCGCGACGTCCCCCGGCGACCCGGTCGAGACCCTTCCGGAACTGCTCGCCTCGCTCGGCTACGACCCGGCCGACGGGCGCGGCCAGGCCGACCTCACGGCACTCCTCGGCGAGGCCGCCGCGGTCCTGCCCGACCTCTTCGAGCAGCACCGCAAGCTGATGGCCGAGCACGTACCGGACCGTTACCGGGGCGACGCCGTCTTCTTCGGCGCGACCCTCGACAAGCCCGTCGACTGGCCGTACGGGGCGGCTTGGCGCCCGTACGTCGACGGCCGCATCGAGGAGTACCGCATCACCTGTACGCACGGCGCCATGACGCAGCCGGAGCCCGTCGCACGGATCGCCGCCGTGCTGGCCGAGAAGCTTGGAGAGTGACCCGCCATGACCACAGCCTCCGTCAAGCCGCCGTCCCCGGAACCCTCGTCGCCTCCGGCGGCGGACGGGACCCACAGGAGCCGCTGGGGCCTCTGGGCGCAGGGGAACTTCCGCAAGCTCTGGATCGGTGAGACGACCAGCGGCCTCGGCACCGCCGTCGGCAACGTCGCGCTCGCCCTGGTGGCCGTCGTCACCCTGGAGGCATCGCCGTTCATGGTCGGCCTGCTGACCGCCTCCGCCTGGGTGCCGTGGCTGTTCCTCGGTCTGTTGGCCGGCGCCTGGGTGGACCGCTGGCCGCGGCTGAAGGTGATGCTGGTCTGCGACGTCCTCCTGCTGGCGCTGTTCGGCAGTGTGCCGGTGGCCGGCTGGCTCGGCCTGCTGACCATGGCCCAGCTGGTGGTGGTGGCGCTCCTGGCCGGAGCGGTCAAGGTGTTCCTCTCCACGGCGTACAGCGCAGTGCTGCCCTCGCTGGTGGCCAAGCCGGACCTGTTGGAGGCCAACGTCAAGCTGCGCTCCGGGGACGCCGCGGCGGAAATCGCCGGCCCCGGTCTGGCCGGTCTGCTCTCCCAGGCGTTCGGTGCGGCCAGCGGCCTGCTCGCCGACGCGCTCACGTACCTGGTGTCGGCGTTCTGCGTGGGCACCATCAGGGCCCAGGAGAAGCCGCCGCCGGTCTCCGAGCGGCGCGGGATCCTGCGTGAGATCCGCGAGGGCGTCCGGTTCCTGGTACGCGACCCGTACCTGCGCACGCTGGCGAGCTTCGCGGCCGTCGGCAACCTCGGCCTCAACGGCATCCAGGCGGTGCAGACCGTCTTCCTGGTCAGGAACCTGGGTGTGGCGCCCGGTGGCGTCGGAGCGGTGTTCGCGGTGGTGTCGGTCGGCGGCCTGGCCGGGGCGGCGCTCGCCGGGCGGGTCGCCCGCCGGTTCGGGACGGCGCGCGGGTTGTTGTTGTGCGAGTTGGTGGGCGCGCCGTTCATCCTCCTGCTGCCGCTGGCGGGGGAGCGGCTGCCGTTGGCGGCGAGCGCGGTGGCCTGGTCGGTCGCGGTCTGCGGCGTGATCGCCGGGAACGTGATCGCCGGCAGCTTCTACCAGGCGTACTGCCCGCCCGCGATGATCGGCCGGATCCGGGCCAGCGCCTCGACCGTCAACTTCAGCGCCATCCCGTTGGGTGCTCTGCTGGGTGGCTGGCTGGGCGAAGTGCTCGGCGCCCGAACCACCATCTGGATCATGGCGAGCGTGCTGCTCTCGGCCGGCGTGGTCCTGCTGGCGAGCCCGCTCCGCGGCCTACGGAGCTTCCCCGAGCGCCCCGCGGAGTCCTGAGCCTCCCTCCTCGCCGATCCGGTTCTCCTCTCCCCCTCACCGTCCCGGAGCCTGACATGCCCCGCACCGCCCGCCAGCGCCGCCTCCTGATGTGCCGTCCGACCCACTTCGAGGTCAGTTACGCGATCAACCCCTGGATGGACCCGGCCAAGCCCGTCGACACCGAACTCGCCGTCACACAGTGGGAGCGGCTCCACGACCTGTACGTCGAACTCGGCCACCGCGTCGACCTGATCGACCCGCTGCCCGGGCTGCCCGACATGGTCTACGCGGCGAACGGTGCCACCGTCGTCGACGGCAAGGTGCTCGGCGCCCGGTTCCGCGATGCGGAGCGCGCCGCGGAGGGCCCCGCCTACCTGGAGTGGTTCCGGGCCAACGGCTTCGCCACCCACGATCCGGTCCACGTGAACGAGGGCGAGGGCGACCTGCTGTTGACGGGAAGCTACCTGCTCGCCGGGCGGGGATTCCGCAGCGTGGATGCCGGACACGCGGAGGCGCAGGAGTTCCTCGGCCGCCCGGTGGTCGGCCTGGACCTCGTCGATCCGCGCTTCTACCACCTCGACACCGCCCTCGGCGTGCTCGACGCCGACGAGATCGTGTACTACCCGGGTGCGTTCTCCGAGGCCAGCCTGGCCGTGCTGCGGCGACTCTTCCCGGACGCGGCGCTGGTGGACGAGGCGGACGCGGAGGTGTTCGGGCTCAACCTGATGAGCGACGGCCGGAACGTGGTGCTGCCGGAGGCGGCGACCGGGGTGGCGGCCGTCGTGCGCGAGCGCGGCTTCCGGCCGATCGGGATGGACCTCTCCGAGCTGCTCAAGGGCGGCGGCAGCGTGAAGTGCTGCACCCTGGAGATCCGCGAGGCCGTCTGACCCGCACCGGATCGGCGCGTGGTCAACAACGGTGATCGACGCACGGTGCTCGTGCGTCGATCGGCTGTTGAACGAGCCTTGCCATGCTCGTCCCGTCAGCCCGGAGGACACGGAAAGTCCCCCGAAGAGCCCTTCCCGCCAGGGAAGAAGACCCAGGGAGTAGTCATGGCGAAGCGTTCGAACACCCTCGGTGCCACTCGGATCCGCCTGGCCGTCGCGGGCCTCGGACTCGGCGCGGTGATCGCCCTCGGCGCGACCGGTACGGCGTTGGCCGACGGCAGCATCGGTGCCGAGCAGAACGGCGGCGTCGGCTCCAGCCAGGTCACCGTGCCCGCCCCGAGCCCGTCCCCGACCGACGACACGGACTGGAACAGTTCCGGCTCCTGAGTCCGCACCGGTCTGCGCCAAGGAGAACCGTTTCTCTGCAAGGTTCGGGAACCGTTTCCTCGATGACGCCCCCCGCCGCCGACTCCCTCACGGATCGACCAACGCCAACGCCGGTTCCTCCAGCAACCCGGCCACCTCGGCGGCCTCCGGCAGGCTCAGGCGGCAGAAGATCTCGTACGCCTGCCGCAAGCGTGTGCCCGCCTCGGCGCCGCGCCCGAGATCCGCCAGCGAGCGGCCCAGCACCACCAGTGCCTGCGCCTGGTCCCGTTCCGCCCCCAGCTCCTCGCAGAGCACCAGCGCCTTCCCGGCGTGGTCGAGCGCCTCGTCCGCCCGGCCGAGCGACCGCAGACTGTCCGCCAGACGGTAGCGCGCATGCGCGGCCCGGTCCCGCAGACCAGCCCCCGTGGCCACCGCCAGGCACTCCCGGAACCAGGTCACCGCCTCCTCGTGCCGCCCGAGCCCGTGCAGCGCCAGACCCAGTACGTACAGGGTGTACGCACGCCCGGGGTCGTCCTGCCGGGTCCGCAGTTCGGCCATCACCTCGTGACAGATCTCCACCGCCTCGTCCGCCCGGCCGCTGCGGACACGTGCAAGTGCCGCGTTCACGGTGGTCACCAACGCGCCAGACCGGTGACCCAGTTCGTTGGCCAGCATCAGTGCCTCGTCGTAGTGGTCCACGGCCTCGTCGAAGCGGCTGAGGAACTGGCAGATCAACCCGAGGTCGTTGAGCGCCTGGCGGAGGATCACCGTGTCGGCGGCCGTCCGTGCCGCGTCCACCGCCTGGCGGGCGGCTGCTTCGGCCGTATCCAGTCGGGTCGCTGCCAGGGCGACGTTCCCTCGGAGGAAGTGCGCGCGCCCGGCGGCCCTGACGTCCCCCTGCTGCACCGCGGCCTCGGCCAGTGTGTCCGCGGTGACGGCGAGTTGACGGCTCGGCGGGGTCAGCACGAACGGGGTGAGCGCGATCAACAGGTCGATCGCGGCCCGGAGCGCCGTGCCCTGCGCGCCGAGCGGCAGCCGGGCACCGCCCCCCGCGTCCGCGGCGACCTGGGCGGCCAGTGCCACCGCGCCCGCCCGCTCCGCGGCCGTCCACTCCCGGGCCGCGTCCCAGCCCGCCAGCGGTACCCCCGGGGACCGGGCCGGACCCAGCGCGCCCGCCGCCGGATCGCCCGGTACCGCGTACTGGAAGGCGGTGCAGGCCGTGGCCAGGAGGTGGTCCAGCAACCGGTCCCGGGCCGCCAACACCTCCTCGCGCCCCGTCGTACGGCCCGACGCCGACGAGGAGTCCTCGCCTTCCACGGGACGCTGCCGGGCGAAGGTACGCAGCAGGTCGTGGTACCGGTACCTCCCGGGGAACGGTGACTCCACCATCGCCACGTCCACCAGCGCTTCCAACAGGTCCTCGGCGTCGTACTCGTCGAGGTCGAGCAGCGCCGCGGCGGCCGGCAGCCCGATGTCCGGACCGTCCACCGAGGCGACCAGGCGGAACGCCCGGGCCTGGTCGGCGGTCAACTGGCGGTAGCTCATTTCGAAGGCCGCCGCCACCGCGAGGTCGCCGATGCGGAGCTCGTCGATCCGCCGCCGCTCCACCTGGAGCCGCCGGCTGAGCGTCGCCACGGTCCAGCCCGGCCGCGCCGCGAGCCGGGCGGCCACGATCCGGACGGCCAGCGGCAGGTACCCGCAGGCCACCAACAGGTCCAGCGCCGCGTCCCGTTCGGCGGCCAGCCGCTCGGTGCCGATGGTGCGGGCGAGGAGGTCCAGAGCCTCGGCGGGCTGGAACACGTCCAGGTCGACCTGGACGGTGGCCGGCAGCCCGGCCGGCCGGGTGCGCCCCGTGGTGAGGACGGCACAGCCGACGGCCCCCGGGAGCAGCGGCCGGATCTGCGCCGCGTCCTTGGCGTTGTCGAGCACCAGCAGCAGCCGCCGACCGTCCACCACGGACCGGAACAGCGCCGAGCGCGCGTCCAGCCCGTCCGGCACCGCGTCACCGGGCACCCCGAGCGCCACCAGGAACCCGCTCAGCACCGCTTCCGGATCGGCCGGCACGGGATCGGAGCCGCGCAGGTCCGCGTACAACTGGCCGTCCGGGTAGGTCTCCCGGACGCGGTGTGCCACGTGCAGCGCCAACGCCGTCTTGCCGACTCCACCCATGCCGACCACGGTGGCGATCACCAGTGCCTGCGCCGAGGGCGTGCCGAGCGCCTCGTCCAGCACCCGGACCGGCGCCGTCCGCCCGGTGAAGTCGGCGGCGTCCGGGGGCAGCTGGGCCGGGCGTGGAGGTGCAGCGGCCGGCCGGCTGGCGGGCTGCCGTCCCTCCCCCTCCTCCCGTCCGTCCGGTTCGGCTGCCCGGGAACCGTCCCCGTTCGCGGGACCGTCGACCTCGGGTGCACCACGGGACGCCGGCGTCTCGCCCGCCGCTTCTTCCGAAGCTCCCGTACCCGTCGCCGCCACCGGGCTCGGTTCCGGAGCGGCCAGCGCCGGATCTCCCTCCAGGATCCTGCGGTGCAACTGCTCCAGGTCCGCCCCCGGCGCGACGCCCAGCTCAGCGAGGAACAACTGCCGCGCCCCGCGGTAGACCGCCAGCGCGTCCGCCTGCCGCCCGGCCTGGTACAGCGCCCGCATCAGCAGCCCGTACGCCCGCTCGTGCAGGGGGTGTTCGGTGGTGAGCGCGGTCAGCTCGGGGATGCAACGCGAGAAACGGCCGAGCGCCAGGTCCAGCCCGATCCGTTCCTCCAGCAGCGTCAGCCGCAGCTCTTCCAACCGCTGCCGGTGCCGCTCCGCGAAAGGTCCGGGGATGCCGGCCAGCGGCTCGCCCTGCCAGAGCTCCAAGGCTTGGTTGAGCAGGTCGCGGGCGCGCCTCGGTTCGGTGCGGGCGGTGCGCTCCGCTTCGGCGGCCAGCGACTCCACCTCCGCCGCGTCCACGGCGAGCTTCGGAAGGTCCAACCGGTAGCCGTCCCCCATCGACACCAGCACACTCGACCCGGGCCGGTCGGACCCGGCACCGCCGCCTGCGTCGTTCCGTCCCCCGGCGTCCAGCATCTTGCGCCAGCGCCACGCGTAGGTACGCACCGTGGTCATCGCCGCGCTCGGCGGGTCCTCGCCCCACAGTGCGGCGATCAGATCGGTGGCGCTCGCCGAGTACCCCGGCCGGAGCAGGAGAACGGCGAGCATCGCCTGCTGCTGCGGGCTCCCCATCTTGAGCGGGGTCGTGCCCCGCTGAGCCCGCATCAAACCGAGTAATGAGAAACGGAGATCGCCCAAGACCAGCCCCCCAGCCGTCCCAGAACACCGCGTCCGCCCCCGCTCGGCGCACATGTCCACCTATGTGTCACCTTTTAACCACAGTGTCGTACCCGCTGTCGAGAGCTTGTTGAGCCTGTGGTGATCAGGAGTTGAACCCCGCCGTACAGAATCACCGTGCCGCGGGCCCGCCGGAAACGGTCCGGCACCGCCCGCCCGCCCCCTCGGCCGCCGGTGGCGCCGGGCCAGACCCTACATTCGGAGGCGGATGTCCGTGAACACAGCCCTGCTGTATCGGCTGCTCGACGCCGACCCGGACGCCGGGCCGGCCGAACTGCTGCACCGCGCCCGGGCTTGCCACCACCTGCCCCATCTGGTGCTCTCCGCCCTGGTCCGCGACGGCGTCCGCATGGGCGAGCCCGCCCGCGCCGAACTCCGCCGGGCCCGTGACCGCGCCGCCCACTACGCCCGCACGGCCGTCGATCTCGCTCGCGCCACCGGCGTCCGCGCGATCCGCGGCCTCCCGCTCGCCGAGTACTACCCGGCCGGTCTGCTCCGGCCGCTGGACACCCTCGACCTCGTCGCCCCCGACGAGGCGGCGCTGTGGCAGGCCGTCATCCGTCTGGTCACCGACCACCCGGTGGAGCACATCGACGTCTCACTGTTCGGCGACCGCCCCCGCCACACTGCCGTCACCGTCCGCTGGCACGCCGAGGACCCCCTGGTCGACCCCTGGTACCGCGTGCACGTCACCACCGCAGCCCTGCCCGGAGACGGTGCGGTCGTGCCCGTCCGGCCGTACCTGGTCGCCGACGAGCCCGTGGAGTGCCTCATCGCCCTCGCCGAGTCCCGACTGCACCGGTCCGCCCCGCCACCCGGCCCGGTCACCCTCCTCGACATCGCCGGCCTGGACCGCCAGCCCTTCGAACCCACCGAGACCGCCGCCGTCCTCGCCGCCTACCGCCTGGCCCCCGAGGCCGCCGCCCTCCTCGACCATGCCGCCGACCACCTCCCGCTGGGCCCCCTCACCGCCGTCCGTGCCGCCCTCGCCCCCGAACTCGCCCCCGAGCACCGCCGCCGCGCGGAGGCGGCGGCCACGGCACCGTGCCTCCCCGCCCGTCATGGAACCCCCCTGCGCCGCACGGCCATCCGCCACACCTGGGACGAAGCCCGCCTCCTCACTCCCACCCCCGACATGTCCCTCCTCCTCACCCCCGTCGCCGACTACCTGCTCGCCCCCACCCCCGCCACCCGCAGCGCCCGAACAGCCGCCCTCCATTTCCTCCACCACTGGGACGCCCGATGTCGCAGGGGAGGGTGTTGAGCCGGCGGGAAGGCAGGAGACGAGCGCCCCGCCCGGGACAGGGAGGTGCAGGGGCGGGCCCTCGGCCGGTGCCTCTGCCCGCTGGTCTCCCGCAGGCAACGAGAAGCGGAGCCCCGGTACGGGCGGTCGTCGGATGCTCCTCGCCGCCCATGCCGGCGGCCCCGGACGGCCGTTCGACACCGCGGCGCGGCTAAGCGCCGCGGAGCACGGAGATCGCCGTGACGACCAGTCCGGACTCGATCGTCCACCGCCCCTGGAAGCCGGTCAGGGGACGGCCGTTCACCAGGGGCCCCTTCACCAGCAGGCGCGCGTGGAACGCGGAGTCGTCGGGGATGGGGGTGACGACCGCTTCGTGGAAATCGAGCCATCGTCGGGCCAGCGGGTACCACGCCTTGTAGACGCTTTCCTTGGCACTGAACACGAGCCGGTCCCAGCACACCTCGGGGCGCAGCTCAGCCAGCCGCCGCAGGGTCTCGCGCTCCTCCGGCAGCAGGACGAGGTCACCCACGCCCGCGTCGGGCAGCGGCAGGTGCGGCTCCGCGTCCAACCCGATCGTCACCACGTCGGACGAGAGGGCCACGGCCGCGGCCCGATAACCCCGGCAGTGCGTCATGGCCCCGACGACGCCCGCCGGCCACCGGGGCGCCCGACCGGGTCCTGGGAGGATCGGCACGGGTGGCAGGCCGAGCGTGCCGAGCGCGGTGCGCGCGCACGCCCGCACCGTGCCGAACTCCCGCTGGCGTTCCGGCACCGACCCCGCCACGAACTGCCGTTCCTCGGGGAACATCTCTGGCCCGGGGGCGTCGCCGAACACCTCTGCGACGGCGACCGGCGCGGGCAGCAGTTTGTCGATCACGTGCAGGCTCCCTCGGGTACGGACGGGAAGACCTCCACCGGCCGACCGGGCTCGTGCCGGAACCGTCGCCACTCGCGCGGGTAGCCGAGGGACACCTCTTGGTGCGGAACCCCGTCCGACCAGATGAGCCGAGGGACGTGGAGGTTGCCGTAGACGACGGCCGAGGCGCGGAACCTGCGCGGCCATGCGGCCGTCGCCTCCGTGCCGCACCACAGGGCGAATTCGGGATGCCGCAGGATCCCGGTAGGTTCGCGCACCAGCGGGAAGTGGTTCACCAGGACGGTCGTCAGCTCCGGCGGTACCGCGGCAAGCCGCGTCGCCGTGACGTCCAGGCGTGCCCGGCACCACGCGTCGCGCGACGGGTAGGGGTCGGGATGCAGGAGGAATTCGTCGGTGCACACCACACCCTCGTGCTCCGCGATCTGCAGCGCCTCCTCCTTCGAACGGGCGCCCGGTGGCCGGAACGAGTAGTCGTAGAGCACGAAGAGGGGCGCGACCGCCACCGGCCCGCCCTCTCCCTCCCACACCGGGTAGGGGTCCTCGGGGGTGACCACGCCCAGCTCCCGGCAGATTCCCACCAGGTGCTCGTAGCGCTCCTGCCCCCGCAGACGGACCGGATCGCGGGCCGGCGTCCACAGCTCGTGGTTACCCGGCGTCCAAACCACCCTGGCGAAGCGGCCGGCCAGCAGCTCCAGTGCCCACCGGACGTCCCCGGCGTACTCCCCGACGTCCCCCGCGACCAGCAGCCAGTCCTCAGCGGTCTCCGGGTGCAGCTGCTCGACGATGCTCCGGTTCTCGGCGTAGCGGACGTGCAGATCACTGATCGCGACCAGCCTGGGACCGGCCGTCGTACGCTGTGGCGCCGCGCCCCCGCCGCGCACCTCATAGCCCACGGTTCATCCCCACTGCCCTTCCTCGCGTCCCGGCCAGGGGAGCCACCGACGGCTCGGAGGCCGTCGCCGACGTGCCCCCGCACCGCGTGCCACGACAGCCGTCCGCCGTGCGCACTTCCTCGAAATGCCCGGTGTGCTGCATACCCTGACGTCCCGTCGGTCCACCTCGCACCGGTGCGCCGTGCCGGGGGACGCCCCGGCGGGCGGCGCCCGGACGGAGAACGGTCACGAAGTGAGGCCGCTCCCGTACGGAGCGTAGAGGTCGAGGAGTCGCACCCGGGCGGAGTGCAGCCGATGGGCGAGCACCCGTCCGACCCACTGCCCGATGGCCGAGCCCAGGGCCGGATCGGCGTCCATCATCATGCGAACGGTCAACGCGTCGAACTCCTGGGCGCGCACCGGGGTCGTCGCCTCCGCGCCCAGCTGCCACACGTAGGGCGGGAACAACCAGGACCATCCGACGAGTTCACCGAAGCCGAGGTTCTCGATGACGGCCGGCCGGCGTCCGGGCACGCGTATGTCCAGGCACACCGTGCCGGAGCGGATGATCCAGAAGCGGTCTGCCAGGCGTCCTTCCTCGAAGACCCTGGCCCCTTCGTGGAACTTCACGTCCCGGGCCACCTCCTGCAGTCGGGCTCGGTGCTCGGCGGACAGCGCCGCTGTCATGCGGATGGAAGAGCTGCTCATCGGGGGCCTCCGTTCGCCTACAGCCATCCTGAGCCGTCTCGCCGCGCAATGCACGACCGAATGGGTGACGGATACGCGGCGACGGCGCGCCGGCTCGCTCCGGCGGTCTTCGGGCGCCGTACCGGGCGCGCCCCGTACCGGCGCGTTCCGTCCAGGTGCGTCCGGGGCACCGGTCCCGGTCCCGGTGCCGGGCGCTGGAGTCGGACGCCGCCTCCGTCGTCCACGTTGCCGGCGAAGCCGCCCGGCTCCCCGATCCGGGCATCGTCGACTACGCGGCGGCGAAGACGGCGATGCTGACCGTCTCGAAGGCGCTCGCCGTCGAGTTCGGTGTCCGGGGGATCCGCTCGAACGTCGTGCTCCCCGGACCGACGCGGACCGCCCTGTTCGATGCCCCGGGAGGGTTTGCCGAGCAACTCGGCGCACGGTACGGGCTGCCGGCGGACGAGGCCGTCGACCGCTTCATCCGTGAGGAGCGGCGGCTGCCCAGCGGCCGGATCGGAACGCCCGAGGACGTCGCTCCCGTCGTGGCGTACCTGCTCTCGCCGCTGGCCCGGCAGATCACCGGAGCAGAGTGGAGCGTGGACGGCGGCGCCCTCCGGCAGCTCTGACGTCCGCACCGGGGGGCGGAACGCCGAGTACGGCGGTGGGCCCGGCGCCGCGGGGAGAGAGAGACGCCGCCCGGTCGTCCCGGCGGCGGGCGGGCCTCGGTCAGTGGGGCCAGTCCTTGGCGATCTCGAAGCTGTGGGTCTCCTGTCCCAGCACGTTCCCGTGCACGTCCACGAACGTCCCGGTGACCTCGTAGGTGTCGCGCGCCATGTGGCCGATCGGCAGCCGCTCCGGTGGTAGGGCGATCTCGTACGGCCCGCCCGCCCGATAGTCGCCCAGAAGGATCTCCTGGTGACCGACCGTCACGCCCTGACGGGTGCGCTCGTCGATGTATCTGAGCCCCTCGATGTCGTGCCGCGACCCCACACCGAACTCCAGCCGCAACCGGAACTCCGCCCCCTCCCGCAGGACCAGCGGCGCGGACGGCGGTGCACCGGCGGAAGGCTCCGCCGAGGGCAGCCGGACGGGCATGTCAGGGTGGCCCTCGACCTGGACCGCCACGGCCAGCAGTTCGAAATCGCGGGAGAAGTCCATCTGCTACGCCTGCCTTCACCGCTTGCACGAAAGGACCGGTGGATTTCAGCCTAGCCATGCCCGCCGCGTGCGGCCGCCGATGGCTGCGGGAGTGCCACGCGGAGGGCGCGGCACTCCGAGCCCGTGGAAGAGACGGCACGATGGGCCCGGCGGGTGCGCCGGAAGCGGGGCGCGGCGGGAAATGCCATAGTCGGGGGTGTCACCGGGGGGCGGACGGACCAGGAGAACCGGGCATGTCAGCACAGGACGGGTGGCCGGGGCGCGGCGGTGCGGACCGGTTCACCGTCGACACGAGACCGGGCCCCGAGCCGGGCATCCTCGTGTTCGCGCTCTCGGGCGAACTCGATCACGACACGGCCGAGCCGCTGCGCACGGCCCTGGACGAGGGCATCGCAGGTGGGGCGCGTCGGCTCCTGGTCGACTGTTCCGGTCTGCTGTTCTGCGACTCGACGGGGCTGAACGTGCTGCTCCGGGCGCGGCTCGCCGCCCAGGACGCCGATGCACGGGTGGAGCTGGCGGCGCTGCGCCCCCAGGTGGCCAGGATGCTCGCGATCACCGGCGCGGGGGCCGTGTTCCCGCGCTACGCGAGCATCGGTGAGGCCCTCGCGGAGCCACGGCAGGAGTAGCCGTGAGCGCTGCACTTCCGGCACGGGGGCAGACCCGCAGGCTCCTCCTCTCCGGGACCCGCGGCGTGGTCGGGCGCTGCCGTGACTTCAGCCGTACGGCGCTCGCCGACTGGGACTGGCTCCCGCCCGAAGACCGTCTTCCCGACGGGGGAGCGCATCCCCCGTGCGGCGGCACCGCGGGCGACCCGTTCGCCTGGGACGAGGACCTGGACGCCCCGACGGACTGGGACGACGAGCGCCGAGCCGTGGCAGAGGACGTCCTCATGGTCGTCTCCGAAATGGTCACCAACGCGTGTCTGCACGCGGGCGGGCCGTTGGAGCTCGTGTTGCACTGCACCGTCGAGCGACTGCGCATCGAGGTCAGCGACGCGAGCCCGGTGCCGCCCACGCCCCGCCCGCAGGCCGACCCCGCCGTGCCCGGGGGGCACGGATTGGTCGTGCTGGGGAGGCTCGCCCGCTCCTGGGGCTCCCAGCCGCGCGGCACCGGGAAGACCGTGTGGGCGGAGATCGCAGCGCCGCACGGGCCGTGACGCGACCATCCGGGGTGTCGCGCCGGGGAACGCGTGCGAGAGTGAACAGGAAGACGCCGAACGAGCGACACGAGGTCGGCGATGGACGCATCCGGACACTCGCGGAGCCCCTCGCGGGACGAAGCCGTGGGGAACGCCCGGCCGCCTACGGCGCTGAGCGAGGAGGGACTCAGGCGGCTCCTGGCCGGACTCACCGCCGTACGCGACGGGGACTTCTCCGTCCGGCTCCCCGACGACGCCGACGGCATCATGGGCGAGATCACGGACGTCTACAACGGCATGGTCGAGCAACTCTCGCTCGTCACCTCGGAGGTCACGCGGGTCGCCCGGGAGGTCGGCGGGGAGGGCCGGCTCGGGGGGCACGCCCGGGTGAGGGACGTGGGCGGCGTGTGGCAGGAGCTGACCACCGGCGTGAACACCATGGCCGACAACCTCACCTCCCAGGTGCGTTCGATCGCCCAGGTGGCGTCGGCGGTCGCGCGCGGCGACCTGACCCAGAAGATCCGGGTCGACGCGCGGGGCGAGATCCTGGAGCTGAAGGAAACCATCAACACGATGGTCGAACGGCTCTCCTCGTTCGCCGAAGAGGTCACGCGGGTCGCCCGTGAGGTGGGGACCGAGGGGAATCTCGGCGGTCAGGCGACCGTACGCGGCGTCTCGGGCACCTGGAAGGACCTCACCGACAACGTCAACAGCATGGCGAACAACCTGACCAACCAGGTCCGCAACATCGCCCAGGTCACCACGGCCGTCGCCCAGGGAGACCTGACCCGCAAGATCGACGTGGACGCGCGGGGCGAGATCCTGGAGCTCAAGACGACCATCAACACCATGGTCGACCAGCTGTCGTCGTTCGCCGCGGAGGTCACCCGGGTCGCGCGGGAGGTCGGGAGCGAAGGCAGGCTCGGCGGTCAGGCCGAGGTCGAGGGTGTCTCCGGGACCTGGAAACGGCTCACGGAGAACGTCAACGAGCTCGCCGGGAACCTCACCCGGCAGGTCCGTGCCATCGCGGAGGTCACCAGCGCCGTCGCCGAGGGCGACCTCACCCGCTCCATCGCGGTCGAAGCCCCCGGAGAGGTCGGCGACCTCAAGGACAACATCAACTCCATGGTCGAGTCGCTGCGTGCCACCACCCGGGCCAATGAGGAGCAGGACTGGCTCAAGACCAATCTGGCCCGGATCTCCGGGCTGATGCAGAGCAGCCGCGACCCGGTGCAGTTCGCCGAAGTGATCATGAACGAGGTCCCCCCCTTGGTCTCCGCCCAGTACGGTGCGTTCTACCTGGCCACGGACGCCGTGGACGACGGTGGCACCGAGCTCGTCATGATCGCCTCGTACGGCGTCCCGGCGGACCGGCGGCCCCCGGCCCGCTTCAAACTGGGCGAGTCCCTGGTGGGCCAGGCCGCCGTCGGCCGCCGCACGATAGCCGTCGAGGACCTCCCGGCCGGCTACGTGACGATCTCTTCCGGCCTCGGCGCCGTCGCGCCCGCGGCCCTGATCGTGCTGCCCCTGCTCGTCGAGGACCAGGTGCTGGGTGCCGTCGAACTCGCCGCGGTGCGCCCCTTCACCGGCATCCACCGGGACTTCCTCGACCAGTTCATCGAGACGGTCGGCGTCAACGTCAGCTCGCTGCTCGCGCACGCCCGCACGGACGAACTGTTGGAGCAGTCCCAGCGGCTCACCTCCGAACTCCGGGCGAGGTCACAGGAGTTGCAGGCACGCCAGGAGGAACTCCAGCGCTCCAACGCCGAGCTCGCCGAGAAGGCCGCGCTACTCGCCGACCGCAACCGTGACATCGAGCGGAAGAACCTGGAGATCGAACAGGCCAGGCAGGAGCTGGAGGAACGGGCGAAACAGCTCTCGCGCACCTCGATGTACAAGTCCGAGTTCCTCGCCAACATGAGCCACGAGCTGCGGACCCCGCTCAACAGCCTGCTGATCCTCGCCCAGCTGCTCGCCCAGAACCCCGAGGGCAACCTCACCGAGAAACAGGTCGACTACGCCGAGGTCATCCACTCCGCGGGCTCCGACCTGCTCCAGCTGATCAACGACATCCTGGACCTGTCGAAGGTCGAGGCCGGGAAAATGGACGTCCACCGCGAGTCGTTCTCCCTGCGACACCTCTTGGACCACGTGGAGACCACCTTCCGGCCCCTGGCGAGCGAACGGAACCTGGAGTTCAGGGTGGTCGCGTCGGCCGAAGTGCCCACGGAGATCGTGACCGACGAGCCCCGGTTGCGGCAGGTGCTGCGCAACCTGCTCTCCAACGCGTTGAAGTTCACCGAGCGCGGCAGCGTCGAACTGAGCGTGGACAACGCGGTCGAGGACGAGCTTCCGGCTTCCATGCGTGGGGTCCCCGTGGTTGCCTTCCGGGTGCGGGACACCGGGGTCGGTATCGCACCCGAGCACCTGGACAGCATCTTCGGGGCCTTCCAGCAGGGGGCCGTCACCACCGGGCGGCGGTACGGCGGCACCGGACTCGGCCTCTCGATCAGCCGCGAGGTCGCCCATCTCCTCGGCGGACTGATCGTCGCGGAGAGCCGACTGGGCGAGGGAAGCGAGTTCACCTTCTTCGTACCGGTCGGTGGATCCCTCCCGGAGCAGCCGGCGGCCGGTGTCGGTGCCGCTTTCGGCGGGCCGGGCGGCCTACCGGCCGGCGGGCCGGCGCCCGCGGCCGACGGTTCGCTGGCCGGCCGGGTGGTCCTCATCGTCGACGACGACGCGCGCAACGTCTACGCGCTGACCGAGATCCTGGAGGCGGAAGGGGTGCGGGTCCTCACGGCCGACGACGGCCGCTCCGGTATCGACCTGCTCACCGCCCACCAAGAGGTGGACCTGATCGTGATGGACGTGATGATGTCCGGGATGGACGGCTACAGCGCCACCGCCGAGATCCGCGGCATGCCGCGGTTCGCGGACGTGCCCATCATCGCGGTGACCGCGAAGGCCATGCCGGGCGACCGGGCCAAGAGCCTGGCGGCCGGGGCCAACGACTACATCACCAAACCCGTCGACGCCCACGACCTGATCTCCCGGGTGCGGAGCCAGTTGAGGCGCTGACAGGGTCGACCGCGTGGCGCGGCGCGTGCTCGGCCGTCGCCCCGAGGTGCCACGGGCGGCACGGGGTGCTCTCCCCGGGCAGGTGTCACTGCACCCGGAGGACGACCAGGCTGGTGTCGTCGTCGGTGTCCCCCGTGACCGAGGCCAGCAACCGGTCCGTCCGCTCGTCCAGCCGGCCGGGACCGAGCCGTTCCGCCGCTCGCCGCAGCGCCGCGAGGCTCTCGTCGAGCCCGGTGTGCCGCCGTTCCACCAGGCCGTCCGTGTACAGCATCAGGGTGTCTCCGGGCTCCAGCCGCGTCACCTTGTCCGCGTACTCCGCGGAGTGGGCTGCTCCCAGCAGGAGGTTCCTGGGCGGTTCGAGGAAGGTGGCACGCCCGTCACGCAGCAGGAGCGGTGGCAGGTGCCCGGCGCTGGCCCAGCACAGCGACCGGTCCGCGGGGTCGTACAGGGCGCAGACGGCGGTGGCCGTTGGCTGCCCGTGGGTGTGCAGGGTGACCTCGTTGAGCCAGGTCATCAGTCGGCCCGGCGGGTGGCCGGTGAACGCCAGTCCGCGCAGGGCGTTGCGCAGCGCGACCATGCCCGTCACCGAATCGATGCCGTGTCCTGCGATGTCGCCGACGGCCACGAGCACCCGTTCGCTGGGCAGCGGCAGCACGTCGTACCAGTCGCCGCCCACCCGGTACTCCTCGGCCGCCGGCCGGTAGCGGGCCGCCACTTGGAGGCCGGGCAGCCGTTGCAACACGGGCACTTCGGGGACGATCGCCTGCTGCAGCTGGAGTACGAGCTGGTGGCGCAGCGCGGCCTGGGTCTGCGCCGCGGTCAACCGGTCGAAGGTCGCGCTGAGCGCGACCTCGGTGTGGTGCAGCGCCGAGACGTCCTGGTACACGCCGGTGATCCCGGTGAGCACCCCTCCGGTCAGGAGGGGCTCCGCGGCGATCCGGACGTGCCGCAGTCCGCCGTCCTCACGGACCGCCCGGACCACGGTGTGGGCGCCCTCGCGGTTCTGGGTGAGTTCCGCCAGCAACTCGGTGAGGGTTCCCGCGTCGTCCCGGTGCAGGTGCGGGCCCAGCCGGCGCAGCGGCACGGGAGCGGTGCCCGGGTCAATGCCGAAGATCCGGTACGCCTGCTCGCTCCAGCGGGACTTCCCGGTGATCAGGTCGTCCTCGAAGGCCGCCAGGTTCTCCAGTCGACCGAGCACCCGGGAGACGGACAGACCCGGATCGGTGGCGCCGTGCCAGAGCACCACCGTCCGGCCGGGCGCCACGGGCAGCACCCGGACGTCGTGCAGTGGGCCGGGGTCGCCCGTCCGGTGCTCGACGGGCACCCGTGCAGCGCGCTGGGGGGCCGCGGACTCCCGTGCAGCCTCAGCCAGCTGCTCGAGGTCGGTGCACATGCCCGGGAAGACCTGGGCGAGGGGGCGACCCGCAGGCCCGGGGACGTTGCTCGCCGATTCCAGCGCCGGCCGGTTGAGGTGCTCCACGTGCAGGGTTCCGGTGTCGGGGTCCGAGCGCAGGGCCATCGCCGGATGTGTCAGCAGGTCGAGGAACGGGGCGAGCGCCGCGGGCTCTGCGGAAGTCGGCGGGCCCGCGTCCAGGATCCGTGCGGCGGGTACGGCGAGACCCACCAGGGCCCGTCGTACGGGATCGTCGAGGGACGCGCGGCCGGGCCAGTCGGCGACGACGAGCCCCGTCACCACGCCGCGCTGCCGCAGCGGCAGAACGGCCCGTGCGGCGTCCGGGGCGCGTCCCGGCAGCCGCTCGCCGGCAGCCGGACCGTTCGGCAGCCAAGCAGGTGCCGCGTCCGCCAGCGCCCGGTGGAGCGGGCTGCACGGAGCGGGCGGCACCCACTGCCAGTGGGCCGCCTCCAACGGGCTGACACCGGCCCGTCCGGCCAGTTCGAGGCAGTCCGTCTCCGTACGCCGGAACAGCCACAGCCCGCGGACGCCGAGCGGGCGCATCCCACTGTGCAGCAGTGTCTCCACGATGTCGTCCACGGGGCTTCCGGACCGCGTGCCGGCCTCGACGACCGCTTCGAGCCGCCGTGTACCGCGTGCCGAGGCGGTCTCCGCCCCTCCGGCCGCGACCCCCTCCGCCATCGTGCCGTCAGGGGCCGCCGGAGCGGCCCCGGAACCGGCATCGCGTACGGCGTCCGCCACGTCCGGAGGGTCTGCCGCCGCGGACGCGGCGGCCCGGGTGCCGGCGTGCGGCACCCCTGCCTCCCCGTGCACGGCCGCCGTGCCGCTCGCGGCATTGACGATGTCGGCGGAGAGGTCATCAGGGGAGACGCCCATGGTCCGGGCGAGTCGGGCGAGGTGGTCCACGGCGTCGGCGGGCGTCAGGGAGAGCTGCGCGACGAGCACGCCTGCGGCGAGGTCGTGGAGATGACGGCGTGCGAGATCACTGCGCAGCGCCGAGAGTTCGGCGGTGAGCTGCGCGACTGCGGTGGCCAGCTGCTCCGGCCCCGGTTCGGTCCGCCCTGGATCGGGCATGCTCATATGATCTCCAGCGTGACGAACCGGATTCTACTCGGGCATACCCGTCCGGGCAGCGGACGGCCGCCGTACGCCCGGCGGGGTACGGCGGCCGCCGCCGAGGGCGTCAGGCGCCCCGCGGCCGTTCCGGCTGCGGCCTCTGGGCCCCTCGAGGGCCGCGCTGCTGCTGGTGCGGATGGTGGTGTGCGGGCGCAGGTCCGGGCGTGGCCGGAGCCTCGCCGAGGTCGGTGCCGTCGTCGCACTGCCGACGCAGTTCCTCGGCCTTGCGGCGCAGCCTCGCCCGGTGCTCGGGGTCGTTGCAGCGGTCCGCGCCGCGAGTGAGCTCCTCGGCCATCACCCGGAGCTGTTCGGCGGTCCTCACGGGTTCACCTGCTGTGTTCATGGCTCCTCCTTCCGTGCCCGTCGCCTGTCGGCTCCGGGCCAGGGGCCATGTGCCAGGCAATCACGAGCCGGTGACCCTTGCACGCCGATTCGTGACCCAGTGTGACGAAACCCCGTCCCGTCTGCGGTGATCCTCGATCGTGGATCCCGAACGGGGTCGTGGTGGCGGGGCGCGGTCCGCGCGTACGGGTACCCGCCCTGGAGCTGCCTCGACTTTCCGGGATATCGCGGGGGAACCAGGGCAGGCGCGGTGTATCAGGGGAAGGGAGGCAGTGTCATGACACGGCTGGTGAGGGACGTGATGACGAAGGGAGTGCAGGCCCTGCCGCCTGACGCTCCGCTCGTCGAGGCCGCCCGGCTCATGCGCGACCTCGACATCGGGGACGTGCTGGTCGCGGACGACGGCCGGCTGCTCGGCATCGTGACGGACCGGGACGTCGCCGTCCGGTCGGTCGCGATGGGCCACGACCCGCGCACGATGCCGGTCCGCGCCGTCTGCACCCCCGACGTGCTCACCGTCCGACCGGACCAGGAAGCGGCCGAGGCCGTCCGGATGATGCGGGACCACTTGGTGCGCCGCCTCGCCGTCGTCGCGGACGGCCGTCCGTTGGGGGTCGTCACCCTGGGGGATCTCGCGAGGGCGACGGATCCGCGCTCGGTCCTCGCCGGGATCAGTGCGGGTCCGCCGAACAACGGGGCGTGAGTCTCGTTCGGCCCGTCCGCCCGGGCTCGCCGTGCGGACCGCCGCCTCACATGTGCTGGTAGTGGTTCTCGATGAACCGGAGCGCGGCCACGTCGTCGCCCTCGCGCCCGCGCTCGAAGTCCGGCGCGTCCTTGATCTGCTGCTTCGGGCACCTGACGTGCACCACCCGGTGCTCGCGGTCGATGCGCGAGACGACGCCCGCGGGGATCAGCACGCGGTGACCGAAGAGCCACGGACCGGTGTCCACCACGATGTAGGACCGTCCGACGTCCTCGGAATGCTTGTCGATCTTGCCGACGGTGCCGTCGGTCGCCTCGACCCTGTAGCCGACGAGCCGGGCCCCCGGTGCGTATCCCGCAGCTTCGGGGAAGCCCCAGATGCCTGTACCCATGGCGTCGTCCTTCCTCCTGGGTTTGCCGGTGGGCAGCCGGATCGGCGACGGTACCCGGAAGCCAGCGTCTCAACCGGTGGCGGTTGCCGCGACCCGGCGGGGGTAGACGCGGCAGTGAAGCGGGACCGCACCGGCCCCGGCCCGTCCGGGAGGAGGGTCGACCATGCCCAGAGGAGCCAGCCCCAAGCGGGAGCGCCAGTACGAACACATCAAGGAGAGCGCCCTCGACCGGGGCGAGAGCCGTGAGCGCGCCGAGGAGATCGCCGCGCGCACGGTGAACAAGGAACGTGCACGGCACGGCGAGGCCGAGACCGCGAGCCGTACCTCCGTCGAGGACATCTCCTCCGGTCGGCGCGGCGGACTGCGTTCCCACTCCGGCGCGCAGGGGCCGACCTTCGACCAGCTCTACGAGGAGGCCAAGAGCCGTGGAATCGAGGGCCGTTCGAAGATGAACAAGGAGCAACTCGCCCGCAAGCTCGGATACTGACCAGCGCAAGGATCGACTCGCCCGCACGCGCGGATACCGACCGGCGTTCGGACGCTCTCCGACCGGCCCGGAGCAGCTCCCCGCCGCCCCGGGCCGCACCTTGGGGAGGTGCCGGGGCCGGCACAGTGGTCCAGGTGAGGCGGGTCGGCGGGCAGGGGGTCGGCGGGCTACGTACCAGCGGACGAGCGGGCGCGTCTTCGGGTGCGCCCGCCCAGACCCGGATCTGCCCGCCCACAGTCGGAGCATCGGCGGGCCCGCCCACAGTCGGAGCATCGGCGGGCAGTCACCGCGCCGACATCTGGTCCGTCGGCCGACCTCAGGTCCGTCGGGTGCGGACTACGGCGTCCACCGCCGCGGCCTCATCGGGCGGGTCCACGAGGCGTAATAACGGGCGCAGGTCCGCCGGCGTGCGTCGCGCGTCCTCGTCATCGGGCTGCCCGTCGTCTGCCAGCAGTCCCTCGCGCAACTGCGTGAGGACGCGCGCAAGCAGCCGGGAGACGTGCATCTGGGAGATCCCGAGCCGCTCACCGATCTCCGACTGCGTCAGTTCCTCGCCGAAGCGGAGGGAGAGGATGGCGCGCTCCCGCTCGGGCAGACCACCGATCATCGGTTTCAGGCACTCCAGGCACTCGACGACGTCCAGGGCCGGGTCCTCCGCCCCCAACCGCCGGCCGAGCGGTCCGGTCGCCTCGTCGGACTCGAGAGGTTCCAGGGAACGCGCCAGATAGCCGTTGGCGGCCCGTTGGCCCTCGACGACCTCTTCCGGGGTGAGCCCGAGGCGGGCCGCCAGCTCGGTGGCGGTCGGGGGCCGTCCCAGGTCCTGTTCCAGGGCGTCGGATGCCTTGGCGAGGTCGAGGCGCAGTTCCTGGAGGCGCCGGGGGACCCGCACCGCCCAGCTCGTGTCCCGGAAGAAGCGCTTGATCTCGCCGATGACGGTGGGCAGGGCGAACGAGCTGAACTCGACGTCGCGCTCCACGTCGAACCGGTTGATCGCCTTGATCAGACCGACCGTGCCGACCTGGACGATGTCCTCCATGGGTTCGCTGCGGCCACGGAAACGGGCCGCGGCGAACTTCACCAGGCTCAGGTTGAGTTCCACGAGCGTGTTGCGGACGTACGAGTAGTCGTCCGTGCCCTCTTCCAGCGTGTTCAGGCGCTGGAAGAGGCAGACGGACAGGGCCCGTGCGTCCACCGTGCTGATGGTGCGGGGGTCGGGTATGTCGGGGACCCCGTCCAGTACCGCCGGCCGGTACGGTCGGGTGGTACGGACGGTGGGGCCACCGGTGATCGGCAAGCTGGACATGAGGCTTCCTCGACGGGGTGGGGCCGGCGCCGTGGCTTCGGCGGGACCGTCGTACGAGCTCCGTCAGAGCAGATACCCACTTGTCTGCTTTTGATACTTTTACTTCTCGCCGGGCGACACGTGCGCGCACAGCGTGACGAACGCCAACCGTGCGTGGTCTTCCCGGTCTTGGCCCGTTCCCGTCAGGGCAGGTAGCGCTCCAGGGCGGCTGCGCCCTTCTCCTCGATCTCCTTGCGTGCACGTGCCAGATTGGCGGGCGTGGGCTCGCGGCCGGACGCCATCACCAGGTCCTCCGCGTCGAAGGGGCGCTCCGACCCGGTGAAGATCTGCGCCGGCCTCTGCCTGCTCTCCGGCTCTTCGCTCACGCTCTTGTCCTGCGTCATGATGTGCCTCCGGGCGACTCCCGTGTTGAGCGACTGACTACCAGCATCACGCGGTATCCCGTCCGATGCAGCCCGGCGGACGCATCGCGCCGGAAATGCCGAAGTACGGGCGGCCGCAGGCACGGCGAACCCGCTGTCGCAGTGCGCTCCGGGACCCGCTGCCGCGGTGCGTTCGGGATCCCTCGTGCAGACCGCAGGAGGGGCGGGCCCGGAGGCCGCCACGTCGTCAGGCGATCGACGCCGAGACGATGGCGGCGACCGCGAGGTTGCACGATGCGGTTACCCACACCGCAGGGTGCGGCTCCTGCTCGACCAGCGTCGCCCCCAGCTTGCCCGGCGTGACCAGGTCCACGACCAGGAAGGCCACGGCCATCAGCACGAGTCCCAGCAAGCCGAACGCGGCCGTCGACAGCAGGCCCTTGCCGAAGTCGTCGTACGTCGTCCAGATCGCCGTGAAGACGATGCCGCCGATGCCGAGCAGGGCCGAGCTGAGCAGGACCGCGGCATTGCGGTTGCGCTCCTGCCAGATCTGGCGCCCGAGTTTGCCCGGCGTCAGGGCGTCCACGAGGGCGATGCCGAGGATCAGCAGGACCACACCCAGGGCGCCGTAGGCCGCGGTCCGGCCAAGTCCGTTGACTATGTCGGTCATTGAGAAACAGCTCCGTGTCTGAAAGTGATCGTGGTCAAGCCGCGGCAAAATGTAGCGCCCGTCCGTTGTGCGGCCCGAGCCGTCAGGCGTACGCGGCCGGGTCGGGGCCGTCGGGCGGACGAGCCGCGCACGCACCGCTGCCCGACTGCGGCGTTCGGGCGGGGCGGGCTCGACCGGTCATCGGAACCCTGGCGCCGAACCGGGCGGCGAGCGGCGAGTGCGGGACCGGGGAACGCCATCGGGCCGGCTGGCCGATCCGGAACCCTCGGCAGGGCGACGCGGCAACGTCCGGGACGGATCTCAGGCCGGCCCGGGTCCGATCGCTCCGGGGGCCGTGGTGGTGGGCTCACTCGAACCGTTGCCGCGCCGGCCGGCTCCGGGGCGCGCTGCCGCGTCCGCGGTGTCCGACGCTGCGCCGTGGTGCGCCCTTCGCGGCTCGCCGGGGACGGGCGTCATCGGTGCATGGTGAGGTCGCCCAGGAGCCCGGCGACGAGGAAGCCGAGTCCGAAGAGGGTGAGGCTGACCACGGTCATGACGGCGAGCTGGTTCTTGTTGACCCGGGACTCCATGGCGTGGTGCTCGCGGCCGGTCGTCGAGGCGCCCGGTTCGCCCGTCGCGGCCGGCGTCGTGGCTGCTGTGACCCGGTGCGCGGCGTGCCCGGAGGGGAGGACGCTGCCGGCGGGGCGGTACGGGCCATCGGTGAGCGCCGCGCCGGCCGCAGCCAGCGCGGCGGCTTGTGGCAAAGGCGTGTTGTCGTGACGGACGGTCATCATGCCGTGCTTGAGGCCGTGGTCGACGAGCCACCAGTTCATCGGGAGCGCGACGACGAAGCCGGCGCAGAGCGCGATCGACATGACGAACCAGAAGCGGGCCCCGTCGGGGCTCATGGCCGCCGTGTCGTGGGTCATCCAGGGCACCATCACGGCGGTCATGCCGCCCATCACGGCGTTCATGGACAGGAACTCGGAGATGAAGGTCTTGGAGAGCGACCTCCGGTAGGAGCCGAACATGTCCTTCATGAACAGTGCCTGGAACACCGTCCAGCCGAACAGGAAACCGAAGGCGTACTCGCAGAGCACGTCGGCCCACATCGGCAGGCCGAGCCCGGTGGTGACGACCGCCGCGACCAGGATGCCGATCCCGTCGCCGGCCACGCAGTGCATCGTCGAACCGACGACCTGACGCCACTTCGCGGCGACGTACTGCTCGTGCGTCCCGGGCAGCGGTTCGCGGCAGCTGAGGGTGTACAGCAGTGCTCCGAAGAGGCCGCTGAAGGCCGTGACGATCACGAAGCCCCACTTCATCACGGTGGCTTCGGGGGTCGTGCGGATGTCGATGGCGACGAACGCCACGGCGATCACGACCTGGATGAACCACAGCAGCATCACGCCGTCGAGCAGCATCGTCACCTCCCGGTCGGCACGGTGCACCGGTCTGTTGTCGGGGCGAACGGGTCGCCCGCCCCCTCAGGGCTGTTCCAGCCGTCCTCAGGTGTTTCCGCTGTGCGAGCAGCAGTAACGGCCGCACGCGTGACATCCGCCGCGCGAGGTACTCCAACGGGGTACAGCGACCGTACGGCGTGGACCTCTGATCCCGGCAGCTTCGGAGGGACAGGGCCCTCGGCCCTCACGTGGCCCCTCCGGGTGCGTCCCCACCTGGCCGCATGGTCCGCTCGGCCCGCCTGACCAGCTCGTCCAATCGGTCGCGTTCCTCGGGCGAGAAGTCCTGGCCGGCCACGGTGACGCGCAGTCGCTGGAGCAGAGCGCCGGGGTCGGTGCGCCGGGCCGGCGGGGCGGTCCACGCCACTTCGTGCAGCAGCATCGCGATCCGCCGCAGTACCTCCGGCTCGGCGGAGCCGTACCGGAGGGGCTGGGACACGGCCAGCTCCAGCAGAGCGGGCAGGTCGGGCCGCTCGAGCATGACACGAAGCCGTCCGTCCGCGTCGTGCAGCAGGCGGGGGCCGAGCGGTCGTTGCGCGAAGGCACACAGCAGCGCGGAGGAGTGGGAGAGGGCGTGGACGGCCGTGGTCGGATCGTTGACGCCCGGGGAGAGCGCCTTCACAGCGACGTCGGTGAGCTGCCGGAGAGCGAAGGCCACATCTTGTTCGTCGGTGCGCTCACCGCCCGCCACGACCGCGTCGGCGGCCTGTCGCAGCAACCGGTCCAGGACGTCGGGCGGGAAGGTCGAGCCGTCGCGGCGCCACACCCTGCCGCACGGAGTGCCGGCGATCAGGGACCCGCCGGGCGGCCGGTCGACGAGCACAACGGCATCGGCGCGGGCAGCGGCCCTCAGCAGGACGCTCTCGTCCACGGCCGTCAGAAAGCCCGATCGGGCTGCGAGCAGCGGCACCGCGTCGCCGGGTGGCCGGGGTGGCAAGACCGGCGCCCCGTCCGTGCCCTCGTCGGCGGGCGTGCCGAGGATCCGTTCCATGGTGTCCTCGGCGTCGTGGTGGACCGCGACGAGCATGGTCTCCACGCGCAGTTCGCGGGCCAGGTGGGACAGGAAGAGGACCAGGCCCAGGATGCTCGCCAGCGCCAGAGCGAAGGCGAGGGTCACCGACATCTGAGGAACGAAGGCCGGCTGTGCATCGTGAGCGGTCCGAACCGTGCGCAAAACCGTCAGCGCGTAGGTGAACGTCGCCAGGAACAGAGCGAGGGTCGCTTGGACGTAGCGGTCGGCCGCGAAGGTCCGCAGGAGCCGGGGCGAGAACTGGCTGCTGGCCAATTGGAGCGCCACGACGGTGAGGGAGAACGTCAGCGCGGTGACCGAGATCAGGGACCCGGCGATGGCTTCGAGCACGGCACGTGCCGCATCCGGACCGCCGCCGAACAGGAACGACCTCATCCGCAGCGACACGTGCCGCCCGACGGCACCGTCGAGCGCGGGCAGCCCGATGCCCGCGCCGAGGGCGAGGAGAACGCCCAGTACCGGCAGCGGCCACAGCTGTGAGCGGAGCCCCTCACGCATCGCGGAGTCGCGCCGTGTGTCGGATCGACTCGGTCCGTGCACGAGGGCGGAGGCCGGGCGGCATCCGGTACGCACGGGCCGCGCGGCACACGGCTGCTTCCCCTTCAGGCACGGAGCCCACTATGCAGGCCCGCGTACGGACCCGCACCGTCCGACACGCTCGGTGCGCCGGGAAGGAGCCGTGCCGGAGGGGACATCCGGCCGGCGCCGATCAGCACAGCCGGTCGACGTGATCGTGCAGCGGGTGGTCCCGCTGCCGGGTGAGCAGGTTGCGGCCTACGCCGTGGAGTGGCGCCACTGCGGAGTGGACCGAGGGCATCCGGACCGCGGAGCTGACGCGGCAAGCCGATGCGGGCGGTTTCGGGGTCGGGGCCGAGGTGACGCGGACGGCGTTCTTCCTGGGCAAGCGGATCGACCACGTGTTGCGCGTGGCCCGTACGAGCCGCCGAGGCTGCTAGGACACGGTCTCGGTCGCCGGCCCGATGCCGATGCACGTGACCTGCGCCGTCGACCCGCTTCCGGACGGTGGCACGCACGCCCGGATCCGCGTGCGCGGCGACGCCTCGGGAGCCCACCGGCTGGCCGGCCCGATGATGGGACGCAAGGTGCGCCCGTCGCCCGTCGAGGACCTCCAGGACCTGGAGCGGCAGGTGGGTCGCCGAACCCGAAGGTGAGGACGGTCATGGCGTTCGACGAAGGACTGGCGGAGCGCGTCCGGACGGCTCTGGGCACGGACCCCGGCGTCACGGAGAGGCGGATGTTCGGCGGACTCGCGTTCCTGTACGAGGGCAACATGGCGGTGGGCGTGATCGGCGACGAGCTGATGGTCCGGGTCGGCCCGGAGGCTACCGAAGCCGCCCTGGCACGCCCCGGGGCGCGGCCGTTCGACTTCACCGGGCGCCCGATGCGCGGCTGGGTCCTCGTGGCACCGTCCGCCGTGTCCGAGGACGGGGCCCTGGCCGACTGGATCGAGCGGGGACGCGGATTCGCGGCGAGCCTGCCGCCCAAGTAGACCCCCGGTGAGTGGTTGGAGTCCCACCGCTCGCGCCCCGGCCCTCACCCCGGCGGGCGCTCGGCGACGAGAAGGGCGTAGCCGAGAGAGCCGTCCGTGATGGCGGCACGGGCGGCTTCGAGCACGGAGGAGGCGACGCCGGGATCCACGCCCGCGGCAGTGAGGCGGTCGGGAGCGGCCATGCGCAGCACGTCGAGCCTCGCCTCGATCTGGTCGATCATCCGCGACACCGCCTGGTCGTGCTGCTCGGTACGCAGGATGTGCAGTCCTGCGCCGGCCAGGATCTCGCGGTACTCCGTGAGCGGTCGGGCGTCGGCGATGCAGGCGATCCGGGCGGCCAGGCCGGTGAGCTCGGGCGGGAGCCGTGCGGGGTCGACCGTGACGTCGGTGATGCCGAGGCGGCCGCCGGGCCGCAGGACGCGGGCGAACTCGGCCGCGGCGCGCCCCTTGTCGGGGAAGGTGCACAGGGCGCACTCGCACACCACGACGTCGAAGGCTCCCTTGGGATACGGCAGGTGCTCGGCGTCCCCGGTGGTGAACCGCACCCGGTCGGCGAGGCCGGCGGCCTGGGCGGCGCCTTGGGCGAGGGCGGTGTTGGCCGGCGCGTAGTCGACCCCGTCGACGTCGGCGCCGTAGGCGTCGGCCAGCAGCAGGGCGGTGGTGCCGCGCCCGGAGGCGACGTCGAGCGCCCGCGTGCCGGGGGCCACGTCGAGGCCGTCGGCGAGTCGGCGGGTCAGCGTGGTGCCACCCGGATGGTAGGCCTTTCCGAGGAGCAGGGTGACTGCGTCGGAGGAGTACGCGGCGGCGCAGCACGCCTTCAGTTCATCGCCGGGTGTCGGCCGGGTCATGAGGGGAGCTTCCCTTCCGCATCGGGGGTGTGCGCGGTCTTCGAGCCGTACGGCGTCGACGTCAGGCGGTCGGCGAGCGGTAGGGCGTTGGGGGCGACCGCGGCGACGGGAACCCCGGACATCGCGGCGCGGACCTGCTCGCGGTAGCCGACGGAGTTGTACGCGCAGAAGGGGATGAGGCGCCCGTCAGGGGTGATCTCCTCGACGCAGCACTTCATCAGCTGTTTGACGTTGAGGGTGTACGGGTCCTGGAAGTCCTGCACGACGATCATGAACGCCTTGTCGGAGAGGTCCTTCACGGCCCGGGGGCAGATCGATGCCGCAGGCCCCGCCGTCCCCTTCGGCCCGAGAGGCACCGCCGGCGCAGCCCAGGGCCTCGGCGGTGGCCCGCAGCTTCTCCTCGGTTTTTTCCGTGCCCATGAACGCGGAGGCCGACCAGAGGTTTTCCAGGGCCTCGCGGATCCCGGCATCGGGCAGGACGCGATTGGTGACGTAGTCGAGGTGGTCCTCGACGTTCAGCAGCCGCGGGATGGGGACGACGGTGCGGTGGCCCGGTTCGCCGTCGACCAGGAGGTATGTGATGGAGCGGCAGGTCGGGAAGCAGCACGGTACGGGGAAGAAGTCGCCCTTCTCGAACCAGTCCGGGCGCTGGGCGGTGATGAGCCGGATGACGTCGGGGTTGGTGAGCCGCTGCAGGGGGTCGAACTCGACGTGCCGGCCGGAGTGGGTGACCGGCTGGAACGCCACCGAGCGGACGGCGGGGTGGTCGATCCCGTACGCGATGATCGCCCCCACTTCGTGTTCGTTCAGGCCGCGTTCGACGGCAGCGACGAGTGTGACGGTCAGGCCGTGCTCGGCGCAGTTGTCCAGGGCCCGCTGCTTGAAGGCGCGCAGGTCGCGGCCACGGATCTGAAGGTGGGTTCGCTGGTCGAAACCGTCGAACTGCAGGTAGACGTTCACCGACCTGCCGGGCACCTGGTTGCGCCTGCCGAGCTCCGCGACGAAGTTCTCGTCGGTGGCCAGGCGGATGCCGTTGGTGTTGAGGTTGACGTTCCTGATCGGGCGGGTCTGGGCGAGGTCGATGAAGTCCAGGATGTCCTTGTGGATGGTGGGCTCTCCTCCGGAGAACATCACCACCTCCGCCTCCCCCTCGGACTCCACGAAGGCGTCGAGCATCCGTGCGCACTGCTCCTGGGTGATGGAGTAGCCGTCAGGATGGTGGCCCGAGTCGGCGAAGCAGATCGGGCAGTCCAGGTTGCAGCCCGTGTTGACCTCGATGATGCCCAGGCAGGCGTGCTGCTTGTGCTCCGGACACAGCCCGCAGTCGCTGGGGCAGCCGTCCTTCACCTCGGTCTGGAAGCTGAGCGGGATCGTGCCGGGCTTGTTGAACCGGGCCGACGACACGTACTCCTCGGCGTCCCCGTAGACCACGGCCTCGAACTCGCCGTGCTCGACGCACCGTTTCCGCAGGTACACCTTGCCGTCGCGGATGTTGACCTGTGCGTCGACGGGTGCCTTGCACATCGGGCAGATGGACCTGGTGAATTCCACGAACACTTCGTCGCGGTCCGCCTTGCGCTGCGGCGCGGGTTCCTGCGTCACGCGAAACTCCTCCACGAACGGGTTTCCTCGGCTCTCCGTGCGGCGCCTCGATCGGGGCGCCGCACGTTGCGACGCGGGCCCCACCGCCTGCCGGTCGGCCAGTGGGGCGTGGGCCGGCGTGGGCGGTGCCCAGCACAGGGTCGGGGCTGAGCCCGCTCGAGGTATCCCGGTGCCGCGCGGCCCGGCGTCCCGACGAGCAGACCGTGCGGCACCGCCGGTCGCCTGCGCGTACGCGGCCAGAACCCGCGGCAGGCGCCCGGAGGGCACGAGCCGGGTGACGCCCGTCGCCGGGTGTACCGTCCCGAGCACGCCCCGCAGCACCACGGTCCGACCGTAGGCCCTCGGCCGGCGCGAGTACGGCAAGCGCGCGGCAGCGAACCACCCACGCCGCTCCCGGCACGATGCGCGACCGAGCGGGTCCCGCCACCGTACGGGCCCACGTCCCGGGGATCGGGACCACGCGCGGGGGGATCGGGAGGCACCACCCGGTCAGAGTCCGTAGCCCACCCCGCGGCAGGTTCTCCGGGCCCGCGGCGAGAGGTGCGGCGATGGTGCTGCGCGGAGGCGGCGGCATGCGCCCGGCCCCTCCACCGACCACCCGGACCCCGACGCGCACCGTGCTTGACGTGCGATCCCTGCCGCCGATCAGCCGACGGCCGCGCGCCGCTCGGCCTCCTGCTTGACCGCGGACAGCGTGGCAGCAACCGTCGCCTCCCAGCGTGCGGCGACCGCGTCGCCCCACCATCGGCCCAGCGCCCACAGGTCGGTGCCCAGCTCCCCGCTGTACACGAGCCGCGTGCCCGCACGTTCCCGGTGGAGTGCGAACGTCTCGGTGACCGTCGGGACGGGCCCGCGTACCAGGCGGAAGTCGACCCGCTCCGGCCGGGTGAACCGCACGGTCTCCACCGTCGTCGCCGTCAACCGCCCGCCCGCGACGGGGGTGCGGTGTGCGGCGAGCACCATGTCGCTTCCCTGCTCCAGCACCGTGACCTTCTCGCTCATCGCCCGGGTCTGCCGACCGAGGTAGGGCTGTGTGATCACCTCGAAGACCGTCTCTCGCGGTGCCGTGATGTCGACGCTCCGCGGACCGAGCCGGCGCGTGCGCCGGCCCACTCCGAGATCCATCGGCACGGCGCCGGTCACCAGCCCCAGATATCCGGCCGCCGCGCCCGAGCCGGCCGCCGCCACCGCCACCAGTGCACCGATCCGCACCATTTGCCCGACCTCTCCACCCGTCTGTCCCTGTTTCCCGGTCCGACGCCGGGACGGCCGAGCCCGCCGATCAGCGAGGGCGTCGCGGCCCCGGTCAGGCCGTGGCGTCGCCGCCGCCGCGGGTCGACCCACCTGACAACATCGTCGCCCCGGTTGTCGTCGTGCGCTTCCCCGGGCACGTCGCACGCCGGTCGTGGAGCCCAGGTGTCCGGCGCCCGCGGGTCACGGGCGGCTCACCACGCTGCACGGCGATCCGGCGAGCCCTGGCGGCGGACGGCCGGACCGAGGCGCGCTCGGCGTGCGGGGCCGTCCTGGACCGGGACACCGACGCGACGGTCAACGTCGCCAAGGCGGCCGGACCGGCCGTGTCAGCCCGTGGAGTGCAGGTGAGACCGGGACCCGTCCCGGCACCGCGCAGCGAAGCGGGAACCAACCGACACCGCAGCGTCCAACGGCGCGGTAAGCGGGAATCTCCCCCTTCGGAGTGGAGAGGACGTCAACCCGCCCCTGCGCCGGCTCGGGCCTCAGCCGCCGTCACCTCGGCGCCCTGACTCCGTGCCACCCGCACGTGCAGCGACCGCGCGAACTCCTCGGCCCGCGCCAGTTGGACACGCAGCTTGGACACCTGGTCCGCGGCGTTCTGCTCGTATCCGCGGACGCGATCGAGAAGGGCCTCTCGCTCACCGGGTCCCAGCTGGCCACCGTCAAGGCGGTCCGTGGCGTCCAGCAGGTCGCGCATCTGGTCCAGGGAGAAACCGAGGGGCTTCATCCGGCGGATCACCATCAGGCGAGCCACATCGGCCTCCGTGTACAGGCGGAAGCCACCCTGCGAGCGGGCCGAGGGAACGACCAGACCGCTCTCCTCGTAGTGGCGGATCGTGCGCAAGGACAGCTCGGTCCGCGTGGCGACCTCGCCGATCTGCATGTGCTTGCCATCCACGCCCGTGGTCCCGGCCCTTCTCGTCGACGGTGTGCTCGGCCCGGGTGGGCGCCGCCGATCCCTACCCTAACGTTAGGGTAGAGTTGCCGGCGGCGAGGGCGGCGTGCCGCCGTTCCGCCGTTGCCGTGTCGGGGCCGATGGCGCCCCCGGCGAAGATCCGATTCCCGCAGGAGACGAAGCGTGCGCGAGCCCGTGAAGCCCGGCGCCGCCCCCTGCCCACCGTGAGTCTTCGCCCTTGGACATGGGCGGGACGCGCCCCTGCGCTGGCCGTGCCGCCCACCTTCGACTTCCGGCTCCACGCTCACGGAGCTGCCCCGCGGGGTTGCCGGCCCGGCCCCTCCGCGTCCTCCTGCACGTCCCTGCCTGCCGAACGGGGCGCGCCCGAGCACGACAGGTTCCGTCTCCTTTGTCTTCTGCTGCTTCCGCCGTGTCCCCGGCCGCCCGTCTGCGCGGCCTGAAGCCCGACTGGCTGTCCGACCCGAAGGTCTGGCGCACCGAAATCCTGGCTGGCCTGGTGGTGGCACTGGCCCTGATCCCCGAGGCGATCTCGTTCTCGATCATCGCCGGCGTCGACCCGGCGCTGGGTCTGTTCGCCTCCTTCACCATGGCCGTGACCATTGCGATCGTCGGCGGCCGGCGCGCGATGATCTCCGCTGCCACCGGCGCCGTCGCCCTCGTCATCGCCCCGCTGAACCGCGAGCACGGCCTCGGCTACCTGATCGCAGCCGTCATCCTGGCCGGCGTGTTCCAGGTGGTTCTGGGCACGTTGGGGGTGGCGAAGCTGATGCGGTTCATCCCGCGCTCGGTCATGGTCGGCTTCGTCAACGCGCTCGCCATCCTGATCTTCATGGCCCAGGTCCCCGAGATGCGGAACGTGCCGTGGGCCGTCTACCCGCTGATCGTCGGCGGTCTCGCGCTGATGGTGTTCTTCCCGAAGATCACCACCGTCATCCCCGCTCCGCTCGTCTCCATCGTCGTCCTGACCGTGATCACGCTCGCTGCCGGCATCGCCGTTCCCGCGGTCGGTGACAAGGGCACCCTGCCGTCCTCCCTCCCGGTCCCGGGTCTGCCCGACGTGCCGTTCACGCTCGACACGCTGACCACGATCGCCCCGTACGCGTTCGCCATGGCGCTGGTCGGCCTGATGGAGTCGCTGATGACCGCGAAGCTCGTCGACGACATCACCGACACCCGCTCCGACAAGACCCGCGAGTCCATCGGCCAGGGCATAGCCAACATCGTCACCGGCTTCTTCGGCGGAATGGGCGGTTGCGCCATGATCGGCCAGACGATGATCAACGTGAAGGTCTCCGGCGCCCGCACCCGCCTGTCCACCTTCCTCGCGGGCGCGTTCCTGATGGTGCTGTGCATCGTCTTCGGCCCGGTCGTCTCCGACATCCCCATGGCGGCCCTGGTCGCCGTCATGATCATGGTGTCGTTCGCGACCTTCGACTGGCATTCCATCGCACCGAAGACACTCAGGCGGATGCCCGCCGGTGAGATCGTCGTCATGCTCGTCACCGTCGCCTGCGTCGTCGCCACCCACAACCTCGCCGTCGGCGTCGTCGTCGGATCCATCACCGCCATGGTCGTCTTCGCCCAGCGCGTCGCCCACTTCGCCGAGGTCACCGCAGTTGTGGACCCGGACGGGAGCACCGTCGTCTACCGGGTGACGGGCGAGTTGTTCTTCGCTTCTTCCAACGACCTCGTCGGCCAGTTCGACTACACCGCCGACCCGGCCAGGGTCGTCATCGACCTCTCGGCGGCCCACGTCTGGGACGCCTCGTCCGTGGCGGCCCTGGACGCCATCGAGACCAAGTACGCCCAGCGGGGCAAGACCGTCGAGATCATCGGCCTCAACACGCCCAGCGCCCGGCTGCACGGCAGGCTCAGTGGCGAACTGGCAGGCAGCCACTGATCAGCGCCGCGAACGCTGCTCAGCGGACCCTCGCCGTCGGGCCGGGGGTCCGCTCCCGCACTGTTCTGACGGTGTGTCGGGAGCCTTTGCCGTCGGGCAGCGTGCTTCAGGCGGTCCCCGGGGAGCGCTGACCGGACCCCCGAATCGCCGTACGCTCCGCAGGCGACCCCGGCACGCGTCACAGCCGCGTCCCCGCTTGCCGGCCTTGCGCCCGGCGCGCAGGCGCGGGTGCGTGATCACTCACCTGTGCTCGGGGAGATCTACTGGGCGGACAATGGCAAACGGCCGGGGTCCGGTACCGATGCGGGCCCCCTTGTCCACCGGAATGGAATCGTGTGACGCACAGACGCCCGTTCTTCGACGCACACTTCCACGTGATCGACCGTCGGTTTCCGCTGTTCGAGAACGACGGCTACCTGCCGGGGGAATTCACCGTCCAGCAGTACCTCGACCGCACGGCCGCACTGGGGGTGGTCGGCGGGGCCGTCGTCTCGGGCTCGTTCCAGCGCTTCGACCAGACCTGTCTGCTGGACGCGTTGGACCGGCTGGGACCGGGCTTCGTCGGAGTCACCCAGATTCCGTACGACCTTCCTGACGAGGAGGTCGCACGGCTTGCTGACCGGGGGGTGCGAGGCGTCCGGTTCAACCTGCGTCGCGGCGGGGCCGTCGGCGTGGAGCGTCTCGACGCCCTGGCCCGCCGCATCCACCATGTGGCCGGCATGCACATCGAGCTCTACGTCGATGCTCGTGACCTTCCCGAACTCGCCGGGACCCTGGCCGTCCTGCCTGCGGTGAGTGTTGACCACCTGGGCCTGCACGCGGACGGACTGCCGCATCTCCTGGCGCTCGTCGAGCGCGGTGTCCGCGTCAAGGCGTCCGGCTTCGGTCGGGTCGAGCTCGATGTCCTTCACGCGATCCGTGCCGTGCTGGAAGTCGACCCGACCGCCCTGATGGTCGGCTCCGATCTGCCGTCGACCCGTGCCCGGCGTCCCTTCGTCGACAGCGACCTCGACGTCGTGGCGGAGGCGGCTGCGGAGCACCTGGACGGCGTCATGTACGACAACGCGGCCTCCTTCTACCGGGTGTGAGGGCGTGCGGCCACCCCCCGGCCGGGGAGAGGGCGCGCCACGACCGGACCGCGAGCGCCGTGGTCGCGAGAGCCTCACTTTTGAACGTTGATTTTGCATTCGATATGGGGTTCAACATGTGATACCAAGTATCGTGGAAGAAATCGATGCCGAGTGGGAGCTGGGGACGCCCGGTGAGTGAAGCACCGCGTACGAACACGAGGGACATCGCGCGAGCGGCCGTACGTGCCGAGTTGGCTGAGGTGGCCTTCGACCTGTTCCGACAGAAGGGCTTCGAGAACGTCACGGTGAACGACCTGGCCGCTGCCGCCGGCGTGTCCCGCAGCACGTTCCTGCGCTACTTCGGCACCAAGGAGGACGCGGCCCTCAGCGCGTTCGACGCGCACGGTGAGCAGATCGCCGAGGCCCTGCGGACACGCCCAGCCGACGAGGGCGACTGGAGAGCGCTGAGGTCCGCGATGGACGTGGTCGTCGGGCCCTACCGTCAGGATCCGGACGGAGCGCTGGCGTTGGCCCACCTCGTCCGGGAGACCCCTGCCCTGTGCGCACGCCAGCTGGAGCGGCAGCGCACGTGGTACCCGTTGCTGGAGCAGGCACTCGCCGGTCGCGAGGGGTCCTCGGGGTCCTCGGCCGTGGCGCTGTCGGTGAAGGCCGCCGCGGCGCTGGACTGCCTGAACATCGCTGTCGACCATTGGACCGTGTCGGACGGCAGTCTCGACCTCATCGCGCTGCTCGACGAAGCCTTCGCGGCGCTCTCACCGTGACCGGCGCCGCTCTGCCCGGCGGCTTGCGCTGCGGCCGGATGCGGACCGGCTCTCGCGGATGGCGGCCCCGGTCAGCGCGGCGGTAGCCCTTCGCCTTCTTTCCGTCGGCGGGATCCGCGGTCAGCGGGCCGGCCGGGAGGGGGCGCCAGGAGCGTGTCCCCCGCTGCCCGGCCATCGACCAGACGCCTCTCGCCCGCGGTGCGGCCGGCGTGGTCGCCCCTCGTTGGCCGGTGTCGTCGTTCCCGGTGCCGCTGGATCGATCACGCCGTCTGCGGGTGAGCGTCCACCGGCCGCTCGCGCCCGGTCCGTGACTATTGCTTCGGGCGGGAATCCACGCCACGGGCGTCGTCCCCCGGCCTCCTCGCCGGGAGGTCATGGCGGAACGTGGGGCCGGTGTCGTCGCTTCCCCGTCCGACCGGGCCTTCACCGCGCCACGGGTCGTACCGCCCGGGCCGCGGAGTGGGTCCGGGCGGCCCGGTCGCCGCGGTGGTGCTGGCTTCCGGGCCCGACGGGCGGTCGCAGCGGGAACCGTGCACCCGATCGCCACCGTGCCGGTGTTCGCCGATGCCGGGAGGGCGGGTGCCGGGGGACGGGTGCGTGAGGGCGGGTGCCGCCTACGCGTGGGACGAAGCGGCCGTTCCCGCAGCCGCGCCGGCAGCCTGCGCCGTCACCGGGGAGTGGTGGCCGGCAGACCCGTCAGCTCCGCGGAGCGTTCCCACAGGCGCCGCGCCAGCTCGGTGTCGGTGGCCTGTACGTTCCGGGGCTCCTCGCGCTCGAGGCGGTCGAAGTAGGCGCCGTTGGCGGCGAGGGTGTCCGGCGCGCTGGCCAGGTGGAGCAGCGGCTCGGCACCCTGCTCGGGCGTGGCCATCATGGCCCTGGCCAGGCGCGTCCCCATGAACGCTCGCATCATGGCGTTGTCCCGGGCGACGTCGCTGGCGACGGAGCCGGGGTGGAAGGCCGTGGCGGTCACGCCCGTGCCCTGCGATCGGTGGGCGAGTTCCCGGGTGAAGACGACGGTGGCGAGCTTGGCGGCGGCGTACGCCTCCCGCCAACGGTAGCGGCCGTGAGTGCGGTCCAAGTCGCTCAGATCCAGGTGCCCCTTGCGGTACTCCACGCTGGCGGTGTTCAGCACTCGGGAGCCGTCGGGTGCCTCCGTGAGGCGGTCCAGCAGCAGGTTCGTCAGGAGGAACGGCGCCAAGTGGTTGATCTGGAAGGTCAGCTCGTGACCGTCCGCGCTCTCCTTGCGGCTGGTGAAGAACCCCCCGGCATTGTTGGCCAGGACGTCGATGCGGGGGTAGCGGGCGAGGAGTTCCCCTGCGAGGCGGCGTACGTCGTCCAGCCGTCCGTAGTCCGCCAGATGAGCCTCGGCGCCGATCTCCGCCGCGACGGCTCTCGTCTTCTCGTGCGATCGACCGACGACGGCGACGGTGGCCCCGAGTGCTGAGAAGCGCCGCGCCGCCGCCGCGCCGATGCCTGAGCTCGCGCCGGTGACCACCACCGTGCGGCCCGTGAGGTCGGTCTTCCTGTCGTCGCTCATTGTGAACACTCCTCTTGGTGGTTCGACCGTCGACGGGGTCGGACGGTTTTCGGCTGGCTGATCGCCCGGTTGGCAGTGGCCGGGGCGGGCTCGGCCGGGCGGCGGGCAGCACGGCTTTGTGACGCCCCGTGTCGGACGAGGTGGTGCATCGAAGAGTCGATGGTGAATTCATGGCTCATACGTGAAACTCAGTGTCACTCTAGATATAGTGACTCACGGATGCAAGCCGAGCGCGGCCGACCTCGCGCCGGGGGCCCGCAGGGGAGGGGCCCGAGCGGGAGCTGCCGCGCGTCGGTCCGACTCGCGGGCCCGCATCCGGGACGGCGCGCGCACCACCGACGAAAGGGACGACGGCATGGCAATCCTGGGAACGCTGCTGAAGAACAAGCGGGCGGGCGAAGCACAGCTCGCTTGGCGCCACCCCAACCTGTCCGGGCCGGACACGCTCGACCTGCGCAGTGCCGATTTCGGGTACGGCGGAACGATGCCCGCGGTCCACGCCGGCCGACGCGGCGGAGGGGTGAACCTCTCCCCGGCCCTCACCTGGTCCGGCGCACCCGGACAAGCCGCGCAGCTGCTCCTGGTCGTGGAAGACGCCGACGCCCCCACCAGGAGGCCGTTCGTGCACTGCCTGGCCCTCATCTCACCCGGGCGGCAGGAGCTGCGTCCGGGGGATCTGGGCGCGGACGCCGCCGTCGAAGGCGTCCACGTGCTGCGCTCCGGCATGGGGCGGGGCTACCAGGGTCCGCAGCCGCTCAAGGGACACGGCGCACACCGGTACGTCTTCCAACTCTTCGCGCTGCGCACCGCGATCATCTCGGTTCCGGGGCGGGCGACCCTGGACGCGGCCCGACCCCGGGAGGTGCTCGACGCCGTGGGCGGTCCCGCTCTTGCGCGCGGTCGCCTGGACGGCCTCTACTCCCGCTGACGTCCCACCCGGAGCGCCACCGGCGGACGCCGCCGAGACGCCGGCGGCCGACGTCCCGGATCGCGGGCGGGAGCCGGGTGCGACCGTGTTCGGCGTCCCGCTCGCGATCGTCCGCCGGGCCCCTGAGGGCACGGCGCGAGCTGATGGAGGACGACCCCGGTTGTGGCTCGGGGAACCGACGTCATCGGCAAGACCACTCGAGCAGTCCCGGACGCGCCCGGACGAACCACCTTCTGCAGGTGGGGCCATCACCGACGGCCCGGTCACCCGCCCAGCGTGTTGTCCCTGAACTCGTGCGTGTTGCTGACGCGTATGCGGTCGACTTGAGTACGATAAACGCACTGTTGATGTGGGCGCGGTAAGGAAATGTTCGATGGTATCGCGGCGGATACGGGTTCTGGCGCCGGTGTCTGAGTCCTAGCACCAACGAGGACTCAGACACGCCGGGATTCGATGTGTGTCGGGGCGTTCCCGACCACGAGCGAACATCCGGCACACCGGTGAGGACGTCCGACGGATCCGCAATCGGCTGTCCACGGGCGGACAACGTCCTCGAACGCTGCGTCGAGCTCTTCAGCGACACACGGCACGCCCCACCGCTGTCCACGGCCAGGGGCCCTACCGAGAAGTCGCCAGCCTCGCCTCACTCCCGGTACGGGGCTGGGGCGAAAGGCCACAGGACTCCGCGCCGTGCGCTGGGGAGGAACGCCCACCGGGCGCTGCCTCCTGCATGGCAGTTGCAATGCAGGAGAGGCCGTCCTGTTCGCAAGCGCTCATCAATACCAAACATCTCCCCGCTCGCTAGTGACTTGGTTGCCTGTCTCCGGCTTCCCCAGCATCCGAAGGACCGGTGACGGGCGTCCGAAGACTTTCTGATGCATCTGCCACGGCGGTTGCACAAAGAGCTGGAGGATCGATGAAACGTAGTCGTAAGCGACTTGAGGCAATGTTGGGCAGACCCGTGGCTCCGCTGCTGAGCACCGTTGCCCTCGGCGCGGTGGCGCTCGTTGGCGGTGCCGCAGTGGAGGTCGGCTGGCCGACATCGTTCGGGGAACCGGCGGCTGATCCGGGTGGCAGTCAGGGGAAGAACCAAGCGCCGCCGAACGGCGCAATGTCGGTCAAGCTCACCGGGCCCCCGGTGGTTGTGAGCGAGGGGACGGGGACACTGCACCTCACAACCTCCGCTCCGCCGCGTGCGACGAACACCGGAGGCGAGGTCGAATGGCAGAGTCGTGCCGCGGGGACCTCGGTGTGGCGCACGTTCGAAACGCTGGAGCTCGACCGTGAGGGGCGGGCGTCGGTCCAGGTGTCGCCGTGGAAGGCGACCGAGTACCGGGCAGTCGTCCGCGGCCGTCATGCGGCCACCGGGATCAGTACCCCTTTTCGGGTCAGCACCCGTCCCGCGGCGGAACCGGTCGTCGTGCCGAAGCGCGCCGCGGAGCCCCGCTTCAGCAGTTCGACCGACCCTGCGCGGCGGCCGCGTGCTGTCGGTGCCGGCGCTCATGCGAGCGTCTCACGTATCCCCGGGCCGGTGTGGGAGCGCATGACGGGTGTCTCCTACACCGAGGGCTGCCCGGTGGGGCGGGACGATCTTCGCTATGTGCAGGTCAATCACTGGGGCTTCGACGGCTACCGTTACCGGGGCGAGATCATCGTCCATGCGTCCGTGGCCCAGCAGACCGCGGCAGTCTTCACGGACCTGTACCGGCTCAAGTATCCGATCCGGCAGATGCGCCTGGTCGATGATTTCGGCAACGGCTCGGTGCGGGGTGCGAACGACTACTCGTCCATGAGCGCGGACAACACCAGTGCGTTCAACTGCCGCTTTGTTGACGGCTGGGAGAGCCGCCGGGTGCTGTCCCCGCACGCCTGGGGTCTGGCCATCGACATCAACACGTGGGAGAACCCCTTCCAAGCCAGGACGGGAGTCTTCCCCAACCGTGCCTACCTGGATCGTCGCCTTCCTCACGAGGCTGTCCTCGGCAGTCTCAAGAGTCCGGTCGTACGGGCCTTCGAGAGCCGTGGACTGCGGTGGGGTGGACGCTGGGCCGCGAGGGACTACCACCATTTCGAAGCCCCCCGCATCAAGCGGAAACAGAGGCAGGGGAGGTGAGTCGCCCTACTTCGGACTCTCATGACGGCTCGTCAGAGCAACCGGGCGGGCCGCTGGTCACGTTCCTGACTACCGGCGGTGCACGGTCTCCAGCGCGGCGGTCAGGACGTGGGGGTCGTGGTGGCCCTTGTAGACAGCGGGCGGGTGCTTGTCGAGGTTCAGGAGTTGGGCCACGGCCGTCCAGGCGGTGCGTACCGAGTACTCGACGGTGAACACCACGTCGTCCGGTACCTCGGTGAACTGGCCGATGAACGCGAGGTTGACCGATCCGTCGGGCACGACCTTGGGGCGGTCGTCGCGGCGGCGGGCGAGGAACTGACTGGTGATGTACGGCATCAGGCAGGGTACGACGGTGGAGGTCTTCCGGACCCGGGCCGCCACAGCGTCGTCGAACGGCAGGTGGTGCAGGGTCTCTTCGAGGACCTCCCGGCCGGAGCACATCGTCATGGGTTTGGGTATGTGGTTGCCGGCGCGGTCGGGGCGAAGTGCGTAGCCCCACCAGACGAAGACGCCTTCGGGCTGGTCGCGGTAGACGGGCTGGCGCGGGGCGACGAGGGTGAGCAGCCAGGTGGAGTCGGTGAAGGTCATCAGGCCGCCTCGGCCGGTCTCGCGCCCGCTGAACTCCTCCAGAGCGTCGAGGAAGGCGGGGTCGCTCGCGGTGACCGTGAACGACTCCCAGCGGGACTCCTTGACGCGTTTGTCGAATACGGCGGGGGCGCCGAAGTCGTCGCGTCCTCGGGACAGTCGGTGCCAGAGCAGCCAGGCGTTCGAGCGGTGGGGGTGCGGGGACGGTGCGGAGGTGTGCGAGCCGAGGCTGGAGGCGTCGGTCATGGAGCCGTTGGTGACCAGGACCAGGTCCTCGGGGGCCACCTCGATCTGTTCGTCGCGGTCGCCGCGGGACAGGTGGATCGTTTCGACCCGCGTACTGCGGCGGCCCGGTGCGAGCCCGAGGTCGGTGACGCGGCAGCCGGTGTGGAGGGTGACACCGCGTTCGCGCAGCCAGGCGGTCAGGGGCCGCACGATGGAGTCGTACTGGTTGTAGCGGGTGCGGTGGATGCCCGACATGGTCGCGAACCCGGGCAGCAGATGGATGAAGCGCCTGAGGTAGCGGCGGAACTCGATGGCGCTGTGCCAGGGTTGGAAGGCGAACGTGGTGCACCACAGGTACCAGAAGTTCGTGGTGAAGAAGTGCTCGCCGAAGCAGTCTGTGATCCGCTTGCCGTCCAGGTGCCCCTCGGGGGTGGCCAGGCAGCGGACCAGCTCCAGGCGGTCACGTTCGGAGAAGCCCATCGAGTGTGTGTCGACGATCTTCCCGTCGCCGTCGACGAGGCGTGCGGTGTCGTCCCAGGCGAAGTCCTCGTGTCCGGCCAGGATTTCGTCGGTCACCGATATGGAGGGGTCGTCGAGAGTCGGGATGCCGGACAGCAGGTCGTAGGTGCAGCGGTACTCGGCCTCGAACATCCGCCCGCCGCGCATGGAGTAGCCGGTGTGAGCCGTGCCGCCCGCGTCCAGGCTGCCGCCGATGTCCCGCTGCTCCTCGAAGAGGTGGATGTCCGTTCCGTCGAACCCGCCGTCGCGGATCAGGAACGTGGCCGCGGCGAGCGCCGCGATTCCGCTGCCCACCAGATAAGCCTTCGCCATCACACAACTCCTCGTTCTCGCCCGTTGATCGGGGAACACCGGCATCAGCGTTTCCCGGGTCGGTGGGCACCGTCTGTGGGCCGTTGGTCACCCGTGTGGGCCGAAGGGCCCGCGAGGTGGGCTTCCGTGGACGGGCGCGGGCTACCACGCAGGCCCGGTCGGTGGAACCTCTCCGACCGGGCCGGTACGTACCGGGGTCTCACGCCGGGTGGTAGTCCGACGTCCTGCCGTCGCTTTCCGCGGGATGCGGGGTACCGGGGCCGCCGCGCCACGGCGGGGTCGCCGCACGGTGGCCGTCGTGTCCGGAGCGGGCCGCCTTGTCGGCCTGGCGGCGCAGCCGGTCCTGGAGCTGGTCGACGAGTTCGTGGCCGGTGGCTTCCTCAGCGTGCACGACGACGTCACGCCGTCCGACGCGCAGGGCGGCTGTGGCCGACCAGGGACGCTCCGAGTGGTGCGTGGCCGCCTTCGTGATGCGCACCTCGCCGGTGACGGCGGGCAGTCCCGGCCGGGCCACGATGGCGTCGATCTTCGTGCGGGCGTACGCCATGGTCTCCTCGTCCACCTCGCCGTCCGAGCGCAGCAGCACGGTGGGGGTGGTGGCGGGAGCGGTGGTCTGGGTGTCGTTGCTGGTCATGTTGGTTCCTCTTCTGGAGTGCGGTGGGGTCGTCCGGTGTTCAGGCGGCCTGGCAGGGCAGCCCCGGGGCGGGGTCGAAAACTCGTAGCGGATGTGTTCGGCGGGGGCTCCGGCGTCCAGCAGTCGTGCGCGGAGGTCGCGTAGGAAGGGAAGCGGGCCGCACAGGAACACCGCGTAACCGTCGGGCAGTTCGACGTCACCGAGGTTCATCAGGCCCCGTGGACATCGAGTCCCTGCGGGTCGGGGTGCTCGTGCAGAAGACCGCGCGATGCCCGGCAGTTGCCCGACCGTTTCGGTGGGCTCCGTGCGCAGGGTGTGGTCGGCGGGGGAGCGGTCGGCGTGCAGGAGCAGCACCGGGTGGGCGAGACGAGGGCGGTGAGGGGGGCCAGGATGTCGGCCATGGAGGTGCTGCCGATGCCCGAGGAGGCCAGGGCGACCGGGGTGGTGGCGTCGGCCGGGTCGTCGAGGAAGACGCCGAGGGGGCGGAGAGCGTCGGTTCGTCGCCGACGCGGACGTGGTGGTGCAGGAGGGTGGAGACCTCGCCGCGGGCGCGGCGCTTGACTCCGCTGGCCCGGTTGCCGCGGTGCAACATCCCGTCGAGCAGCTCCGGCCGGTCGCGGAACACCGCGCCGTGGAAGCGGGTCGTTGTCTCGTCGAGCGCTCCGGCCACGGCAGGCGGCGTTGCGCGGACCACGGCGGCGGACTCTGCGGACAGCATGAAGCCTCCCTGGAGCAGGCTGATGGGGGATGCAAGGACCCCTGAGGGGGAGAGCCGCATCCGATGAGGGCGGCCGTCCTCTGTGTATCAGTGATCAGGTCGCGTTCCGTCGTCGTTTCGCGGCGCTGGGCGAAGAGGGGCCCATTGGCCCCACTGACTCAGGCGCATCGACCCAACGGGGTGCCGGGAAGCCAGGGCCGAGCGGCGCCGCAGCGTGGTGCGGGGATGCCGCTTGGGCCGATGGGGCCGATCAGCCCCGGACGGGGGACCTGCGGTACCTGCACCCGCGACCTCCCCCGACTCCACTCTGGCATCGCAACCCCGACACAGGAGGTGGACAGCATGTCCCGCAACGTCACCGTGGGCTTCGACGGCTCGGCAGAGAGCCGCACGGCTGCCGAGTGGGCGGCCAGGGAGGCGAAGCTGCGCGGCCTGCCGCTGCGGCTGGTGCACGTCTGGGAGCCCGTTCCGGAGCCCATGGTCGAGGCGCAGGCCCCGCCGCTCGGCGCCGAGAAGCTGCGGCACTGGAGCGAACGGATTCCGCGCGAGACGGGCGAGGGGCTGCGTCGGCGCCACCCCGGCGTGCAGGTGGAGATCGAGCAGGTTCCCGGCAGGCCGATGGACGTCTTGCCGGAGGTGGCGAAGGACACCGAACTGCTGGTCCTCGGCTCGCGTGGGCTGAGCGGGATCGGCGGGTTCCTCGTCGGGTCCGTGGGCGCGGCCGTGATCGCGCACACCGGCACCCCCGTCGTCCTGGTGCGGACCGGGGAACAGGCCGCCGACGAGCACGAGATGGACCCCGCCGGCATTCCGTCCGCCGCCACCCCGTACCGGCCCGTCGTGCTCGGCCTCGACACCGCCCACCCCGACGACACGGTGATCGCCTTCGCGTTCGAGGCGGCCGCCCTCCGCGACACCGCACTGCGGGTCGTGCACGGCTGGAACCTCCCGCCCTACTTCGCCTACGGCCTGCCCGCCGACGCCGAGCTGAACGCCACACTCGGCCGGCACGAAGCCGCCGCCCTCGCCGCGGTGCTGCGGCCCTGGCGGCAGAAGTACCCGGACGTCGAGGTCGTCGAGGAGTCCCCGTCCGGCAGCCCTGCCCATTACGTCATCGACGCCTCCCGCGAAGCGTCCCTGGTCGTCGTAGGACGCCGGGTCCGCCGCAGCACGTTCGGCGTCCACATCGGCCCCGTCACGCACGCGGTACTGCACCACGCCGCCGCCCCCGTCGCCGTCGTCGCGCACGACTGACCGTGCCGTCGAAAGGAGTGGAGAACATGAACACAGCGAACGAGAACGCAGTGGGCGAGCGAGCCCTCGGCGGGCCCCTGGTCGTGGGCGTCGACGGTTCCGAGCCGAGCCTGCGCGCCGCCGACTGGGCGTCCGACGAGGCGGCCCTGCGCGGGGTGCCACTACGGGTGGTGTACGCCTGCCTTTGGGACCGGTACGAGGGTGCCGCGCTCGCCCGGGACATCGGCGAACCGACCGAACTGCCCCTACCCCAGGACGTGGTGGGCGCCGCCGCCGAGCGGGTACGCGCCCGGCACCCCGGCCTGCGGGTCACCGCCGACGTGGTGTTCGAGGAGCCGGAGTACGCCCTGGTCCGCGCTGCCCGGAACGCCTCCGCGCTGGTCGTGGGCACCCGCGGTCGCAGCGGCCTTGCCGAGATGCTGCTCGGCTCCGTCAGTCTGACCGTCGCCGCCCACGCCGACTGCCCGGTGATCGTGTTGCGCGGCAGCCACGACAACCAGGCGACGCCCCCGGTGCACGGGCGGATCGTCGTGGGCGTAGGCGAGGACGCGAAGGGGTCGGCGGCGGTTCGCTTCGCCGCCGAGGAGGCGCGGTGGCGCGGGGTGCCTCTGGAGGCCGTACGGGCATGGCGCTGCCCCGTGCACGAGCCCGGCGGCTATCCCCTGATGCTCGGCGAACCCACCCGCCAGTACGAGGAGCGGGCCGTCGAGGAACTCGAAGGGGCGCTGCAGGACCTCCCGGCGGACGTCGAGGTGCGCCGGCGCACCGTCGAGGGCCATGCCCGCCGGGCGTTGGTGGACGCCTCGCACAGTGCTGACCTCCTGGTCGTCGGCGCCAGTCGGCGCGAGGGGCACCTCGGGCTCCAGCTCGGCCGTACCGCCCACGCGGTGCTCCACCACTCCGCCTGCCCCGTCGCGATCGTGCCGCACCGGGAGTACGACGCCTGACCGGTGTCTCAAGGCTCGCCGCGTGATCGGTGCCTCAGGTCCGCAGATCGCGGCGGGCGCTCGTAGCCGGTTGACGGGGGCCGCTCAGGAAGTTCCGGCACCGGGGGCGACACCTCGTGATCCGGCAGACGGGTCCTATGGTCCGATGTTGGTCGATGTGCCGTGCTGTCCGGCGGTGTGGTCGGCAGACCGGCCCGAGTGGCTCCCGCCCGCCCGGAGGGGCCGGGCGGGCCCGTCGATCGCCGTGTGGCGCGGGTCGTTCTCTGGTGTGGCCGGGACCGATGGCCCCTCACTCCCTGGTCTCGTGCCACTCAGGATGGAGAGACGCAGAACCGCTGTACCAGGCGAAGGACGGGTTGGCTGATGAACCCCAACGACGGCTTCCACGAACTCGGGCGGCAGGAGTGCCTGCGGCGGCTGGCCAAGGTGCCCGTCGGCCGCATCGTGTACACGCGCCAGGCCCTGCCCGCCGTGCTGCCGGTGAACTTCGGCATGGACGGCGACGGCGCCGTCCTGCTGTGCACCTCCGCCGTCTCGGAGCTGGTTTGCGCGATCGACGGCGCGGTGGTCGCCTTCGAAGCCGACGACGTCGACGCGGTCCGCCACGCCGGCTGGAGCGTCGTCGTCACGGGCACGGCCACGGTGGTGACCGACCCCGCCGAGATCGAACGCCTGGCCCGCACCGGGCCGGTCTCCTGGGTGCCCTCACCGCAGGAGGTATTCGTCCGCATCGAGCCCGAACTGGTCACCGGGCGAGAACTCGTCGGCGGACGCTCCCTCTACGGGGTGGATCTCACCGTCTGAGCATCCCCTCTCCTCCTCCTGTTCCCTCCCGTCCGGTCGGGCCGGGACCGGCCGGCCCGACAACACGTGGGCCGTCCGGCGTGTGGACGGGCTCAGTAGGCCCTTGCCCCGGAGGGGCCGTGGACGACGAGCATCTGGCTGTGGAGCAGCCGCGGGATCGACAGCACGGTCGCCGACGGCGAACTCGACCACGGTCCTCGGTCCGCACAAGGGCCGATATCCCGCGAACGGAGAGATGAGGAGAAGGACCATGACTATCGGTCATGTGGCCGTCGGTGTGGACGGCTCGCTGGTCGCCGTACGGGCGCTGGACCGGGCCGCCGATGAGGCGGCGGGCCGCGGCACCGCGTTGCGCATCGTGTACGCCGTGGCCGACCGCGACGAGGCGGGGCCGGTTCTGGCGTCGGCTGCCTCCCGGGTTCAGGGGCGTCATCCCGGTCTGTCGGTGGAGACCAGGGCCGTGGAGGGCGGCGCCGTGCGGGCACTGGCCTCGGAGAGCGAGGGCGCGGCGCTCACCGTCGTGGGCACCCGTGGGTTCGGCAGTGTCAGTGGCCTGCTGGCGGGCTCGGTGAGCTGGCGCCTGACCGCGCACACGCACGGTCCGCTGCTGATCGTCCGCGGGGATCACCCCTGCGGCCGGGGCGGCGAGGTACTGCTCGGCCTGGAGAGCGACGCCGATACGGCCGCAGCCGCCTACGCCTTCCGGGAAGCGGCACGACGCGGGACTCGGCTGCGCGTCCTGCACGCGTCGACGCACCGGCACACCACCCCCGAACTGCCCTCTCTGGTGGCCGCGACGAGCCCCGGCCAGGAGCGCCAGGCCAGAAACGACCGGGCGGAAGTGGCCGTGCCGCGATTCAGCGTCGCCCGGCTGCGTGAGGAGTACCCCGAGGTCGAGGTCGACAGCCGTACGGTCCGCACGGGACCGGCCCACGCCGTGCTGGCGGGTACCCGCGAGGCCGACGTCGTGGTCATCGGCATGCGCCGGCGCGCCGGCCGGATCGGTCCGCAGATCGGCCCGGTCGGCCATGTCCTGCTGCATCACTCCCACTGCCCCGTGGTGCTGGTGCCGACCACTTGACGCCCGCCGCCGGGCCACGCGGATGGCCCGGTCGGCCCTGTCGGGTGCCCGGCTGGGTGGGGGAGTGTGGGGAGGCACGGACCCCCCTGCACCTCCGACCGCCCCGACCCGGAAGGGAACCCTTGATGTCCGTCGATACACCGCAGTCGTCCGCCCCTCCCCCAGCCTCCGGCCAGGGGGACCCTCATCTCGCTGCGCTCACCGAGGACGAGCTGAGGACGCTGGATGCCCACTGGCGGGCCGCGAACTACCTGTCCGTCGGTCAGATCTACCTCATGGCGAACCCCCTGCTGACCGAGCCGCTGCGTCCTGAGCACGTCAAACCGCGGCTGCTCGGCCACTGGGGCACCTCGCCCGGGCTGAACCTGGTCCACACGCATCTCAACCGCGTCATCAAGGCCCGCGGCCAGGACGCCTTGTGCATCTGGGGGCCCGGTCACGGCGGCCCCGCGGTCCTCGCCAACTCCTGGCTGGAGGGCACCTACAGCGAGACCTACCCCGACATCACCCGGGACGCGGTCGGCATGGAGAGGCTGTTCAGGCAGTTCTCCTTCCCCGGCGGCGTGCCCAGCCACGTGGCCCCCGAGACACCCGGCTCGATCCACGAGGGAGGCGAGCTGGGCTACGCGCTCTCCCACGCCTACGGCGCCGCCCTCGACAATCCGGAGCTGCTCGTCGCCTGTGTGATCGGCGACGGCGAGGCGGAGACCGGCCCGCTGGCCGCCTCCTGGCACTCCAACAAGTTCCTCGACCCCGTCTACGACGGCGCCGTCCTGCCGATCCTCCACCTCAACGGCTACAAGATCGCCAACCCGACGGTGCTGTCCCGCCTGCCCGACAGTGAACTTGACGCCCTGCTGCGGGGATACGGCCACATCCCGATCCACGTCAGCGGCGACGACCCGATGACGGTGCACCGGGCGATGGCCGCCGCGATGGACGACGCGCTGGACCGCATCGCGCTCCTGCAGCGCAGCGCGCGCGAAGACGGCGTGTCCGAGCGGTCGCACTGGCCGGTGATCGTGCTCCGCACACCGAAGGGCTGGACCGGCCCGGCGGAGGTCGACGGGCTGCCGGTGGAGGGAACTTGGCGCTCCCACCAGGTGCCGCTGGCCGCCGTACGGGACAACCCGCAGCATCTGCGACAGCTGGAGACATGGCTGCGCTCGTACAAGCCGGAAGAACTCTTCGACGCGCAGGGCAGCCCCCGCGAGCAGGTGCTGTCTTGCGTCCCGGAAGGCTCCCGGCGCCTGGGCGCCACCCCGCACGCCAATGGCGGCCTGCAGTTGCGGGAACTGCCGCTGCCCCCACTGGATCGCTACGCCGTGCCCGTCGACAAGCCCGGCGCGACCCTGCACGAACCGACCCGTGTCCTCGGCGATCTGCTGGAACACGTCATGCACGCCACCCGCGAGCGGCGTGACTTCCGCCTCGTGGGACCGGACGAGACCGCCTCCAACCGCCTCCAGGCCGTCTTCGGCGCCAGCGGCAAGGCGTGGCAGGCACAGACCCTTCCCGTCGACGAGCATCTGGACCGGCACGGCCGGGTGATGGAGATCCTGTCCGAACACACCTGCCAGGGCTGGCTGGAGGGATATCTGCTGACCGGCCGGCACGGGCTGTTCTCCTGCTACGAGGCGTTCGTCCACATCGTCGACTCCATGGTCAACCAGCACATCAAGTGGCTGCGCGTCACCCGCCGCCTGCCCTGGCGCGCTCCCATCGCCTCCCTCAACTACCTGCTCACCTCGCACGTGTGGAGGCAGGACCACAACGGCTTCTCCCACCAGGACCCCGGCTTCGTCGACCACATCCTCAACAAGAGCCCGGAAGCGGTACGGGTCTACCTGCCGCCGGACGCCAACACGCTGCTGTCGGTGGCCGATCACGCGCTGCGCAGCAAGGACTACGTGAACGTGATCGTGGCGGGCAAGCAGCCCTGCTTCGACTGGCTGTCGATGGAACAGGCGAAGGTGCACTGCGCCCGTGGCGCGGGGATCTGGGAGTGGGCGGGGACGGAGAACGGGCGGGAGCCGGACGTCGTACTGGCCTGCGCGGGCGACGTGCCCACCCAGGAGGTCCTGGCCGCCTCCCAGCTGCTGCGCCGACACTTGCCCGACATCGCCGTCCGCGTCGTGAACGTCGTCGACATCGCCCGGCTGCTGCCCAGCGAGGAACACCCGCACGGCATGAGCGACTTCGAGTACGACGGCCTGTTCACCACCGACAAGCCGGTGATCTTCGCCTACCACGGCTACCCATGGCTCATCCACCGCCTTGCCTACCGCCGCACCGGCCACAAGAACCTCCACGTGCGCGGCTACAAGGAGATCGGGACGACGACCACGCCGTTCGACATGGTCGTCGGCAACGATCTCGACCGCTACCGGCTGGTCATGGACGTCATCGACCGTGTGCCCGGCCTGGCGGTGCGCGCCGCGGCCGTACGCCAGCGGATGGAGGACACCCGGCTGCGCCACGCCGAGTGGATCCGCGTCCACGGCGTCGACCTGCCGGAGGTCGCCGACTGGTCCTGGGACGGCTGAACCTGATGCCAAGAGTTCCCGGGCAGCGGGACGTTCGGCCCGCTGCCCGGGGCCTTGCAGCCCCTCCGACGGACGTGAGTGACGCGGGACATTGGAGACACCACGAGAAGTCGACCCGCATCCTGTGCGTCACAGCCCTCGAAAGGGATGAGCATCATGGCAGTGCACAACCACCCCCACCGGCACCTGGGACTCCGCTTCCCGTCCCTGCGTCGAAGCGGGACGGCGCCCGCGTCCGGTGAGGTGACGACCGCGGCGGCGACGGCCACCCAGGCGTACGCCTTCGCCGGTCTGCGCCTGCTGACCGGGTTCGTCTTCCTGTGGGCGTTCCTGGACAAGACCTTCGGCTTCGGCTACGCCACCCAGTCCGGCAACGGTTGGATCGACGGCGGCTCACCCACCAAGGGCTTCCTGAGTCGTGTGGCCGTCGGGCCGATGGAGTCCACCTTCCACGACTGGGCGGGGGCCGCCTGGGCCGACTGGCTGTTCATGCTCGGCCTGCTCGGCATCGGTCTCGCCCTGGTCGCCGGCATCGGCCTGCGGCTCGCGGCGGTCGCCGGCACGCTGATGATGGCGCTGATGTGGATCGCGGAGTGGCCGCCCGCCCGGCACCTGTCCGACGGGTCGGCCAGTATGTCGACCAACCCGTTCGCCGACTACCACCTCATCTACGCCGTCGTCCTCATCGCCCTCGCGGCCGCGGGCGCCGGCGCTACCTGGGGCCTGGGCAAGGCATGGGCACGGCTGCCCTTCGTCAGCCGCAACCGCTGGCTCCTGTGAAGGTCGGACACTCCTCTGACCGGGGCGCCTCCGCTTGCCGGCGGGGGTGCCCCGGTTGCCTGTGCTCCCGCGAGGCGGCGCACGGTGGGTCTTGTCCAGGCGAGGCGACGAGAAGCGGAGCCCTGGTCCTGCAGGGACCTACGGCCCGGCACGAGAGGGACGAGTGGAGCGCCCCAGGTGCGCCGAGAAGCCCTCTCCGGGGGTGTCGCGAGCGACGAGTATCAAAGTCGAACACCAAGAGTGAAGAACTTCCACGGGCAGAGTGAGGGAGAGACCGGCGATGAAGGCAACGGCGACAGCTGGACCCCGGACGGCGACCGAGCCATGGCGCGGCTTCGCCGGCACGCACTGGCGGGACCGAGTCGACGTACGCGACTTCATCCAGGCCAACTACACACCCTACGACGGTGACTCCGCGTTCCTGGCCGGCCCGACCGAGCGCACGCTCGCCGTCTGGGGCAAAATCACCGCTCTGTTCCCCGAGGAGCGGCGCCGGGGCATCCTCGACGTCGACACGGGCCTGCCGTCCACCATCACCTCGCACCGGCCGGGCTACATCGACCGCGACCGCGAACTGATCGTCGGCCTGCAGACCGACGCCCCGCTCAAGCGCGCGATCATGCCCAACGGCGGCCTGCGGATGGTCGAGAACGGCCTGAAGGCCTACGGCTACGAGCCCGACCCGTTCGTCACCCGCGTCTTCGGCACCTATCGCAAGACGCACAACGACGGTGTCTTCGACGCGTACACCCCCGAGATGCGGGCCGCTCGCAAGGCCGGGATCATCACCGGTCTGCCGGACGCGTACGGCCGCGGCCGGATCATCGGCGACTACCGGCGCGTCGCGCTCTACGGCACCGACCGGCTGATCCAGGCCAAGCGCGCCGAACGGGCCCGGCTGGACGCCCAGCCGTCCAGCCCGGACGTCATCCGCGACCGCCAGGAACTGGCCGAACAGATCCGGGCGCTGGGCGAACTCGCGCAGATGGCTGCCTCGTACGGCTGCGACGTCTCCCGCCCTGCCGTCACCGCGCACGAGGCGGTGCAGTGGCTCTACCTCGGCTTCCTGGCCGCGGTGAAGGAGCAGAACGGCGCCGCCATGTCGCTCGGCCGCACCTCCTACCTTCCTCGACGTCTACCTCCAACGGGACCTGGACGAGGAGACGATCGACGAGAGTCGCGCCCAGGAGCTGATCGATGACTTCGTGATCAAGCTGCGGATCGTACGGTTCCTGCGTACCCCCGAATACGACGCGCTCTTCTCCGGTGACCCGACCTGGGTGACGGAGTCCATCGGTGGCATCGGCATGGACGGCCGCCCGCTGGTCACCCGCACGTCCTTCCGCTTCCTGCAGACCCTCTACAACCTGGGCCCGGCACCCGAGCCCAACCTCACCGTCCTGTGGTCGCCCGGGCTGCCCGAGGGCTTCAAGCGGTTCTGCGCCCAGCTCTCCATCGACACCAGCGCCATCCAGTACGAGTCCGACGACCTGATGCGCCCGCGCACCGGCGACGACACCGCGATCGCCTGCTGCGTCTCCGCGATGGCCGTCGGCAGGCAGATGCAGTTCTTCGGCGCCCGCGTCAACCTGGCCAAGGCCCTGCTGTACGCGATCAACGGCGGCCGCGACGAGATGACCGGCGAGCAGATCGCCCCGCAGGCGCCCGCGCTGACTCGTGACTACCTGGACTACGAGCAGCTGCGGGCGGCGTACGACCACATGCTCGACTGGCTGGCGGCCACGTACGTCAACGCGCTCAACGTCATCCACTACATGCACGACAAGTACGCCTACGAGCGGATCCAGATGGCGCTGCACGACCATCCGGTGCACCGGTTCATGGCGTGCGGCATCGCCGGACTCTCGGTGGCGGCGGACAGTCTCTCGGCCGTCAAACACGCGCGCGTGAAGGTCATCCGGGACGCGACCGGCCTGGCTGTCGACTACGAGGTCGAGGGCGAGTACCCGGCGTACGGAAACAACGACGACCGGGCCGACGCCATCGCAACCGACCTGGTGAAGTCGTTCATGGCGAAGGTGCGCGAGCACCCCGCGTACCGGGACGCCGAGCACACCCAGTCCGTGCTGACCATCACCTCCAACGTGGTCTACGGCAAGCACACCGGCAACACCCCCGACGGCCGGCGTGCCGAAGCGCCCTTCGCGCCGGGAGCGAACCCGATGAACGGCCGTGACCGGCACGGGGTGGCCGCCTCGGCCCTCTCGGTGGCCAAGCTGCCCTACGAGCAGGCCCGCGACGGCATCTCGCTCACGACGACGATCACGCCCGAGGGCCTCGGCCACGACCCGGCCGAGCGTGCCGCGCACCTGACCGGCATCCTCGACGCCTACATGGCCTCCGGCGGCTTCCACATGAACGTCAACGTCCTGGACCGCGCGACGCTGGAGGACGCCATGGAACACCCGGAGAAGTACCCGGAGCTGACGATCCGGGTCTCCGGATACGCCGTCAACTTCGTCCGTCTGACGCGCGAGCAGCAGCTCGACGTGATCAGCCGCACCTTCCACGGATCGCTGTGAACACCACCGCCGAGCCGGTGGCGGGCCGGATCCACTCCTGGGACCTGTCCACGGGAGTGGACGGTCCCGGGACCCGGTTCGTGCTCTTCCTCTCCGGCTGCCCGCTGCGCTGCCTGTACTGCGCCAACCCGGACACCTGGCACATGCGCGACGGCAATCCGGCCACCGTCGACAAGGTGATGACCGAGATCGAGAAGTACCGGCCCTTCATCACCACCGCAGGCGGGGGAGTGACCCTCACCGGCGGCGAGGCCCTGCTCCAGCCGGCCTTCACGGCCGCGATCTTCCGCCGCTGCAAGGAACTCGGCCTGCACACCGCCCTGCACACCGCCCTGGACACCTCCGGCTTCCTCGGCGCCCGCGCGAGCGACGAACTGCTCGCCGACACCGACCTGGTCCTGCTGGACATCAAGTCCTTCGACATCCGCACCTACCGGAAGCTGACCGGCGGCGACCTCGCCCCCACCCTCACCTTCGCCACCCGCCTGGACCGGCTCGGCGTGCCTGTGTGGATCCGCTACGTTCTCGTCCCCGGCTGGACCGACGACCCGGCGGCCATCGACGGCCTCGGCGCCTTCCTCGCCGGGCTGGGCAACGTCGACCGGGTCGACGTCCTGCCGTTCCACAAGCTCGGCGCCCACAAGTACGACGCGCTGGGCACCCCCTTCCCCCTGCGCGACACACCGACACCGGACGCGGACCTGACGGAGCGGGTGCGGGAGCAGTTCCGGGAGCACGGCCTGCGGGCCCTGTGAACAGAGGCATGTCACGCCCGGGCGAGATACCGGGAAGCCGGTCGAAGGCCGAGCGGCGGTGGCACCCTGGAGGTGCGCGGGTCGGGGACGAAGAACGCGCTCGAGGAGCCAGGGGGAGCACTCGGTGTCGACGCCATCGCTCACCCAGGAGACGGTGACAGCCCTGGTCCACGACGCGACGGCCGCGCCGTCCCTGCACAACGCGCAGCCGGAGGGTTCCGCTGCCTTCTCGGCAGCCGAACCCTCCGGGTGCGCTCGGACCCCCGACGCGCCGCAGCACACCGACCCCCCTGGCCGTGCCTTGCACCTCGGCCGCGGCGCCGCGATGGTGAACCTGCGGGTAGCTGCCGTGCACAGACGGTGGCATGCGCAGACCCGGCTGCTGCCGGACCCTCGGGCCGCCGAGCTGTGGTTGTGAAGGGCCTGTCCAGCTCCTTCGTCACCCGGGCTCTGGAACGGCCCGACCTGCGTCGGCCACTGCGCGGTCCGGTGAGAGGCACCGGGCATGTGCAGACGGTCCTGCGCCTCGGATATGGCCCGTCAGGCCCCGCGACACCCCGTCGTCCCCTACGAGACGTGCCCGACATCGCGCTCTGACCCGTCAGTCGGTGCTCGGTACCAGGGCCCTGACGAGCCACCCTTCTGCAGGCATCGGGGCGTGGCGAAGGCAGCGCGTGGGCGTGGAGGCCGATGCGGCACGACGCGCCTCCGCCATGGTGGTGCGCCTGGGCGCACCACCAGCGATGGGTGCTAGTCGCCGGATCCGTTGACCGAGCCGAAGTAGGCAGCTCGCATGATCTCCGCCATGTCGTCGAGCATGGGCATCCGCGGGTTGGCGGGCGCGCACTGGTCCTCGTAGGCGTTCAGGGCCTGCTGGGGCAGCGCGAGCAGGAAGCTCCGCTCGTCGACGCCGAGCGCCTGGAACGACGGCTCGATGCCCACGGCGTCACGCAGCCGCTCAACAGCCCAGGCGAGGGCCTCCACACCCGCCTGTGGGGTGGCCGCGGGCAGGCCGAGGGCGCGGGCGATGTCCTGGAAGCGTTCGGGAGCGCGGTAGTTCTCGTACTTGGGCCAGCCGGTCAACTTCGTGGGGACGGTGCCGTTGTAGCGGATGACGTGGGGGAGCAGGACGGCGTTGGTGCGGCCGTGGGCGATGTGGAAGGTGGCGCCGAGGGTGTGGGACATGGCGTGGACGATGCCGAGGAAGGCGTTGCCGAAGGCCATGCCCGCGATGGTGCCGGCGTTGTGCATCTTCTCCCGGGCCGCCGCCGACCCCTCGCGGTCGTTGACCGCCGCTTCGAGGTTGTCGAAGATCAGGCGGATCGCGTGCAGTGCGAGGCCGTCGGTGAAGTCGTTGGCGTAGACGGACACGTACGCCTCGATGGCGTGGGTGAGGGCGTCGAAGCCGCTGTCGGCGGCCAGGGCCGGGGGAAGGGCGGTGGTCAGGAGGGGGTCGACGATGGCCACGCTCGGGGTGAGCGCGTAGTCGGCGAGGGGGTACTTCTTGCCGGTGGTCGGGTCGGAGATGACGGCGAACGGGGTGACCTCGGCGCCGGTGCCGGAGGTGGTGGGCACGCAGACCAGGCGGGCGCGTGTGCCCAGTGTGGGGAAGCGGAAGGCGCGCTTGCGGATGTCGGAGAACTTGTGCCGCATGTCGGCGAAGTCGACGTCCGGGTGCTCGTACAGCAGCCACATCACCTTCGCCGCGTCCATGGGCGAACCGCCCCCGAGCGCGATGATCGTGTCCGGGCAGAAGTCCCGCATGAGGCGGGCGCCGTGCTGCACGGAGTCGATGCTGGGTTCAGGTTCGACGTTGTCGATGATCTGCAGCGTCACGGGTTCGGCACGGCGTTTGAGGACGCGGTCGACGCGCTCGACGAAGCCGAGGCGGGTCATGGTGGCGTCGGTGACGATCGTGACGCGGTGGACGTCCGGCATGGAGGTCAGGTAGCGGATGGCCTGCGGCTCGAAGTAGATCTTCGGCGGGATCTTGAACCACTGCAGGTTGTTGCGGCGCGTGCCGACCCGCTTGACGTTCAGGAGCTGGGCGGCGGAGACGTTGTTGGACACCGACGTGCTGCCCCAGGAGCCGCAGCCCAGGGTGAGGGACGGCAGCAGACTGTTGTAGATGCCGCCGATGGCGCCCTGTGAGGAGGGCGCGTTGACGATGATCCGTACGGTCTTGATGCGCCTGCCGTACGCCTCGGCGAGTGCCCGGTCATCGGTGTGGATGACGGCGCTGTGGCCCTGCCCGTGGAAGGCGACCATGTCGGCGGCCAGGTCGAAACCCTGCTGCTCGGAGCCTGCCCGCAGGACGGCGAGGACCGGGCAGAGCTTCTCGCGGGTCAGCGGCTCGTCCGGGCCCACGCGTTCGGCCTCGACCAGGATGAGGGAGGTGCCGGCGGGCACGCTGAAACCGGCCTGTTCGGCGATCCATGCCGGGCTCTGTCCCACGGCCGCCGCGTTGACCTTGGGCTCGCAGCCACCACTCGGAGCGGCCTTGCCGGGCGGGAAGAGGAACGCCTCCAGCTTCGCCTTCTCCTCGGCGGTCGCCAGGTGGGCGTGCAGCGTACGGAACTCCGTCAGAGCCTCGTCGTAGATCTCGTCGTCCAGGATGACGGCCTGTTCGGAGGCGCAGATCATGCCGTTGTCGAACGACTTGGACAACACCAGGTCGTTGACGGCGCGGCGCAGCTTGGCGCTCTTGTGGACGTACGCGGGAACGTTGCCGGCGCCCACGCCAAGCGCGGGCTTGCCGGCCGAGTAGGCGGCCTTGACCATGGCGTTGCCGCCGGTGGCGAGGATCAGCGAGACCCCCGGGTGACGCATGAGCGTGCCGGTCGCCTCGACGGACGGGGTCTCGATCCACTGGACGCACTGCTCCGGCGCGCCCGCGGCGACGGCCGCGTCGCGCACGATCCGGGCCGCCTCGGCGCTGCAGCGCTGGGCCGAGGGGTGGAAGGCGAACACGACCGGGTTGCGGGTCTTCAGCGCCATGAGCGCCTTGAAGATCGTGGTGGAGGTCGGGTTGGTGACCGGAGTGATCGCACACACCACACCCACCGGTTCCGCGATCTCCATCATGTCCTCGATGTCGTCGCGGGCGATGACACCGACGGTCTTCATCTTGCCCATGCTGTCCGTGACGTGCTCGCACGCGAACATGTTCTTGGCGGCCTTGTCCTCGAAGACACCGCGGCCGGTCTCCTCGACCGCGAGCCGCGCGAGCGCGGTGTGCTGATCCAGGGCGGCGACCGACGCCTTCTTCACGATGAGGTCGACCTGCTCCTGCGTCAGGTCCTCGTAGTCGGCGAGCGCCTTGAGCCCGTTCGCGACCAGCCGATCGACGGCGATGGCGGTCTCGGACGGCTCGCCGCTCGGGGCGGCGGGGCGGGTTGGGGCGTCCTGTCGGGCCATGGGGGTCGTGCCTCCGTCGTCGAGGTCGTGGGCCGGAAGACCGGCACGTGCCGTGTGGGAGCGGCACCGCGGGGGATCGGTGCCGCTCCCACCACCACCGTCCCTCGGACGGGAGCCGTCACCCAGAAGTCGAAGGTCCCGGCCGCGGCCCGACCGGGCCGGATCGGCAGGGCCGATCGGCCGGGACAGCGAGATGTGCGGGACCCCGTACCGGGGCGGGCGTTCGCCGGCGCCCGCAGAGCGTCGTCGACGTCCTGGGGGACGGTGGGGGTATGGACGTTCGCCTGGTCCTGGCGCCACGGATCACCCGAGGCCTCCGTACCGCCGGAAAGGACCCGTAGTGTTCGTCTCCGGCGATGGCCCCGACGCGAAGGAGGCCGTCACTGTGCTCCTCGTCTCCTTCGGCCGGCCGGTGACATCCTCGACCTGGGCGGCATCACCACCGCCCGTGGCCGCTCGACCAGGGGTGCGTCGGCGAAGCACGCCTGGGGGCGTCGTCACCGCTCGGAAAGCCAGCGGTGGGGGATCCAGCGCGAGGGATGCTTCTCGGGCGGGCGGGTGTCGTCGACGAGGAACGTGAGACTGTTCATCACACCCACCACCCCGTCCACCCGCCAGGAAAGCCGGACAGCCACCGGGATGTCGCTACGGCGTTCCAGGCGTCCCTCCAGCGTGGCCATCCCGTCGTGGACCGAGACGATGACGATGTGGGGCGGCAGGCACATGGCATGGGTCAGGACCTCGTCGATGATCTCCTGCCGGATCTCCTCGTCCGTGCGCAAGAAGACCCGCAGCAGGTCACGGCGGGTGGCGATGCCGACAAGGCGGTCCTCCTCGTCCACTACGGGCAGTCGTTCGATCTGGTGACGCTCCATCACCCGCGCGGCGTCCGCGACACGCTGCTCCGGGTGCACGGTGATCGCGGGTGTCGACATCAGCTGCGCGGCGGTCATGGCACGGGCCTTGGCAGCGGTGACTCGGGCCTTGCGGCGCAGCGCCGGCAGCCGGGAGCGGATGCCCTGGGCTCGCCGGGCCCCCGCCGTCTGACGGCGGACCAGGTCGGTCTCGGAGATCACCCCGAGGACCTTGTCGTCGGCGTCCACCACCGGCAGGCCGCTGATCCTGTGCCGGGCCAGCAGCTGTGCCACGTCCTTCAACGGCGTCTCCTGGCAAGCCTGGACGACGTCGGGGGTCATCACTTCGCCGACCTTGGATGTCTTCACGGCAGTTCCCTTCTCCGCTGGTGTCCGTGGGGGCACCGGCCTCTGCCGGTGCCTGTGGAGCGATCGCCTTCCCCGCGTACGGCCGCTGCGGGCCGTCCTGTGCCGCCACAGTGCGAGGTGCCGGTGGCCTGCATCGGGGGCCGGAACTCTCGGGTACGGGCGGCCGGTCCGGCCGCTGCCGTCCCGTTGGCCCGTCCCGGGTGGCCGGCCCTCGATGCCTCTACAGCCTTCCGTGCACCGGATCGACGGGGCAGGGCCGACCGGCCCTGAGCCACGAGGCGAACTTTCCTCCTGTCGCCTGGACCCGGTCGGTGACGACGCCGCCACGGCGTCGGCCGCAACGATCGTCCGCCGGAGCGAGGACGGGTGTGTCGCCGCCGTGAAGGAGCGCCGGTCGGCCCTGGCCGTGGCGCCATCAGGCCCATGCACACCGGGCGTGTTCGGGGGAGCGTGACGGGTGAGAGCAATGGCGTAGGCACTGGATGTGGGAGGCACGATGAGCGGTGTGGTGGTAGTCGGTGTGGACGGGTCTGCGTCGAGTCTCGCCGCGGTCGAGGCCGCGGCGCGGGAGGCACGGTTGCGCGGGGCGGGACTGCGGGTGGTGCACGCGTTCATCTGGCCCGCGCTGCACGTGCCCTTGGGCCCGTCACCTTCGGGCCCGCCCGAGGGCGGGCTCCGGAACTTGGCCGACCGTCTGGTGGCCGAGGCGGTCGAGCGGGCGCGCGCCGCGGCACCCGAGGTCGAGGTCAGCCATGCCGTCGTGCCCGGAGAGCCACTGACGGTCCTGGAGGCGCAGTCGCGTGCGGCCGAGCTGGTGGTGGTCGGGTCCCGCGGCATGGGCGGGTTCGTCGGGCTGCTGGTCGGGTCGACGGCCGTCCATCTGGCGGCACATGGCCGGTGTCCGGTGCTGGTCGTGCGGGAGCAGCCGAGTACGGAAGGCCCGATCGTGCTGGGCGTCGACGGCTCGGCGGCGGGTGCGCCAGCGGTGGACTTCGCCTTCGCCGAGGCCGAGCTGCGGAGGGCGCCGCTGGTGGCGCTGCATGCCTGGACGACCTGGAACGCGCCGATGCACGCGCCGCAGGACCCGTCGCTGCCCTACGCGAACCCGCCGGGCGCTCTCGCCGGGGAGGAGGAGCGACTGTTGTCCGAGGCACTCGCCGGACGCCAGGAGCGGTACCCGGGTGTGGTGGTGGAGCGCCGCGTGGTGCATGGCGGGACGCGGGAGGAGCTGATCGAGGCGAGCAGGTCCGCCCAGCTGGTGGTGACCGGAGCCCGGGGCCGGGGCGGCTTCGCCGGCCTGCTGCTCGGCTCGGTCAGCCAGGCCCTGCTTCACCACGCCCACTGCCCCGTCACCGTCGTCCGTGGCAAGGAGTGACCGTGCCCGAGGAGCGGTCCACGGCAGGGAATGACACCCTGCCCGTGCAGACCACGGCCGTAGACCACGCCCTGCCGGTACCGACGCCCCGGCAGCCGGACGCCTACCGGCGCGACGCCGCCGAAGTGGCGGACTTACTGGCCGTGCTCCCGGCCACGGGCCTGACCACGGCGGACGCCGAGCAGCGGGCCGCCGCCTGGGGCGCCAACGTACTGGCCGAACCGGTGCGCCGACCGCAGTGGCTGCGCCTGCTGGACCAGTTCCGTAGCTGGCTGATCGGCATCCTGCTCGCCGCCGCCGCCGTCGCCGGAATCATCGGCCAGATCAAGGACGCCCTCGTCATCACGGTCGTCCTGCTTATCAACGCCACCATCGGCTACCTGCAGGAACGCCGCGCCGAGCGCAGCCTGGAGGCCCTGCGTCAGATGCTGGTCCCCACGGCACGCGTGCGCCGCGACGGCCAGGTGAAGGAGATCCCGGCCGGCACCCTGGTGCCCGGCGACGTCGTCCTGCTGGAAGCCGGCGACCGTGTCCCGGCCGACGGGCGCCTGGTGGTCGCCGAGTCGGTCGAGGCGGGCGAGTCCGCGCTGACCGGCGAGTCCCAGCCCGTCACCAAGACGACCGCGCCCACCGGGGCCGACGGTGCCGGGCCCGTACCCGTTGCCGAGCGCACCGGTATGCTCTTCATGAACACCGCGCTGACCCGCGGCCGCGCCGAGATGATCGTCACGGCCACCGGCATGCGCACCGAGGTCGGCGCGATCGCCGAAGCGTTGCGGACCGGCGCGGAACCGCCAAGCCCGCTCCAGGTCCAGATGGACGGCCTGGGCCGACGCCTGGCCCTGGTCAGCGGCATCGCCGTGGCCGCCTATGCGCTCGTGGCCCTCCTGCGTGGTGAGGAGATCGCCGACCTCGCGCTGCGCGCGGTGGCCCTGGCCGTCGCCGCGATTCCCGAGGGCCTGCCGGCCGTTCTCGCGCTCACCCTGGCCCTGGGCGTCCACCGCATGGCCCGCCGCGGCACCATCGTCAAGCGCCTGGCCTCCGTCGAGGCACTCGGCGCGGCGACCGTGGTGTGCAGCGACAAGACCGGCACCCTGACCCTGAACGAGATGACCACCCGCGCCCTGTGGGCCGCCGGGCGCGCCTATGAGGTGACCGGAGAGGGATACGACACCGAGGGCACCGTCCGCCCTGTGGACGAGCGGCACGGCCGGGACCCGCACGATGCGGCCCTGCACGACGAGGCCAAGCGCGATGTGACCCCGCATGACGCGCCTCTGCCTGCCCTGTGCGACGCGGTGCTGCCCTTCGCGCTGTGCAACGACGCCCGTGTCACCCCGGACGGCGTCATAGGAGACCCCACCGAGGCCGCCCTGGCCGTACTCGCCGCCAAGGCCGGTGTCGACGCCGGACTCCGCGACCGCATGCCGCGTACCGGTGAGATCCCCTTCGACCCGGCCGCCAAGTACATGGCGACCTTCCACACCGACGCGGAGGACGGGCGCGTCCGTGTCCACGCCAAGGGAGCCGTCGACGTCCTGCTGGAGCGCTGCACCCACGTCCTGACCGAACAGTGCCGCGTCCCCCTCGACGCCGAGCGTCGCCGTGAGGTCACCGACGCCGCCCGGCGGATGGGCGGTCAGGGCCTGCGGGTCCTCGGGGCAGCCACCGGCACCACGGACCGGTCGGCCCCCCGGGAGGTGACGGGACTGACCCTGACCGCGATCGCGGGGATAGCCGACCCTCCGCGTCCTCAGGCCCGCGACGCCGTCGCCCTGGCGCAGGCCGCCGGCGTCACCGTCAAGATGATCACTGGGGATCATGCCGACACCGCCGCCGCCATCGCGCGCGAACTCGGCATCACCGGCGACGTCGTCTCAGGCACAGAACTGGCCCGGATGAGCGAGCAGGAACTCGCGGACCGCATCGAGGACTTCGGTGTCTTCGCCCGCGTCGCCCCCGAACACAAGGTGACCGTCGTCCGCGCGCTCTCCGAGAAGGGCCACATCGTGGCCATGACCGGAGACGGCGTGAACGACGCTGCCGCCCTGCGCGCCGCCCACATCGGCGTCGCGATGGGCATGACCGGCACCGACGTGGCCAAAGAGGCCGCCGACATGGTCCTGACGGACGACGACTTCTCCACCATCGTCCGCGCGGTCCGCGAGGGCCGTTCCATATACGACAATATCGTCACGTTCGTCCGCTTCCAGCTGTCCACCAACATCGGCGCCATCCTCACCCTGCTCGCCACCGTGTTGGCCGGACTGCCCGCGCCCATGTCCGCAATCCAGCTGCTGTGGGTCAACATCATCATGGACGGACCGCCCGCCATGACCCTCGGCATCGACCCGCCGCAGGACAACGTGATGCGGCGTCCGCCCCGCCCGCCCGGTGAGCGCATCCTGAACGCCCGCCGCCTGGCCGCCATCACCCGCTCCGGCGCGGTCATGGCCGCAGGCACCCTGGCCGTCTTCGCCGGCGCCCGGCACCTCACCGACACCGCGACCGCCGCCACCATGGCCTTCACGACGTTCGTCCTCTTCCAACTGTGCAACGCCCTGGCCGCACGCGGCGAGGACGGCCCCGTCCTCGGCCGCCACCAGCTGCACAACCGCGCCTTGTGGATCTGCCTGGCCACCGTCCTGGCCCTCCAGGTCGTCGCCGTGCAAGTGCCCATGGCCCAGGGAGTCTTCGACACCGTGCCGCTCAGCCCCGCCCAGTGGGCGATCTGCCTCACCACGGCCTCCACCGTGCTGCTGACCGAGCACGCCTGGCGCACCTGCCGGACACGGCTCGGCCGCCCGGTGGACGCGACCCACCGGCGCTGACGGCCGGACCCGGAGAACGCCTCTCCGAGCAACTGCCGACGACCGGCAGCCTTCGGGGAGCCCGCGCCAAGGTCCTGATGCCGGACACCGGCAGGTGAACCGGCACCAGGACCCGGCTTTGCGCCGTGGCCGTCGCCGTCGCGGGGCGGAACGAACGGGGTCGGGCATGCGGCCGTTCTTCGAGGCGGTCGCGGGCCGGCCCTTCGGTTCACCGCCCTGACCGCCGCCCCGTGGGCCATGCCGCAGACCGCCTGAGGCACGCTGGCGAAGACGCCGGAGGCAGCCCTAGCCGAGATCATCGCGGGGCAGTACGAGGTGCCGATCGGTCTCCTCGGGCCCCTGGTGAAGGACCTGGGGGTGCAGCAGATGTAACTGCTCAGGGCGGACGGGGTGTTGGAACGCAGAACGGAACGGCGCAACGTTGTCCCCGCGGGTCGCCGCCCATCGGCTCGGCATCAAGTCTCCGCAGAACGTGAACGCCTTCGACGTCCTTGTCACGGGTCCTGGTGGAGGCCGAGGAGCGACGCCGTCGACATGGCGCCTGGCCCCAGTGCGGTTCTTCCTGTACGCCGACCACCGCCGGAGGTCCGCCGTCGGTGGTCCCCAGGCCTGGAGACGGCTGGTGTGCTCTCACATGCCGTCGGCCGTCGGCCGTCGGCAGCCGGCAGCCCGAAGAGCCGGAGCCGGTTCCTTCCCGTCCGGCTTCGGCCCTTCGGGATGTGTCAGCGGCTGTCGCTGGTCTGCGTCCCGGGAAGCGCGGCGCGTCCGGCCTCCAGGCGGGCGACCGGGACGCGGAACGGTGAGCAGGAGACGTAGTCCAGTCCCGCGCCGTGGAAGAAGTGCACGGAGTCCGGGTCTCCGCCGTGCTCGCCGCAGACCCCGATCTTCAGCCCGGGCCGGGCCGCGCGGCCCTCTGCGACCGCGATCTCGACCAGGCGGCCGACACCATCGCGGTCGATGCTCTCGAACGGGGACACCTTGAAGATGCCCTTGTCAAGGTAGGCGGAAAAGAACGCCGCCTCCACGTCGTCGCGGGAGAAGCCCCAGGTGGTCTGGGTCAGGTCGTTCGTGCCGAAGGAGAAGAACTCCGCCTCCTCGGCGATCCGGCCCGCGGTCAGAGCCGCCCTCGGCAGCTCGATCATCGTACCGACAGGGCACTCGACGGGCACTCCGGTGGCCCTGCTGACCTCGGCTGTCACCTGTTCCACCTCCTCGCGTACGAGCCGCAGTTCCTCGACCGTGTCGATCAGGGGAACCATGATCTCCGCACGCGGATCACCGCCCGCCCGCCTGCGCTCGACGACCGCCTCGGCGATCGCCCGCACCTGCATGGCGACCAGTCCCGGTGCCACCAGCCCCAGGCGTACGCCGCGCAGGCCGAGCATCGGGTTCTCCTCGTGCATCCGGTTCACGGCTCGAAGCAGCTCGGTGTCGTGCGCGCTCGGCGGGGTTCCGTGTGCCTCGGCCGCAGCGACGCGGACGGCGAGTTCGGTGCGGTCCGGCAGGAACTCGTGCAACGGCGGATCCAGGAGGCGGATGGTGACCGGCAGACCGTCCATCGCCTCCAGGATGCCGACGAAGTCCTCCCGTTGCAGCGGCAACAGCGCGTCCAGTGCTCGCTCGCGTTCGGCGTCGTCGCGGGCCAGGATCATCGCCTCGACCAGCTGCCGCCGGTCGCCGAGGAACATGTGCTCGGTCCGGCACAGCCCGATGCCCTCGGCGCCGAACCTGCGGGCACGGGCGGCGTCCTCGGGGGTGTCCGCGTTGGCCCGCACCCCCAACCGCCGTACACCATCGGCATGTCGCATGGCACGGGCGACGGCGTCGACCACTCTGTCCGAGCCCTCACTCGTGTCGGCGCTCCTCTCTGTACCCGTCTCGAAACCTGCTTCGAAGTACCGCATCACCGCCGAGTCCACCAGCGGGACGGCGCCCGGGTAGACGGCGCCTTCGGAGCCGTCGACGGAGATGACCGTGCCCTCCTCGACGGTGCTGCCGCCCGCACTGAAGCGCCGGCCCTGCGGGTCGACGGAGATCTCCTCGGCGCCGCACACGCATACCTTGCCCATGCCGCGGGCGACCACGGCGGCGTGGCTGGTCTTGCCGCCGCGGCTGGTCAGCACGGCCTGGGCGGCGATCATGCCGGGCAGGTCGTCGGGGGTGGTCTCCTGCCGTACGAGGACGACCTTCTCCCCGGTCGCGGCGCGCCGTACCGCTTCGGCGGAGTCGAAGACCGCAGCGCCGGCCGCGGCGCCCGGCGAGGCCGGAATGCCGCGTGCGAGGGCGTCCCCGACGGCGGAGGCGTCGAAGCGGGGGAACATCAGGCGGGCGAGGCCGTCGCCGCTGAGGCGCGCCAGAGCCTCGTCGGGGGTGATGAGTTCCTCGTCCGTCAGCGCGGCGGCGATGGCGAACGCGGCCTCGGCGGTGCGCTTGCCGACCCGGGTCTGCAGCATCCACAGTCGGCCGCGCTCGACGGTGAACTCGATGTCGCACAGGTCCCGGTAGTGGGTCTCCAACGTTCGCATGTGGTCGTGGAGCCGGACGAACGCCTCGGGGTTCAGCCGGCCCAGTTCGTCCAGGGCGACGGTGTTGCGGATGCCCGCGACGACATCCTCTCCCTGCGCGTTGGTCAGGTAGTCGCCGTACAGGCCGGGGCGCCCTGTTGCCGGGTCCCGGGTGAAGGCGACTCCGCTGCCGGAGTCGGTGCCGAGGTTGCCGAAGACCATGGTCTGGACGTTGACGGCGGTGCCCAGGTCGTCGGGGATGTGTTCGCGGCGGCGGTAGAGACGGGCGCGCTCGCCGTTCCAGGACTCGAAGACGGCCAGGACCGCGCGGCGCAGTTGCTCGGCGGGGGACTGCGGGAAGTACTCGCCCGTCTCTTGGTGGATCAGTTCCTTGTACGCCTCGACGAGCTCGGCCAGATCGACCGCGTCCAGGCCCAGGTCGTCGGCCGCGCCGCGGGTTTCCCTGAGGCGGGCCATCACGGTCTCGAACAGCGCGCTGTCGACGCCCATGACGGTGCCGCCGAACATCTGCACAAGGCGGCGGTAGGAGTCCCAGGCGAAGCGTTCGCTCCCGGAGGACTTCGCCAACCCCAGCACGGACTCGTCGTTCAGGCCGATGTCCAGGATCGTCTCCATCATGCCGGGCATCGAGAAGCGGGCCCCGGAGCGGACCGACAACAGCAGAGGGTCGTCCGGCTGCCCCAGCCGCCGGCCGGCGGCCTGCTCCAGGATGGTCAGGTGCTCGGAGATCTCGCCGGCCAGGCCGTCCGGTTCGGAGCCGGTGGCGAGGAAGGCGCGGCAGGCTTCGGTGGTGACGGTGAATCCGGGCGGCACCGGCAGCCCCATCCGGGTCATCTCGGCCAGGTTGGCGCCCTTGCCACCGAGCAGGTCGGCCATGTCACGGCCGCCCGCGGTGAAGTCGTACACGTAACGGACCACGACGGTGTGCCCTTTCATGCGGCTTTCCCAGGGAAGGATGTGGGGCTCGGTCGTGTCCGCCGGGCGTCGTGGCCGGTCGGCGCACGACCCACGGCGGACAGGCTCGGTCGGGTCACGTCTCGAAGACGATGCGAGCCTTGATGCGACCGTCGAGGACGTCGGCGATGGAGTCGTTGACGGTGTCCAGTGGGCGGGTCTCGTAGATCACCTTGGTGCGTCCGGCTGCGTGCAGTTGGAACACCTCCGCGAGGTCCTGGCGGGTGCCGACGATCGAGCCGATGACGGAGGTGCCGTTCAGGACGGTGTCGAAGATCGGCACCCGGATGGTTCCGCCGGCGGGCAGAGCGACCATGACCAGCTTGCCGCCGCGCCGCAGACCGCCGTAGGCGGAGGCGAACGCCTGCTCGTTGACAGCCAGCGCGATGGCGGCGTGCGCGCCGCCGTGCTGCTTCAGCACCTCGGCCGGGTCCTCCTTGCGGGCGTCGATGAGGATGTCGGCCCCCAGCTCGCGGGCGAGGTCGAGCTTGTCGTCGGTGACGTCGATCGCGGCCACCGTGGCCCCGGCGATCTTCGCGTACTGCACGGCCAGGTGCCCGAGGCCGCCGACGCCGGAGATCGCCACCAGCTGTGTCGGGCGGACGTCTGCGACCTTGAGTGCCTTGTACGTGGTGACTCCGGCGCAGGTCAGCGGGGCGGCGTCACGTGGGTCGATGCCGTCGGGAACGGGGGCGGCGAAGTCGGCCGGGGCGAGCATCTTCTCGGCATAGCCGCCGTCCGCGCTGTATCCGGTGTTGCGCTGCCGCTCGCACAGGGTCTCCCAGCCGGACAGGCAGTGCTCGCAACGCCCGCAGGCCCAGCCCAGCCACGGAACCGCAACCCGCTGTCCGACCTCCAGGTGGGTCACGCCGTCGCCGAGCGCCTCGACGATGCCAACGCCCTCGTGGCCGGGGACGAACGGCAAAGTGGGCTTCACCGGCCAGTCACCATGCGCAGCGTGGATATCGGTGTGGCACAGCCCGGACGCCTCCAGCCGGATGCGGACCTGGCCGGGACCGGGTTCCGGATCCGGACGCTCCTCGATGACCAGCGGCTGGCCGAAGGACCGGACGACTGCTGCCTTCATCGCGCAACTCCTCGGTTCTCTGACTGTTCTCTGTATCTTCAGTGCGGTACCAGCGTCGAACGGGTGCCGACGCGGTGGGCAGGTCCTGGACGTCCCCGCCCATGGGCCCGCTCGGCCCTCGAGACGCACGTGAACCGGCCCGCAGTCGTGCGGGACGACGGTGACCGGGGGCGGCGTGCTGCAGCACCGCGTGGACCACCGGGCCGATGCGCTTGCCGAGCGTCGGCCGGTGCACCCGGCGGCCGACGACCACGAGTCCGCATCGAGCGGCGGCCTTCAGCACGACGACGGACGGGCGAGATCGACCGCGCGGTGCGGGTACTTCTCCCGCCACGGCACCAGAGCGCCGGACAGCACCTTCTCCGCCTGTCTCGTGATACCGCGTTCCGGCCGGCCTGTCGGCCCACAACGGGGCCGTGCCGGTACAGCGGCGGCAGGCTCGGCGCGTGCACGGCGCGCAGTGCGGCCTTGCGGGCGGCGGCCGCGGCGAAGGCGAAGTCCGGCAGCGGCGTGGCCGGGTCGCCGAGGTCGTCGAGTCCGACGACGACCTCTCGACCGTCCCGCTGGCAGCCGAGTGAGCGTTCGCCCGCACCATGAAACCCCCACGGATTCGGGACCAGCGGGCCGCGGACGACTGCACCGCCCTCCTTCCGAGCCTCACGACCGGGTGGCCGCCGTTTCCGGGGCCGATGGTCCCGACTCGGCCGGTGTGGTTCCCGTGGGGAGCTCCGCACGGTCTCGTGAGCGGCTTCGGCAACGCCCGCTGCGGTTCGGCGGTGCCCTGGAGAGGCGCTGGGCTGCATCGCATGCTGCTCCGTACACGATGGGTTCCTCGCGCGCGGGCGAAGCCGAGCGTGAGGGAGCGACCGGCTACGAGGGGTGCGGCAGACGATTGACGGCACATCGCGGCATTTCCGGCGTAGCGTGCAGACGGTTCGGCACCGGTCGGCGCCCGGTGGGCGATCAGAACCGGTACGCGTGGGAATGTGAGAACGTCAGAGCGAAATGGGCCGGTCGGCCCTGGCCGTTCGGCCCATGGATCGCGCAAGATCTGTTGCGGGGAAGGACTGGTCCCGCCCATCCGGCGGTTTCCGGTTCCTGAGACATACGACATAGGACAGGAGCCGTCGATGGCGGACAGCGAACGACCCGGTAGTGACAACCCGATCCGGGTCTTCCTCATGGACGACCACGAGGTGGTCCGGCGCGGTGTGCGCGACCTGCTGAACGACGAGTCGGACATCACCGTGGTCGGCGAGGCGGGCACGGCGGAGCAGGCCCTGGTGCGGGTTCCCGCGCTGCGCCCGCAGGTGGCCGTGCTCGATGTGCGGCTGCCCGACGGCGACGGCGTGACCGTCTGCCGCGAGCTGCGCTCACGCATGCCGGAACTGTCCTGCCTGATGCTGACCTCGTTCGACGACGAGGAGGCTCTGCTCGACTCGATCATGGCTGGCGCCTCCGGATACGTGTTGAAGCAGATCCAGGGCACGGACCTGGTCTCGGCCGTCCGTACCGTGGCCGCCGGCCAGTCGCTGCTCGACCCGAGCGCCACCACCAGGCTGATGGCCCGGCTGCGTCAGGCCCAGGAGCCGGAACCCGAGCCCGACGCCCTGCCGGGGCTGACCGACCGGGAGCGGGAGATCCTGGCACTGATCGGTGAGGGCCTGACCAACCGCCAGATCGGCCAACGGCTCTACCTCGCCGAGAAGACGGTCAAGAACCACATCTCCCGGCTGCTGGCCAAGCTCGGTGTGGAACGGCGCATCCAGGCCGCGGTCATCGCCACTCAGGCCCAGGACAGGCTGAAGCAAGAGGGTCACTGACACCCGCGCGGCGAGCCCGGGCCGAAGGTCCCCCGGCTTGTCCCCGTACGGCCCATGTCCGACCGCACCCCCCGACGCCAGGCTGGCAGCACGCAAAGACGCAGCGACGCGGATCGGACCGGGTCGATCGGGGAGGGCGACGGACATGAGCGTGCGCGTGGGCATCAACGGCTTCGGCCGGATCGGACGCAACTACCTGCGCTGTCTGCTGCAGCGCGCGGAAACCGAGCCAGGCACGGCCATCGAGGTGGTGGCGGTCAACGACCTCACCTCTCCGGCCGCGCTGGCGCACCTGCTGGCGTACGACTCGACGTACGGCCGTCTCGGCCGCGCCGTCGAGCACGACGACACCTCGATCACCGTCGACGGACAGCGCATCGCCGTGACCGCCGAGCGCGACCCGGCCGCCCTGGACTGGGCCGGTCTCGGGGTTGACATCGTCATCGAGTCCACCGGCCGCTTCCGCACCCGCGAGCAGGCCGGGATGCACCTGAAGGGCGGCGCCCGCAAGGTGCTGCTGTCCGTGCCCGGCAAGGGCGTCGACGCCACCGTCGTCATGGGTATCAACGAGGGCACATACGACGCGGAGCGGGACCACGTCATCTCCAACGCCTCCTGCACCACCAACTGCGTGGCCCCGATGGTGAAGGTGCTCGACGAGCACTTCGGCATCGTCAAGGGTCTGATGACCACCATCCACGGCTATACCAACGACCAGGTGGTCCTCGACGGCCCGCACAAGGACCTGCGCCGGGGCCGCAGCGCCGCGGTGAACATCATCCCCACGTCCACCGGTGCCGCCCGCGCGGTCGGTCTGGTCCTACCCGAGCTGGCAGGCACCCTGGACGGCATCGCCGTACGCGTGCCTGTCGAGGACGGCTCGCTGACCGACCTGAGTCTCGTCCTCGACCGGCCGGTGACCGCCGACGAGGTCAACGCCGCGTTCCGGGAGGCCGCCGACGGGCAACTGAAGGGCGTCCTGCGGGTCTCGGACGCCCCGATCGTCTCCCGCGACGTCGTCGGCGACCCTGCTTCCTGCGTCCTGGACGCCCCGCTGACCCAGGCCAGCGGTGAGCTGGTCAAGGTCTTCGGCTGGTACGACAACGAGTGGGGCTACACCAACCGCCTGCTCGACCTGACGGAGTACGTCGCCACCCGGCTCCCGCTGACCTGACCCGACCTCACCGACCGGGACGGGGACCGAAAGGGCAGGCCGCAGTGGGCCAGGACCGGGCGACTACCCGCTTCCTCAACTTGGCGACACCGTGGACATGCTGACGGACCTATGGGGTGTCGAGCCCTTGACCGCGGCCGGCCCTCTACGGAGCAGAACCTGGTGGGAAGGCCGAGGCGTAGTGCCTTCCCCGGGCGATCTTCTCGTCGCAGGTAGCTGCGAGAGGCCGGTCGGCCAGGGCCGCGAACGCGGAGCGGAGGAATGGAGGAAAGAGCAGTGACGGTCGTGCCGGAGCCATCGCTCCACAATACACACCCCCGGCCGTTCGGCAGGGACCTGGAGAGCCGGCCGGTCGCGGTCCCCATCGAACGGGGCGGCAGCCTTCGACGACCGCCCCGGACCCACACGCAAGACCTGTCGCCGCGCGAGCCTGTCTTCGGCCCGCCGAGGGTCACACCTCACCGCGGGCTGCTCGTGCCCCTGAGCTCGCGTCCGGTGACCATCTCGGAGCCGATCCGTACGAACACCGGTTCCTTCAGGGGCATCCAGGAGGTGAGGCCGGCCTGCGAGAGCCGTTCCTGCTCGGCGGGGTCGGACACCGCCGTGGCCCTCCCGGTGACCACCACGCTCCAACCGGACCGGGTCGCTGCGTCGAACTCGTCCGCCTCGAAGGCGATCACGACGCCGTCGATGGCGTGGACGAGGTCCGAGCCTTGCGAGGTGCACAGCACGACGGAGGTGTCCGTGTCCAGGGAGAAGTTGACGGGGAGGACCGCGGGTAGTGCCTGTCGGGTGTACACGACGCGGCCAACCGGCACCTTGGCCAGCAGGCGCAGGCACTCCTGCCGGTCGAGTTCGCGGAAGCCGTCTGTCTGGAACATCGGTACATCATCCGGCGTCGGTGTCGGCTGGGCTAGGGCCGGATGGCCCTAGCCC
>NZ_JBHZCF010000015.1:93755-143225 GCF_042755225.1 Streptomyces sp. NPDC059169 | reverse complement strand
GCGGGAGGGGGAGGGGGTGGGTCTATGTGGGTGGGGGTGGGGGGGGGTGAGGATCCTCCCACCCCCCCCCCCCCCCCCAAACACCGACGGCGATCGGTCCCGAACTCCGTCTCCCACCAGTCGTCCGTCGCCAGGTCGGCGGGAGTTAGCTCTCCAGCGATGAGTCTCGCCGCCATCCGGCGCAGAGCGTGGCGCCGTGCCAGGCCCCGATCAGGCGGCCCGATCTCGGACTCGGTGAGTGCTTGCTCGAATGCTTCGCGAATATCGCGGGCATCCGCATTGCGAGGCCAACCGGCGAGCTCGCACAATGTCGGGGTGTCCAGTCCGGCTGCGAGTGCCTCGGCAGCGATCATCGGCAGGTCCTCCGGGCGTATCTCATCCGCCTGATAACGACACGCCTCCTCACCCAGCGATGTGAGCCCACTCTGCACAGAGGTTTCCGGTTCCGGTGTCGTTCCTTCTGCTCTTATGCCTCCTACGGTGTCAGCACCGTTTTCAGGGAAGGCACCCAGGGGTGACGCTCGACGGTTACGCAGTGCCCTCGGTTCGGCCCGCACCCGGGCGGCGGGCGTCACTTCTCGTCCGCGCCGGGTTCCGCGCTGATGGATGCCTGGTAGACATCCGCGTAGGTAGGGGAGTCCTTGACCAGGCCGTCGCAGAACGCGGCGACGTCGGTGCCGATGAGTTCCACAACCCCCTTGCCTGCGGTGACACCCTCCTCGAAGAAGTCGACGATCCCGGGGAGCAGGGGCCCGTCAGGCAGGCTGATCGGTCCGACCTTGAACAGGTACTTCTGCATCTCCTTGTAGACGATCTGGTAGTCCGGCGGGAGTGCCTTGACGCGAGCTGCGTGCACTCGCCACTGTTTCTTGCCTTCGATGATGTCCTGGATGCTCACGTCAGCCTCCCAGCCGGCTCAATTTCCTCGCGACGTTCCTGTTCAACTGCTCGCGCCACCGGTCGCGATAATTCCGGGCCCCTGCTCCGCCGGCCAGCGCGGTGCAGAAGCCTTGGATGTCCGCGCCGAGCACCTCGTGGACGCTCTGGCCGTCCGCCGCTGCTACTTCGAGCAGCCCCAGGGCGGCGTCGAGGATCGGCATCAGGTTGCGGCCGGTGAAGTCCCCGTAGGGGAAAAGGAGGGCGATGATCTGGCCCCACGCCGCCCGGTAGTCGTCCGGCAGGACATCGGCGCGGGCCTCGAACGCCTTCCATTCCCTGGTGAGATCGCTGCCTGTGACCTTTTCCCAGAAGTTCATCTCCCGCCCTCCTTGAGCCTGTCGATGCGTGATGAGAGGTACTGCCATTTCGCCCAGAACTTCGCGAGTTCCTCGCGTCCGGCATCGTTGAGCGTGTAGAACTTGCGCGGCGGACCGACCCCGGATGGTCGTTTCGTCATCTGGACGAACCCGTTCCTCTCCAGTCGCAGCAAGATGGTGTACACCGTCCCCTCGATGACGTCGGCGAAGCCCAGCTCGTTCAACTGGCGGGTGATGGCGTACCCGTAGGTTTCCTCGCTGCCGATGATTTCGAGCACGCACCCTTCGAGCGTGCCCTTCAACATCTCCGTCAGGTCCTCCATCGCGGATACTCCTCAGCCTGTCGGTACTACGTGATACCGAATACTGCTATACGGTACCACCGAGTAGTGGAGGGCGGCAGCACCTCCGGTAGGCGTAAACCCGGGACCGGTCGGCGAGGACCCGGGTCCACAGCGGTGGCCACTCATCGACCCGGCTCCGCAGTCAGTGGGGGCTCGTAGGTCATCACCTCAACGCCCCGATCCTCGCTCTCCCCAGGCTGCTTGCCGGTCAACTTGCATCTGTCGCAAACGATCGTTTGACGACAGGCGGCCGACGTGTCCAATGAATTCGTGAAATCCGGGGGTTCGAGGCGGGTCGAATCCCATCAGATCCGATGGTGATTGCTGCCAGGGTTTGACGACAGATAGCGTCCGATCCTCCGTACGGAAGGGGCTCTTGGTGGCGAACCTGGTCTACAAGCGGGTGTCGACCGACCGGCAGTCCACCGCCCGGCAGAACCTCGTCCTGGACGAGGCCGGGATCGAGGACCCGGTCGTCTTCGAAGATGACCCGGGCACCTCCGGCCGCCTCACCCCCTCCAGCGGCCGGAGTTCCGCGGACTGCTGACGTACGCGCGGCCAGGCGACACCGTGCACATCCTCGACGTACTCGACGTCCTCCACCGCGACCGTCTCGCCCTGCGCATCCACGACGGCACCCCCGGACACCGGTGCCGACGGAGTCCTGATCCCGGCGCTGTCGACCGACTTCGGCTTCCACGTCCTCCTCGGCCGCAGTTCGCGGACACCCGGTTGGAGCGTGGTGGTGCACGACCGGGGCGAGGGCGGCTACTGGGAACACGCCATGGGCTTTGCCGAGTGGCTCTACCGGCACTCCATCGATCTCGGCATCCCCACCATCACCGGCCGCGTCTCCGCGATCCGCCAGCACGTCCTGGAGATGCCTGCACCCGTCGTCGCCGACGCCCTCGGCTACCACCAGGTCACCACGGCCAAGCTGGCCGCCCAAGCCGGAGGCACCTGGAGCCGATACGCCTCCGGCGACCACACATGGTCACCAGCAGGCTGGACTCCGCAGGCGGCTCACGACAGATGGACTCCGCCACGGAGGAGCAGGCCAGGGCACTCCCTGACCTGCCCCTGCCTCACGAAGCCGTCGGCGTCTGCGCGTGGCTGCCATAGGGACGCGTGATGATCTCCATGCCGTGCCCGGCCGGATCCATGAAGTACAGGCCGCGCCCACCGTGGTGGTGGTTGATCTCTCCAGGCTGCTTCAGATGCGGATCGGCGTAGTACGTGATCCCGGCCTGCCGGATACGCGCGAAGGTCGCGTCGAACTCCCCGTCGGAAACGAGGAACGCGTAGTGCTGCATGACGATCGACTCCGCCGGGATGGCGGCGAAGTCCAGAGTGACCCCGTTGCCGGTGGCCACGGGAATGAACGGCCCCCACTCGGTCCCGACCTCAAGCCCCAGGATGTGTGCCAGGAACTCGGCCGACTCCCGGTTCTCCCGGGCATGGATGATGGTGTGATTCAACTCGACTGACATCTGTGGAATGCCTCCGTAAGGCAATCTCACAGGCACCTCCATGCCTCACCCAGCCGGTGACCGACACGCGATGCCGTGCCCATGATCTTAAGCAACACCGCTCACAGCGTCGAGAGCGTTCCCCGAACGGCCGCCGACGACGACCACACAGCGTCATCAACGCGCCAGATCGGACCGAGACTGGCGACAGTCGAATACGCGAGCCCACCAGTTCCGAGGCCGGGCAGCCAACGGACCTGCCGTGCGTAGGCGATTCGGGTGGCGCGGCCCACCAGGCGCATCCCCCGGGACTGGATCGAGACGATCGGCGTTCCCCCGTCCACTCCCTGATCAACACCTACACGGTGCTCTCGTCGCTCCACCCGGAGTACCGCAACCTGGCCACGGTCCGGTGCATCCCGCCGCTCCTCCCGGTTGCCGACACAGGTCACGACGCCGAGAACAGCCCGCGCCGTGTGCGGTGCTGGAAGCGAACAGGGAGTGGGAGAAGGGCTGGACCAGGGTCAGGCCATGCCCTATCGAACGGGGCGGTAGGCACGTGCGAGGAGCCCAGGGCTTCACTGCAGTCCCGGGTCGTTTACGCTTCCGGTTTGCCGGTTTGTGCGGGCAGGGGAACCGTCCATTCCGCGATGGTGCCGGTGGGCTCGTTCGGCGTGAGGGTGAAGCCGCCGCCCAGAACGGTGGCGCGCTCGCGGAGGTTGTCCAGGCCGCTGCGGCGAGTGACGGCCGGGTCGATCCCCCTGCCGTTGTCGGCGACGCGCAGGCGGAGCCGCGAGCCGTCCGTCTCGGCGGTGACCTCGACGGCGGTGGCATGCGCGTGCCGGGCGGCGTTCGAGAGGGTCTCGCGCAGCACCGCCAGCAACTGCTCGGCGTGACCGTCGGGGACATCGGTGTCCAGCAGGCCGGTCATGCGCAGGGCGGGGGCGAAGTCGAGCGTGGTGGCGGCCTGATCGGTCTCGGCCAGTATCTTCCCGCGCAGTCCGCCGCGGCTGTCGGCGCGGTCACGTTCGCGCAATGCGTAGATCGTGCCGCGCACGGTCTTGATGGTGTCGTCCAGGTCGTCGACGACCCGCTGCACCCGCTCCGCCACCTGAGGCCGGTCGGCGACGCGGCCCAGCACTGAGTTCAGCGTCAGCCCCGAGGCGAAAAGCCGCTGGATGGCCAGGTCGTGCAGATCCCGCGCGATGCGGTCACGGTCACCGAGCACCACCAGGTGCTCGGCTTCGCGCCGGTGCTCGGCGATCTCCAGCGCCAGCGCGGCCTGGTCGGCGAAGCCGCTGATCATGCTCATGGTGGCGTCGCTGAACTCCGTGCCGCCGTTCAGGTTGGCGACCTGCAGAACTCCGCGCACGTCCGCGCCACCGCCCAGGGGGAGCAGGAATCCGGGTCCCAGGTCGATTCGTGCCGCGAAACCGCCCCCGGTCTGCGGCTCCTGAGCCAGGGCACTGCTCGTGATCCGCTGGTTGGAGCGGTAGACCTTCGCGGCCGACGTGGACGCCGCCAGGACCAGCCCGAGCACCTGCTCGGCACCCTCACCCTCGGCGGCCTCGATCACCAGCTCGTCCCCGCCTTCGAACGGCACCGCCAGCGTCACCAGATCGGCGTCGGACAGTGCCCTGACCGTGGCGGCGATCTGGTGCAGGACCTGCTCCGTGCCGGTGCCCGACAGCAGGCTTCGGGTCAGTTCGCTGCTCGCCGCCAGCCACTGCTCGCGGCGTAGGGAGTCCTCGTACAGGCGGGCGTTGTCGATCGCGACGCCGGCCGCGGCCGCGAGCGTGCGCAGTACCGCCTCGTCATCGTCGTCGAACTCCGCCCCGCCGCGCTTGTCGGTCAGGTAGAGGTTCCCGAAGACCCGGTCGCGCACGCGCACCGGCGCACCCAGGAACGTCGTCATCGGCGGATGTCCCGCGGGGAAGCCGACGGAGTCGGGGTGCCGGCCCAGGTCGGCCAGACGCAGCGGCTCCGGCTCCTTGATCAGCAGTCCCAGGATCCCCTCGCCCGCGGGATAGTGACCGATCGCCTCGATCGTGTCGTCGTCCATGCCGACCGTGATGAACTGCCGGATCCTGCCCTCTTCGCCGACCACGCCCAGGGCCCCGTACCGGGCGTCCACCAGAGTCACGGCGGACTCGGTGATCCGGCGCAGCACGACGTCGAGATCCAGGTCGGTGCCGATGGAGAGGACGGCGTCCAGCAGTGTGTGTACCCGGTCCCGAGTCGCGCGGACCTGCTCCACCTGAGCCTGCAGACCCTCCAGCAGCTCATCCAGCCGCAACTGAGGCGTCGCTGTAACGCCCTTCCGCCCCTGTGCCGGACTCTCCGCCATCCCCGCTCCCTCCGGAAAGTGCCATCCCATTATGCCCGAATGGCCCTGTCACCGCTTGGACGCACATGCTAGATGCGGTCGTCGTGACAGCCTGGATCCTACGGCCTTCCGGTGCACGTGCAGGAGCGGATCATCGAACGGCGGAGCCGACGCGATCCGACCGGCGTCGACTGGACGCCGGCCCCGTCGGTTTGTGAGTGGATGCCGCCGGGGCCGCCCCGGAACAGCTCATCCCGCGCAGACCCCGCCGCGTCAAGTCCAGGATCTGCCGTTTGGGTGTTCTTGCAGGTCAGCAAACGGTCAGCATCGGGCGGGGGGCGTCCCGGCCAGCTGACCAGGTGGCCGCCATGACGGGGGAATCTGCACACAGGTGCCTGGCTCCCGCTCGGGACGTTCGCAGGCCACGGTCTTGGAAACTCTCCACACAACACGGGATTGACATACCCCGCCTGCTCGGACTTCCGGGGACCGGGGTGGGAGTGGGTTGTTCAGTTCATCCGGCGGCGCACTTCGGCGCGTGCTGTCGCCGCGTCGGGGGCACCGCGAGCCGCGTTCGCCATCTCCTGGCACTGCCTGAGGTGGTGCCCGGCCAGCACCGCACGCACCTCCGGCAGGCACGCCGGCGCCATCGACAGGCTCCTCACCCCCAGTCCGACCAGTACCAGTGCCAGTTCCGGGTCTGACGCCGCCTCCCCGCAGACACCGACTGGCCTGCCGGATGCTGAACCGGCGTGCGCGGTGACGGCTACCAGGTCGAGCAGCGCGGGTTGCCAGGGGTCGAGCAGTTCCGCGAGCGCCCCGAGGGTCCGGTCGGCGGCGAAGGTGTACTGCGCGAGGTCGTTCGTGCCGATGCTGAGGAAGTCGCAGACCTGGGCCAGTCGTTCAGCATGCAGTGCCGCGGCCGGTACTTCGACCATCGCTCCGGTCACCGCCAGTCTGTGCGAGCGCGCTCGCGCCGCGAAGTCTGCCGCCTCGCTCGGCAGTGAGACCATCGGGGCCATGACCCACACGTCGGCATCGCTCCCGTGGGCCGCGTCGGCGATGGCGGCCAGTTGTGTGTCCAGCAGGCCCGGGTCTCGGGCGGCCGTGCGCAGCCCTCGTACACCGAGCGCTGGGTTCTCCTCGCCCGTGGCCGTGCTGAAGGGCAGTGGCTTGTCGGCGCCCGCGTCGAGTGTGCGTACGACCACCCGGCGCCCGGGGAAGGCGTCGAAGACCCGCCGGTAGGCCGCGGTCTGCTCATCGGGACCGGGTGGCTCGCTCCGGTCCAGATACAGAAATTCGGTGCGGAACAGCCCGACACCCTCGGCCTCGGTGGCGGCGGCGCGCGGGAGTTCGTGCGGCGCTCCGAGGTTGACCAGCAGCGCGACCGGGTGCCCGTCCGCGGTACGGCCCGGGCCCTGGACGGTCGCTGCCAGACCGCGGCGCCGTCGTTCCCGCCGGTCGGCCTCGGCGACCGTCTCCGGTGACGGGTCGACATGCACGGTGCCGTCGTGGACGAGCACGTTCCGGCCGTCGTCGAGGGCGGCCGCCGGGGAGCACCCGACGACCGCGGGCAGGCCGAGCGCCTTGGCGAGGATCGCGGTGTGGCTGGTGGGTCCGCCTCGTACGGTGACCAGCGCAAGTACGGACGCGGGGTCGAGGACGGCGGTGTCGGCCGGGGCGAGATCGTCGGCCACCAGGATGTACGGATGGCCGGGGTCGGGCAGCCCGGGCATCGGCAGGCCGAGCAGATGGGCGACCGCCCGCCCGCACAGGTCGTCCAGATCCGGCGCTCGTTCGGCGAAGTAGCCCCCGGCGGCCAGGAGCCGGGCGCGGAAGCCGCCGAAGGTGGCGCTCAGCGCGTGGGCGGGATCGGTGCCGCGGTGGATCGCCTCGACCGCCTGCTCGGCGAGCGCGGGGTCGGACGCCATTTGCACGTGCGCGAACAGCACGTCTGCCGCGGGCCCGTCGGAGGCGCGTGCCGCGCGGTGTTCGAGTTCCGCGACCAGCGAGGTCAGTGCCCGGCGCAGGGCGGAGACGTCCGCTTCGGTGTCGGTGACGGGTCTGGGGGCGGGTAGCGCCGGTGGTGGCGCCATGCGCGCGACGGGACCCGACGCGCTGCCCGTACCGACGCCGATGCCTTGCAGGACCTGGCTCATGCGTCGAGGTCCTGCGACAGCAGCAGGGCGAGTTCGTCCAGGGCTGACTGGGCCTGCTCGCCCTCGGCGGCGAGCTCCAGGGTTTGGCCGTGCTGGGCCGCCAGCGACAGCACGGACAGCAGGCTTCGGGCGTCCACCGGGGGCTGACCGGGGCGGCCGACGGTGACCTTGACGGGCTGGCTCGCGGCGGCCTTGACGAAGAGGGAGGCCGGGCGGGCGTGGAGCCCGCTCCGTGAGCCGATGGTGACCAGTATCTGAGGCATCGCGCTTCCTTCGAGGTGTGATCGGGGGTGACTGAAGGACGGCTCAGGGGTGGTCGGGCAGCAGCCTGAGGCGGTCAGGCCGCCGCCCGAGCCCGGACTCACGGTCGGGGAAGGGTGAGTCCGGACGTCTGTGTTTGCCACCCGTGTCGAGCGGTTTCGACGGTTCTACGACCGGCCACCCCGTGATGTCAACACATACGGAAAGGAAATCAACACACTCGGAACTATTGTGTTTCCAGTGGAAGCGGGTAGTGTCCGGTCGTAGGCAGGCATTACCCCACATGAAACGGACCTGATCCCACATGTACGCACCCGAGCGTCAGCAGCGGATCCTCCATCTGGCCCAGGAGCGTGGCAGAGTCGATGTGCCCTCGCTGGCGGAGGAGTTCGGCGTCACGCACGAGACCATCCGGCGGGATCTGAGCGCCCTGGACCGGGCCGGGCTGGTGCGCAGGGTGCATGGCGGAGCGCTGCCCGGCGGGGGGCTGCATCTGGAGCCGGGGCTCGCGGAGCGGGACTCCACGGCCGCCGCCGACAAGGACCGGATCGCCAAGGCAGCCCTCGCGCTGCTTCCCGAGGAGGGCAGCCTGCTGCTGGACGCGGGGACCACGGTGTCCCGGCTGGCCGGACAGCTGCCTCTGGACTCCACGCTCACCGTGGTCACCAATGCGCTGCCGGTAGCCGCCCGGCTGGCTGAACACCCCCTGCTCAACATCCATCTGATCGGCGGCCGGCTTCGGCACCGTACGCAGGCGGCGGTCGACGCCTGGGCCCTGCGCGACCTCGCCGACCTGGAGGCCGACATGGCAGTGATCGCGACCAACGGCTTCTCGGCGCAGGCCGGACTGAGCACCCCGGACCTCGCCGAAGCCGCGGTGAAGCGGGCCATGGTGGCCAGCGCCCACCAGGTGGTTCTGATCGCCGACTCCTCCAAGTACGGCGCCCGCTACTTCGCCCGGTTCGCCACGATGAAGCAGGTGGACGTGGTGGTCACGGACACCGGCCTGACCGACGAGCAGGCCGACGAGATCGCAGCCCAGGGGCCGGAGGTGATCCGGGCGTGATCGTCACCATCACCCCGAACCCGAGCCTCGACCGCAGTTTCGAGATGACACGGCTGTCGCTGGGCGAGATCAACCGCGCCACGGTCGACCGGGTGGATCCCGGGGGCAAGGGCGTCAACGTCTCCCGCGCGCTGACCGCTGCCGGACACCGGACCACGGCCGTGCTGCCCCTCGGCGGGTTCTCCGGAATGCTGCTGTCCGAGCTGCTCAGGCGCCAGGGCATCGAGGTGGCGACCGTACAGCTGCGCGGCGACACCCGGATCAATGTGAGCGTCGTGGAGGCGAGCGGTGCGCTGACCAAGATCAACGCACCGGGGCCGGAACTGACTCTGCAGGAGTCGGAAGCCCTGCTCGCCACCGCACGCGGCTTCGCCGGGCCCGACACCGAATGGCTGGTCTGCTGCGGCAGTCTGCCGCGCGGCCTGGCGCCCGAGTGGTACGCCGATCTGGTCGCCCAGGTCCACGACGGCGGCGCCCGTATGGCGCTCGACACCTCCGGCCCCGCGCTGCTGGCGGCCCTCAAGGCCCGCCCCGAGGTGGTCAAGCCCAACAGGGACGAGCTCGCCGAGGCCGTCGGCCGCCCGCTCGCCACCATCGGTGAGGTGCTGGACGCTGCGGACGAACTGCGCGCACTCGGGGCGCAGCGGGTGCTGGCCAGTCTGGGCGCGGACGGAATGCTGCTGGTAGCGGACGAGGGCGGCTGGTACGGCAACGCGCCCGTGGCCGCCGTACGCAGCGATGTAGGAGCGGGAGACGCCTCGCTCGCAGGCTTCCTCGGCGCAGGCGGCGCCGGGCCGAAGGCCCTGGCAGCGGCGGTGGCGCACGGCGCCGCCGCAGTGAAGCTGCCGGGCAGTGCCATGCCGACTCCGGCCGATCTGGACATGGTCGGAGTCACCATCACGGCGGACATTCCGCTGCATCGGCCGCTCGGCGGCCGAACGGGCCGGCCTGCGGCCGGTCTTCAGGTCGGGGAAGGGGAACCGAGCGGACGCGACTGCGCCGACACGGACCCGGACAAGCCACATCCCTGTACCGCATCGGATCGGAGAGAGCCATGACAGACCTGACCCATCTCAAGCACGTGGAAGGCCACGGGTTCAGGGCCAGGGTGCAACGCCTCGGTGGTCACCTCGCCGGAATGGTGATGCCGAACATCGCGGCCTTCATAGCTTGGGGTCTGATCACCGCGATGTTCATTCCCACCGGCTGGCTGCCCAACGAGACGCTCGCCGAGCTGGTCGGCCCGATGATCACCATACTGCTGCCGGTACTGATCGGATACACCGGCGGGCGTCTGGTGCACGGCCAGCGCGGCGCTGTGGCCGGTGCGATCGCGACGGTCGGCGTGGCGGTCGGCTCCGATGTTCCGATGTTCCTCGGAGCGATGATCATCGGCCCGATCACCGCCTACCTCCTCAAGCTCGCCGACGGCTTCTCGGCCAAGCACACACGCGCCGGTTTCGAGATGCTGGTGGACAACTTCACCGCCGGCATCATCGGCGGCGCGATGGCGGTGGCCGGACTGCTCGGCATCGGCCCGGTCGTCTCAGCGCTCACCAAGGCCGCCGGTAGCGGCGTCGACGTCCTGGTCGACACCGGGGTGCTGCCGCTGGTGTCGATCATCGTCGAACCCGCCAAGGTCCTGTTCCTGAACAACGCGATCAACCACGGCGTGCTCTCTCCGCTGGGCGTGCAGGAGGTCACCGAGAGCGGCAAGTCCATCCTTTTCATGATCGAGACCAACCCGGGCCCCGGCCTTGGAATCCTGCTCGCCTACCTGCTGTTCGGTCCCGGGCGACTGCGTCCCACTGTTCCCGGGGCGATCATCGTCCAGTTCCTGGGCGGCATCCACGAGATCTACTTCCCCTACGTGCTGATGAAGCCGCGGTTGATCCTCGCAGCGATGGCGGGCGGCATGGCCGGGGTCGCCACCGCGATGGTCACCGGCGCCGGTCTCGTGGCAACGCCGTCGCCGGGCAGCATCTTCGCGTACCTCGCGGTCACGCCCAAGGGCGGCTACTTCGGGGTGTTGCTCTCCGTCGTGGTTGCCACCGGCGTGTCCTTCGCCGTGGCTGCCGCCCTGCTGCGCATCGGCCGTGCGCCGGAGCCGGAGGCTGATACGGACGAGGCCGAAACCACCGAGGCGCGGACCGTTCCGGTCGCGGCCATCAACTCCGTGGTGGTCGCCTGCGACGCGGGAATGGGCAGCAGCGTGATGCTGGCCAGTCAGCTGACCAGGCGCCTCAAGCCCTACGGCGTGACGGTCACGCACAAGGCCGTCAACGACATCCCCGAGGGCACCCAGGTCGTGGTGACGCACGCCGACCTCGCCGAGCGGGCCCGCTCGGTGGTACCGAACGCGATGATCATCCCCTTCCAGTCCTTCCTCAACGACCCGGCCTTCGACCGGCTCGAGGCCGCCATCCGGGACGGCGGCGAAGTCCATGCCTGACGTACTGCCCCGCGAGGCCATCCGTCTGGGTCTGAGCGCCGACAACCGGTGGGACGCCGTGCGCCAGTGCGGTGCGGTGCTGGAGGAACTCGGAGCCGTCGAAGAGGGATACACCCGGACCATGCTGGAGCGCGAACGCTCTGTCAGCACCTATGTCGGCGAGGGCGTGGCGATCCCGCACGGCACCGAGGGCAGTCGCGAACTGGTCCGCCGCACCACGCTCGCCGTGCTCCAGTTCCCCGTCGGCGTCAACTGGGACGGCGAGACGGTGACCACCTGCGTGGCGATCGCGGCCAAAGGCAACGAGCATGTCGCGGTGTTGTCGGCATTGGCTCAGATCCTGCTGGAGCCCGACCAGGCCGAGAGCTTGCGCTCTTCCTGCAACGTGAACGAGATCCACCAACTGCTCCAGTCGATCAGTAAGGAATTCGAAGAATGAGAGTGGCACGCTTCTACGCCCCCGGCGACCTGCGCCTCGAGGACGTACCGGAGCCTTCGCCCCTGCCCGATGAGGTCAAGATCCGGGTCCGCAACTGTTCGACCTGCGGCACCGATGTCAAGATCTTCAACCACGGCCACCAGCACCTGTCCCCGCCGCGCGTGATGGGGCACGAGGTCGCCGGTGAGATAGCCGCGGTCGGCGCGTCGGTCAGTGGGTGGGCCGAGGGCGACCGGGTGCAGGTGATCGCCGCCGTACCGTGCGGCGACTGCCGCGACTGCCGCCGCGGCCGGATGACGATCTGCCCGAACCAGACCTCCGTCGGCTACCAGTACGACGGCGGCTTCGCCGAATACCTCATCGTGCCGCACGCCGTGCTCAAGGTGGACGGCCTCAATCGGATCCCCGACGGCGTGAGTTTCGCCGAGGCGTCCGTCGCCGAACCCCTCGCCTGCGTCCTCAACGGCCAGGAACTCGCTGGCGTCGGCAGTGGCGACGAGGTGGTCGTCATGGGCGCCGGCCCCATCGGCGCTCTGCACGTGCGGCTGGCCCGGGCCCGCGGCGCCGCCCGTGTGATCCTGGCCGATCTCAACGCGGCGCGGCTGGAGATGTCGGCCGCGCTCGTACGGCCGGACGAGACGGTGTGCGGGGCGGACGGCGGCATCGTGGAGGCGGTCCTCAAGCTGACGGGCGGCCGGGGCGCGGACGTGGTGATCACCGCCGCGGCCTCGGGCGCGGCTCAGGAGGACGCGCTCGGGATGACCGCCCGCAGCGGACGAATCAGCCTCTTCGGTGGCCTGCCCAAGACCGCACCCACCATCACTCTCGACTCCAACCTCGTGCACTACCGGGAGTTGACCCTGATCGGCGCCAACGGTTCCAGCCCCGCGCACAACAGGCGGGCCCTGGAGCTGATCGCTTCGGGGGCCGTCCCCGTCGCCGACCTGATCACCCACCGAATGCCACTGGACAAGGTCGCGGACGCGATCGGCACAGTCGCGGCGGGGGAGGCGATCAAGGTCACGATCGAACCCTGAGCTCTGTGGGCCACGGTGCCACGATCGGGCCCTGGCCTGGATGCTCGGGCGTGGTCGCCGGACGCGCAGGAGGCTGTGCGGTTGCCGGCGGTGTCCGCGCTCGTAGAGGGGCGGGACAGGGCGGAGGCTGCGGCCGTGTTCAAGGTGTCGGTCCGGGCCGTGGACAACTGGTGGGCGAGGTGGCAGGGATGCACTTCATGGCCTTCGGTCAGCAGCAACTTGCTCTGGACCTCTCGACCTACCTGACCATCCATCAGGTAGGTCGGCCTCCCATCAGTGTCGGACCTGGGCGGTCTTCCGTACATGCTCCCGGCCGACGGCTTCGCGGCAGCTCGTTTCGCGCAGGTGCGAAGCCCGCTCGCCGCGGCACACGATGTCATGGAAGATCTTCAAGTCGAACGCATGCCGATGTACAGTGAGCGACGCCCCTGACCTGCAGAAAGCCGGCGGGGAGCCGTTTTCTAGGAGTCCAAGTGCTGCGTACCATGTTCAAGTCCAAGATCCACCGGGCCACCGTGACACAGGCCGATCTCCACTACGTCGGTTCCGTCACCGTCGACGCGGATCTGATGGATGCCGCGGACCTGCTCCCCGGAGAGCTCGTCCACATCGTCGACATCACCAACGGCGCGCGGTTGGAGACCTACGTCATCGAGGGCGAGCGCGGATCCGGAGTCATCGGCATCAACGGCGCGGCGGCCCATCTCGTCCACCCCGGGGACCTGGTGATCCTCATCAGCTACGCCCAGGTCGACGATGCGGAAGCGCGCGCCCTGGTGCCCGGGGTCGTGCACGTCGATGCCGCCAACCGCATCGTCGAACTGGGCTCGGACCCGTCCCGCCCCGTTCCCGGTAGCGACACCCAGAGCAGCCCCCACGCCGTCCCGGTCGCCGCCCAGGGCTGACCCCACCGGCCACACGGGAGCGAGGGGACCGCCGTGGCAGGGCGCGTGTTCCGCGACCACCGAGAGGAAGGCTGGCCGGAGGTACTCGAGGCCGGCGCGTTCGCCGGCCGCATCGCCTACTTCACGCTGGACTTCGCGCCCGCACCACTCGTCGCGGTACACGTCGTCGAACCGGGGGACGAGGACAAGGGCATCGGGAGCGCGGTGGTCCGCGAGTTCCACGCGACGGCGGCCCATGACGGACTGAGGGCCGTGACGCTGTGCCCCCAAGCCGCCGCGTGGGTGCTGCACCACCCCGACGAGGTGCCCACTGCCCCGTCCGAGCTGGTGCACGAAGCCGAGCGGCAACTGAAGCAGCATCCGAGGCCGTGACGGTCGGGGAGGTGGGGCCGGCGCCCGTTTTGGCCCTTCTGCACACCGCTCCGGTCCACGTCCCGGTCTTCGAGTCCCTGCGCGACGACAACCACCCCGGGCTTCGATTGAGGCACCTGGTCGACGAGGAGCTCCTTCGGCGCGCGCGGGCCGAGGGCCCGGACGCGGTGACGGACGAGGTACGCGCGGCACTCGCCGCTGCCGTCGCCCACGGTGCGGACGCCGTGTTGTGCACCTGCTCCACCGTCGGCGCGGTGGCAGAGCGGCAGGCCGCCGCCGTCGGCGTGCCCGTGGTCCGGGTCGACCGCCCCATGGCGCGACTGGCGGCCGCGCACCGTCGGATCGTGGTCGTCGCGGCACTCGCGAGCACCCTCGCACCCACGGTCGAGCTCATCCGGGAGGAAGCGGGAACGTCCGACCCGGACATCGACACCCGGCTGGTGGACGGGGCGTGGGAGCTGTTCGCATCCGGCGACGAGGACGGTTTCCTGGACGCGGTGGCGCAGGCCGTCGACGGGGTCCGGCACGCCCGGGTGATCGTTCTCGCGCAGGCTTCCATGGCCGGGGCGGCCGAGCGCGTCCGGACCGGCGTGCCCGTGCTGACCAGCCCGCGCACCGGTCTCGCCGCGGCGGCCGCCGCCGCGGGGTGTCCGCAGGTCGGCCAGGGGGAGACTGGAGTCGCCGTGCGCGGGCAGCCGCACCGTGGGAACACTTGAGCCGTACGGCCGACCGACCCCGGGAGCCCGCCATGACACACCCCGATCCCGTTCCTCCCGTACCCACCCCGCCGCCGGGCCCAGAGCCGGGACCGCCGGTGCCCGAGCCCGTGCCCCCGGCGCCCCCGCCACCGCCCGTGCCCGGGCCGGGCCCCGCACCGGGCCCCGTACCCCCTCCGGAGCCGCCGCCGGGCCCCGCACCGGATCCGGTCCCCAAGCCGCCGGGCCCGGATCCCGTGCCGGAGCCCGACCCGGGGCCGGGTCCGATCAGCTGAGCGGGCTCAGTCGCTGCGCACCTCCGACCGGTCGCCGCCCCACATGGTGTGGAACGAGCCGTCCCGGTCGGTGCGCCGGTAGGTGTGGGCACCGAAGAAGTCACGCTGGCCCTGGGTCAGGGCCGCGGGCAGTCGCTGCGCGCGCAGCGCGTCGTAGTACGCGAGGGCCGCGGAGAACCCGGGTGTGGGCACGCCCTGGTGCGCGGCTGCCGCCACCACGGCGCGCCAGTCGTTCTGCGCGGCGCCGATCTCCTCCGCGAACTGCTTGTCGGACAGCAGGCTCGGCAGTTGGGGCTGCGCGTCGTACGCGGCGCGGATCCGGTCCAGGAAGGCCGCGCGGATGATGCACCCCGCGCGCCAGATCGACGCCACTGCGCCCGGGTCGATGCCCCAGTCGTAGGCGTCGCTGCCGGCCTGGACCATGTGGAATCCCTGGGTGTACGACACGATCTTCGAGGCGTACAGGGCTTGCTCGACCTGGCCGGCGAAGCGGGCGGCCTCTTCCTCGCCGAGCGGCCGCGGCGTCGGCCCCGGCAAGGACCGCGACGCCTCCCGCAGGTCGGCGTGCCCGGAGAGCGATCGGGCGAAGACGGCCTCCGCGATACCGGAGACCGGGATCCCGAGGTCCAGCGCGATCTGCACGGTCCAGCGGCCCGTGCCCTTCTGCTCCGCGCGGTCGGCGACGACGTCGACGAACGGCTTGCCGGTCGCCGCGTCCGCGTGGGCCAGGACCTCGGCGGTGATCTCGATCAGGTACGAGTCGAGCCTGCCGGTGTTCCAGCTGCGGAAGGTCTCGGCGATCTGCCCGGGGGAGTATCCGGCGACCGCGCGCAACAGGTGGTACGCCTCGGCGATCAGCTGCATGTCCGCGTACTCGATGCCGTTGTGCACCATCTTCACGAAGTGGCCCGCGCCGTCGGGGCCGATGTGCGTGGTGCACGGTGTGCCGTCCGGGGCCTTGGCGGCGATCTTCTCCAGCATCGGCCCGAGCGACGCGTACGACTCCGGCGAACCGCCGGGCATGATGCTCGGCCCGTGCAGCGCACCCTCCTCGCCGCCCGAGATGCCGACACCCACGAAGTGGATCCCGCGCTCGCGCAGTTCGCGCTCGCGGCGCCGGGTGTCCGCGAAGTGGGCGTTGCCGCCGTCGATGATGACGTCGCCGGGCTCGAGGAGCGGTGCGAACTCCTCGATGACCGCGTCCGTGGGGCCGCCGGCCTTGACCATGATCACCAATCGGCGTGGGCGCTCCAGCGCCGCCACGAAGTCCTCGGGGCTCTCGGCCGCCACGAAGGAACCTTCGCCGCCGAACGCTTCCACCAGTTCGTGCGTGCGCGCCACGGTCCGGTTGTGCACGGCGACCGTGAAGCCGTTGCGGGCGAAGTTGCGGGCCAGATTGCGGCCCATCACCGCGAGCCCGGTGACGCCGATCTGGGCAGTACCACTCATACGTGTGCTCCTGGAGTCCGTCGGGAAGTGCCCTTCCACATGGCCAGTATGAATACGGGAGCACCGGGTGCGCCGTTCATGGCGCTGCGCGTCGCCTGCGGGGCGCATGATCCGCGGACGACGTCGGGCGGCGGCCCGCCCCGTGCGCCGTAACGCCTCGCGCACCCCCTTGTCATCGTCTGTGACGAGCCAATAGCTTTGGCCGCCGCTGATGCGTTCAAAGGGGGGACCATGGCCGTTCGTGGACGACACCGCCGTCACCAGCCGAGTCGTATCAACAGGGCCTCGCTCACCGTCACGGCGAGCGGAGCCGGATTGGCGCTGCCCCTTTTGGGCGCGAGCACGGCGGACGCCGCCTCGGTGGGCGTCTGGGAGAAGGTCGCGGCTTGCGAGTCGACCGGCAACTGGCACGTCAATACCGGCAACGGTTACTTCGGCGGGCTCCAGTTCAGCCAGTCGACGTGGGAGGGGTACGGCGGCACTGCCTACGCCCCGCGTGCCGACCTGGCGGGCAAGAACGAGCAGATCGCCGTTGCGGAGAAGGTGCTGAAAGGGCAGGGGCCCGGCGCCTGGCCGGTGTGTTCGGGGCGTGCCGGCCTCACCCGGGGTGGCCCGGCGCCGGAGGTGTTACCGGAGCGGCGACCCGCGAAGCAGGCCGCCGCAGAGACGAACAAGGACAAGAGCAAGAGCAAGAGCAAGAGCACGACGCGGCCGGAGCGCCGGCCGCAGGCCCGTGAGGTCGCAACCCCGACCACCGTGCCCACCCAGCGGGAGAGCTACACGGTGGCCCGCGGCGACTCGCTCTCGGCGATCGCGCAGTCCCAGCAGGTCAAGGGCGGTTGGCGGGCGCTGTACGAAGCCAACAGGAAGACCGTCGGCAACGATCCGGACCTGATTCGTCCGGGGCAGCGGCTCGTCATGCGGGTCACGGCGGCCCGTCCGGCCCCCGCACAACCGAAGGCCCCGCAGAAGGCGCAACCAGCCGGGGACCGCTCGTCCGCCACCCCGTCGCCGGCGAAGCCGAAGCCCGGGCACACCGCGGAGAAGGGCCGGAGCGACCGCGCCGCGCGGTCGGCGGGTTTCAGCGCTCCCGTCGCCGCCGGGCCGAGTACCCCGTACCGCAAGGCTGGTTCCTCGTGGGCGAGCGGCTACCACACGGGTGTGGACTTCCCGGTGCCCACCGGCACGTCGGTGAAGGCCGTGGCTCCCGGGCGGGTCGTCTCGGCAGGCTGGGCCGGTTCGTACGGCTATCAGATCGTCATCCGACACGGTGACGGCAAGTACAGCCAGTACGCCCATCTGTCCGCGCTCGCGGTCCGCGAGGGTCAGCAGGTCAACAGCGGCCAACGGATCGGGCGTTCGGGTTCCACCGGCAACAGCACGGGGCCCCACCTCCACTTCGAGGTGCGTACGGGGCCGGGGTACGGCTCCGACGTCGACCCCCTCGCCTACCTGCGCTCGGGTGGCGTCACGATCTGACCTGCGGCACAGCGGCTACGTTCCCGGGCCGCGCCGGCAGCCGCCACCGTAGAGGTCGGCGGCTGCCGTGACGTCACGGGCGCGGCCACGAACGGCACGGCACGGCAGGGCTGTCGCGCCCGGTCGTGGCGCGAGCGGGCCCGCTCGCAGCCGCTTCGCACTGCCGGTGGATTCGGGCCGGCCCGTCGCCCCGCGGGCCGGGCCCCAGACGATCTGTGAGATCTGCGGCGTTTCCGCGTGTTCACGCGGCTTCGGTCAAGGCCGAGGAACCGGTCGGGGAGCGGGATGTCACACGAGGGGGGCGGCTTCGCGGACGCCCCCGAACAAGTCCGGACAAGCCCCGGATCCATGACAGGGTGGACTCGTGAACGGGCAGGTACTGCGGCGTGTCAGGTCGGTGCCGCGACGGAACGGGTGAGACGTGGTGGATGGGGACCAGTCGGCCTCCATGGGTGGTTTCTTCGCGGTACGAAAGGGGGGACCGGGGTCCGGCCACGTTCCGCTCGCACAGTTGTACGCAGGGGACCTCGAGCCGTTGAGCGGGCGCATCGACCGGGTCGGTGCGCGGCTGCGCACCCCGGAGCGGAGGGTCGCCGCCTCGATCGTGCACCTCGGGTTCGCCGCCCGACTGTGGTCGACGGCGCTGGGCCCGGCCGCGCTGCACGGGGTCTTCCCCGACCCTGACGCCGGGGCCCTGCACTGGAACCCCGGGGCATCGGTTCCCGACGACCTGTGCTGGGCGGCGGAAGGGGTCCTCCCCGGCACGGTGGACCACATCCGTGAAGCCGTGCAGTACGGCCATCTCGTGCCGTTCTCCGCAGCGTTGCGCCGCGACGTCCGCATCTCCTCGCGGTTGTTGTGGGGGAACACCGGTTCGGCGCTCGCCGGTGCCCTGCATGAAGTCGAGCGCTGGGCGCGTGCGCATGGCCGCCCCGAGGTGACCGACCGGGCCCGGGTGCTCAGCGCGGGGCTACTGAGCCACCCCGATCTGTCCGGCACGGTGAGCGGCCCCGGCCTGCGCAGGACCAGTTGCTGTCTCTACTACCGGTGCCCGGCCGGTGGGCTGTGCGGCGACTGCGTCTTCGACCGCCCGCCTCGACGGCCGTAGCGGCCGGGTGCACGGGCGCCTCTACCGTCGTGGCCGACGGGGCCGTGCCCGAGCCGCCCCGGGTGGGCGCACAGGCCCGGGCGGGGTGTGCGTCACGCGGGGGGTTCGGCGCTGCGGTCCCACGGACGATCGGCGAAGCGACGCGTCCGCGGGCCCCCGCGACCGGGCACGGTCCGGAATCAGGACCCGTCTGCCGGCGTCCCGCGGGAGGTGCGGCCTGCCTCTGCGTCGGCCACGTCTCCCCCGTGGGGGGACCGGCCCGCCCCTGGGCTGGTGGGGGGCGGGCCGGAGCGGTTGGTCGTCGGTCGTCAGAACCCCCTCGGCGCCGGAGCGGACGGCGCGGTCAGGCGCAGTCCAGATAGGCCACGTGGATCCACACGCCGGTGCGACCGCCCCACAGGTCGCCCATGACCCAGCTGCCCTCCTGCCCGCGTGCGTTCATCTTCTGGCCCCTGTTGACCTGCCCCAGCACGGGGTAGGCGGTGCCCGGGCCGCCCCGGTAGTTGACCTCGTTGTCGTTCACGGTGCACACCGTCTGCGCCGTCTGCGGAGCTGCCCGGTGGGAGCCCACGGCGGTGGGCACGGACGCCGTGGCGGCGCCGGTCGTCGCGACGACCGCCCCCGTGGTGGCGACCGCCACGGCGAGACTCGTGAGGGCTTTCCTCAACCCGGTCATCTTCATCTCGTTCGTTCCTTCCCCTGGTCGGTGGATGACTTCCCCTTGCGAGATCCACCATGGGCCGTCTGCGTCCGGAGCAGTACCTGACGTATGTCAGGGAGGGCCGTGGCCCTTCACCGCGAGTACTCGGCGAGGTACTCCTGCACTTCGGCCACGTACGGCCGGGTGCGCGCCGGTACGCCGCGCTCTTCCGTGATCACCCGGGCGCTGGTGCGGTAGCCCGCTGCGATCAAGGCGGGCAGGTCCTGGGTGAGGCCGTTCTCCTTGAATTGCTGGTCCAGGTAGCACAGGAACGGGCCCATGGCGGCGATGGCGTCCGGTGCCGACATGTAGTCCTTGCGACCGTCGCCGTCGCCGTCCAGCGACCACGCGCGGAACACCTCGGGAGTCCACATGGCGATGCCGTACTCCCGCATGCGGATGCCGTTGCTCGTCCTCACCCGTACGGCGTCCGGATCGAACCGGCTCTCCGCCTTGAGCATCGCGGCGATGAGCACCGGCGTCACTTCGCGCTCGGGGCAGCGCATCGCGGCGTTGACGATGTGCGGCCGCAGCGCCGGCGGGATGTCCGACCGCGCCGGGAGCGCGCCGGTCGGCGTCGCGGGCCGGACCGGTACGCCGCCCGCCGCTGCCGCGTCCTCCGGTCCGGCCCCCGCCCCGGTGGCGAGCACCACGCCCGTGCCGGCCGCCGCCGTGAGCAGCGTCGCGCACACTGCCAGGAGCACCGTCGGGCGCCGGCGCGGTGTGCGGTCCGGGACGTGGCACAACCGCGCGGTGCGGGCGGCCAGTTCACCGGCGGTGAGCCGGGAGCGTGAGACGTGGTCCGGGCGAAGGCACTCCGCGATCAGCCGCCGCCATTCCTCCGGCACGGTCTCGTCGAGTCGGAGCCGGGCGCCGCCCCGCGCGTAGGTCTGGGCGGCGAGCGCTCGCGCCCGCGCGGTGGCACCGGGGAAGGGGTGCAGCCCGCCGGTGAGCACCTGGTGGGCCAGCACGCCGAAGGCCCACACGTCTGCGGTCGGGCGCAGCTTCGTCCCGCGGAACCCGGTGCGTTCGGTCCACCACTCGGGCGGTACGTGGTCGAGGGATCCGAGGGGGAGCACATAGGCGTGCGTGCCCTCCAACTCGGCGGTGAGGCCGAAGTCCGCCAGCCACACGGCACCTCGGGGACCGAGCAGGACGTTGGCGGGTTTCAGGTCGCCGTGGATCCGGCCACGGGCGTGGAGGTGTGCAAGGCCGGCGGCCACGTCGCGCAGCACTTGCCGGGCCCGCGGCGCCGGCCGGCCGGCGCCGCCGGCGAGCAGGTCCTGGAGGCTTTGTTCGGCCCGGTCCATGACGAGAGCGGTGAGACCGTCGAGCTCCGGCCGGAGCTCGTCGCGGACGGTGAGTACCGTGTGCGTGCGCACCAGGTGCGGATGGTCCGCCTCGAGGGCGAAGCGCACCTCGTCCGTGACGAGCGCCTCCATCGACGTCCGTTGACCCGGGGTGAGCAGATCGGTACGGAGGAACTTGATGGCGGCGGGGGAGCCGTCGGCCGTGCGCTCGACGGCGTACACACTGCCCCAACTGCCTGCTCCGACAGGTTCCTTGACCGTCCACTGCCCGACCCGGTAGCCGACCGGGACCCTGATGGAGGGCATGCTTCCGCGAGACATCCCCGTGTGCCCTTTCGCGTCGCGTTCGTGAGGTCTGCGCCGGTGGCGCGCCCTGCAGGCGGGGGTGGTCGACCCCGACCCGAACCGTCTGCCCTACGTCACCGCCGTCTCGGGGGACCCGGCCAATAGTGCGAGGTGCTCCTCGCGCACCAGATCGAAGCGCAGGGCGAAGGACACCAGCTCGTCGCGCTTGCCGCCCACCTGTCCGCCCGGCTGCTCGGCCTCGTCGCGCAGCCGCAGCTTCACGGTCGTGAGGTAGTCGATGTGGTAGTTCACCGCCGACCGCGTCAGATCCGCACAGGACCGGAGCGGCCGCAGCCGCTCCAGCACCTCGGCGACACCGGGTACGGCTCCGCTGGAGCGGTGACGGAGCCGAGGCTCGCAGAGCGCGAGGAGCACCAGGAAGTACTTGGACGTCGGGTCGAGCGTGAACGGGCTCGTGGTCGGCTCGCCCATCCCGGGCCACGGCTCACCGTCCATATAGGCGTGTTCGGGTGCGAACACCTTGAACGCTGCTTCCGCGTCCCTCGCCGGGAGCACCACCCGGGAGAATTCGAACGGGATGGGGGCACCGATTCTGCCGGGCGCGACTTTGACGTGCTCGCCGGCGCCCTCGAGGTTTTCGACGACATAGGTAGCCGTCCGGCTGAAATTCGAAAGTCTCCAGTAGTCCTCGGCCGCCGTGATCTGTCCGGCCCGCCGTGACACGCCGGGATCGTCCAAGGTCACGGGTGCAGGGGCATCCGGTGCGCCCCGACCGAATTCCGCCGTGTTTCCCGGACCCAGTTTCAGCAGCCGGGGTTTCTGCGGTCGGTTCGCGGGCCTTCCGCCGTCACGTACGGACCGCCTTTCGGCCTGACGTTCGGGCAATTGCACGATGACGGTGTCCATGTTGCGTCTCCCCCGTGATGAGCGTCGACATTCTACCGGGTGGATGTCGCTCCGTGTGGTCGTGCGGGCGACGCAGGGTGACGATCCGCGGGTCTCCGGGCTCGATCCTCCGCCCCGGTGGGTGACCGCTGCGGGTACGCGGTTTGGCGTAGGCGGTCCCCGCTGACGTAAAGTTCCGCTTTTGGAATCCCCGTTTTGGAATCCCCAAACGGTCACAGGAACGGAACGGCAGCGGCGATGACGGTGACACAGGACGGCCCGGGCCGAACGTGCGGGCCCGACCAGGAGTACGGGCCGGGCATCGACCCGGAGCGCCTGGCCGTCTGCCTGAGCGTCCTCGAGGAGCTCGATCGGCTCGAGGTCGACCACCCCGACGCGATCACGGTCCGCCGTGCCACCGCGGGGATCTACCGGACCGTGAAGCAGCGCCGCCGCCAGGAGCGTCGGGCCGCCAAGACCGCCCACGACAAGGCGGTCACCGAGGCCACGGCCACCGGGTCCGCCGAGCGTATCGACGACGAGACGCAGGGGCTGCTGCCCTCCTCCTCCGTGGTGGGCGAGATCGCCGGCGTGCTCCAGCGTCCGCGGTCCTGCTACATCTGCAAGACCCGGTACGTCGAGGTCGACGCGTTCTACCACCAGCTGTGCCAGAAGTGCGCCGCTGAGAACCGGGCCCGTCGGGACGCCCGTACCGACCTCACCGGCCGTCGGGCACTGCTCACCGGCGGACGTGCCAAGATCGGCATGTACATCGCGCTGCGGCTGCTCCGCGACGGCGCGCACACCACCATCACCACCCGCTTCCCCAATGACGCCATACGTCGTTTCAAGGCGATGCCGGACAGCGACGAGTGGATCCACCGCCTCAAGATCGTCGGAATCGATCTGCGCGATCCCGCCCAGGTCGTCGCCCTCGCCGACTCGGTCGCCGCGGAAGGCCCGCTCGACATCCTGATCAACAACGCAGCGCAGACCGTGCGCCGCTCCCAACACGCGTACAGCGAGCTGGTCACCGCCGAGAGCGCTCCGCTCCCCGCGGGCGAACTGCCGGCCGCCGAGGTGATCGGCACCTTCGGTAGCGGCGGCGTGGACCGGATGGCCGCTCTGCCCGCTCCCCGTGCGGAGGGCTTGACCGCGCAGGAGGTCACCGACCTCGCGCTGGTCCCCGGATCGGCGTCGCTCGCCCGCATCGAAGCGGGCACCGCCATCGACGCCGGTGGCCTCGTGCCCGACCTGCACGACAGCAACAGCTGGATCCAGACCGTCTCCGAGGTCGACCCCGTCGAGCTCCTCGAGGTGCAGCTGTGCAACTCGACGGCGCCGTTCATCCTGATCAGCCGTCTCCGCCAGGCGATGGCCGCGTCCCCCGCAGAGCGCAAGTACGTCGTGAACGTCTCGGCGATGGAGGGCGTCTTCGGTCGCGGTTACAAGGGGGCGGGACACCCGCACACCAACATGGCCAAGGCTGCGCTGAACATGCTGACCCGCACCAGCGCCCAGGAGATGTTCGAGGCCGACCGCATCCTGATGACCGCGGTCGACACCGGCTGGATCACCGACGAGCGTCCGCACCCGGACAAGATTCGTCTGGCGGCCGAGGGCTTCCACGCCCCGCTCGACCTGGTCGACGGGGCCGCACGGGTGTACGACCCGGTCGTACGCGGTGAGGCGGGCGAGGACCTCTACGGATGTTTCCTGAAGGACTACGCGCCGGCGAACTGGTAACCCGTTCGGACGCATGCATCCCCCGGGTGGCCCATGGCTGCACGGGGGTTCGCCTTACCCGATGGGCCGTCATCTCAGCGGGTCTTCCTCTACAGAACCACCCGATGTGACGCTCGCCATCGAGCGTATGGGCGCTCATTTGGTTAGTCTGGAGCGAACGGACGGCCACCAAGGGCCCACGAAACCCCCTCGGCCGCCGTGGGACAGGCCCGCAACCACGGTCCGCGATCCCGCCTAGGAACGGCGCCACCGCGACCGAAACGCCCTTGTCCCCCTGTTGCGCGACGCAGAGGAGTGCGCGGTGACACCCGAAATGACGAAGCAGGAACCTTTGCCGGCCGGCCGGAGCGAACGAGCCGGGCGCCACGACGAACTCGGCAGCCTCGAGGTCTGGGCCAGGTCGGCACCGATCCGGTTGGCCGGATACGAGGACGACCTCGCGGAGCCCCACATCCTGCCCGGTATCGACTAGCCGGCTGCCGGACCGACGCGTACCCCCCGATCCCCGAAGGGTCGGGGGGTACGGCCGTCCACCGTGGCCCGCGGTGCGGGTCGACCCTATGGGTGATGTGTCGCCTCACGCCCGTTCGGCCGGTGCGCCGGTGGTGTCCAGGCGGGTTGGGGGGAGGAAGTCGCGCAGGTAGCGCCGTTGCCACCAGGCCCCCGTGGTCCTCAGTCCGGGCCAATCCGTGAATTCGTAGTGGTAGAGCCGGGCCCGGACGAAGCGGGGCGGCGTGTCGGGGAAGGGGTTGTGGCGCAGGAGTCGCAGGGTGTCACGATCGTTGTCGAGCAGTCGTTCGACGAAACCGCCGAACCAGGATCGGGCGTACGCCGGGGACAACGCGGCGAACCACATCAGCCAGTCGAGGCGCAGGTGGTACGGGGCGAACTGCCGGGGCATGCGCCGGACATCACCCGGTTTGCCGTGGAATCCGTACTCGCGCCAGATCGCGCCGGGACCCGGTACCGACGCGTCCGTGCCCTCCACCACGACTTCCAGCCGGACCCGCCCCACCGTTCCGAACGCCCCGTAGGTGTTGACCAGGTGGAGGGAGTCGAAGGAGCGGTTCATCGCCTGGTGCCGGGAGAGCAGATTGCGCGCCGGGCGGTAGCTGAGCGCCAGCACGAGCGCGGTCACCGCGATCACGAGGACCTCGTACCAGAGGGGCGCGGCGGGCAGCGGACGGGGCCCGGAACGGGATGAGAAGTCCACGGCGGACAGCGCCAGCGCGATCGTCAGCCAGTTCAGCCAGGAGAAGTTCCCCGACAGGACCAGCCACAGCTGGGTCGCCACGATCAACCCTGCGGCCACGCTGGCGACGGGCTGCGGGGTGAACAGCAGCACCGGCACCAGCAGTTGGGTGATGTGGTTGGCTCCCGCCTCCATCCGGTGCAGCGGCCCCGGCAGGTGATGGAAGAACCAGCTCAGCGGGCCGGGCATGGGCTGGGTCTCGTGGTGGAAGTACAGGCAGGTCAGCCGGCGCCAGCAGGCGTCGCCGCGGATCTTGATCAGCCCTGCGCCGAACTCCACGCGGAAGAGCAGCCAGCGCAGCAGCCACAGCACCAGCACGGGCGGACCCGCCCGCTCGTTCCCCAGGAAGATCGCGAGGAAGCCCGTCTCCAGGAGCAGCGACTCCCATCCGAAGGCGTACCAGGTCTGGCCGACGTTGACGATCGACAGGTACAGCCCCCACAGCACGGCCCACCACAGCATGGCGGTCCACAGCGGCAGGCGGTCGGCCGCGCCTCCCACCAGCCCGCCCGCGAGCACCACGCCCGTCCAGGCGCATCCGGCGAAGAAACGGTCCGAGTAGTGGAGTTGGAAGAGGCTCGGCGCCCGACGCATCGGGACGGATCGGACGTATGCGGGCACGGGGAGCATGCCTCGGGTGCCGATGAGTGCGCGGAACTGCAGCGCCGTCCCGAGGAAGCCCACGAGGTAGACGACGGCCAGGGCGCGTTGGAACACGAGCCGGCTCAGCCAGTAGTCGGGTGCCGTGAACCACTCCATAGCGGACGACTCCATCGGGTGTTCCTCCGGCTGCCTCCCCCCTCGTGCCCCTTTCCAGTATCAGCCCGCCGCCACGATTCGCCGTAGCGCGGCGCCCAGCCGTCGCGCGTACATCCGCTGCAACAGCGGTACGAGTGGCCCCGCGGCCCGCGTGTACCAGCGCGCGGGCGTGCTGAAAGCTGTCACGGTGAACCAGACGGAGTCGTCGTCCCGCAGTTCCACGGTGAAGGACTCCTCGCCGCGCTCCGGGTGACCGTCGGTGGTGCCGTAGGCGAAGCCGGTGCGTTCCCACTCGTGCTCCGTCCAGACCACCCGGCAGGGTGCGTGGAACCGGAACGGGCCGATGCCGACCGACAGCTCGACGGCCGTCCCCGGTTCGGCGTGCGGAGAGCCGGCCCGCACCCGTGCGCCGGTGGCCCGGTGCATCTGCCAGGTGGTGACCGCCGTCGCCGCGGCTTCGAAGGCGGCGCGGCCCCTGCCGACTCGGGTGCGGTGATGGAGGTGGTGGTAGCCGTCCGGGAGGCGGTCGAGACGGGTCGCGCCGGTCTCCGGGTAGGTCAGGGTCGATGTGGGTGTGCGCATGGTGCGGTCTCCTGCGGGTGTGGGGTGTTCGGTGTCGTGGGGTTCTCGGGCTACGGGTTGTGGGTTGTGGCGTCCTGGCTGAGCCGGTACCTGGCCAACAGCGAGCAGAGTGCGAACCCCAGGGCGTTGGCGAGGCCGTGGGTCGAGGCCATCCAGGTGAGGTTCGGGTGGGGGAGGCCCGTCGCCTCGCCCACCGCCCAACTGAGCGCGAGCAGCATCGTCACCGCCAGGACGACCGCGGACACCGCGAGCAGGAGGCGGGTCGGCCGTTCGGTGCCGCGGGTGCGCACCTCCTGCCAGGTGAGCGCGGCGATGGTCCACATCCCCGCGGTGAGCACGAGTGCGCCCACCAGCTCCGCCCAGTCGTCGACGAAGTAGCCGAGGAGGACGAGGAGCGTGCCGACGGGGACGCTGAGCGCGGCGAAGCGCCCCGCCGGCCCGTCGGCCCCGCGACAGACGAGCCCTGCCACCAGTGCCGCGGCGAATCCCGCGAAGTGGAAGTGGGGCACGGTCAGCGCCAGGATCTCCAGATCGAAGCCGAAGAGGCGGTGGCCGGCCCTTTCCGCCACCAGAGCGGTCGCGGCGACCGCAGGCGCGCTCAGGGCCGTGAGTACGGCGACCTCGGCGGGGGTGAGGCCGTCTTCCACGGCCTTCCGTAGCCGTGTCGCCGCGTGCAGTGCGAGGGCGACCGTGGCCAGTGCGTACGCTGCGGCCAGGGCGGTGGCGGCGGGGCCGCGGGGAAGCCAGAGGGATACCGCGCCAGGCAGGGCGAGGAGTGGCCACAGCCGGCGGAGCGCCATCGGCGCGGGTGTGCCGACGAGGCGGAGGCCGACGGGCACGACCACCAGCATGCCCAGCATCACGATCACGTTGACCAGAACGGTCATGGAGAGCCCCCCTTGTTTGAACGTGTTCAATTCTTTCCCGGTCCGAGCCTAGAGGTCTTCTTGAACGTGTTCAAGTCGCGGAATCCGGAGTGATGAGGCATGACAGGAGTGATCACTCCGGGTATTTGCTCCGATACAGGCGGGAGAAGGCGGGTCATGTTCGTGCGCTCACCGATGCAACGCCGGTACGCCGGGCTGGCCGCGATGTCGGCCGGCCTGTCGGCCGCACTACTGGTCACTGGCTGCAGCAATTTGCCAGGTCATCCCCAAACCGCGAAGGACGCCTCGCAGGAGGTTCGGCTGCTCGGTGCGGCAGAGCCAGGACCCGACCCGTTCACTCCGTCGACGGTCACCGTCACGGCAGCCTCGGGGAAGAACCCGGCCCCGCACGGCTCGGCCGCGGGCACCGCTCCGACCACCGTCCGGCCCATCCGTGCCGTGCTGGGTTCGACGCCTGGTCTGTACGGGGGAACGCGCTCGGTCGCGAGCTGCGACGTGGAGCAGCAGATCCGGCTCCTCACCGCAGACGTGGCCAAGGGGCGCGCCTTCACCCAGGGCGCCGGCGTCAGTCAGGAGGACATCCCTTCCTTCCTGCGCGGACTCACACCGGTGGTGCTGCGCGCGGACGCCCGGGTCACCAGCCACGGTTACCGCGACGGGACCGCCCAGCGATACCAATCGGTCCTCCAGACCGGGACCGCCGTCCTGGTCGACGAACACGGCTCGCCGAGGGTCCGGTGTGCTTCGGGTAGTCCCCTGGCCTCGCCCGTCGTCACGGCAGCGGAGCCGGACGAGAAGGGCACCGCGTGGCGGGGGTACGACCGCGACCGGGTGGTCGTCGTCACCCGTGCCACCCATGTGATCGACCAGCTGGTGATCGCCGACATCGCGGGAACCGGCTGGCTGGAGCGCCGCAGCGGTACGGACGGGGAGGCCGACCGTACGCCCGCGGTGCCCCCGCGGTACGCGCCGAGCACCCACGTCGCCGACGTGCCGGGCTCGCAGCCGGGCGGTCCCGACACCTCCGGCTCCCGGTCGGCGAACCCGAACGCGGTGGCCCCGCCTGCGCCCAGCCCCGACGCGACGAGGCAGGGCGCACCGTCCACCGGTCCGGCTCCCGCGCGGCCCGTTCCCGATGTCGGCGGCGGTGGGGTCGTCGGGCCGCAGTCGAAGGGCCAGGGGAGCACCATCCCGCAGCCCGAGGGCGACCAGCGGCCGGCCCCGCAGCCGGACGCCCCGTTGCCCGACGCCCCGCTGCCCGACGCCTACCGGGACTACGGTCCCGGCCCGGACACCGGTGCCTACCCGGACTACGGTCCCGGGTTCGACTACGGCGTCTATCCCGACGGCATCGACCCGGACTACGGTGTGTATCCCAACGACGGTCTGGGCCCGGACTACGGCTTCGGACCCGACCTCGGCCCGGACGCCGGTGCCTACCCGGACCACGGGCCGTACGGCGGGCCCCATGCCGTGGCTCCGGACGCCGCCCTCCCCGGTGGCGCCACGGGCCCCGAGGTTGCCCCATCCGCAGGCGAGACCATCCAGGGCTGAGTCGACGGCAGGGCACTCTCGCTCGAAAAATCGGATGAATGATGGCAGAGTGTCACCATGGTTGATCGGGCAGCGGGTGCCCTGTCACTCCCCGACGACTGGCCCGCCCACCCGGATCTGAGTCTGGCCCTCAACCGCATGGGCAGCTTCGACTGGGACCTCGACAGCGGGCTCATGCACCTGGACCAGCCCGCTCTCGACGTGTTCGACGTGCCGGCCGATCAGTACGACGGACGCCCCGAGAGTCTTGCGCGCCGGTTCCCGCACGGCGAGGCGTCCCGGCTGGACGGACTCGTCTCCCAGGCGCTCAAGAGGGGCACCGCCAGCTACGGGGCGTACTTTCGCATCCGTTGCCGGGACGGCTCCCTGCGCTGGACCCACACCCAGGGTTCCGTGCTGCGCGATGAGCGCGGCCGGCCGCACCGCATCATCGGCATCGTGCGGGACGCCACGCAGGAACTCGCCGACTCCACCGCCCGCACCGAGATCGACGCGGAGCGCCGGCGCCAGACCAGCGTGGTCGAGAGCACCACCGCCGCCCTCGCGCACGCCAGGACGGTGAAGGACGTCATCGACGTCCTGAAGGACTCGCACGGTCTGGAGCACCTCGGCGCGACCACGCTCGTCGTCGGCCTGCTGGAGTCGGGCAGGATCCACCTGGTCGCCGAGGGGTTGGAGGGATCGTTCGTGCCGGGCACGCGCTTCACCCGGGTGGATGAGCAGTATCCGATGAGCGAGGTCATCCGCACGCTCGCTCCCCGCTTCATCGAATCGAAGGAGGACTTCGCCACCTCCTACCCGCGACTCTGGCCGCACATCAGCGGTCTCGGCATCACCTCGGCCGCCTACATGCCACTGATCGCGCAGGCCCGCCCCATCGGCGCGCTCGGCCTGCTCTACAGCGACAAGACGGGTTTCACCACCGAGGAACGCAATCTCCTCGTCGCCCTCGGCAGCAGCATCGCACAGAGCCTCCAGCGGGCGGTCCTCTTCGAGCAGGAGCACGACCTCGCCGAGGGCCTGCAGCAGGCCATGCTGCCGCGCCGTATCCCCGCGGTGACGGGAGCGCAGGTCGCCGTCCGCTACCGCTCCGCCCGGCTCGGCAGGGACATCGGCGGCGACTGGTACGACGTCATCCCGTTGCCGGGCGGCCGTGTCGGGGCCGTGATCGGCGACGTCCAGGGCCACGACACCCATGCGGCCGCGGTCATGGGGCAGTTGCGCATCGTGTTGCGCGCGTACGCCGCCGAGGGCCACACCCCGGCCACCGTGATGGCCCGCGCCTCGGTGTTCCTGCACGAACTCGACACGGACCGCTTCGCGACGTGCATCTACGCAGAGGTCGACCTGTCCACGGGCGTGGTCCAGATCGTGCGGGCCGGGCACGTCGATCCGCTGCTGCTCGGCACCGACGGCGAATGCCGCCGCATCCACGTGGACGGCGGGCTGCCGCTCGGACTGTCCGCAGAGTTCGGTCGGCTCGACTACCCCGTCGCCACGGTCGAGATGGACCCCGGGCACACGCTGATGCTGTACACCGACGGGCTCGTGGAGCTGCCCGGCGCCGACCTCGACGACGGGATGCAGCTGCTCACGGCCCTGCTGCGGGGCGGCCCCAAGAACCTGCAACTTCTCGCGGACCGGCTGTGCGAGGAGGTCGACGAGCGGGCCGGCGACGACGACGTGGCGATCCTGCTGCTGCGCAGGCACGGCGCGTACGCGTCCCAGGTGGGTGGGCGGCTCCAGCAGCACGTGGCGCAGAACGACCCGGAGGCGCTCATCTCCGCCCGGCACATGATCCGGGCCGCGGTGCGGGCCTGGGGCGCGGGGGACCGTTCCGACGAGATCGAACTCGCCGCCGACGAGTTGATCACCAATGCCCTGATGCACACCGACGGCGGGGCGATCGTGACGGTACGGGTGCTGCAGGGTCCGGAGCGGCGGTTGCGGGTCGAGGTGGAGGATCCGTCCAGTGCGCTGCCGCGCCGCCGCGAGGCCGGCGAGTCCGGAGTCTCCGGGCGGGGGCTGATGTTGGTGGACCGACTGGCGGACGTCTGGGGTGTGGAGTCGCGCGGTAGTGGCAAATGTGTGTGGTGCGAGTTCGGTGTGCCGGACCGTGTGGGAAACCTCAACGCCACAGCATCGTAACCCTGGGTGATTGGATAGTGCTTGACCGTAAGCGTTTGCAGACGATTGACTGCAGATCTGTGTTCCGGCCCTCCTAGGACATGAGGACCCCCTTGAGCACCGAGCTTCTGGCGCCTCTTGATCTGGCGTTCTGGCATCTCGAGACCACCGACCACCCGATGCACCTCGGTGCGCTGGCGTACTTCGACGTGCCCGCGTCCCCGGACGGCCTCCGGACGGTCGCCGGAAGCGACGAGATCCTCGGCCTGCTCGCCTCCCGGGCAGCCGCGATCCCCCGGCTCCGGATGCGGGTGCGCGACGTCCTGCTGCCCGTGGGCGGCGCCGTCTGGGCGGTGGACAACGACTTCGACGTCACGCGACACCTGCGCCAGGTGCGGGTCCCGGCGGGCGACTTCGCCGCCACGGCGTGCCGGACGGCCGGCGAGCTGATGGAGCGCCCGCTCGAACGGGGCCTGCCGCCATGGGAGATGTACCTGCTCACCGGTGGTCCCGAAGACTCCTTCGGGGTGCTCGTCAAACTGCACCACGCCCTAGCCGACGGGATGCGGGCCGTCGCCATCGGAGCCGGGATCTTCGACGAGATCGCCGGCTCGCGTTCCTCTGGCTCCCGCCCGGGCCGCCGCGCCACGGCCGGCCCGACGCCGATGCCGCGGCCCCCGGGGCCGTGGCGGTTCGCCGGAACCGCCCGCGGTCGCATCGAGGAGCTCGGTCGGGCCTTCGGCGTCGGCGCCTCCCTCGTCGGCGCCTCCCTCGTCCGGGCCGCCCGGGTGGACCCACGGAGTAGGGCCGCCTTCAGCGCGACCTCCAGCGGCACGCGCCGGCTCGCCACCGCCGTCCTCCCGCTCGACGACGTGCACGAGGTGCGCCGGGTGGCCGGCGGCACGGCCAACGACGTGCTCCTCGCGACCTTCGCGGGGGCGTTGCGGCGCTGGATGACCGAACGGGGCAACACCCTGCCGGCCGCCGATCCCAGTGCCCTCGTGCCGGTGTCGAGGCGCCGCCCGGGAAGTCCGGTAGGCTCCGGCAACACCCTGTCCGCCTATCTCCTCGGCCTGCCCGTGTCCGAGCCCGATCCCTGGACCAGGCTCTACGTGGTCCGCACCGCCATGGACCGCAACAAGGCGGCGGGACCGCTGCGCGGCGCCGGGGCTGTCGCCGTGCTGGCCGACCAACTGCCTCCGTTCGCCCACAGGTTCGGAGCCCCACTCGCCGGGAACGCCGCCCGGATGCTCTTCGACCTGCTGGTGACGAGTGTGCCGCTGCCGCGCTCCGCGCTGTCGCTCGGCGGCTGTCCGCTGCGCGAGGTCTATCCGCTGGCCCCGCTGGCCCGTGGCCAGTCGCTCGCCGTGGCGATGTCGACGTACGGGGGCCGGGTGCACATCGGGCTCGTTGCGGACGGCCGCGCGCTGCCCGACGTCGACCGGCTCGCCCGCAGCGCGGAGGAGGAGCTCGCCGCACTGCGGGCACTGGTCCGCTAGGAGCGTCGGCACGTGTCCACCCCGCACGGGGGCGATGCGGGGTGGCTCCTGTCCGGTGCCCGCGGACCTGGTCCGCGGGCACCCCCGGACGCCCCGGGGCGTGCACTCGCCGTCCCACGGGCCGTGACGCTGTTCACCACCCCATCGACACGGCGAACCCCCGGGCTGACTGATCATTACACGCATGACCTACACCAGCCGTCGCACGGTACTCACCGGCATCGCCGGAGCTGCCCTCGGCGCCTCCGTCCTCGACGCGTTCACCGCCACCCCCGCCGCCGCGGCCGATGGGTACGCATCCAACACCGACCTCTACACCAAGCTTGCAGGACAGGAGGGCACCGTTTTCGCCCGGCGCTACAGGCGCCACGGGATGCTCGACAACAGCGACGGCCAGACGTACCCCTTCAACCGCACCACGATCATGGCGCTGCACGGCGGCGCCATCGAAGGCGGCACGTCCGAGCTGTGCCTCGCGATAGCCGGTTACGACCCCGCGGAGCCCGCAGCCGCTCCGCAGGCCGGACCGGTCCACGACTACTGGATGTTCGAAGGCATCGACGCGGCGGACAACGGTCGCCTGCACGTCACCTCGACCAACAACGACGACCGGATCGCCCTGTCCATGGCTGCGGGCAGCCTCAACGTGCTCAGCCTGCACGGCTGCAAGAAGGAGCAGGCCGGGGCTTCCGCCGGCGCGCCGGAGGCCGTGGTCGTCGGCGGACTCAACACCACGTTCAAGACCTGCCTGCACGAAGAGTTCCGGGCTGCCGGCTTCCAGACCATCGACGGCTCGACCGTCCCCGCCCTCGCCGGTGAGGCCCCGGACAACATCTGCAACAAGACCCTGCTCCGCAAGGGAGCCCAACTTGAGATGACCACCGAGCTGCGGCAGGGGCTGTTCGAGGAGGGGCGCTTCAGCCGACTCGCCAGGCCCGCCCACACCAACGCCACGTTCACGGCCTTCGTCGGCGCCGCACGCAGGGCCATCGCACGGCTGGAGGCGCGCCCGGAGCAGGCCGTCCTCTGATCCGCACGCTGCCGGCGCCGGCGGTAGCCGGTCACGGAACGGGACGGCGGCCGGTCGTACGGGTGGGTGGTCGGGCCGTCGCGCCCGGCACGGCCCGTATGGCCGGCCCCCGGTGCCCGGCCGCTGGTCGGCCCTGCGGCCGCGGTTCCGGTGCGGCAGGCTGGACCCATGCCGGAACTGCCCGAAGTGGAAGCTCTCAGAGAGTTCCTCGACGACCACCTGGTGGGCAAGGAGATCGCCAAGGTGCTGCCCGTCGCGATCAGCGTGCTCAAGACGCACGACCCGCCGCTCGCCGCCGTCGAGGGCGCCGAGGTCACCGCCGTGCAGCGGCACGGAAAGTTCCTCGACGTCACCACCACGGGCGGCCTGCACCTGGTGGTCCACCTCGCCCGTGCGGGTTGGTTGCAGTGGAGGGACGTCCTCCCGTCGGGCGTACCCCGTCCCGGCAAGGGGCCACTCGCCCTGCGCACCGCGCTCACCGGTGGCGACGGCTTCGACCTGACCGAGGCCGGCACGACGAAGCGACTCGCCGTCCACCTCGTGCGCGACCCCGCCGACGTGCCCGGTGTCGCCCGCCTCGGCCCCGACCCCCTCGCCGACGGCTTCGTGCGGGACGCCTTCGCCGCGCTCCTGTCCGGTGAACGCCGGCAGATCAAGGGCGCCCTGCGCGACCAGGGCCTCATCGCGGGCATCGGCAACGCCTACAGCGACGAGATCCTGCACGCCGCGAGGATGTCACCGTACAAACTCACCTCGAAGCTCTCCGGGGACGAGACCACCGCGCTCTACGAGGCGATGCGCACGACGCTCCGGGACGCGGTCGAAAGGTCGCGCGGACTCGCGGCCGGACGTCTGAAAGCCGAGAAGAAGAGCGGCCTGCGGGTGCACGGCCGTGCCGGCGAACCCTGCCCCGTCTGCGGCGACACGATCCGTGACGTCTCCTTCCACGACTCTTCGCTGCAGTACTGCCCCACCTGTCAGACGGGGGGCAAACCGCTCGCGGACCGCCGGATGTCCCGACTCCTCAAGTGAGACCTCCGCGAACGCCGGTCGACCGCGGCAGGACGGGCGCGATCAGTGGGCCAGTGTCACCAGGTGCTCGCCCTCCATGGTGCGGACCTCGAACCGCTCGATCTCCTCGGGGTACAGTGCCGTACCCACCTCGATGTCGAGGGGCTCCGCCGCCTCGGGCGAGCCGGGGATCCCGTACCCGGCGGGCCGCACTGACCACGTGCCGATCTGGTGCTTCTCGCCGTCCGCGCCGACCACGAGGAGCTGGCAGGCGCGCGGCCCGCGCAGCCGGGCGATGCGCAGTGCGACCGCGGTACCCGAGTCCGAAGCGCGCAGATCAGCAGCGCCGTACACCCCGGTCGCCCGGTCGGTGGCGGCGATCCGCTCCACGCCGCCGTCCGTCCCGCCGCCCCGCAGCCCCGCGGTGAGGGCGGGGAGCCCGACGATCAGGGCTGCCGCCACCGCCACCAGGCGCAACCTGCGGCGGGCACTTCGCCGGTGCTCCTGCACGACCGCGCCGAGCAGCCCCTCCAGTAACCGGGAGGACGGGGAGGCCACGGGCATCCCGGCACCCCCGAGGTCGGCCAGCGCCGAGGTGACCGGGGCGAAATCGAGCAGCCGCACCGCGCATTCCACGCACTCGGCCAGGTGTTCCTCGAAACGGAACACGTCAGCAGGGTCGAGGACGCCCAGCGCGTAGGCGGCCACGTCCTGGTGCCGGTCCCGCAGATCCATGACCAATCCTTCGACTCATCGGCTACGAACGGTTCATACGCCTCGTATGCACCGTGGGGTCGCAAGGGAATACGCAGAGGAACGCTTTCCTGCTCATCCATGGGTGCGGAAAGTCCGTGGCGTCGTACCTCCGGGCGATTTCCTTGAGAAGGGGTGGAGGAAGCCCGCAGAATGAGTGAGTGAACGGTGAAGAAACGCAGATCCGGACGGTCGCTCCGACGCCCGGGAGCCGGCATGTGGAGCCTCTGGTCGATGCATTCGTGGCGGCGGCGCTCGCTCCCGGGGAGCACGCCCGGGTGGCGGGCCACTTGACCCATTGCACCTCTTGTCGGATCGCGTACCTGAAGGCGACCGGTGCCGGGAGTCCTGCGGGCGGCGGCCGCCCCCGCGGGCCCGAAGGGGGCGGCCGGTAGTCCTGCCGCACGTGCGTGCCTAAACTCCGCAGCATGCTGCGCGTACTGGCTGTCGACGACGAGGAACCGGCACTCGAGGAACTGCTCTACCTGCTGCGGTCCGACCCGCGGGTGCGCAGCGTCGAAGGAGCCACCGACGCCACCGAGGCACTGCGCCGCATCGGTCGTGCGCTCGACGCGGGCCCGGACGGTGAAGACGCCGTCGACGTCGTGTTCCTGGACATCCACATGGCCGGCCTGACCGGACTCGACGTCGCGCGTCTCCTCGCCGGATTCGCCAGGCCGCCGATGGTCGTGTTCGTCACCGCCCACGAGGGCTTCGCTGTACAGGCGTTCGACCTCAAAGCCGTCGACTACGTACTGAAACCGGTACGTCGGGAGCGGCTCGCCGAAGCCGTGCGCAGGGTCACCGAGCGCCTCGCGCCCCGTGCCCCGGCACCCGGGGCACCGCTCGGCACCGCCGCTGCGGCCGTGCCGGCGCCAGGGGGTCACGTCGTCACCGGGGCGCCGAGCGGTGCACCCGAGCAGATCCCGGTGGAACTCGGCGGGGTCACGCGCTTCGTGCCGATCGACGACATCGCGTACGTCGAGGCACAGGGCGACTACGCCCGGCTCCACACGGCCGAGGGCAGCCACCTCGTCCGGATCCCCCTCTCCACCCTCGAGGAACGTTGGGCCGCCCGAGGGTTCGTCAGGATCCACCGAAGCCACCTCGTCGCCCTCGGGCGCATCGACGAACTGCGCCTGGACGCGGGAGCCACCACGGTCCGGGTCGGTACGGCGGAACTCGCCGTGAGCCGCCGCCACGCCCGCCAGCTGCGTGACCTGCTGATGCACCACGCCCGGCGGTGACGGCCGATACAGCCGTTCGGCGTGGGCGGGAGCCGTTCGTCGCGGCGCGGTGCCCGTACGGCGACGGGTGGACCCCGCCGACCGACCGGAACCCGGAATCCACGCCCACCGAACCCGAGCCCGCCTACGCTTGATCGGGAAGCCGTCGAAGGGGCCCGATGTCCGATATCGAAGCGCTGCTGCAGGAGCTCCACGCGCTGAAGGCCCTCAGGCCCGCCGGCCGCGACGATCTCGGATCGCTCCTCGCCAGGGCCCGCAGCGCCGCGGGGCGTTGGGCCGACGTGCTCGACGAGATTCGGGAGTCCGCCACGGGACGGGTCGGCCCGCGCGCCGAAGCGGCCCTCGAGGTCGCCTTCCGCCGCGCCGAGGAGTCGTACGTCGAACTGGAGATCGCTCTCGCCGACTGCACACGTCGAGGCGCCGGACGTTGACGGCACGGTCCCCGGAGCGCCCGGTACCGCCGGCGCCTACCCTCCGTCATCCCTGCTGCGTAGACTCCACGAACCCCTGTCCGAGCGAGTCACCGAGAGATGCCGGGAGCGGACACCGATGTCGGCAGAGCTGCCACCCCGCCGGGAAGTCGTCACGGGAGTGCGCCGGGGCGTGCGGCGCCGTCCCGGCCACGCCCCGGCGCGTTCCGAGATCAGCGAGCAGACCGCGCTGGGCACCGTCTACGTCCGCTCCTTGATGCGCAGCCAACTGCGCGCAGCGCTGTGCGCGCTCGGGGTGCTCGCGCTCATCGTCGGCACGCTGCCCCTGCTGTTCGCCTTCCCCTCCGCCGTTCTCGGCTCGTTCTCCTCCCCTGGGCCGTTCGCCTGGGTGACCCTCGGCGTGGTCGCGTACCCGGTCATGTGGCTCATCGCCCGTTGGTACGTGCGGCGCGCCGAGCGCAACGAGCGCGACTTCACCGGACTCGTGGAAGGCCGCTGACGCACCGTGGGGGAGAAGCGGTGAACCAGACCTACGCGGTGTCGGCCGTCACCTCCGTCGTCGTCGCCACCGTCCTCATCGGCGCCCTCGGCTTGCGGGTGTCCCGGACGACGTCCGACTTCCTCGTGGCCTCGCGCACCGTCGGCCCCCGCCTCAACGCCGCCGCCATCAGCGGCGAGTACTTGTCCGCCGCCTCGTTCCTCGGTATCGCCGGCCTCCTGCTCCTCCAGGGCCCCGACATGCTGTGGTACCCCGTCGGCTACACCGCGGGCTACCTCGTGCTGCTGGTGCTCGTGGCGGCGCCGCTGCGACGCTCGGGGGCGTACACGCTCTCCGACTTCGCCGAAGCCCGGCTCGAGTCGGCCGCGGTGCGGCGCCTCGCCAGCCTCTTCGTCGTCGGTATCGGCTGGCTCTACCTGCTGCCGCAGCTCCAGGGCGCGGGGCTCACCCTGGAGATCCTCACCGGGGCGCCCGGCTGGGTCGGCGGGGTCGTCGTCGCCGTCGTCGTCACCGGAGCCGTGGCCGCCGGGGGCATGCGGTCCATCACTTTCGTCCAGGCGTTCCAGTACTGGTTGAAGCTCACCACCCTGCTGGTGCCGGCGCTGTTCCTCGTCACCGCCTGGATCGGCGACGACGCCCCGCGCGCCCGCTTCGACGCGCCGACCGTCTTCCGCGAGCACGCGGTCGTCACGATCGACGACACGATACGGGTGGAACTGGAACAGCCGCTCACCGTCACCGCGTCGGGACGCGTCGACGGCGCTCGCGTCGACGGCGAGCGGCTCACCCTCGGCCACGGCCAGCACCGCATCGACGCCGGGACCACCCTCGCCTTCTCCCGGGGTGCTCAGGTGCCCGAGCGGGCCACCGCCGGTACGGACCCGTTCAGCTGGTCCCAGCCCCTCGCGGGCGGGCGCGACGGCTACCAGCTGTACGCCACGTACGGACTGATCCTCGCCACCTTCCTCGGCACCATGGGCCTGCCCCACGTCGCCGTGCGTTTCTACACCAGCCCCAACGGGCGCGCCGCACGCCGCACCATCCTCGTCGTGCTCGGTCTGATCGGCGCCTTCTACCTGTTGCCGCCCGTATACGGCGCCCTCGGCCGGATCTACGCACCCGAACTCGCGCTCACCGGCGAAGCCGACGCCGCCGTGCTCGTCCTTCCGGAACGGATGATCGGCGGGCTCACCGGTGACTTGCTCGGAGCGTTGCTGGCGGGGGGCGCCTTCGCCGCCTTCCTCTCCACCGCCTCCGGGCTGACGATGTCCGTCGCGGGCGTCCTCAGCCAGGACGTCCTTCCCTCGCGCGGCGTACACCACTTCCGGATCGCGGCCCCCCTCGCCATGGCGGTGCCGCTCGCCGTGAGCGTGTTCGCCACCCACGTGCCCGTTGCCGACGCCGTCGGACTGGCCTTCGCCGTCTCCGCGTCCTCCTTCTGCCCGCTGCTCGTCCTCGGCATCTGGTGGCGGCGCCTCACCCCGCCCGGTGCCGCCGCGGGGCTCGTGTGCGGGGGCGGAGCCGCGCTGACCGCCGTCATGGCCACCCGCGCCGGCCTCGCCCCCCAGGGGTGGGCGCACACCCTGATGGCGTGGCCCGCCGTCTGGTCCGTTCCGCTCGGCTTCCTCATCATGGTGCTGGTCTCGCTCGCCACCCCGCGCCATGTGCCCCCGGGCGCCGCAGCCACCCTCGCCCGACTCCACCTCCCCGAGGACCTGCTCGGCCGGCCGCAGCAGGAAAGGGCCCGGTCATGAGTGGAACGGCCCTCGCCGCACTGGCCGCCGCCGGAACCGTTCTGCTCACGGCGGGGTTCGCCCTCGGTCGGCGCACCGCCCGGCGCGGCAGCCACGACCTCGAGCTCGGCACCCCGGTGGAGCACGCCACCTTCCACACCCTCCACACCGCCTCGCTCGCCGCGCCACCCCTGCGGGCGGGGTTGACCGAGGAAACCGCCCGGAAGGCCGCCCGCCGGCTGCGGTCGCTACTCGGCACCGAGGCCCTGTGCCTCACCGACCGCGAGGCCGTTCTCGCCTGGGACGGCTCCGGCGGCGACCACCATCAGCAGCGCGTCATGCGTCGGGTCGCAGACGTCCTGGAGTCCGGCCGGAGCGAGAGCATCCGCACCGACTGCGAACGAGTGGAGTGCCCGTTGCGCTGGGCGGTCATCGCCCCGCTCACCGGCGAGGAGGGCGTGCTCGGTGCGCTCGTCGCGTACGGTTCGAAGGAGTCCGCGGTGCTGGTGCGGGCCGCCACCGAAGTGGCCCGATGGGTGTCCGTGCAGCTGGAGCTCGCCGAACTCGACAGCTCCCGCACCCGGCTCATCGAGGCCGAGATCCGGGCCCTGCGTGCGCAGATATCCCCCCACTTCATCTTCAACTCGCTCGCCGCGATCGCCTCGTTCGTCCGCACCGACCCCGAGCGGGCCCGCGAACTCCTGCTGGAGTTCGCTGACTTCACCCGGTACTCCTTCCGCAGGCACGGTGAGTTCACCCACCTCGCCGACGAGTTGCGGTGCATCGAGCAGTACCTCGCCCTCGCCGGTGCACGTTTCGGTGACCGGCTGCAGGTGACCCTCCAGGTCGCGCCCGAGGTCCTCCCCGTCGCCCTGCCCTTCCTCTGCCTCCAGCCGCTCGTGGAGAACGCCGTCAAGCACGGGCTGGAGGACTCCAAGGACGCCTGCCGGGTCTCGATCTCGGCACAGGACGCCGGCTCCGAGGCCGTGGTGGTCATCGAGGACGACGGGGTCGGGATGGATCCCGCAGTGCTGCGGCGGATCCTCGCCGGGGAGGGCACCCGCTCGGTCGGCATCGGACTGTCCAACGTCGACGAGCGGCTGCGCCAGGTGTACGGCGACGACTTCGGCATGGTCATCGAGACGGGCATCGGGGCTGGAATGAAGATCACCGTGAGGATCCCCAAGTACCGGGCGGGCGTGCACAAGAACTCCCACCCGGGCTGAGCATGGGGCGCTCGGTCCGCGGCGAGGCAGCGGCCCCCGCGCCGCCGGTTGCCCGGCCGGGAGAACAGCTGCCGCGACCTCAGAACAAATGGACGGCGAGGTGTCCCAGGGGTACGCCGAGCCGCCAGGCCGGGGTCCACACCTGCGCCGACTCGTCCACGGTCGGTTCCATCGGCAGGGCGGGGTGCCAGGGCCGCAGGGCGTCCTCCCCGAGGTCCGTGGCGAGCAGCTCCGTCCGCTGCAACCAGTGCCAGGCGTTCCGGGCCAGCGCCAGGTCGGGGCCGGGCCCGGAGCCGTCGCGTTCGCGGACCTCCCTGGCGGCCATGCGTTCGCGCGCCCACTCCAGCCAGGGGTGTCCGTGCGCCGTGACCGAGAGCCAGTCGTCCGGTCCGGCCGTGGTCCGGCCGCCGCCCGGCCCGTCGCCGCTGTCACACAGGTAGACCGTGAGAGCCAGGGTCTCCCTGCCTGCTCTGAACTCCAGTGATCCACTCTCCACCAGGCCGCCGGTGCGCAGCACCTCGTCGGCGATGAACTCGGCACACAGCCAGGCCATCGGAACCGCCAGACCGCCTCCGCTGGTGCCGTTCGTGCTCTCGGGCCGCACTCTCTCCACCTCTCCCGGACGTGTTCTGCTCGGGTCTCGACGACGAGCCTCCACCGGGAGACACGCGTCAGGGTTCCTCTTTACTCAACTCGTGCGGCTCGTTTCGAATCGGGGCGCCGTGAGTGCGTGGCACCAGGGAGACCAGACCCCCGATGGGGAATCGGATGCTGAAGTGACCCTGCGGCGCGGCACCGTATCGGGTGGGGCAGGCCGTCCGGTCAGGCGGCGGAGGGGACCGGTGCCCTGCTGTAACCGGGGAGACTGCGGGCCAGCGCCCGCAGCGCGTAGTGGCTGCGCGACTTGACGGTGCCGGCCGGGATGCCGAGCGCCCGGGCGGCCTCCGCGACACTGCGACCTTGGAAGTAGATCTGCACCATCACCGCACGGTGCTCGGGGCTCAGGGAGCGGACCGCGTTCCGGACGTCGAGAGCCGCGACCGCCCGGTCGGTGACGTCGGACGGATCCGGCGTGGCAGCGAGCATGTCGTCGCCGATCTCGGCGGGCCGGGCCATCCGGGAACGGCGCGCGTCGATCGCGAGGCGCCGGCCGACCGTGAAGAGCCACGGGCGCATCGAGGCGTAGGGCGCGTCGAACGCCTCCGGATGCTGCCAAGCCTTCACCAGCGTCTCCTGGAGGAGGTCCTCGGCACGCTGCTGGTCCCCGTAGGTCAGCCCGAGGAGGAAGCCCAGCAGGGCGGGACCGTGTTCGCGCTGCAGCTCGGCCAGGGCCCGCTCGTCGGTCGTCGCCGTCACCATCGTCGGCATCCTTTCGTGCTGCTCTCCGGAGGCTCTGTGCCGTATCCGAACGCATCAGCCGTCCCGGGGGACAGGCGTCGGGCCCGGACGTGCGTTGAGCGGTCGCACCGAGCGGCGAATGGTGCGGCGAGCGGGCGGCCGGACCGGTTTCCTCCTCCCGGAGCCGCGCCGGCAGGTGGAGCGGACGGGCCGAATGCGTCCCGCAGCGGACGGGTACGGCGGCGGGACGGGCCGTCAACGTCCACGGGGCGATCGGGCGCGGCGCGGTTCGTCCCGTGCGCCACCGCGTCCGCCGTGCCGTCCTGGGGCGCGGCGCGCGACCGGGACGGGCCGGTCGCGCACCGTTGAGGACCGACGGTCGGCCGCGGCCCAGGACGCCCGTGCTCCTGCCCGGTGCGGTGCGGGCCGGTTGGTGGGCCATGGTCACGGCACCACGGTCACCGGCCACCGTCCGGCCTTCACCAGCCGCACTGCCACCGATCCGACGATGCGGTGCCCCGCCGATTCCGAGGCGCCGACGACCACCGCGTCGGCCCTCAGCCGGTCCGCGGCGTCGACCAGCCCACCGTACGGGTCGCCGCGGAAGGTGTGGAACTCCCAGCGGACGTCCCAGATGCCCCGCACCCGCTCCGCCGCCGCGCGGATCTGCGTCACCAGGTCCTGTGCGATCTCGCTCGTGGTGTCCGCGACGGGTACTCCCAGAGCCGCTCCCGCCGCCATGACCGGCTGCACGTAGACGACGGCCAACAGGGCGTTCTGCCTGCGGGCGAGGCCGCTCGCGTACGCCGCCGCACGCAGCGACGAATCGGAACCGTCCACGCCCACGACGACGACCTTCGGTCCGTCCGTGCCGCGCTCGAAATCTGGGGCCTGTCGATCGTTCACGGCACCGAGGTTATCGCCGCCGACAGGCGGCCCGGCGCCGGTCTCCCTAGAGTGCGGAGCATGAGCGTCAGCGTGCAGCAGCGCCCCGCCGCCATCCGCAGCCGCCTCACCGGCAGGGTGCCGGACGGGTTCGCGATGTTCTTCGCCCTGCTCGGGGTGTTCTGCGCGGTGCTGGCGCTCATCGCCCCCCTCCGGCGCCTACTCCGTCCCGTCGCCGTGTTCCTCGATCGCGTCGCCGTACCCGTCAGCGCCAACCTCGCCTACGCGGTCTTCCTGATGCTGCTCGCCGCGGCGATCGGCGCCCGGAAGAAGGTCGCCTGGTGGCTGGTCGTCGCGTACCTGGTCCTGGTCGTCCTGAGCAACGTCCTCGCCCTGGCCTTCCAGCCCGGCTGGGAATGGCTGCCCAGCCTCGTGGTGTGCCTCGTCGCCCTGGTGGTCCTGGTGCTCGCGCGCCATGAGTTCTACGCGTTGACCCGGCGGGGCGCGCTGCGGCGGGCGCTCCTCGTACTGGTCCTCGGACTGGCCCTCGGAATCCTCGTCGGCTGGGGCCTGGTCGAGCTGTTCCCGTACACGCTCGTTCCCGAACAGAGGCTGCTGTGGTCGGCCAACCGGGTGCTCGGCGGACTGGCGTCCAACGCCCAGTTCGACGGCTCGCCTCCCCGCGTCCTCTACTTCCTCCTCGGCCTGTTCGGCGCACTCGCCCTGCTCAACTCCGCCGCCACCCTCTTCCGCTCCCAACGCATGGAAGCAGCCCTGCACGGCGACGAGGAACCCCGCATCCGGGCACTGCTCGGCGCATACGGTTCCCAGGACTCCCTCGGCTACTTCGCCACCCGCCGCGACAAGGCCGTGGTCTTCTCACCCAACGGCAAGGCGGCCGTCACCTACCGCGTCGAGGCCGGAGTCGCCCTGGCCAGCGGCGACCCGGTCGGGGACAAGGAGGCATGGACACCCGCCATCGAGTCCTGGCTGGACGTCGCCCGGCGCTACGCGTGGGCGCCCGCGGTCATGGGCGCCTCCGAGGACGGCGCCCGGGTCTACGCCCGCTCCGGGCTCGGCGCCATCCAGCTCGGTGACGAGGCCATCCTGCACGTCGACCGCTTCGACCTCGACGGCCGCGACATGCGCGTCACCAGACAGGCTGTGGGCCGGGTCCGCAGGCTCGGAGCCACCACGCGCATCCGCCGTCACTCCGCCGTCTCCGACGAGGAGATGAAGCAGGTCGTCGGCAGGGCGGACGCCTGGCGGGACACCGAGACGGAACGTGGATTCTCCATGGCCCTGGACCGACTCGGCGACTCCGCGGACGGCGACTGCCTGCTCGTCGAGGCATTCGACGGGGACCCGGCCGCGGACCCGAGGCTGATCGCCCTGCTCTCGTTCGTCCCCTGGGGGCGCGACGGGATCTCCCTCGACGTCATGCGCCGCGACCGGGACCACGCCCCCAACGGCATCATGGAGTTCATGGTCGCCGAGCTGTGCGAGGCCGCCCCGCAGCTCGGGATCCGCCGGGTCTCCCTCAACTTCGCCGTCTTCCGCTCGGCTTTCGAGGAAGGTGCCAGGATCGGCGCGGGCCCGGTCATCCGGCTCTGGCGCAGGCTGCTCCTGTTCTTCTCGCGGTGGTGGCAACTGGAGGCCCTGTACCGCTCCAACGTCAAGTACCAGCCCGCTTGGTACCCGCGGTTCCTCTGCTACGGGGACGCCGGTTCGCTGGCTCGTATCGGCCTCGCATCCGGCATCGCCGAAGGGTTCGTCTCCGTGCCCCGGCTCCGCAAGCGCTGGGGAAGGGCGGCGAGGGCGCACGGTGTCACCGGGCCGGTGGGGGGCACGGCCGCCCTGCCGCCGATCGAGGCGCTGGACCTGGCGGGCCCCGACACCGTGGCCCCGATGGGGGAGCGCAAGCTTCCCGAGCAGGTGCGGATCCGCCACCAGAAGATGGAACGGCTGCGCGAGCGGGGCATCGACCCGTACCCGGTGGGCGTCGCGGCCCGCACCAGCACCCTCGGCGTGGTCCGCGCAGCACACCCGTCCCTCGAGCCCGGCGCGCGCACGGGCGAGAGGGCCACCGTCGCCGGGCGCGTCGTGGCCGTGCGCGACTTCGGCGGCGTCGTGTTCGCCGTGCTGCGCGACTGGTCGGGGGACCTGCAGATCACCTTCACCCGCGACGGATCGGGACCGGAGGTCCTCGCGGGCTTCACCACGGACGCCGACCTGGGCGACCACATCACTGCCACGGGTGAGATCGGCACCAGCGACCGGGGTGAACTGACCGTCTTCGCGTCCTCCTGGCAGCTCACCGCCAAGTGCCTGCGGCCCCTGCCCGACAAGCGGCGGGGGCTCACCGATCCCGAGGCCCGCGTACGGCGGCGCTACCTCGACCTGGTCGCGAGTGCCGATGCGCGCGGTGTCGTGCGTGCCCGCTCCACCGCAGTACAGGCACTGCGCCAGGGGCTGCTGGACCGTGGCTACCTCGAGGTCGAGACGCCGATGCTCCAGCAGATCCACGGCGGCGCCAACGCCCGTCCCTTCACCACCCACATCAACGCCTACGACCTCGATCTCTACTTGCGCATCGCCCCCGAGCTCTATCTGAAACGGCTGTGTGTGGGTGGCATGGAGAAAGTCTTCGAGATGGGCCGGACCTTCCGCAACGAGGGGGTCTCGTACAAGCACAACCCCGAGTTCACGATGTTGGAGGCCTACCAGGCGTTCGCTGACTACGACGTGATGCTCGATCTGGCCCGCGAGCTGATCCAGAAAGCGGCCACCGCGGCGTTCGGTTCGCCGATCGCTCACAAGGCGGGCCCCGACGGCGTGCTCGTCGAGCACGACATCTCCGGACCGTGGCCGGTCAAGACGCTCTACGGAGCGGTGTCCGAGGCACTCGGCGAACATGTCGACGCCGACACCGACGAGGGCACCCTGCGCAGGCTGTGCGACCTCGCCGGAGTGCCGCACACCCCCGAGGACACCCGGGGCGACGTCGTCCTGGAGATGTACGAACGACTCGTCGAGGAGAAGACCCGACTCCCCACGTTCTACAAGGACTTCCCGACTGACGTCTCCCCGCTGACCCGCCAGCACCGCCGCGACCCGCGCCTGGCCGAGCGTTGGGACCTCGTCGCCTTCGGCACCGAACTGGGCACCGCCTACTCGGAGCTGACCGACCCGGTGGAGCAACGGCGCAGGCTCACCGCGCAGTCGCTGCTGGCCGCGGGCGGCGACCCGGAGGCCATGGAGCTCGACGAGGACTTCCTCGACGCGCTGGAGTACGCGATGCCCCCCACCGGCGGGCTCGGCATCGGCGTCGACCGGCTGGTGATGTTCCTGACCGGTCTGACCATCCGTGACACCCTGCCTTTCCCCCTGGTGCGACGGTATTGATCGGACGACGGTCCGACCGGGCGTCTTGGAAGACGACCCCGTCGAGAGTTTGTCATTCTCGAACTGGTGCCGCTCTGGCGTGTCGGGCTTCGTCCATGGCGGCCATTGCTCATGCAGAACGATCGGATAGCGCCGGACCGGCGTGCGTTGCTGCGCATCACGGCCTGCGTCGCCGCCGCCACCCTGGTGCCGCTGTTCGGCTTGGAAGAGCCCGGGCAGATGAGATCCGAGCCCCCGCCCGCGGCGGGCCCGGCGCCGATCGATGTCGCCCGGCGTGCTCCCGCGTACCGGCTGCGACCGATCACCGGGTACACCCCGGCGCGGGTGGCCGGGACCGCTACCCCGGTCCGGCGGCGGCCGTTGTTGCAACTGCCGTCACTGGGACGCTCCATGGTGCTGAGTTTCGACGACGGTCCGGACCCCCGCCACACCCCGGCGGTCCTCGACGTCCTCCGGACGCACGGAGTGCGAGGCGATGTTCTTCGTCTGCGGCGCCATGGCCACGCGGCAACCGGACGTGCTCCGCACGATGGCCGACGACGGTCATGTGGTGGGCAACCACTCCTGGTCCCATCCGCTGGTCACGGAGCTGCGCCGGTCCGGCATCCGCGACGAGCTCGGACGGACGAGCGACCTCATCGAGAAGACCCTCGGTGCCCCGCCGCTCTGGTACCGGGCACCCTACGGAGCGTGGAACAAGCCCTCCTTCGAGATCGGCGCGGAGCTGGGCAGGGAGCCACTCGCGTGGACCGTCGACACCCGGGACTGGCAACGGCCCGGCACGTCGGTGATCGCCCGCCGTGTCCTGGACGGCCGGGAGCCGGGGGCCGTGGTCCTGTCCCACGACGCGGGCGGAGACCGTTCGCAGAGCGTGGCGGCGCTCCGCCGCCACCTTCCGGCACTGCCGGACTCCGGGTTCCGGATCACGGTGCCCGTCCGGTGAGCGGGCGGTGGGGGCCGGCCCGAGAGAGGGCCGGCCGCTCATCGCGTGGCGACCATCCGGGCGAAGACGACGACGTTGCCGTCGTAGCCGCCGGCCCGTGAGTAGCCGCCGCCGCACGTGATGACCCGCAGCTCCGGGCCGCCGGTGTCGCCGTAGACGCGGGCCCCGGGGAAGCTGTCCTTGGCGAACACTTCGACCCCGTACACCTCGAACACCGCGATCTTGCCGTCGTAGCGGGTCACCTCGACGCTCTGGCCCTTCTTCAGGGCGCCGAGCCCGTAGAAGACGGCGGGGCCCGCAGCGTTGTCGACGTGGCCGACGATGACCGCGGTGCCCTGTTGGCCCGGTGCGATGCCGTTCTGGTACCAGCCGGCGAGGTTGGGGTCCTGAGAGGGCGGAGCGGTGATCCAGCCGTTGGAGTCCAGTCCGACGTCGACCATGGGCGCGTCGACCCGGATCGAGGGAATCGCGATCCGGGAAGCGGGAGCGTAGGGAAGCGGCTGCACCGGGCCCGTGAGCACGCCCGGCACCTGGTGCTGCCGGCTGTCGAGCCCGGCCGCGACGGCGGGCTGGGGCGGGCCCATCCCGATGTCCACGCCGTTCCTCATCAGCGCCAGCCCCGTGAGCATGACGAGCGCCAGCACGCCCCAGGGCTTGCGCTTCCTCTCCTCCGAGCCGGTGTAGTCCTGGCCCATGGTTCTCCCATCTCATCGTCTGCAGGCACGCTAAGTGCGCGTGCGGGATGCGGCGACCGGAGAAGGGCGAACGGGTGGTACGGCCACTTGGGGTGCCCCATCCGAGTGCATGGTTGGACAAAATGCTCTGATGCTCTGTGACCTGCGACTCCATCAGGTCCGAGACGCCCGGAGAGGCGTACGGGATCACCGGGGTGGACGAGTCCCGAAATGCGGCGAATGCGCAGGTCCGTGAGTGTTCGGATTGGACGGCGTTTTCGTCGAATCTCTTGGAGCACCGCTCCGGGGCGCCTTCCACTGGAGGTTCAACCATGCGTCCTTCACGCGCTCTCGCGGTGGCGATCACCGCTTGCGCGGCCGCGGGGCTCTCAGCGCCGCTGGCCGCCGCCACCACCTCCGGGGGTGGCAACGGTCCGAGCAACGTCCGGCTCTCCCCGTCCGCGGCACACCAGGGCGCGACCTTGACCGTCCTGGTCGACGGCTGTAGCCGTGGTGGCACGGTCACGTCCAACGCCTTTCCGGCAGCCAACCTCATCCTGGGCAGCGGCGCCTTCGGTCCGAATGCGGCTCCACGCGCGCAGGGCGCCCCCGGCGCGCAGGGTGCCCCGAGCCAGGGCGACAGTGGCAACGGCGTGGCGGGTGGGGGGACCCTCACCGACAGCGGAACGGGCAGCGGCCGCCTCCCGGCTGAAGGCGGCTTCGGTGGGGACGGCTTGGGGAACAACGCTCTGGGGAACAGCGGCCTGCCCACCGACGGCGGCCTGGGCGGCAACGGCCTGGTGAACGGCAGCCGTGCAGGGAACGGCAACGACGGCGTGGGGGGCACCGGCGGCTTCAACAATGACCCTCGCAACAACAACGACTTCCGGAACGACGGTAGCGGCTTCAACAACAACGGTCGCGGGCACGACAACGGCCCGGGGAACAACAATGGTCGCGGGCACGACAATGGCCGCGGCAACGACAACGGTCGGGGCAACGACAACGGTCGGGGCAACGACAACGGTCGGGGCAACGACAACGGTCGGGGGAACGACAACGGTCGGGGGAACGACAACGGTCGGGGGAACGACAACGGTCGGGGGAACGACAACGGTCGGGGCAACGACAACGGTCGGGGGAACAACAACGGTCGGGGCAACGACAACGGTCGGGGGAACAACAATGGCCGCGGCAACAACAACGGCCGCGGCAACAACAACGGATTCCGCAACGACGGCCGCGGTGGCGCCGCCGCAACCGCCAGGATCTTCGACCGGGCGACGCCTGGCGTGTACAACCTCGCCGTCCGGTGCAACGACAGCAACAGGATTGCCACCCAGACCATCACCGTGCTCGCCGCACGCGGCGCACTCGGGGGTATCGGCGGTTCCATGGGTCCGTCGAACACCGAAATGGCCGCGGGTGGCGGTCTGGTCGCCACCGCGGCCGCCGGTGGCGCCTTCTACCTCATCCGGCGCCGCCGCCTCGAGCGCGGGAAGGCCTGACCGGTCGCGAGGAAGGCGGCGATGTCCTGTGCGTAGGGCTCCAGAAGCGGCTGCGTCCAACTCGCCA
>NZ_JBHZCF010000015.1:65449-93745 GCF_042755225.1 Streptomyces sp. NPDC059169 | reverse complement strand
GCGTCAATGGTCGCCGGAACGGCGCGGGGGGGGGGAGGGGGGGGGGCCGCCACGGGCCCCAAAAAAGACCCCCCCCCACCAGCCCCCCCCCGCACCCCCCCCCCTCCTCCCCCCCCCTCCCCCTCCCCCCCGTCCTCTGGACCAGGACTCGGGGCGACGGGGTGCTGTCGCGCTTCACAGCGCGGCAGCGGACATCAGTGCATACGGTTTCCGGACCGGCGCCGGATCACGTAGAAGGCGCCACCGGCGGCTGCGACGACGAGTACGGCGCCCGTCACGACCTCGCCGGTGTTCATCCCGAGGCTGCCGCCGACTCCGCCCCGGACGCCCTGGGGCGCGGCGGTGCTGGTCGAGCGGGCGGTGGGCGAGGCCGTACCGCCGGAAATGGTCAGATCGGTCGTACCGGTCTGACCGTTGCAGGTGAACTGCACGGAGTAGACGGCACCGCGCCTGGCGTCCCAGTCGACCGTCGCCGTGCCCCTCATGCCCGGCGGAATGGTGATGGTGTCGAACACCCCCGACGAGGCCGTGGCCGTGGTGGAGCAACCGGACACGGTCAGCGTGACCTGGCCGCCGGGAGCGACGGTCGAGGGGCTGACGGCGAACGAGAACGGCTGCTTCCGCGCGGCGCCGGCGGCGCCCTCCGCGGTGTCTGCAGTCGCGGTAGGAGAGGTCAGGGCGAGGGCGGCCGCTCCCAGCAGAGCGGCGGACGCGACGGGTATCGCGCGCATGGGCAATCCTCCGGGTCCCCGAGGAGCAGCTGCGGAACGGGTTTCCACAAAGGCAGGGAATGCACCTCGATGCCCGAAACGCTAGGAGCGCAATATCACACTCGCGAGCCCAGACGGACGAATGGGGCACGTGCCTCACCCGGGTGGCGGAGCGTCACGTGGCTCCGTGGTGCCACCCGAGTGGCCTCGTGGTCAGCTGGAGAGATGTGGGAACAGGTCGGTGAACGGCGCGGCACTGGCTGCGACCCCTCGGCCGAACGGCGCGTCGAAGTCCCAGATGAGGAAGAGCAGAAAGGCGATCAGGGCGCTGAAGAGCCCGGCCAGCAGCAGTTCCTTGAAGGTCCGGCGGATCTGGAGTGTGAAGATCAGGCCGACGGTGACCAACGCACCGCTGATCAGCCCGAACCACACCACGCCGGGCATCGTCGCCCCGGTGCTCTGCCCGCGGGCGCCCCGCGCGTCGTCGGCCAGCGCCACTTGGTCGACCAGGGGCTGGTACGACTGACCCTCGTGATCGGTCTTCGGTACGTAGTCCGTCACGTCGCGGCGTACCCGTTCGAGGAGCGCGGTGCCCTCGTCGGTGAGTGAACCCTCTTCGACCATGTGGCGCCATTCGGTGTGCACGACATGGGTGACGTAGGCGTCCACGTCGTGCCGAATACGGTTGCGGACCTCGGGTGGGTACACCTCGGCACGGGCGCTGACCTCGTGCAGGGCCTGGGCTTCGAGGCGCACCGAGTCCTCGGCGGCGCCGCGGGCTTCCCAGACCCCTGCGATGGCCAGTCCCAGCACGATGGCGTACACCACGCCGATCATCATCGTCATGTACTCGATCACATCGGGTGTCTCCGAGGGATCGTCGTCATCGCCGACGCGCCGCTGGTTGATGACGGTGATGGCCAGGACGACCGCGCATGCGGCGGCCATCGCGATCGTCAGTACGGCCCATTCCGACACGGGACCTCCAATGATCAGCGGGATCGGGGGCGCAGAAAGGCAGCGGCGAGCACCGCCGGGGCCGTCACCAGGAGCGTGAGCGACACCAGGGACGGCCCGCCCGGTGGTTCCTTGCGCCGGGGCCTGCGGTATTCGGGAAGCGCGACCGGGGTCGGTCGCTGGGGCTTCGGGCGGATGGTCGGAGTGGGTGAGGGAGGTGGCGGCGGTGGGGGAGGAGGCGGCGCGGGTTCGGGTGCGATCCGGGGCGGAGGTGGCGGAGGTGGCGGAGGTGGCGGAGGTGGCGGAGGTGGTGGCGGTGGTGGCGGCGGTGGCGGCGGTGGTGGTGGAGGCGGCGCGGGAGTGGGCACCGGTCCCGCCGCGCAGTGGGCGCTGCCCGCCACGGCCATGACGGAATCCGACACGTCGGATCCGATCGAGGCGTACGAGCAGTTGTCGGCGACGGCGGGCACCGGGGCCGCCAGTAGCCAGGCGAGTGCGGCGGCTCCCAACAGCCGTCCGACGAGCGATCCGTACACGTCGATGAGCATGATCCAGAGGCTCGCCCCGCACGCCGGGCCGGACGCCGATTCCCTCGTTGGAGCGGTTGTCGGGGCACCCGTGTTTGGGGCCGCGGAGAAAAATTCCGGTACCGGTTGAACACTTCACGCCCTCGCACCCGTACCTAGGGCCATGAACGGCGCACCCACCAGGCGCCGAACCAGAACCGGGTAACGGGAGTTGACATGAAGACCTGGCGGAACGCCTCGCTCGCGGTGACTGCAGCGGCCGTACTCGCGCTGACGACGGCGTGCGGTCAGGACAAGGGGGCGACGCAGACCAACGGCCAGGCCGTCGGGGTGGCGAACCCGGCAGGACAGCCCGCCGCCGGCAGCGGGTACGGTAACGCCGGGTACGGCGGCGACGCCGGCGACGCCGCCACTCCCAAGACGGCGGGCCAGTTGGCCGTCTGGGAGAGCAAGAAGCTCGGCAAGGTCCTCACCGACAGTGAGGGATTCACCCTCTACCGCTTCGACAAGGACTCGGCCAACCCGCCCAAGGCCAGCTGTGAGGGCGAATGTGCGAAGGCCTGGCCGGTCGTGGCGGCCGGTGATGTGACGCCCGCCCCCGGTACCGACGCCTCGCTGATCGGTGAGGTCGCCCGCCCCGACGGCACCAAGCAGCTCACCATCGGTGGTTGGCCGATGTACCGCTACGCCAAGGACAAGAAGGCCGGTGACGCCAACGGCCAGGGCGTGGGCGGCACCTGGTTCGCTTCCGCCCCCGACGGCAAGAAGGCCGCACCCGGTGGTGGAGGCGGCGACGAGGCGGAGGAGGGCGGCAAGCCCGCCGACCTCGCCGGCCTGTCCGTCCGCAAGGACCCGAAGCTCGGTGAGATCGTCGTCGACAAGAACGGAATGACGGTCTACCGATTCATGAAGGACTCCGCGTGGCCGATGAAGACGGCCTGCACGGGAGCCTGCCTGGAGAAGTGGCCGGTCGTCGCACCGGTCGACAAGAACGACACGGAGGGCATCCTCAAGAAGGGCTTCGTCACCTTCGACCGCCCCGACGGCATCAAGCAGCAGACGATCAACTGCTGGCCCATCTACACCTACTCCGGTGACTCCAAGCCGGGAGACACCAACGGCCAGGGCGTGGGCGGCACGTGGTACGCCGTCTCACCCCAGGGCAAGCCGGTCGGAGCGCCCAAGTAGTCCCCATGCAGCCTCCGGCCACCGGCCCGTCGTCACGCCCCCCGCGTGCCGGCGGGCCGGCTGCACGTGACGGGAACGGGCTCGCACGTGCCGCTGGCGTGTGACCAAGAACGGATCGTTAATTTCCGTTTCTGCTCGCTCTCCCGGCGGGCTGTCAGTAGCCTCGGCTCGAACACCGGCCGAGGATGTGGCCGTTCCCCCGTGGCGACTTGTTGGAGACATCAATGGAGCGTCCCGCCTGGGCCCCGCCCGGCATCGACATATCGGTGCCGAGCGTGTCCCGCATTTACGACTACTACCTTGGCGGCTCGCACAATTTCGAGGTCGACCGGGAAGCCGCCCGCAAGGCGATGCAGTTCATGCCGGGCCTCCCCAAGATCATGCAAGCGAACCGTGCGTTCATGCGCCGCGCGGTACACTACGCCGTGAGCGAAGGCATCACCCAGTTCCTCGACATAGGGTCCGGCATACCCACGTTCGGCAATGTGCACGAAGTGGCACAGAAGGCAGACCCCCGTGCCAGGGTGGTCTACGTCGACCACGACCCGGTCGCCGTGGCCCACAGCCAGGCCGTGCTCGACGGTCATGACAACGCCGGGATCGTCCGGGCCGACCTGCGCGAACCGGGCGACATCCTGGAGAGCCTCGAGGTCGACCGGCTCCTCGACCTCGACCGCCCCGTGGCCCTGCTCCTCGTCGCCGTGCTCCACTTCCTGGAAGACGCGGACGACCCGTTGGGTGCGGTGGCCGAGTTGCGGGAGGGACTGGCTCCCGGGAGCCTCCTCGTCCTCACTCACGCCTCCTACGAAGGCATCCCCGTGCCTCAGGAGCGGGCGAGCGGCGCCGTCGGCGTGTACGAGGAGATCCGCAATCCGCTCGTCATGCGCTCCCGGGAAGAGATCCGACGCTTCTTCGACGGTTTCACACTGGTGGACCCGGGACTTGTGGCGATGCCCGACTGGCGCCCCGACACCCCGGCCGAGCAGGAGGATCCATACGCCTTCTCCGGGTACGCAGGGGTGGGGCGCAAGGCGTGATGACGCCGTCGCAGGCAGCGGGTTCCGCGGCGGACCCGGACGGCCTGGAGGACAGACTCCGACGGTTCGCGACCATCTGGAGCCGGGCGATCTTCCCGGCCACGGCCACCTCGCTGACCCGTCCCGAGTTCGAACAGCACCTGCTACCGCTGGCCCGGGAGTTGAGCGACGCGCTGCACAGGCGTCCGTTCGACACCGCCGCCGCCCAGCACGTCGGTGCCGCACTGGTCGACGCACACTGCACCGATCCCGATGCGCTCAGCCGCACGCTCGGTGTCATCGACGCCTACCTGGTGCTCTACTGCGGCGCAGACCGCGAATCCGTCGAGGACAGCCGGGCGCGCTGCGCGAAGCTCCAGCACGGCCTCGCCGCGGGCTACGCCCAGGCGCTCCGCGAGCGGACGCTCTCCGAACAGGAGGCCATCGCCAGGTCGGCGCTCGCCGCGCGGAGTGACGCCATGGAGGCCCTGCACGCGACCGAGACCCGATTCAGGGCGGTGTTCGAGGGAGCGGCCGTCGGCATCGGCATCGCCGACCTCGAGGGCAACGTGCTGGAGGTCAACGACACCCTCACCCGGATGTTCGGCGGTCTGGAGCACCACGTTCGGGGCCGCAAGGTCCATGAGTGGGCCCATCCCGAGGACCGGCCGAACGTGTGGGACCTCTACGAGGAGCTCGTACGGGGCGATCGCGAGCACTTCCGGGCCGAGAAGCCCTTCTACCGCAACGACGGCACCGTACTGTGGACCAATCTCACCGTCTCGCTGCTGCGCGACGCGGAGGGCAATCCCGAATACCAACTGGCCCTGATGGAGGACACCACCGAGCGCAGGCTGCTCAACCTCCGGCTCCGGTACGAGGCCACGCACGACGCGCTCACCGGACTGCCCAACCGCACCCTGTTCTTCGAGCGGTTGGAGAAGGTCCTGACGGCGAAGGACGGGGCACGCTTCGGACTCTGCTACCTCGACCTCGACGGGTTCAAGGCGATCAACGACAGCCTGGGCCACTCGGCGGGGGACCGGCTGCTCGTGGAGGTCGCCGATCGCTTGCAGAGCTGTGCGACGGCACCGGGGGAGATGGTGGCCCGGCTCGGTGGCGACGAGTTCGTGGCACTGACCACCGGCGAGGACACCGAACGCGAGGTACGTGAACTCGCCTCACGCATCCTCACCGTCCTCGGCATCCCGATCACCCTGGACGGCCGGGAGATCAGTGTCCGGGGGAGCATCGGGATCGTCGAGGGGCCCGCGGGCGAGCGCACCTCCGCCGAGGTGCTGCGCAGCGCCGACATCACCATGTACCGGGCCAAGTCCGCTGGCGGCAACCGCTACGAATTCTCCGACGCCGAGGCGGACGCCCGGGCCATCACCCGGCACGGGCTGACCACCGCGCTGCCCGCCGCCCTGGAACGCGGCGAGTTCTTCATCGAGTACCAGCCGCTGGTACACCTCGGCGACGGGACGGTGTACGGGGCCGAGGCGCTGGTGCGATGGTGCCACCCGCAGCACGGTGTGCTCGGGCCCGACCGGTTCATCCCGCTGGCCGAGCACACCGGTCTCATCGTCCCGCTCGGTCGCTGGGTACTACAGGAGGCCGTGCGCCAGGCCCGGTTCTGGCACGAGCAGGCTTCCCCCGCCGGGACCGCCCGGCCGCTGCGGATCAACGTCAACCTGTCGCCCACTCAGCTGCACCACCCGGGCCTCGTCTCCGACACGATCGACGTGCTGGAGCGTTCGGGGCTGGAACCGGGTGCGCTCTGCCTTGAGGTCACCGAATCCGCGCTGATCGGCGCGAACGAGGACCTGCTCAAGCCCCTGCGCCAGCTCGCCGACATGGGCGTCGACATCGCGCTCGACGACTTCGGGACCGGCTACTCGAACCTCGCCAATCTCCGACGGCTGCCGGTGAGCGTGCTCAAACTGGACCGCTCGTTCACCCAGGGCATGCAGCGGCATCCGGCGGACCCCGTGGACATCAAGATCGTCGAGGGGATCGTCGCACTGGCACACAGCCTCGAACTGGCCGTCACGGTGGAGGGCGTGGAAACGGGCGCGCAGGCCGAGCAACTGCGCGAACTCGGCTGCGACACGGCTCAGGGCTGGTACTACGCCCGCCCCGGGCCGCCGGACCAGCTGCACACCCTCTCCCTGGCCGACGCGGTCTGAGGCCGCGCGAGGCGCTCCGCGTGGGGCCGGGGCCGTGCCCCCGGCCCCTCCACCAGCCGTCCGCGGTCCGGTCACGTGCGCCGGACGGAGGGCCGTCACCCCTGCGGGCCTGACGTGGGTCGTGAGCCCAGCAGCATCCGTTGCAGCTCGCGCGCCGCCCGTGGCGGGGCCACGTCGCTGCGGTGGGCGAGCGCGATGCGGCGCCGCAGCCCCGGCGGGGCGAGGGCGGTGACGTGCAGGTCCCGTCCGGCCCTGGACGCCACCATCCGGGGCACCACGGCGATCCCGAGCCCCGCCCGCACGAAGCCGAGCACCGCGTCCATCTCGCCGCCCTCCACCGTGAACGACGGCTCGAAGCCTTCGGCGCGGCATGCGGCGACCGTCAGCTCCCGCAGGTCGTACCCGTGGCGGAACATGACCAGCGGCTCGTCCCGGAGGTCCGCGATCCGCACCGGTCGGCGGGGCGCGGAGGCGGCTGCGGACGAGACGACCACCAGGTCCTCCTCGAGCAGCTCCACGGTGGTGAGGGCCGGCGAGGGGCTCGGCAGCGGCAGCACCACCAGTGCCAGGTCGAGCGCGCCACGTGCCAGCTCGCGCACCAGGTCGTGCGAGCCGCCCTCCTCGATCAGCAACTCGATCCCCGGGTGCAGGTCGTGGAAGGAGCGCAGTGCCTCCGGCAGCAGACCCGTGCACAGGCTCGGCGTGGCGCCCAGCCGGATCCGTCCGCGTCGCAGCTGGACGAGTTCCTGCACCTCGCGCCGGGCGGTGTCGGCGTCGGCAAGGATCCGCCGCGCGAGCGGTAGCAACGACTCTCCCGCATCCGTCAGTGCGACGTTGCCCCGTGCACGGCTGAACAACTCCGCCCCGAGCTCCTTCTCCAGCGCCTTGATCTGCTGGGAGAGCGACGGCTGCGAGACGTGCACCCGCTCCGCGGCGCGGGTGAAGTGACGGGTCTCCGCCACCGCCACGAAGTAGTGAAGTTGCTGGAATTGCATGGGTCCACCCTAACGCACGATAGGTTTTGCCTATGGAGATGAGCGAAACCATGTCTTGGACCTCTTGTACTGGGGCGCTCTAGCGTCTGTGTCCATGGCTCTGGCAACGCGGACGGACCGACGGTCGTCCATGACGCGCACACTCTGGGGATCGACCATCGGCAAGAAGACGGTGATGGCCGTGACCGGCTTGATCATGCTCGCTTACCTGGTCGTCCACATGCTGGGCAATCTCAAGATCTTCTTCGGCTCCGACGAGTTCAACGGCTACGCCCACTGGCTGCGCACCGTCGGCGAACCCTTCCTGCACCACGAGTGGGCCCTCTGGCTCGTTCGCGTGGTGCTGGTCGCCGCCGTCGTCCTGCACGGCGTGTCGGCGTACCAGCTCAGTCGGCGCGACATCAGGGCACGCCCTCGTGGCTACGTCCACAAGCGGCGCCGGGCCGGCTACGCCACGCGCACCATGCGCTGGGGCGGGATCATCCTCGCCCTCTTCGTCGTCTGGCACCTGCTCGACCTGACGACCCTGACCGTCAACGAGAACGCGCAGGCCGGCCGTCCCTACCAGAACGTCGTCGCCTCCTTCTCCACCTGGTACGGCAACACGATCTACCTGACCGCGATGCTCGCCCTCGGCCTGCACATCCGCCACGGCTTCTTCAGCGCCGCCCAGACCCTCGGCGCGGGCCGGGCGGGGCTCGACCGCACGCTCAAGACCGCTGCCGACGTCCTGGCGCTGCTGCTGACCGCGGGCTTCGTCTCCGTACCCGTCGCTGTGATGACCGGAATGGTGAGCTGACCATGAGCTATCTGCACTACGAGACCGGCGAGCCGATCGCCGACACCAAGGCCCCCGCGGGGCCCGTCGCCGAACGATGGGACCGCCGCCGGTTCGAAGCTCGGCTGGTCAACCCCGCCAACCGACGCAAACACACCGTGATCGTGGTGGGCACCGGCCTCGCGGGCGGGTCCGCCGGCGCCACCCTCGCCGAACAGGGGTACCACGTGGTCCAGTTCTGCTACCAGGACTCGCCGCGCCGTGCCCATTCCATCGCCGCCCAGGGCGGTATCAACGCCGCCAAGAACTACCGCAACGACGGCGACTCCGTGCAGCGCCTCTTCTACGACACCGTCAAGGGCGGTGACTTCCGAGCTCGCGAGTCCAACGTCCACCGCCTGGCGCAGATATCGGTCGAGATCATCGACCAGTGCGTCGCCCAGGGCGTACCGTTCGCCCGGGAGTACGGCGGCCTGCTCGACACCCGTTCGTTCGGCGGCGTCCAGGTCTCCCGCACCTTCTACGCCCGGGGCCAGACCGGACAGCAACTACTGCTCGGTGCCTACCAGGCGCTGAGCCGGCAGATCGCCGCCGGCAACGTGGAGATGCACCCCAGGACGGAGATGCTCGACCTGATCGTCATCGACGGGCGGGCACGCGGCATCGTCGCCCGGGACCTGATCACCGGGGAGATCGGTACCTGGTTCGGGGACGCGGTGGTGCTGGCATCGGGTGGCTACGGCAACGTCTTCTACCTGTCGACCAACGCGATGAACTCCAACGCGACGGCCGTGTGGCGTGCGCACCGGCGCGGAGCGTACTTCGCCAACCCCTGCTTCACCCAGATCCACCCGACCTGTATCCCGCGCACCGGTGACCACCAGTCCAAGCTGACCCTGATGAGCGAGTCGCTGCGGAACGACGGCCGGATCTGGGTGCCGAAGGCCAAGGGAGACTCGCGCCCGCCGCACACGATCCCCGAGGACGAGCGCGACTACTACCTGGAGCGGATCTACCCCTCCTTCGGCAACCTCGTCCCACGCGACATCGCCTCCCGCGCCGCGAAGAACGTCTGTGACGAGGGCCGCGGCGTCGGTCCCGGGGGCGAGGGGGTGTACCTCGACTTCGCCGACGCCATCGGCCGGATGGGCAGGGCGAAGGTCGAGGAGAGGTACGGCAATCTCTTCGACATGTACGAGCGGATCACCGCCGAGAGCCCCTACGAGGCGCCCATGCGCATCTACCCCGCCGTGCACTACACGATGGGCGGCCTCTGGGTCGACTACGACCTGCAGACCACCGTCCCGGGACTCTTCGCCATCGGCGAGGCCAACTTCTCCGACCACGGAGCCAACAGGCTCGGCGCGTCCGCACTGATGCAGGGGCTCGCCGACGGCTACTTCGTCCTCCCTGCGACGATCAACGACTACCTCGCCCGTCATCCGAACGCCGGCCCGGTCGACGCGTCCCACCCGGTGGTCACCGAGGTGCTCGCGGAGACGGAGGGCCGGCTGGCCCGGTTGTTGGCCGTCGACGGCGACCGCACCCCCGACTCCTTCCACCGAGAACTGGGGGAGGTCATGTGGGAGTTCTGCGGAATGTCGCGGACCGGGCAGGGACTGCGGAAGGCCCTCGACCGGATCCCGCAGATCCGCTCCGAGTTCTGGCGCCGCGTCAAGGTTCCCGGGACGGGAGAGGAGTTCAACCAGTCGCTGGAGAAGGCGAACCGCATCGTCGACTACCTGGAGCTCGCCGAACTGATGTGCCTCGACGCCCTGCACCGGTCGGAGTCGTGCGGCGGTCACTTCCGTGAGGAGTCCCGGACCCCGGAGGGCGAGGCGGCGCGGAAGGACGACGCATACACGTACGCGGCGGCGTGGGAGTTCTCCGGCACCGGTCGTGCGCCCGTCCTGCACAGGGAAAACCTCGTCTTCGAGTACGTCCACCCCACCCAACGGAGCTACGCATGAAGCTCACCCTGCGCGTCTGGCGCCAGAAGGACGCAGTCGCACCCGGTGCCATGGTCACCTACGAAGTGGACGGCATCTCGCCGGACATGTCGTTCCTCGACATGCTCGACACCCTCAACGAGGAACTCCTCCTCCGCGGTGAGGATCCCGTCGCCTTCGACCACGACTGCCGCGAAGGCATCTGCGGCGCCTGCTCGCTCGTCATCAATGGCGACGCGCACGGACCCGAGCGCACCACCACCTGCCAGCTCCACATGCGGTCCTTCACCGACGGCGAGACCGTCGACGTCGAGCCGTGGCGCGCCTCCGCCTTCCCCGTGGTGAAGGACCTGGTGGTGGACCGGTCGGCATTCGACCGGATCATCCAGGCCGGCGGATACGTCAGCGTGCCGACCGGGGCCGCTCCCGAGGCACACGCCACACCCGTCCCCAAGGCCGCTGCCGACTCCGCCTTCGAGCACGCGGAGTGCATCGGGTGCGGGGCCTGCGTGGCGGCCTGTCCCAATGGCTCGGCAATGTTGTTCACTTCGGCGAAGGTCAACCACTTGAATGTGCTCCCGCAGGGAGCACCGGAGCGGGAGACCCGGGTACTCGACATGGTCGAGGCGATGGACGAGGAGGGTTTCGGCGGCTGCACCCTCACCGGGGAGTGCGCAACTGCCTGTCCCAAGGGCATTCCGCTGCCGTCCATCGCAGCCATGAACAGGGAGTGGCTGCGAGCGGTGCGCAAGGTCGCCCGGTAGCGCGGTGGGGCGGCCACGGAAGCGGCCGTCCGCCACGCCGCGGTGCACGTCAGTCCGTGAACGACCCGTGGCGGCCGGCGCCGCCCGTGAAACGCGCGGCGCCGTTCCCCGTTTCGCCCTCGGTCAGCGGTACCAGCCCGTGCCGGTACTCACCGGCCAGTGCCTCGTGCTCGGGCAGACCGTGCTGTTCCCGTGCCGAGAGCCGATCGTGGCGCAGGCAGAGCTGGGGGAACGCCGCTATCCGGCGCGCGAGCTCCTCCGCGGCCGGACGGGCTTCTCCCGGGGGGACGAGCCGGTTCGCGAGGCCCATCTCGAATGCCTCGGCGGCGGGGACGGGCCGGCCGGTGAGGATCATGTCCATCGCGCGGCTCTCACCGATGAGTCGGGGCAGCCGCACGGTGCCGCCGTCGATCAGGGGCACCCCCCAGCGCCGGCAGAACACCCCGAAGACGGAGTTCTGTTCGGCCACGCGCAGATCGCACCAGAGCGCGAGCTCCAGCCCCCCGGCCACGGCGTGCCCGGAGACCGCGGCGATCACCGGTTTGCCCAGTCGCAAACGGGTGGAGCCCATGGGGCCGTCGCCGTCGAGCGTGACCTCGTTACCGCGATCGGTGCCGATGGCCTTGAGGTCGGCCCCGGCGCAGAACGTGCCCCCCTCGCCCCACAGTACGGCGACCGAGGCTCCGTCGTCCGCGTCGAACGTGCGGAAGGCGTCGACGAGGAGGGCGGCCGTCGGGCCGTCGACGGCGTTGCGCACCTCGGGGCGGCTGAGGACCACGGTGTACACGGGGCCGTCACGTTCGATCCGTACGGCGGGGGTTTCGTTCAACGCGCTTCCTCCGGGACGGTCGACGAAGAACCGGTGCGGGCCACCCTAGGGGCTGTCCGGCGGGAGAGGGCGGGCCGGACGGGAAGACCCTGTCGCCGGCGTATGTTTCAGACAGATTTCACCTGTGACACCGAGCACGTTTCGTAGCAGGTCCGCGAAGAATTTTCACGCAACCGTCACATGTGACGCAGATTTTGCATCCGCACGACCGTGAGCGCGGGTGGACTGCAAGATCAACTTCGTTCAACCCTGCACTTCGTATGGCGACATGTCCGTATGGTGCCCAACCCCTCCCCGGCGACTACTGCCCGACGGTGACCGGCCTGTAGTCATGGCCACGGCGGTGCCGACTGACCGACGGACCGCCGTCCGACCACACCTCACTGGGGGTTCCCGCATGTCCAGACTCACCCGTCGTCAAGCCCTGGGTGCCGCCGCCGGTGCCGCTGCCGGCCTCACGGTGGCCGGCGTCGCGTACGGCACCGCACAGGCCGCCGCGACGGAAGGGTCCGCCGCGCCCGCATCGTTCGACGAGGTCTACCTCGGCCGCCGCATACAGGGAGGGCCCTCCCACGGCGGTGGCCACCACGGTGCCCACGGCGGTCACGGCGGCGGCTACTCCGTGCGTATCGACGGCGACGAACTCCACGTCATGCAGAACGCCGACGGCACGTGGATCAGCGTCATCAACCACTACGAGCCGCACGTTTCGCCGCGCGCCATCGCGCGTGCCGCCGTCGTCGAACTCCAGGGCGCCACTCTCGTCCCGCTCGCCACTTCCTGATCCGGAGCACCACCGCCATGACCGTACGCAAGAACCAGGCCAACCTCAGCGCCCCCGAGAAGCGGAGGTTCGTCAACGCCCTCCTCGCCCTCAAGCGCAGCGGGCAGTACGACACCTTCGTCACCACTCACAACGCCTTCATCATGAGTGACACCGACAACGGGGACCGCGTCGGCCACCGCTCGCCCTCCTTCCTGCCCTGGCACCGCAGGTTCCTCATACAGTTCGAGCAGGCGTTACAGTCCGTCGATCCGTCGGTGGCGCTCCCGTACTGGGACTGGACGGCCGACCGGACCTCCGCCTCGTCACTCTGGGCCGCGGACTTCCTCGGCGGCACCGGGCGCAGCAGGGACGGACGCGTCATGGACGGCCCGTTCGCCGCTGCATCGGGCAACTGGCCCATCAACGTGCGCGTCGACGGCCGGGGGTACCTGCGGCGTGACCTCGCCGCCAACGGGCGCCAGTTGCCGACCAGGGCCGAGGTGGACACCGTCCTCGCCATGCAGGTCTACGACGCCGCGCCGTGGAACAGCGCCTCCGACGGATTCCGCAACCACCTCGAAGGCTGGCGCGGCGTCAACCTGCACAACCGCGTCCACGTCTGGGTCGGCGGACAGATGGTGACCGGAGTGTCGCCGAACGACCCGGTGTTCTGGATGCACCACGCGTTCGTCGACAAGCTGTGGTCGCAGTGGCAGAGACGCCACCCGGGCTCGCCCTACCTCCCCGCCGCGGGCACGCCGGACGTCGTCGACCTCCACGACACCATGCGCCCCTGGAACGACGTGACCCCGGCGGACATGCTCGACCACACCCGCCACTACACCTACGACCCGGCCGACTGAGCCGACCGCCGCGGGCACACCGCGGAGGGCGGCGCGGGCGGCTCCGGCTGCCCGCGCCACCAGCGGGACGCGCCCGGGGCGCGCCCTGGTTGCCGCCCGCCGTCCGACCCGCCCCGCGGGTCATCGTGGTGCTCCGGCCCTCCGCAGGCGGCGCCGCTCGCCACCGCGACCGCAGCGCGATCGGCATCCGGGCCGGACGGCGGGGCCGCCCCTATACCCTGTCTGACAAATGATCTACGGTCGTCGGACGCCTCTGCTTGACTGATCGCCCGTGTTTTGGGTGCTTGGTGCAGTCGTTCGAAGGGAAGCACCGTGGGCGTCGAGATAGAACTGCATGGCGACCGGCCAGCCCTGGACTGGGATCGGTCCAGGGGGACTTTGGTCCGTGGGTCGTACGAGCACGGCGACAAGCTGGCCGATGTGTTGCTCGGCTTGGACGAGACCCATGAAGGCAACCTTGCCCGTGTGGATCCTTACGGGGATACGTTGTTCAACGAGCAACAGGCGCAAGCTGCGCTGCGGGAGTTGCCTGATCTGTTGAAGCGGTGTTCGGGGCCGTCGCAGACGGCGGCCGTCCTTGACCTCGAGAGGCTGCTGCAGTCCTGCTCACAGACCCCAGGCAGCTACCTATGGTTTATCGGCGACTGATCATCCCCGTGTTTCACGAAGCCAGAGGACGGGTGACGCGGGTGAAGCTCGGCCCGATAGCGGCCAGCGAGCTTGTCCAAGCGGGTCGCGATGGCGCGGAACTGCTCCAGCCGGCTGGAACAGCGTTTGACCTCCCCCCGTTGCGTGGAGGTGCAACTGAAGGGGAAGTTGAAATTTCAAGCGTTTCGCTCGTCCTCCGGGCGAAAGAGGCGACGAAGTGACGATTGCCGGCTTCGTTGCCGACCAGCGGACCGGGCACGACGTTCCGCACACCGTTGCCTGTCGGGCGCTTGGGGTGTCGGAATCTGGTTCTGCACGTGGCGACGCCGCCCGTCGGAGCCGACGAAACGCGAGGTCCGTCGCGCGGCACTGGCCGAGCGGATCATCTGCTTCTTCAACGCATCCCCCCGGGCCGTCACAGGGGCGGCGTCGCACAGGCTGCAGGTCGAGTGTGTCGCCCTGTCAGCTGTAGTCGGCTGACGTTGCTGTCGGACGTTCACCTGTGTCTGTTGGCGTCGTGTGTTCGGTGTCGGGAAAGCGGGAGGGTGTGGCTTTGTGAGAGGTGATGCTGCCTGTCCATCCGAGTAGGAAGGCGGCCGGTACAGAGATCAGTCCGGGGGTGTGGAACGGGTACCAGGCGAAATCTGTTTCCGGCCACAGCGCGTACGTGGTCCCTGAGACTTCGGGTGAGAAGATGGTGAGCAGTGTGCACAGGGCGAGTCCGCAGTAGACGGACCACAGCAGACCTCTGCGGTTGAACTTCTGCCAGAAGAGGGAACAGATCAGTGCCGGGAAGATGCATGACGCTGCGACGTTGAGGGCGAAGTTGACCAGGAATTCCACCTGGTAGTGGTGTGTGGCGACGGACAGCGACAGTCCTGCGGTGCACAGGAGGACGACGGCCAGACGCAGGGTGCGTACCTCTGCTGTGTTGCTGTGACGACGCAGGCGTCGTGCGAACACGTCGCGAGTGAGGGAGACCGCTGCAGCGAACGCGACACTGGTCACGGCGGTGAAGACCGCGAGGAAGGTGACACATGCGATGGTGGTGATGAGTGCGACGCGTGCTGATGAGCCGTCATCGAGTACGTCGGAGGCCAGGAGGAGCAGGGACGACTGTCCGTTGCCGTCGGCGGCGCCGATGTTCTTGCTGCCCAGGAGAGCCGCTGATGCGAACCCGGTGGCGATCAGGAGGACGGTGAACATGCCGACCAGGGCCGATGCGATGCTGATCGAGCGCCGTGCCGCCGGCCCGGATCGGGAGGCGCCGATGCGCAGGAGCAGGTGGGGTGCCACCGCGGTGCCGAGGATCGCGATGATGTGCTCGCCGACACTGTTGAGTGGTCTGAGGCTGGTCCAGTAAGGCCATAGCCCGGGGCTCAGGTACTTGTCCGGTGCCAGGCTCCGGTTCACTGCGGCTCCCAGCAGGTGTCCCGGGTTCCACTCGAATCTCCTGAGCGCCAGCAGGGTGACCACTGCGAGTGTGATCAGGCAGAGGGGCACTTTGACGACCTGCATGAAGGTGATGCCTCTGAGGTCTCCGATGGCGGCGAAGCACGCGACGAGGAAGCCGATGAGGATCGTGCAGATCAGCTGGGCGGAGTCGGTGGGCATGCCGATCAGGAGGGAGACGCTGATGCCGGCGGCCCGCAGTTGGACGGTGAGTACCGGAAGGGTGATGGCCAAGGTCACCAGGGCGGCTGCGATCCTGGGGCCTGGGCCCGGTGCGCGGAGTGCGAAGAGTTCGCCGAGTGTGTAGCGCCCGGTGTTTCGTGTCCTCTGGGCGAGAAGCAGCATGACGCCCATGGTGAGGAGCACGTCGACGGCGACGGTGAAGCCGTCGTAGCCGAACAGTGCGATGCCGCCGGGGATCGCCAGCAGCGCGACGGCCGAGATTTGTTCGCCTGCCATGGCGAACCCGTTGACCGTGGGGGACAGGCGCCGGCCTGCGACGTAGAGCCGGTCCGGGTCGTCCTGGTGAGCTGCGACGAGTGCGAAGAGCCACAGCAGCGAACCGCTGACGAACAAGAGGAAGGCGATGATCACGGGCCGTCTGGCGTCGGAACCGATGGAGTCGAGCGCGCCCGTGCTGAGGAATTCCAGGGGCATCGCTTCACCACCCGTGCCTGTTGCCGCCACCGGAGGGTCCCCGGTTCCCGGGCTGGGGCGTGCCGGACGTCACGGGCTGTTCGAGGGGGTCGCAGGCGCGCGTGCATCGAAGCTCGTACCACCAGGTGCTGGTGACGAAGAGGACGCATTGCAGGAGGCCCCACACCACCCCGATGGTGAGGTGTCCGCCGACGCGCACGGAGGCCAGGTTTGTCGCGGGAAGCAGGGCGACGCTGACTGCGAGGGGAATCGCATTGACTGCCAGGAAGGTGCGTTGGGTGCCGTGCAGGGCCTCACGGAACGCGTTGCGTGGAGTTCGTGGGCCGTCGGCGGTTGTCGGGGTGAAGGGTGAGTGCACGGAAGTCTCCGGCGGGTGAGAGTGGGCGGCCACGACGCGCAGCTCTTGGGTGCGGAGGCGGAAGAGGGGAAGGTCTCTGCCGGCCGCGTCGTCGTGGATGTCGTGTGGTCAACGGCATGGAACGCATGGGGTCGAGACGAGGGGGAAGCGGGGGAGTACCCGTCCGAGGAGGGGACTTGGGTGCGCGGTGCTCGCCGCCCGGCCGAGGACGAGGTACTCGCAGCTGCGACCGGCCGGGCGGACTCGGCTGCGTTTCCACCAGGAGTGGGAGTGGGGCGGGGTGTCGGGGTGAGTTACGGGGCGGCTGTGCCGGACTCGGGGGTCGGGTGGCCGTGGCCGTAGGCGAAGAGAGGGTCTCCGGCGTCGCGGGGGACGTCCTCGCCGCCGTTGTCGACCTGCTCGGGAGTGCGGGGCAGCTCGACGGGGAGGGTGGCACCGCCACCGTTGCCGTCCAGGACCGCATCGAGGACGGCCCGGTCCGTCGCACCGAAGTCGCCGACGAGCTGGGCGTGTCCGGCCAGGCCCGTGAGGGTGGCGGGGCGTTCGAGGAAGACGTCGACCACGGTGGGGACGGCGTCGGCGATGGCCGCGACGTGGCCGATCTCGGGGTCGGTGTAGTGCAGGCGGCTCTGACGGAACAGCTGCTCGAACCCTCCTCCGCGAGGGTCGTGGGGTGCCTGGAGCCGCAGCACCGCCAGGTCGGCCTCGCTCGGGTGGTCGACGACCTGCGCGTAGCCGGCGGCCACCTGCGGGTGGATTCCCTCGACGTACAGCTTGGCGGGGCGCCGGCGGGGAACCCAGGGACGTGGCGAACGGCGCGATGATCTGCGGTCCGGCGTTGGCGATGTTGAGGATGCCCATGTCGTGTCCGGCATCGGAGCGGTCGGGCAGGACGAGGATCATGAGCGCGGTGTCCACGGCCAGGTAGACGCCGAACGCGGCGCCGTTGCAGGTGGCGAAGACGAGCATGGTCGTCCAGGTCGGGTCGGCCGGCGGGAGCAGCATCGACAGGCCTGCGGCGACGGCCGAGGCGCCCACGAAGACCTTGCGGCGGTCGAGCCGGTCCGACAGAGGTCCGCTGGCAGGCACCAGAAAACGATCAGCCGCGGTACTGTCGGGCTGAGGCCGAGCGAGACCAGGAACACCATCGCCAGGGCGGCGCCGCCGAGCAGCCACGGGTGACGGCGGCCGAACCGTGACCGGGGTGCGATCCGACAGCGCGCCGCCCAGAGGGCTGAACAGGGTGGCGATCACGGCGCTGACGCCGGTGACGAGGCCGAGCAGCATGACCTTGTTGGCGGCGTCGATGCGCTCGACCTGCAGCGGAAGCAGCACGCCGATGACGCCACCGTAGATCGCGAACAGGGCGGTGTTCGCGATCAGCAGCAGCCACAGCAGCCGCCGTGGGGAGGAGCGCGGATCTGCCAGGTCTGGGACCGTCGGGGTGACGGTGCTCATGCGGGGACCTTCTCGAGATGAGGACGGCGGGCGTCCCGGCGAGCCGAGGCACCTGGGATGCCGTGGGGCGTGGGTCAGTCCGCAGGGGGCCGGCCGGATTGGCGAGGGGAAGGCACGGAGGGGTGCCGGGTGCGGGCCCGCGCCGTGAGGCGTTCGGCCGTGAGGATGCCGAGCAGAGCGCACAGCGCGCTCCAAGGAGGAGCCGGGTTGGGAACGCCGAGCAGCCGGATCACCGCTCCGGCTGGTAGCCCGGCGGCGAACGTGACGGTGCATCGGCGCAGTCGGGCGGTCATGTGAGGCAGTCCGGCAGGCCGTATCCGACAAGCATGCCCGCCAGGCCGATCAGGCCGATGAGCGGTGGCGCGGGGGACCGCACCCGCAGCGCCGTGTACAGGACGCCGACGACCGCTCCCGCGCCGAACGACTGCACGCAGACGATCACGGGCAGGCCGGCCGAAGCGGTACGGACCCTGCCCGGCGGGGGCGGACGAGCCGGCCGGACGTGTCATGGGGTGCCCCGGAATTCCTCGTGGAGTCGGGGAAGGAAGGTGGCAAGGTGGTTCATCTCCGCGGCGCAGTGGTGGATCATGTCGGTGCCGATGGTGGCGGGTGTCAGCCGTGGCGCGGCTCTGGGGGCGAGGACGCGGCCGATCGCACGGCCCGGGGGCGAGGTGAGGGCGCGGGTGGCCAGGCCGGGTGGCAGGGCGTGGGCGGGCAGGTCCAGCAGTGCGCCGTCGCCGAGGAAGAACCGGGACCGCATCTCGGCACCGTCCTCGGTGGGCCTGACTTGGTGGACCAGCCATCCGAAAGCCAGCGGGTGGGAGCTGAGGCCGACGCGGGCGCAGATGTGGGTGGTCCCGGTGACGGGGGTGATACCCATCTTCTCGGGGTCCAGGAACCGGATCGCCAGCGGCTGCATCCGGCCGCCGATGTACTCGTCCACGTAGGAGACATTGCCGATGTACCGCTGCCGGTCGGTCAGGGTCAGGTCGGCGCCGCGGTCCAGGCCGAGCCTGCAGTACTGGTGGGCGTCCGGGTGCCACAGCTTGTACCGCGCGCTCTCCCGGCTGTGCCAGCCGAACCACCAGTCCCACATGTTCGCGGTGGCGCCGGGCATCGGGGTGTGGACGCAGACCATGACGCCCCCGCCGGGAAGGCGGGTCCAGCCGGTCTCCATGGCCTCGTACGCGGGCCGTGCCAGCCGGTCGGCGACCTCGTCGACCCCGTACCCGTACTCGGTCGGCGCCATCCCGCTGACCAGGGCGTGCACGACATGCTCCTGGACGGGTCGGGTCCGGGCCCGGAAATAGCTCGCGTACGGCTGGGCCCGGTCGGCCTCCCGGTAGCCCAGGTAGCGTGGTTCGCGGATGCCGCCGGCCGGTCTTGGCGCCCGGTCGGCGGCGCTGAGCTCGTATCTCATCGGGCTTCTCCCTCCCGGGTCCGCGCGGTGCGGACCGCGGCGCGGGCCGCGTCCAGCGGCGTGCCGAGCAGCAGCAGGTGGGTGAGGGCCACGTCGGCGGCGTCGCCACCCCAGCGATCGGTGGGCTCGGCGGACAGGAACATCAGCGCGGTGCTCTCCAGAGCCCGCGACAGCATCCCGGGATCGAGGTCGTTGCCGAAGACGCCGCGTTGCTGCCCGTGCCGGATCAGCTCGGCGACGACCGCGTTGAACGGCTCCATCGCCGATACCACGGCGTCGGGAGCACCCCGGCGGGCGAGCTCGACCACCACGGCGAACTCGCGTGCCGCACCCCAGGTGCGCAGCACCATCGCCGCCAGCTCCGCGTCGGGGTCATCGGCCGCGACGTCGATGGGCCCCAGGTGCGCGACGAACTGCTCCGCCCCTGCCCGGACCAGGTCCGCGACCAGGTCCTGCCGGGTCGGGAAGTGGCCGTACAGGGTGCGGCGCACCACCCCGGCCACTGCGGCGATGTCGTCCATGCTCGCGTCCGGGTCAGCGGCCAGCGCCTCCCTCGCGGCGGTCAGGATCGACAGCCGATTGCGTTCCCGGGCTCTCAGCGTCCGGTTCGTTGCAGCGGGCACTGCTCTGCCTCCTCTTGCCTGCGGATCCCTCCTATATTTACACGTGCTGAGCAAGTTTGCACAGTGTGTAAAATATTTCCTGGCTTGCCGCAGGGACCGTGCCGTCCCGGCATGGTGCGCGACACTGTGTGGTGCCTGACCGTCACAACACGTCGCAGCAGTCCACCTTGATGCGGTGGTCCGGCCCCACGCCCACGAGAAGACGGCGTCGGACCGAAGAGAGGCGTTCCGAGGGCAAGCCGTGCCCTTCCGGGCCGGCCCAGACGGCGCCGAGGGGACGGGTGACCGGAGCGCCGTCCTGGATGGGCCGGCAGGAGACACCGCAGCCACGTCGCCGCACTGGTGCGGGGACCGGCGCCATCGTCGTGTCAACGAGCGAACGCACCGCAGCGGGCATCCGCCGGCGCCGGATGCCCGCACACCGCAACACTCCGCCCTCCTCGCCCGGCGCCGTACGCGGTGACCGTTCGCAGCCCCTACTCCGGGCTGAAGGCGGGATGCCTCGGCCTGGCGGCCGGGCCTGCCGGCGGGGTGCTCTGGCTGCACCGCCCGGGCGAGCTGGGCGTGGTCGCGGAGAACGCGTCGTGGCCGGTGACGGCGCAGACGTGCTCGATCTGGATCTTGCCGCTGTTCAGGTCGCGTCGGCGGCGGGTGACCTTGATCGCCTGGGCGGCGTGCGGGAGCCGCAGCCGGCGCGGGTGTTCGTCGGTGGCCTCGGCGCGGGTGGGCGCGTCCATCCAATCGTTGAGGCGGTGCTGTGCCAACGGGAGGTCGGCGTGCAGCGCTTTCGCGAGTTATCTCGGCCGCAAATTGAGTGTCAGGCGGGCAAGTTGTCCGGGGATCCCGTGCCTTACCGGTATCCGAGGGGCCATCAGGCAAGTTTGGCACGTTCGGTGAGACCGGCCCCTTGGGGGTATCGGTACAGCGGTTCACGAAAACTGGTCTGGGACCGAGTGGGTCTGTGCGGGCCTCGACCCGCGATCCGCACTTCCCTGACCGGCGCACGGAGTTCGCCGGTCAGGGGCACCGGAACGCCTCTGCTCGCGGGACTTGCGAAGGTACTGGGGTGGTGTTGTCCTGAAAGAGAGGGGCATTGAGGAGAGTCATAACGCGTCGACGCGTCGGTCTCGTGGTCCGGCAAAGAGAGCTCATCTCGGCGAGAGTCGCTCATTCGGGCACGTGCGTGTGCCAACGAAGTGGTCGTAGTGCCGGCGGTGTGTATCCGCTCTCGCGGGACGGTCTGGACCCGGTCGCGGAAGCCTGCGCCCAGCTGTCCAGGCCCGTGCCTGCACGCCCTACGCATGGAAGAAGAATCGCGATGACACCGAGCCACGGGGGCATTCGCCCTCGGCATCCGCGGCTTGTCCTCACGGCCATGTCTGCTGAGGAAAGAGAACTGCGTCACTTCGTCACAGATGCACGCACACATCCGGAGAACTACCCGCCTCACGGCAACTCGGAAAAAGCTGTCATGCCGCCTGGGGTCCCGGACTTCAAGCTTTCGAGAGCGTTGATCGGAATAGCGCGTGCCCACAGCGAATTCTTGGCAGGCCTAGACAGGGAGAATGCCGAAAAGTACAAGCACCTCGGTCCTGACGGAACATCGGTTTCGGAACCTGGACAGCCGATGTGGCAGGCGGGGTACCACACTTGGCGGGCGGAAAACGTCGCCTTCGGATTCGACACCGCAGAGAAGGTTGTGCGTTTCTGGATGCAAGATGACGAGACGTGGGACTGGGATCATCGCAATGCCATCCTGTTTGATGACTGGTTTACCCCAGACGACATTCGCGAGGCTGGCTTCGGCTATTGTAAAGGTGGCCCATGGGTCCACTATTGGACGCTGGACATGGGCAGGAAAACGGGGCCGTTCTGATGTGGTCCGGGCCCGGGCGTGGCTTGCCGGCGGTGAGGGACCGCCCATCGCGAGCCGGCCCCAACAGGCCGGGGCCTGCGCTCGGCTCGAACCAGATCCGCTGCTGCGGCAGCCAGAACGCCGGCGTCCGTCGAACGTCGCGACCACCTCGGCGCCGACGGTTGGTACTCCAGCCGTAGATCGTGATCTTTATGCCCGGGCGGCTTGTCGTTGGTAGTGGCTGGTCTGGGATCGGGCCTGGTGGCGGCGTCGCCAGTGGGACCAGCTGATCCGGTGGGCTGTGCCGTGGACGGGTCGGATGACGACAGTGACGAACAGGCGCTGGATTTCGTTGCAGGTGAGCGATACGAGGGCGTCTGGTGCGGGGTGGCGGGCGTGTTCGTCGGCGCGGACGACTGGGAGGAAGGTGTGGGCGAGCATGGCGACGGTGATCCACCCGGCGCCAGGACATCCACCGCCTCACCTGGTGCTCGTCCAGTCCGGCCAGGCCCTTGCCGGACTGGAAGGTTTCCTCGACCGTCCATCGGCGTCCGGCCACGCGCACGAGGGTGGCCAGCGGGACGGCAGCGGTAGAAGGCGAGTTCGCCGGTGCGGCGATTGCGCCGGATCAGCAGTTGGTAGTGGCCGGGCCGGGTGTCGGTGATGTCGGCCACGGTCCGATCGTAGAGGCGCAGTCCCTTGGCTCCGGTGCCTGCGGAGCGTTGCTGCCAGGCCCGGTTGCGCAGCTTCTTGGCCAGGGCGTCGGCCCGGAGTTTCCCTGCGCGGGTGGGGATCTGATGGTCGCAGGCGACGGCGAGGACGTAGCCGGTCTGCCGGGCTTCCATCGCGGCGCGCAGGTGCGGGTTGGCGCCGTAGACCTCGTCACCGGTGACCCAGGCGACGCGGATGCCAGCGTCCGGGGTGCGAGTGATCAGCGCAGTGGCCAGAGCAGGCTTGGTGGCGAAGCCGATCTCGTCGGGGATCCCGGCTGCCTGGCAGCGGTCTGGTTCATCGGTCCACGAGCGCGGGATGTACAACTCCCGGTCGATCGCGGTGTGTCCGGCTGGAGTTGAGTAGACGAGGCAGACGGCGACCTGGGAGTTTTTCGATGCGGCCCGCGGTACCGGTGTACTGGCGCTGCACGCCCACGGTTTGGGTGCCCTTCTTCAGGTCGCCGGTCTCGTCGACGACCAGTACCGCATCCTGATCACCGAGATGCTCCACGACGTATCCGCGCAGGTCGTCGCGGGACCGCGTCCGCGTCCCACTTGGCCCGGGCCAGCAGGTGCTGCAGGCCGTCCGGCATGCTCAGCGATCGTCCGGCAATTCTTCCCTGGCAGGTCGGACAGCAGTCCCAGGACGAGGGATCGTGCGCGGCATTGCGCTTCGACCCGCACGAATCGGCCCGCGATCCGACCCATCAGGGCATCGAACATGCCCCGCCAGCGCGCGGGGTCTACGCTATGGCCTGCGGCCACCGCTTGATCTTCGTTTGTCCACACAACACACGATGATCACCGGTGCCGTACCTGCCCTCGCACTGCCCCTGACCAGCCACATCGAAGTCTACGGCTAGCGCATTATGATGGGTGTAGTGGTCGATCTCGACGCCTTTGGGGCGGAAGGGGTCATGATGACGCACGAGGGCGGACTGAGTCTGCACATGCAGCGTGTTCTCACCGCGCCCTGCTCAGTTGTATTCCGAGCCTTGACCCAACCAGAGGAACTGGCCAAGTGGTGGGGCCCTGACGGGTTCACCACCCCGAGCGTGGGAAGCGACCTTCGGCCAGGGGGCGGTTATCGGATCGCGATGCAGCCTCCGGAAGGCGATCTATTCTACTTGGTAGGGGAATTCCTTGAGGTCGACCCTCCGGAACGCCTGTCCTACACCTTCCGATGGCAGGATCCCGATCCCGAGGATCGGGAGACGGTAGTGACGCTTTCGCTTCGCGATATCGACGGTACGTCGGCGGAGCTGGTCTTCACCCAGGGTGACTTCGCAACTGAGCGACGACAAGCTCTCCACGAGGAAGGCTGGACTCAGGCTCTCAACAAGCTGGAAGAGCTGATGTCGTCGGCTGCGTCGCCTTGAGATCACTCCTCCCCGGGAGGGGCCTACCGGTGGCCGCACTGTCTTCACGCCGCGCTGACCAGAGATCACGATCTACGGCTGGAGTACGAGGCAGCCACCCGGGCCCCGGTCGCGCTCAGACCGGCGAGGCGGGCCAGCCGTCGGTACGAGTCGAGCAGCCCGTCGCGGTCGTGCGTGCTCGTCGTGACCAGCACCTCGTCCGCCCCGGTGTCCCCGATGGCCTCCTCCAGCGCGGCCGCGACCCGGTCCTCCGTGCCGTGGATGTGGCCGCGCAGGCCCGATGTGTAGAGCTCGCGCTCCTTCGCGGTCATCTCCAGCGTCTCCACCCGGGAGGCGGGCAGCAGCGGGGGAAAGGTGCCGTGCGTACGAGCGTGGGCCATCGACCACGCCTCGGGCAGCAGCAGGTGCCGGGCAGCGTCCTCGCTCTCCGCGACCGCGACCGTACCGGCCACTACGACGTACGGATCGGCCGACCAGGCCGAAGGGCGGAACTCCGTGCGATAGCGGTCCACCGCGCGGAGCAGCCGCTCTCGGCTCCTGAGGTCACCGACGACCAGGGGCACCCCGGCCGCAGCGGCGATGCCCGCTCCCTCCCCGGTGGCCAGGACGAACGGCGGTACCCGCAGCCCCTCCGACGGCCGGGCGTGCACCTGCGGGTGCTCTCCTGTGAAGTACCGCAGCAGCTCGTCGAGTTGAGAGGCGAAGTCCTCGGCATCCTCCTCGCTCCGACCGAGGGCCCGACGGACCCCGCCGGTGAAGCCGACCGAACGGCCGACGCCCATGTCGATCCGGCCCGGGAAGAGTGACTCCAGCACACCGAACTGCTCTGCCACCACGAGAGGTTGGTGATTGGGCAGCATCACCCCTCCGGTGCCGACCCGGACCGTCGAGGTCGCCGAGGCCACCGCCGCCGCGAGCACCGTCGGCGCGGAGCCGGCCACGCCGGGCACGCCGTGGTGCTCCGAGACCCAGAAGCGGTGGAACCCGAGGGACTCCACCTCCTGCGCGAGCCGCACGGTGTCGCGCAGCGCCTGCGGGCCGCCCTGCCCCTCACGGGTGCGGGACCGGTCCAGCACGGAGATCCGGGTCGAAACGAGCGCTCGTGTCACCCCAGCTGGAACGCCCGCCCGCCGCAGAAATTCCCGCCGGTGGTGCCTAGGGTGGGCCCGTGACCGACAAGAGCAGGCCGTTGGCCGTATTCGATCTGGACGGAACCCTCGCGGAGACCGGCCACCGGCAGCACCACCTCCTGCGCAGGCCGCGCGACTGGGACGCCTTCTTCGCCGCGGCGCCCGAGGACGTTCCGCTCGCGGAGGGCGTGAGGCTGCTCGCGAAGGCCGCCGAAGACTGCGAAGTGATGTACCTCACGGGAAGGCCGGAACGGTGCCGGAAGGCCACCACGGCCTGGTTGGAGGAGCACGGGCTGCCGAGGGGGAGGCTGTGGATGCGGCGCAACGACGACCGCAGACCCGCCCGGACGACCAAGCTGGAGGTCCTGCGGCGTCTCGGCGGCGAGCGGGAGATCCGGATGCTCGTCGACGACGACGAGCACGTCTGTGACGCCGCCGAGCGCGCCGGCTTCCGTGTGGTACGCGCACGGTGGGCGGGCACGTCGGTGGAGATGAAGGACGCGCAGCGGCGTCAGGGCCGCACCTGACGGCCCCCGCCGCCGTGCCGTGGGGGCCGGATGACCGGCCGCCGGGACCCGGCGCGGACACGTCCGCCGGCCGGCCCCCGGCCACGGCCGAACGGGTGACCGTCAGCCCCCGCCTTCGGCCTCCTCCAGCCGGAAGCCGACCTTCAGACCGACCTGGTAGTGCTCGACCTCGCCGTCCGCGATGTTGCCGCGGACCTGGGTCACCTCGAACCAGTCGAGACCCCTGAGCGTTTGGTTGGCGCGGGCGATGCCGTTGCGGATGGCCTGGTCGAGGCCCTCGTGCGAGGTGCCGACGATCTCGGTGACCCGGTAGGTGTGCTGGGACATGAGGCCCGTTCTCCTCTCCGCCGTGTCGCGGGTTGCCCCTCCACGGTGCCCCAGCCCGTCCCGCTCCGCGAGGCGTCGCGGGCGGACCCGGGACGCACACGTAGCGCGATCGGGACACACACCCCCGGCCGCACCGGGAGAGTCCTGCCCGCTGGGCCCGGCCGGTGCCGCGGCCCCGAGCCGGGCGGGCCGCACGGAGTCGCCCGCCATTCAGACGGCGCACATTCAGGCTCCGCACGGCCGTCATGTCGAATCCAGCCGGACACGGAATGAGTTAGGGGCCGGACCGCCCACAGGCGCGGTCCACCCCACCGTCCGGCAGAGGAGACCGCCATGCCCGCATCGCCAGCCGTCGTCCCCGCCCCGCTGCTGTCCGCCGAACCTCGCTACGTGGTGTGCCTCGCTCGCGACCAGGACGACGTACGGGCGGCGCAGCGGCTGCGCCACCAGGTGTTCGCCGGCGAAATGGGCGCCCGGCTCGACGGGCCGGAACCCGGCCTCGACACCGACGCGTTCGACGCGTACTGCGACCACCTGCTGGTCCGTCACGAGGACACCGGCGAGGTCGTCGGGACGTACCGGTTGCTGCCGCCCGAGCGGGCCCGGGTCGCGGGCCGGCTCTACGCCGAGACGGAGTTCGACATCACCCGGCTCGCCCCCATCCGCGACGACCTTGTCGAGGTCGGCCGTTCCTGCGTCCACCCCGCCCACCGCAACGGCGCCGTCATCGCGCTCATCTGGGCCGGGCTCGCCCGCTACATGACCCGCACCGGCCACACCTGGCTGGCCGGGTGCTGCTCCCTCCCGCTCGCCGACGGCGGTGCCGTCGCCGCCGCCACCTGGGACACGGTCAGGACAAAGCACCTCGCGCCGGAGGAGTACTGGGTCACCCCGCACAAGCTCTGGAGCGCTGACGGCATCACCAGGCCCACCGGACGCACCGACCTCCCGGCGCTGCTGCGCGGCTACCTGCGGCTCGGGGCGTGGGTCTGCGGAGCGCCCGCCCACGACCCGGACTTCGGCGTCGCCGACCTCTACGTCCTGCTGTCGCTGCGCCGCACCGATCCGCGATACCTGCGCCACTTCCTCTCGCTGGCCCCGGTGACATGAGCGTCTGGATGCCCACCGCGCCCTGCACCCCGGACCGTTGCGCGAGCACGCGGTGGCCGCGTGTCGGGCGGTTGCGGGCAACGGCCCGCCTCATCGCGGGAACGGCCGCTGTGCTCACCGGAGTGCTGCTGTCACCCTTGGTGGTTCCGGTGGGCCGGGCGGGCCGTGCCCGCCTGGCCAGTCTGTGGGCCCGTGCGGTCATCCGCGCCTTCGGGGTACGGCTGCTGATCACCGATCCGCCGGCATGCGGGTCCGCTCCGGCGTTCCGAACCGTCGCCCTGCCCGAGGCCGGCACGCCGGGGACGCTGGTCGTCGCGAACCACGTGTCGTGGCTGGACGTACCCCTCGTGGCCGCTGCCCTGCCCGGACGGATGCTGGCCAAGCGCGAGATCAGACGGTGGCCGCTGCTCGGGCCGCTGGCCGCCCGGGGCGGGACGCTCTTCGTGGACCGGGACAGGCTGCGTGCGCTGCCCGCGGTGGTCCGGGCCCTTGCGGAGGCACTCGGCGGAGGGGGGCGCGTCATCGTCTTCCCCGAAGGATCCACCTGGTGTGGGCGCGGAAGGGGACGCTTCCGCAACGCGGCGTTCCAGGCGGCGCTCGACGCCGGGGCCGACGTCCAGCCCGTCCGCATCGGCTACCGCCCTACCGGCGCCGCTGCCTTCGTCGGGGACGATTCCCTGGGCGCGTCAGTGTGGCGGGTCGTGACCACCCGGGGGCTCACCGCGGAGCTCACGGTCCTCCCGGCGCTCCCCGCCGGAACGCACGCCCACCGCCGCTCACTGGCCCGTGCGGCGCAGCACGCGGTCAACCTGCCCGTCGACCCCGGTACGGGTGCCGGTAGCGCCCCGACCGGTTTTGGGCAGCTACCCGGGACCCCCGACGCGGACGCCGCGCATCGTGGTGGGGACGAGGCCGAACCCGCTCCGCACGCGGCCAACGGGGGACCGCGCCCAGCCGTCCTGGCGGGTACCGGGCCCCGGGGGGGGCGCCAACAAACACCCAAAAACCACCCCCCCCCCCCTTTTTCCTGAACCCCCCCCACCCCCCCCCCCCAAGAAACCCCCCACCCCCCCCCCCCCCCCCCCCCCCCCCCCCCCCCCCCTCCCCG